>JAUZOD010000016.1 GCA_030706635.1 Bacteroidota bacterium
GAATTTGAGAATTTGAGAATTTGAGAATTTGAGAATTTGAGAATGCTGAAGGGCGTGTAAGTTGAGATAAATTTTATTATAACTATTTTTGCTTTTCATTTGCAAAATGTCCATCTTTTCAAAAATCATAAAAGGAATTATACCCAGTTACAGGATTGCGGAGGATGATTTTTTTTTGGCTTTTCTGGACATCAATCCTTTGCGGGAGGGACATGTGCTGGTGATTCCCAAAGCGGAGACTGATAAATTCTTTGACCTGGATGAGACCTATCTCTCCCGTATTCTGATTTTTGCACAACCCATTGCTCATGCGATTGAAAAATCATTTTCCTGCAACCGCTGCGGGATTGCAGTGGTTGGCCTCGAAGTGCCCCATGCTCATATGCATCTGGTTCCGATTGATCAAATTGACGATCTCAATTTCAGCCGGCCTAAATTAAAATTATCCGAAGAACAATTCCGGAATGTGCAGGAAAGGATAATCGGGAACCTGAAAGCAAATGTGTAAATGTGTAAATGTGGTAATGTGCAAATGAAATACAGTGCTAAATCAGAAATTAATTGTGAGAGGAGCCTCAGGGCATTTTCACATTAGCACATGACCACATTTACACATTACCTCGCCCTTCCCGGATTTTTTGCAATAAAATCGCCCCATCCGTTGAGCTTTTTCTCTTTGGAGACCGGATGTTGCGCCTGGAAATGATGACAAATGGCAACCGCCAGGGCATCGGAAGCGTCCAGGTGATCGATTTCCTGACGGATCTGGAGTATCTGTTGTAGCATTTTCCATACCTGTTCTTTTCCCGCATTGCCATTACCCGTGATGGATTGTTTTATTTTGCGCGGGGCATACTCAGTAACCGGGATGCAGGACTGCATCGCAGCAGCAATGGCTACCCCCTGAGCGCGGCCCAGCTTAAGCATACTTTGTACATTCTTACCGAAAAACGGTGCTTCAATGGCAAAATCGGTGGGCCGGAATTTGAAAATTAATTGCTGCACCGTAAAATAAATGAGCTCCAGGCGCTGGTAAGCATCCAGCCGCGCAGGCACGTGGAGCGTATTCATTTCGATCAGGCGCATTTGCTGGCCCTCCGCGAGAATCAGTCCATAACCCATCATCAATGTGCCCGGATCAATCCCCAATATGATTTTGGAATTCTTTTGCAAGGGGAACGCTATTTTTGAATGTGGCGCTGAACAAAAATATCAAATTATTCCTCAACTACGTGATTGGCCCGGCGCTTCTTATCGTTCTTTTTTATACAGTCTCACGACAGCTGCAGCATCAGCATGGGTGGAAAAATTCTCTTCAGCAAATCTGGGAGGCTCTCATCGGGAAGCAGAACTGGAAATTATACGGCATGTTTGGCCTGATGTGGGTGAACTGGGGGCTGGAAGCAGCTAAATGGCAGATCTCCATTTTCCCGATCCAGCATATGCGTTTTCCGCAAGCATTTAAAGCTGTAATGGCCGGCGCCTGCATCGCCTCTTTTACACCGAACCGGGTTGGCGAATATTTAGGCCGAATGTTGTATGTTGACCCAGGGAAAAAGGTTCGTTCCGTTGCGCCAGCCATTATATGCAGCATGGCTCAGATGCTCATTACCCTGCTGGCAGGTTCCGTGGGGTTATTTTTCTTCTCCCGCTTTATTCCGGAATTCCGGGGAACACATCCGGATGCTTCCTATTTCAAAATATTCTTACTGATCACGATTTTGTCCGCTCTTTTGCTGGGAACTCTATATTTTCGGTTTGAACCACTGGTTGGCAGGGTGAATGGCCTGCTCAAAAAATACAACAGGGCGTTTTATATACCGGAAAGTTTCAGTGCCCGGATGCTTTTTAAAATTCTTTTCATTTCCCTGATCCGATACGGGGTATTTCTTTTGCAATATTTTCTTTTGTTTTCCCTGTTTGGCGTAGACCTTGCCGGAATACAGGTATTTGTGGGGGTTAGTGTGATGTTCGTGGTGATGGCCATTATTCCTTCACTAACGCTTTTAACAGATCTGGGACTTCGGTGGGAGGCGGGCATTCAGATTTTTCAGGTATTTACAGTAAATACAGCCGGTATTCTTGCGGTGTCACTGGGTATATGGCTGGTCAATTTAATTATCCCTGCTTTGATCGGGAGTTTATTAATTTTAAGGATAAAATTATTCAGTAGCAGATGAAATCAATTACCGGAATTGGATTGCTTATGATGATGGCCGTGTCCTTACCACTGCGGGCCGGGGATGATTTTTGCGGGGTAAAGAACACTGCATTTCAGGCGAATGAAAGCATAACCTACCGGGTTTATTATACCTTGGCCGGTGTATATATTGCGGCAGGTGAAGCAACGTTTAGCAATGTGCTGGAAACGCTGAATGGGAAGCCGGTTTATCATGTTACCGGGGAAGGCCATACCTATAATTTCTACGATAATTTTTTCAAGGTCAGGGATAAATATGAATCTTTTATTGATACGGCAACCCTCCAGCCCTACAAATTTATCCGGAATGTGAATGAAGGCACCTATAGGAAATATGAGAACAACAGTTTTAATAAAACAGCCAACACGGTCATCACCAGTGCGGGTGTCTTCAAAACGCCTGCTTGCATTCAGGACGTACTCAGTTCCTTGTACTATGCGCGGAATATAGATTTCAGTAAAATGCAACCTGGAGATAAAATCCCATTTTCTATGTTTCTGGATAATCAGATATATAATTTATACATCCGGTATCTGGGCAAGGAGATTATTAAAACCAAATACGGTAAGTTCCGGGCCATCAAGTTCAAACCCCTGCTCATCAAAGGAACCATTTTTGAAGGTGGCGAAAAGATGACCGTATGGGTCAGTGATGACCCTAATCATATCCCGGTACGGGTGGAAAGCCCCATTAGTGTAGGCACGGTTAAAGTGGATATGATGGATTTCAGAAACCGACGCTCTCCGTTGAGCTCCCTGATCAGTGTTCGTTAGAATTAATTATCTTTCTCTTTGAAACGGTATAGATTGATGTGTCGACTGACATAATCCCCAACCCATTTATCAAGATTCACGGATTACAACCAATGTTAAGTATTTAACCATAACGATCATTTTTTAACCCGAATTGACATGAAAAAATTCCTGAAACTGTTGGGCAGTGTGGTACTCATACTCATTTTAGCCCTGATCATCATTGTCGTCTATATTAAAGTGGCTTTACCCAATGTTGGTCCGGCCCCGCAAATTAAAGTAGAAAGAACAGCGACCAATACGGCGCGGGGTGAATATCTCGCCAAATCTGTTATGGTCTGTATGGATTGCCACAGTCTGCGGAATGCTTCCGAGTACGCGATGCCGATGGATGTTACTACTCTGGGAGAAGGCGGACAGGAGTTTGGAAAATCGGAAGGATTTCCGGGCACTTTTTTTTCTGCCAACATCACACCAGCCGGCATTGGCTCCTGGACGGATGGAGAAATTTACCGGGCCATTACTACTGGCGTTAGAAAAAGCGGGAAGGCCATTTTCCCGGTAATGCCCTATCATAATTATGGGAAGGCTGATCCGGAAGACATCAAAGCGGTGATTGCTTATCTACGCAGCATCCCGGCAATTGAACACTCGGTGCCGGAATCAAAATCTGATTTCCCCATGAACATCATTCTGAATACGATACCGGAAAAAGCGGTTCCGGGAAAAATACCTGCAGATAAGAGTGATACGGTTGCCCAGGGTAAATACCTGTTTACCATTGCATCCTGTCACGATTGTCATACGCCGCTGGAGAAGGGGAAATTTGTCGAAAATCTGGCCATGGCGGGTGGTCGTGAGTTTATTATGGCAGGCGCTGTTGTGCGTTCGGCCAACATTACACCGGATAAACAAACCGGAATCGGAAGCTGGACGAGAGAAATGTTCTTACAACGTTTCGCCGAATACCGGGATAGTGCCCGGGCTCATCGGGTGCTTTCGCCTGGAGAGCCGCAGACCATCATGCCCTGGAGTATGTATGCCACAATGAAGGATCAGGATCTGAGTAATATATACAGCTATATACAAACCATTCAGCCGATCAGTCATGCTGTAGTAAAGTTTCAGACGAGGAATTGACAGTTGACAATGGATAGTTGACAATGGATAATCCTGCATTTCGAATTGCGTTTCATTGTCCATTGCCCATTGTCAACTGTCGATTATTCGCTCCATTCCTATGCTCCTGGAGCCCTTCACCAGGAAAAAGCTGTTTTCAAAATGCCTTGATTTCAGCCATTCGCCGGCCTCGGCGGCTGTTTGGAAATTCCGGTATTTGTTTTTTATTCTTAAAAAATCGCCACCGACCAGCACAACTTCCTTCCAGGGGTATCCGGCAATCTGCCGAAGGAGTTCCTGATGCTCCAGGATGCTGCTGTCGCCTAACTCAGCCATTGCCCCGAGCACCAGCACCTTCTCACTGGAAGAAATGGAAGCGAAGTTTTCTATGGCCACTCTCATGCTGGAAGGATTAGCATTATAGGCATCCAGCACTACCGTATTGCTCCCCCAGGGCAAAATCTGAGACCGGCTGTTGGATGGCCGATAGGCTTCCAGGGAGGTTTTGATTTTGGCAGGATCCACATTAAAATGAGTTCCCACGGTTACGGCCGCCAGTACGTTGGGCAAATTGTATTTTCCCGCGAGTTGGGTCTGGATCAATTGATTGTGCACGCCGCGCGTGAGCTTAACCCGGAGAAGTGGCCCTTCGCCATCAACTATTCCTGTGACGGCAGCGTCAAAGGTTCCATAGGATACGATCTCTGCAATGCCTTTGCTCATTTCCCGCAGGTCATTGTAATCCCACATCACAAAGGCGGTTCCGCCATGAGTCCGCAGCCAGTCATACAATTCGCCCTTTCCCTTGCGGACGTTTTCGACGCTGCCAAATCCTTCGAGGTGGGCCTTGCCGCAATTCGTGATGATGCCATGTGTTGGTTTCGCATACTCGCAGTAGCCAGCGATCTCCCGCAGATGATTGGCGCCCATTTCCACGACGGCCATCTCGGCATCGGCTTTAATTTTCAGGATAGTCAGCGGAATACCAATGTGATTATTCAGGTTTCCTTCGGTCGTGTAGGTGCGGTAGGTGGTGGAAAGAACGGCGTGGATCAGTTCCTTGGTGGTAGTCTTTCCATTGCTGCCGGTGATTCCGATAAAGGGGATGGAAAATTGATCCCGGTGATGACCGGCAAGCGTCTGCAGAGTCTTCAAAACATCATTAACCAGGATGAAGTTTTCCTGCCCTGTTTCGGGGGTCTCATCAATGACAGCATAAGCCGCACCTTCCCGAAGAGCCTGACCGGCAAATCGGTTGCCGTTGAAATTTTCGCCCTTCAGGGCAAAGAATAGATCTCCCGGCTTTAGTTTCCGGCTGTCAGTACAAATGGAAGGGTGCTTTAGAAAAAGTTGGTATAAATTTTCAATGGAAGTCATGAACACAAATGTAATTAACAAAAAAGCCACCCGACATAACAGGGTGGCTTTTCAATATTTTATAGTTCAACTTATTGCTTTCGGGCATTTTGCTTTCTTTGTTTGTAGTTGATACCGGTTTTTCTTCCATTGCCGGCTGCGCTGCCCACGCGATCCATCGCGCAACGGAAACCTACCGTGGAGCTTGCCTGATCTTCTTCCATGAAGCGGCGTGTACCAGGCCCTAACCAGTAAGCACGGTCATTCCAGCTTCCGCCTTTAATAACCCTGGATTTGTCACTGATTAAAGTGGTTTTACCATATCCATAACTTACGCCGGCGATCAGGGAGTCGCCATCCAGATAATTGATTACATCTCCTTTCTGGTAGTTGCGGCGGTTCTTGCTTTCTTCATCTGTTACGTTCCGGTACTTAATTCGGCCCAGGCTGTCCCTTTCCGGCTTGTTTTCCTTGCCCAGATCTATTGTGCTGAACTGGTTACCACGGAATGGCGCCACATCATCCACGTCCTGTGAAGAAAGGGGACGGTAAACATCCTGTACCCACTCGCTCACATTGCCGGACATATTGTACAATCCGAAACCATTGGGATAAAAGGAATTTACGTCTGCGGTGTACACGGCGTTGTCGTTCAAACCTCCGGCAACACCCATGTTATCTCCTGAGCCGCGTTTGAAGTTTGCCAGGAAGGTACCCTGCCAGCTTCCGCGGCGGGAGTCGCGCAATCCGTTCACGTTCTGGCTCCAGGAATAAACCTGTTTGTTGGCAATCAGCTCTTCACCTCTTTTTTTATCGCTCTTGCTGGGAGCCGGGTTTTGATTAATTAAACCAAGCGCCGCATATTCCCATTCTGCCTCTGTAGGAAGACGGTAGGAGGGCAACAGAATGCCATCTTCAAAAGTAACCTGAGTGCGTGGTGTTCCATTGGGATTCCGCAGTTCATTTTTCTTTGATTTGGCAGCCGCCCCGGGTGTAGCCTGATATTCACCCATGAGGTAAGATTTCGTATTGAAATTTTCCTGGCCGAGTCCCTGAATGTTTTTTAATGAATTCTTATTGATGAACCCGCGATCAACCAGAGCTTTTTCATTCACGCGATCGGTTCTCCATAAACAAAAGTCCTGGGCTTGTTTCCAGCTCACCCCAACCACTGGGTAGTAGTTATAGGAAGGATGACGGAAATAATATTCGACCAAGGGTTCATTATAAGCCAGTTCGCTCCTCCATACCAGGGTGTCTGGAAGGGCACCATCGCGGACTGATTTATATTCGTCTCCTTCAAATACATTATCGATCCAGTACAGGTATTCCCGGTAATGCACGTTGGCCACTTCGGTTCTGTCGATATAAAAAGAGTTTACCGTTACCCGCCGTGGAATATTGTTCCAGTCGCTCATAACATCTTCTTCAGTGGCTCCCATGGTAAAAGTACCTCCCTGAACAAATACAAGACCCGGGCCTGTACGTTCTTCCTTTTCTTTGGAAACCTGATAGCCCCCCATGTTCTTGTCATTATAGTTCCATCCGGTAACATCAGAAGATTCCTTCTTTTTGCCGAATAACTTACCATCTTTGCACGAACTCACCGCTATAGCGCAGGAAGCAAGGATAAACAGATTTTTGAGATTCATAGAAAACGCATTTAACCGTGATATGTTAGGTGAAGAAACGCTCTTTCGGTACAAATATTGTAAATAAGGACCGCGTATAAATGCACAATACGAGGAGAACGCGAATATAGTTCGGTTTGGAGAAAAATTCCTCCTTTGGGAATGTTAAAACTGCATCCTGGTAAGGTCTGACTAACCAGGACATTTGAAGCAGCCGGAAACCTTTAAATTGCGCAATAATTGTGAAGCTATTCCGTTGGAGAAGCCGGTACAGCTTAATGGGCCTTATCTGTATAGTGAGAATGAACCGGCACGGTTATCAGAACTCATTTAAAACCACAACATTAGCTATCGAAAATTTTTACCCTCTAAAAGCTGAAATGATCCTGGGGCAACTGTTTTGCATTACAACAGGTATCATTGATGTGGTCAGTGTCCTTTTAAGCTAAAATAAATTACATGAAAAGACTGTTTTTCCAATTAACTGCTTTACTGTGCGGTATGTTTTCTACGATTCTGCTGAATGCCCAAACAACCGGCAACGGGAATGTGAATGTCGTAACTACAGCCGTTCCCTTTTTGCGCATTTCACCCGATGCCAGGGCTGGGTCCATGGGTGAACTCGGATTGGCCACGTCTCCGGATGCGAATTCTTCTTTTTACAATCAGGCTAAAACCCCGTTTTCAGAATATAATACCGGGATCGGGGTGACGTATACTCCCTGGCTTAAGGACCTGGGGCTGAATGATGTATATATGTTGACGGCGGCCGGATACCACAAACTGGATAATCTCCAGGCCATTACGGCTTCCATCCGGTATTTCAGCCTCGGCAGCATTCAGTTTTCAGATTACAACGGAAATAACTGGGGAGAAGGAAGACCCCGGGAATTTTCATTGGATCTGGGTTATTCCAGGAAACTGTCAGACAGATTATCCCTGGGTCTGGCCCTCCGCTACATCAATTCCAATCTTACCCTGGGCGCCGCCGCAGCCAGTGGAAGCATCTCGGCCTATAAAGCTGGGAATGCAGTCTCGGCCGACCTTTCGCTTTACTATAATTTGACCGATGCTAACAGGCAGGGTTGGGCCTTCGGTGCGTCTTTGTCCAACCTGGGTACCAAGATCGGATATACTAATGATGCCACTCAAAAGGAGTACATTCCCGCCAATCTGGGTATTGGCGCAACCTACACGAAGGTGTTTAATGACCAGAACAAAATCAGTTTTGGACTGGATCTGAATAAATTACTGGTACCCTCACCCCCCGTTTATACGGGGATGACAGATGTGGATAGTGCCGCTGTGGATAAATATCATAATCAAAGCGTAACCAGTAGCTGGTTTAATTCATTTTCCGGCGGAGATCAGTTAAAGAAAATTAATGCCTCTATCGGTGCGGAATATACCTATAACGAACAGTTTGCTTTCCGGCTAGGGTATTTTTATGAAGACCAGAGCCAGGGAGGAAGACAATATTTTACCATGGGCGTAGGGTTGAAATACAATTTGCTTGGGTTGAACTTTTCTTATCTGGTTCCATCAGGTAGCGGCATCACCCGTAACCCACTTTCCAATACGATCCGGTTCGGGCTTACCTTTGACCTGGATGGCGGAGATAACGCCCCGAATACATCCGGCGCCGATCAATAAAAGACTTTAATGGAAAACCCTTTTCAGAGGTGGATTAGCTATTTTTGCCGCTCCTGAAACGGGCTTTTTATTAATTCTTACGCGCCATGGCATACCGGATTGGTTTCGGAACGGACTATCATCAACTTTCAGCAGGGAAAAAACTCTGGCTGGGAGGAATTCAAATTCCTCACGAAAAAGGATCTATAGGTCATAGTGATGCCGATGTGCTGTTACACGCTATTTGCGATGCCCTTCTGGGGGCCCTGAATCTGGGAGATATCGGTCTCCACTTCCCAGATACCGATGCCACATATAAGGACATTGACAGCAAAATATTACTGCATAAAACATTTCAGCTCGTCCGGAAGAACGGATTTTATCTGGAAAATCTGGATACTACGATCTGTCTCGAAAGACCCAAAATCATGCAATATGCGGATCAGATGCGTCGGGTGATTTCGGGGCTGCTGGAGGCAAGTGAAGACGCCATTTCCATAAAAGCCACCACAACGGAAAAAATGGGCTTTGTTGGCCGGGAAGAAGGCGTTGTAGCCTATGCCGTTGTATTGCTGAAGAAGCCTGAATAGTTACCTTTGCGCCCATGCCGTCACTTTCTGTTAAGATCATCAACAAATCATCCAATCCACTTCCTGCGTACGCTACGGCTGATGCCGCAGGAATGGATCTGAAGGCAGACATTCCCCAGGCGGTTATCCTGCGCCCGCTGGAACGCCAATTGATACCTACAGGTATATTCATTGAACTTCCCTCAGGATATGAAGCTCAGGTGCGACCGCGCAGCGGCCTGGCCATAAAACAGGGGATCACCTGTTTGAATTCACCCGGCACTGTGGATGCGGATTACCGGGGAGAACTGAAAGTGATCCTGATCAATCTTTCAGACCAGGAGCAGATCATTCATCCGGGCGACAGGATTGCCCAAATGGTGGTTGGTTGTGTGGAAAAAGTAACATGGGTACCAGCGGATGTTATTAATCAGACCGCCAGAAGCGATGGGGGATTCGGTCATACGGGAAAATGATAAATATGATTAAACGGATACAGAAGAAGAGCCTGGGTTTTTTGGGGATGATTGCCGCAGTGATACTGATTGGAATTTCGGTTGGAGGTTGTCGTTCGGCAAAAAAAATCACCACTGCGATCGCCAAAAAAGATACTACGATGGCAAACCCGGTGGATTCATCCGCTATGGAGGACCTTAAAGCCGATTCCATCCGGTATATCCGCACATTGTATGATCATATCAAAAGCAATACGCTTGACTGCAATACATTTTCTGCAAAAATAAAAGTGCATTATGAAGGAAGTGATGGCAAGGATTATGAATTCACAGCTTTCCTCCGTTTGCAAAGAGACCAAATGATCTGGGTTTCCATCAATGCCGTTTTAGGTATAGAGGCTTTCCGGGCAGTCATTACACCCGATAGCGTAATGGTTCTGAGCAAGCTCGACAAGGTCTATCAGCTAAGGTCTGTAAGCTATCTCCAGGAAATCACGCACCTTCCATTCGACTTTCAAACCCTGCAGGCGCTCATCCTCGGCAATCCTGTTTATCTGGACAGTAATATCGTCTTTTACCGTAAAGACGATCAGGGAATTTCTCTTTTGAGCGAGGGGAAACTTTTCAGGAATTATATCACGCTGAATAAGGACGATCTCAGCATCAAGCACAGCAAGCTCGATGATGTAGACAGGTTACGTGCCCGTTCCTGTGATCTTACCTATGGGGACTACGAAAAAAAAGATGTCGTGCTTTTCTCCACCTATCGTAAAATTGCTGTTGCCGAAAAAGCGCGGCTGGATATTGAACTTACATTCAAGCAATATTCTTTTAACGAACCTTTAAACTTTCCCTTCAGCATTCCGAAAAATTATAAACAGAAATAGGCGTTATGCAGTAACTTTCACCCTTACGTTCATGACGGCTATGCAAAAACCGGTATTTCTTTTTCTTTATTTGCTTTGCTCCGCAGCGGTTTCATTTGGTCAGACCCCAGCCCAAACCCGCAGCGATCTTGAAAAGGAGCGGGCTTCCATCCAGCAGCAAATTGAAGATGTAAAGCACTCACTGGATATTACCAAGAGAAACAAGAAGGAAACCCTCGGCCAGCTGGCTCTTTTGCAAAGACGGCTCCGGTTAAGGCAGGCGGCTATTTCAAATATAAACCAGCAGATTAATTTCATCCAGGCCGACATGAATAATTCCTGGTCCGAGATTCTGAAACTGAAAAAGGAACTGGATACCCTGCGTAAACAATATGCAGAAAGTGTGATATATGCGTATGAGAACCGCACCAACTACGATTACCTCAATTTCATCTTTGCTGCCAATAATTTCAACGATGCCGTGAAACGGGTGGCCTATCTGAAATCTTACCGGACTTACCGGGAAGAGCGGGCGGCCAATATTCAGAAAACGCATGATCTCCTACAGAATAAAATAAATGGCCTTAAGACGAAGCGAATTGAGAAAGATGAGGCCCTCGTTAAACAGAATAAGGAAAAACAGGTGTTGGAGGTGGAAAAAAAGGAAAAGGATGAGGTGGTTACCAGTCTTCAGTCGCATGAGAAAGAGCTCAAAAAGGAAATGAACCTGAAACAAAGGCAGGATCAGAAATTAGGCAATGCCATTGCCGCTGCCATACGCAGAGCCAGAGAAGAGGCCATTCGGGAAGCCAAGAAAAATGCCGCCGCCAATGTACCGGAAAAATCAGACAATGCAAAAGCGAGTCGTCCGTCTGCACCCGTAGCTGCGAACTCAGCCACTGCCCGGCCTGCCGCCAAACCTGGAACGACTTTCAATACCACAGCCGACGTTGCACTTTCTGATGATTTCGAGAAAAACCGGGGGCATCTGCCCTGGCCGGTATCAGCCGGAAATATCGCTATGCGTTTTGGCCCTCACGAATACATCAAGGGCATCGTTCACAACAATCAGGGTATTACTATTGAAACACCCGCAGGAACTTCCGTCACCGCAGTATTCAAAGGCGAGGTTCAAAGTATATTTAACGTAGGAGATGTGAGTGCCGTCATGATCCGGCACGGGAAATATTTTACCACGTACAGCAATCTTGCAACAGTTAGTGTTTCAAAAGGCCAACAAGTCAATACCGGTCAAACGCTTGGGAAATTGGCCGAAATCGGTCAGCTGGAGTTTGTACTCTCAGACGAAAAGGATCACCTTTTCGATCCTGAAAAGTGGCTGAGAAGATGAGGGGCGTTCAGAAACCGGTCATATAGCTGCTCATACTGAGGCACAATTTGATGTATATCGAATTTCTTCGCCTGTTCGGCAGCATTGTGTTTGAATGTTTTTAGTATCCCGTCGTCCGATAGTATTGATATGGCATTATGGCTCATGGAGGTTACATCCCCAACCGGACTCATATAACCTGTTTTCCCATTCACATTGATTTCCGGTAAGCCCCCGGCGTCGCTGGAAATAAGGGGTACACCTGCCGCCATAGCCTCAAGTGCCGCGAGCCCAAAGCTTTCATATTCAGAAGGCAGAATGAAAAGATCGGCAACTGCCAGGATTTCCTCAATCTGTTCCTGCTTGCCAACGAAGCGGATATCATCACACAGGTTCAATTCCCGGCAAAGGTTTTCGGTGTCTGGCCGCTCAGGTCCGTCTCCCACAAACAGCAATTTGGACGGAATCTTCTTGTTTATTTCCGCAAAGATGCGGACCACATCCAGAACCCTTTTTATTTTTCTGAAGTTAGATGCATGCACCAGGATGCGTTCTCCATTGGGCGCAATTACTTTTTGAAAGGCATCTATCGGTCGTTTATGAAAGCGGCTTACGTCTACAAAATTGTATATTACTTCTATTTCCTTTTTGATCTCGAATATCTTATAAGTTTCGTCACGCAGGTTTTGGGATACGGCGGTAATGGCATCGCTTTCATTGATGGAAAAAGCAACTACCGGAGCCAGTGTTTTATCACGGCCTACCAGCGTAATATCCGTGCCGTGGAGCGTGGTGATTACGGGAATGTTTTTGCCCCGGGTGGCGACGATTTTTTTTGCCATATAGGCAGCGGATGCGTGCGGAATGGCATAATGTACGTGCAGCAGGTCGAGCTGATGATTATTAATCACATCTACCATGGTACTGGAGAGTGCCGTTTCGTACGGGGGGTACTCGAAAAGCGGATAAGTAGCTACGCGCACTTCATGATAGAATATATTAGCGTTGAATTCAATCAAACGGACCGGTTGCTGATACGTGATGAAATGAACCTGATGTCCTTTTTCGGCCAGCGCCTTTCCCAATTCAGTGGCCAGAACGCCACTTCCACCAAAAGTCGGGTAACAAACGATGCCAATCCGCATGGGTCCTTGAATTTATTGATCGAAGGTAAACACATTTTTCACAGCCCCTTTAATGGAACTGCACAATCCCTATCTTAGCAGGAATAAACAGCCATTTGCCAGAAATTGTTTGGCAAGCCGTCTTTTAATTTATAAAATTTCAGTTATGAAGAAATTTCTGACCATATTCCTTTTAATCATCTTTGTTGGAGGCGGGTTATTTATTTACTGGCGGTTTTTTTGGGTTTTTGGAGAAGGTGTGAAAGCCGGCCAGCTGAATAATCTGATGAAGAAAGGCTATGTTTTCAAAACGTACGAGGGACGGTTGATCCAGGCGGGTTTTCAAGGTGGCCAGGCCGGCTCTGTTCAATCGTATGAGTTCCGTTTTTCAGTAGTGGATGATAAAGTGGCGAATCAACTGATGTCCAACAGCGGTAAGGATTTCGAATTGCATTATAAAGAGTATATGGCTACGGTACCCTGGCGTGGAACCTCGGTATATGTTGTAGATAGTATTTTATCTATGAAAGACAGCAAAGCCATACAGAATCCATTTACACCCTAAGTTCCTGCATCGATCAGAAAAATGGCAGGCTGCTTTGGCAATGCCGGTTTTGCTCTGCGCCAGGCTTCAATGGATTTCGTTAGGATGAATTCGGTTTTCCCGGTTAAATTAACGGCCACACATAAACGGGTTTCGGACCTGCAGTTCTTCAGCAAGGCCTCCAACAATACCTGGTTACGATAGGGTGTCTCGATAAATATTTGTGTAGAAGACTGTTTCCGGGAAAGGGTTTCCAGTTCTCTGATTCTTTTATCCCTGTCCTGGCTATCAACCGGAAGATACCCGTTGAATTGAAATTGTTGACCGTTCATGCCGCTGGCCATTAAGGCAAGCAAAATAGAGCTTGGTCCGACCAGGGGTTTTACAATAGCCCCAGACGCGTGGGCGGCTGCAACCAGCACCTGTCCCGGATCGGCAATTCCGGGGCATCCGGCTTCACTCAATATGCCTATCTGCTTTCCCTCCTTCACCTGATGGATAAATTCAGCTACGGCGCTGTCTTCCGCTTTATGGATAACGAACCAGTCGTACCGGTCGATCTCCATTTCCTTCCATAGTTTTTTTAGGAAACGGCGGGCACTGCGCTCATTTTCCACAAAAAAAACTTCACAGGCCTTAACAGCCTGCGTGATATAGTTCGGCAAAACCTCCAGTGATTCTTCTTCCAGGAAGCTGGGAATTAGATAAACGGTTGCGCGCGTTGTCATTCCTCCAGATTCTGATGATAAAGACTGATTGTGGCAGCAACCAGTGCATAGGATGGAGCCAGTACCCAGCCGGCGAATGGAATAAAATGCATCAGGTAGAAAACCATTCCGTTGCCAACGGCCAGTCCCCTTCGTTTACTGATGTAAACTATGCTGGCCGCAGGAGAGAGCCCGTGTCTTTCGCAACTGTAATCCAGCATAGAAAATCCGTAATAATAACACTCCACCAGGGAGGAAATCACGGGTGTGATCCAGCCCACGAGCGGAATAAACGATAATATGAGAATGGAAATGGTGTAAACCGTTTGCCAGAGACAGTTCCTGACGGCCAGTTTAATGCTGCGCACGATGTCCTTAAAGAAGATCGCTTTTTGAAAAATGAATTCTTTCCCCTCGATGATAGACTCCGTTTTTTCACTCAAATAGGCAAATACGGGAGAACCGATAATCAGGAATAAATATTTAAAAAGAGAAAAATAAAAGAAAATTGTCGTCAGCCGGACCATAATTCCGCCCATCATGAATAAAAAACTCAGGCCTGCATTATGTTGATGATGCAACCAGCGGTCAATTCCGATGAACTGACTGAGATGTGAAGCAGCGCTATCGGCAGAAATCCAAAAAAAATAGATACCCACGCTAAACAGGATCATGTAACAGAAACCCGGAATCAGGATCCATTTCCATAAGTTATGTTTACCGATAAATAGATGGGCCTTGCGGTAAGCCTGAATGGCAATGACAATTTCTTTAAACAAACCCGTTTTTTAAAGATGTTGAATATAGCACTAATTTACGCTTAAAGACAGGTATATGTCCGGAACGATGAAAAAACTCGATGAATCCTTTTATGACAGAAACGATGTGTTGAAAATTGCGCGTGAGCTGCTCGGGAAAATACTGGTTACCCGATTTGACGGGGTGCTTACCTCGGGAAGGATTGTGGAAACCGAGGCCTATGCCGGCGAGGGAGACAGGGCTTGTCATGCTTTTGGTGGAAGGAGAACAGCCCGCACGGAAGCCGTGTATGGACCTCCGGGCACGATTTATATTTACATTTGTTATGGGTTGCACTATTTGTTTAATGTAGTTACCAATAAAAAGGATATACCCCACGTAGTATTGATCCGTGCCCTCGAACCGGTAAAGGGCATACCGGTCATGCTGGAAAGAACCGGGAAAGAAACACCCGATTATAGCCTGACCAGGGGTCCGGGAAATGTGTCGCGGGCTTTAGGTATGAACAAATCGCATTCCGGGCGTAATCTGTTATCTGGTGAAATATATATTGCGGACGACGGTTTTAAATATAAAAAAGATCAGATCCTGGTTACCAAACGAATCGGCGTTGAATCTGCAAGGGAAGATGCAGAACGTCTGTACAGGTTTATCGTCAAAGGGAGTCCCTATGTCAGCGCAAAGAAGTCTTAAAATTTCGGACAGGGGATTGATTTCGATCCTTCTGATGGCCTTTTAATGTAGATCAGGGATATTTCAATGCCGCCCTGACTCTGGGAAGCGCTTTTCAGAGAAGATACATTCACGTCATACGACATGCCCACGGTGAATGGACCGGCATCCAGCCCGATATACGGAATGATGGCATCGGTAAGATTACTGAATCTGGCCCATACTCCCAGGTAAAAATTGATGGGGCTCGCATCATTGCCGGTCAGATTGTTGGACCAGGCGGCTCCCAGCATGGCATTGGTGGCATTAGCCTGTTTGCTGAATAATCCGCTGAAATGGACGAAATTATTATTGTTTCCGGATGATAACGGGAACGAATAACCGCCATGCAGGGTGATGCGGGGATGCAGTACATAATATGAGTTTCCCGTAAAGGATTCCTTGGGTTGTATAATGTGATATGCAGAGGCGCCAAAATAGAGATTGTTATTACCATCAGTGGATCCGTTGTAGAGGGCGCCCACGTTCAGGTCAAAATAATTCAGGTTTATCTGATGGCCATCAATCAACTCGGCGCTGGGGATGGTCCAGCCGCCCTGCTGGTCAAGTTCATCTTCAAAATGCAGTTTGGAACCGTCCAGCATTTTATTTGCATAGGTTCCCTGGAAACCGATGCCTAATTGGTTCCAGCCGTTTTCGTCCAGCGCTTTCTGATAAGCGGTGGATATGGAAAAATAATTGCTGGTGAGAATACCATTCGCCGTTTTATCTGTCATGGCTAATGCTCCAATGCCCCAGGCATCACCTGCCGGTAGTCTGCCGCCGAGGATATTGCCGTCAATGGAAACTGTAGAAGTGATAAAGGCATTGTTGATCTGGGGCCACTGGTTGCGATAATTTCCGGCCACACGCAGGGAACCATTGAATTTACCCGTCAGGGCCGGATTCAGCGAGAGCGGAGAGGCAAAAAACTGCGAGAAAGCCGGATCTTGAGCCGTAGCTGGTCCGGGGATAAAGTATGCCGCCCAAACACAGGCAAAAACAATTCTTCTCATAGACACGTGCCTTTTTCTGACAGGTAAGTCAATTGATTTCATAGGAAGGTGATTGCAAAGACCCATGAAAATAAGTAAAAAACCCGATACCGGGAAAGGGGATCACATTTGGGTCTTATGACCAAAAGCCAGGTCTCCGGCATCACCCAGCCCCGGAACAATATAACCTTTGGCCGTGAGTTCGTCATCAATGGCCCCGCACCAGATTTTGCAATTTGGCTCTTCCCGGCGAACATATTCGATGCCGACCGTACAGGCTATGGCTGTTACGATGTGGATCTGGGAGGCACGGCCTTCTGACCGAAGGTACTGGATCGTCTTGACGAGAGACGAGCCGGTGGCCAGCATCGGATCGGAGAGGATCAGCACCCGGTTTTCCAGATCGGGGCAGGAAATGTAGTTCAGGCTGATCTCAAAGGAGCCGTCATGCTTGTGTTTCCGGTATGCCGCAATAAAGGCATTGTCCGCCTTATCAAAAACATTCAGAAGACCCTGATGAATGGGAATTCCTGCCCGCAGAATGGTTGCCAGTACCGGCTGCGACTCCAGCACCCTGGAAGTACAAATCCCCAGGGGTGTTTGTATCTCCTTTTCTTCAAAAGGAAGTCCCCGGCTGATTTCATAAGCGGCAATTTCGCCCACCCTTTCCAGATTTCTCCGGAACCGCATTCTGTCCTGTTGCAGGGTGTCATCGCGTAATTCTGCAACCCAGTCGCAGAGGATGGAATAGTCCCGGCTCAGATTTATCACCATATATAAAAATTAAAAATCCGATATTCGAAAACAGGCTGGTAATAAAACTAAATCAAAAGATTGAATCAGAAAACCATTTCCTATGCAGTATAAGGTGATCGGATTGATGAGCGGAAGTTCGCTGGACGGGCTGGACATTGCCTATGTCCATTTTGAGGAAACGGGCGGAAGATGGAATTTCGAAATTCGGGAAACGGACTGTATTCCCTATTTCCCCGATCTACGGGAGAAACTTGCCGGCGCAAACAGACTTCCTGCCAGGGAATATCTGCTGCTGCACACTGATTTTGGTCATTATCTGGGAACGGCGGTGAATAACTTCATAGAGAAAAACGGACTGGAATATCAGGTTCAACTCGTTGCCAGTCATGGACACACGAGTTTTCACGTGCCGGAAAAGAAGATGACCGCCCAACTGGGTGATGGGTCTGTTATTGCGGCTATTACAGGCATTCACACCATAACGGATTTCAGAAATACGGATGTCGCTCTGGGGGGGCAGGGTGCGCCCGTGGTCCCGATTGGAGAGAAACTGCTTTTCGGTGAATATGATCTGTTCCTTAATATTGGCGGAATCGCAAATATCTCAGCGAAATTACCTTCGCCGGCCGGGTTCGATGTTTGTCCTGCAAACCGCATATTGAACTTATTGGCAAAGGATCCGGACAAGGGGTATGATGAAGATGGACGTTTGGCTTCCAAAGGTTCCGTTCAGGATCAGCTTCTATACGAACTGAATCAGTTTGATTATTACAAACTGCATTTTCCAAAGTCATTATCCAATGATTTCGGGTTAAAAGAAATTCTTCCGGTAATTGAAAAAGCAAACCTTTCCAGGGAAGACGCGTTGCGGACTTATACGGAGCACATCGCCGTGCAGATCGATTTAGCCGCGGACAGTTTATTATCCAATGTACGGGGCGAGGAGACCACCGCGTCTCTCAAGTTATTAGCGACCGGCGGCGGAGCACACAATTTGTTTCTCCTGGAACGGGTGCGAACTCTTATGATGCGTAAAAATATTGAACTTGTTGTTCCCACAAACGAACTCGTGGACTATAAAGAGGCCCTTATTATTGCCCTGATGGGGGCGCTTCGCTGGCGCGAAGAGGAGAATGTGCTTTCATCCGTTACCGGTTCTTCCCGGAACAGCATCAATGGTGCTATCTGGAGCAGTTAAATGCCCAGCACGGCCTTCAGCTTTACATAACCCGCCTTGCTCACAGGCACCCGCACACCCGATCGCAGTATGGCCAGGTGATTTTCTTTTTCGTAAGGATCAATCCGCGTGATCTCAGAGATGTTTATCATATAGGAACGATGGGTCCGAACAAATTGATCTTTGTTGAGCACCGTTTCAAAATGTCCCATGGTTTTATTCTTCAGAAAAGATCCGCCCTTCGTGTGAATCTTTACATAATCATCTGCTGCTTCCAGGTAGTGGATATCATCCACGGGGATGATGCTGATCTTGCCGGAAAGTTTAACTACTACGCGCTGCTGTTCCGCAGGAGTTCTGACTGCCGAATCCAAAAAAGAAGTCAGATTCACTTTAGCTGCTCCATTGTTTTCCTGGGCGAGCCATTTGCCGACGGCTTTATCGAATCGTTCCCTGCTGAACGGTTTGAGCAGGTAATCGACCGCGTGACTTTCAAATGCTTTGATGGCATATTCATCAAAGGCCGTTGTAAAAATCACCTGGGGAGGCTGTTCAATGAGTTCCAGCATTTCAAAACCATTGATCTTTGGCATTTGTATATCGAGAAAGATCAGGTCGGGCTGATACTGCTGTATTGCTTTTACGCCTTCAAACCCGTCGCTGCATTCGGCCAGTAGTTGAATTTGAGGATGGTGTTGAAGATATTCTTTGATGATTGATCGGGCCAGGGGCTCGTCATCTATAATAATGGCTTTCATCTTTACGTCTTATTTCGGATGATTCATCCTTGTTGTGGTATTCTAATGGAGGTGGTAAAAATATGATCCTCAGCCTCTGTTTCTACCAGATCGTTCCGGGCAAAAAGTAAATATAATCTGCGTTTTACGGAATTCAATCCAAAACCGGTTCCCCGCTTCGGCGTGGAAGTTTCCAGATCGAACGGATTTTTAACCACCACTTTCAGATAGTCATTCTCTTTGGTGATAAACATGGAAATGGTAACAACATCCGTGGTGTCGTAAAGTCCGAACTTGATGGCATTTTCCATTACGGGCTGTAGCAACATGGGTGGTAATTGCATTTGCAGACAGGCATTGTCTTTTTCAATGAAAGTGGTTAACCGATGCCCAAACCTTACTTTTTCAATATCCAGATAAAGTTCCAGGGTTTGCAATTCTTCTTCCATTTTCACCCATTGTTCTTCTTCTTTCCGGAGGGTTGCTCTTAAAAAATCGGATAGCTGATAAATCATCTTTCTGGCCTGTTCGGGCTGACTGCTGATCAGGGCGCTGATGGAATTCAGGCTATTAAACAGAAAATGCGGTTGCAACTGCTGGCGCAGTTTGTACAGTTCGGCATCCCGGCTGAGCCTTTCTGCGTCTTCCTTTCGCTGCCGGTTTACCTGTTCTTCTTCTACGGTATACCACAATACACAAATAATGGTCATGCATCCGATTAGCAAAAAGGCGATGCATAGCCGGATACAAAAGGAATTAGACAGAAAAAGCGAATATCCGGGACTAAATTTATCTGTATAGGCGTAGCCCAGGATCCATTTGGCGGCTGAAGTCACCATCAGGCTCAGAATTATGCTCAGAAAAAGGATATACCATTTGCGGTCTTTTTCCGGCATGTAAAACCTCAGGATGTTGGTGACCATCCAGCAGGCGGCGAGCATCAGGATGTTGGTGACGATGCTGTCGATGGCTGCTATTTCAAAGGGATATCCATAACCGTAGATCAGCAGGCCCTGGAGCAAAGCCCATACCGCCCACCATCCGAAAAAGGTATTGCGGAATTTGCTGACAGTGATCGGTGACCTGACCAATGGATATTCGTTAAATGATTTCCAGGAATTTATGTTTGCTGTTGTTCAGGATATGGGCTGCTTTTTTATTGGTCAGCTCAATGTACAGATCAGCATTATCTGTTTCCTGTATTCGCGAATACAACTCGGCTCCGTCCAGCAATCCGCTCAGTTTGTACAATTCCGCCACGTTGATGAATTTCCATTGCACAAGTTTTTGCTCCTGATTGAAAAATTGATCCTGCTCACGTTCTCCTAAAGCGACCGCTTTTTCATAGGCCTCTTCAGCATGGCCGGCTTCTATTAACCGGAGTTGTTCATCAAATTGCGGGGTATGATGGCCCTGGCCGCAAATGATTCTGTACACAAGTTTTGTCAGATACCAGTTCATAATTTTGTTTTAAGTATAATCAGATCAATTTGTTTTGGCCTAATAGTTTCTGATTTCGATGCCGCCGAATACCGAACTTCCGTCGAGAATGAGCACTTTATCCGGATTGGTTGTGGCTGTCTCTTGCCTTTTGTCTTCGACGTTTCCGAAAACGGAAGTCAACTGGGACCGGATTTCCCAATGCGGGGGAACGATCAGTTTGGTTCCTCCCATCACCTGGGTGATATCGAGCCTGGCCGTGCCCTGGATGTCTGCCTGGCTCAGGTTGATTTCGGTTCCTCCCATGAAGACGGTAATGTCTCCGCCTTTGAAATTTTTAGATACCACATTTTTGTGTATCCCTCCGAAAGCAGTAGTGATATCAATGTAATCCTCGGAAGAGGAATTTTTGCTGTCGGATCCGAAGCCAGAAAAGCCCGGACCAAAACCGGGATATCCTCTTTTTTCCCGCATTCTCCTGAAACTTCGCTGATGAAATCTTTTCCAATGCTCACCGTGCCAGTGATTTCTTTTTGGCCTAAGCAGCATAAAAAGACCTATTGCAATCAATCCCATGGGCCATAAATATTGATGGAAGGAAACCCCTGGGGCTATCTGGTCGATAAGGAAAAAACTGCCTACCAGAATCATAACGAGCCATCCACCGCCCCGGAAGCCACAGGTGAGTCCGGAAAAAATGCCGATTCCGATCAGGAGAACCTGCCAGGTAAATAGCCAGTCCGGTATCTGGGCGCCCATTTGCCTGGCCAGCATTACGCCGCCAACAGCTATAATGCCCAGGGGTACCCAAAACCGGCCTCCGCGCCGGGGCTGTATATTATTCCGTTCTATATTTTCATCCGTATTATCCATTATTTCAAATTTTTAGTAAAACTAAGCTCCCTTTGCCTGCTGTTCAAGGACATATAGGTAATCCGGCTCGGTGAAGCGGTAAAAGCCCCCGTTTTTCCGGTGAAGCCCTGTTTGTTTAAAGTATCCTGAATCGGTCTCCGTCAAACAGTCCCAGGTCACTGAGCTTAAGATGCGGTATAACAAGCAGGGCCATGAAGGAGAGTGTCATGAAGGGCGCCTTCAATGAAGATCCCAGCGCTTTGGCCATGGCATCCAGTGCCGTATAGGTTTTCGCTACCTGGTATCCATCTGACGCACTCATTAATCCGGCTACGGGCAAGGCCAGCACCATTTCTTTTCCGTTGCCCACAGCACTGATCCCGCCTTTTTCTTCTACCAGCAGGTTTACTGCCGTGGCTATATCCTCATCCTGGATGCCAACAGACACAATATTGTGGCTATCATGCGCAACCGAAGAAGCGATGGCACCGGTTTTTAGTCCGAAGTTTTTAATGAAAGCCATAGCTACCGGTGCTTTTTTATACCGGTTGATCACAATGATTTTTAGTATATCCCGGTGAGGGTCTGTTTCCCAATGACCGTTCCGGACGTGTGGCTGATCCTCTATTTTGCCTGTGATCAGCTGACCGTCGAACGCCTCTATGATTGGATAAGGATAGGCCGCGGATGAAACCGGATAAGCCAATATTTCAGGAGAGATCCGGTCGCAATGAAAATGATTGATAGTTTGGATAGACGATGAAATAATGATTTTTGTTTTCCCGTTTTCGGCCACGCATTCCCCGTTTATAAAGGTCTGAAGCACGTCAAATTTTGTAAGGTCCTTCAGCACGATGAAATCTGCGGCATCACCAACCCGAAGCTGTCCTACATTCAGTTTGTAGTGGTTCACGGGATTGACACAGGCCATCTGCAGAATTTTAAACAGATCCGTTTTTGCGGCTGCCGCCCGTGCGCAAAGTTGATTGATGTGTCCACGCACCAGACTGTCGGGATGCTTATCATCGCTGCAGAACATCATGTTTTCCCAATGTTCATTGATTAGCGGCGCGAGGGCTTCGAAGTTTCGGGCCGCACTGCCTTCCCGGATGATGATCTTCATGCCGTATTGCAACTTCTCCAGGGCCTCTTCAGCTGTAAAGCATTCATGATCTGTGCTGATACCGGCGTTGATGTATTTTCTTGCATCCGCTCCGCGCAATCCTGGAGCATGTCCGTCTATCGGTTTATGGAATTTTTTTGCCCAAGCGATTTTGTTCATTACTTCAGGATCGCCATGCAGGACGCCAGGGAAATTCATCATTTCACTCAGATAGAGGATATCGGGCCGACGTATCAATTCCCTTACCTGTTGCACGTTTAATGTCGCCCCTGAGGTCTCAAATGGCGTAGCAGGAACGCAACTCGGGGCACCAAAGAAAAAATGGAACGGCACTTCGCGTCCGTTGCGGATCATGAAATCCACGCCTTCCATTCCGCAGACATTGGCGATCTCATGCGGGTCGCTGATCGTGGCCACGGTGCCGTGAACCACGGCGATCCGCGCAAATTCTGCGGGAATCAGCATGGAACTTTCGATATGCACATGGGCATCGATAAAGCCAGGACTCAGGTATTGCAGCGGTACGTGCTCACCCGCAGGCAGTTCCCGGACTGCTGCAATTTTCTTATCACGAATTTCCAGGGCCGCCGGATAAATTCTTTTTCCCGGGATATCGATATAGTTTCCGCGGATAATCATTTCAGTCATTCAGCAGTCCAGGTCTTCTTTCCGCTGTTTTTTTTACCGATTCTTCGTAACGCCAGTCTGCAATTTTTGCCGGATCCCCGCTGAGCAGAATATCCGGTACTTTCCAGCCGCGGAATTCTGCAGGACGGGTATATACCGGTGGCGCCAGGAGGTTGTCCTGAAAGGAATCAAAAAGTGCTGATGTTTCATCATTGAGAACACCAGGCAACAACCTGCCGATGGCGTCTGCGAGCACGGCGGCGGGAAGCTCACCACCGCTCAGCACATAGTCGCCGATGGAGATCTCCTTCGTAATGAAATGCCTGCGGATGCGCTCATCAATGCCTTTATAATGCCCCGAAATAATCAGAAGATTTTCTTTCAGGGAAAGGGCGTTGGCCATGGATTGATTCAGCAGTTCTGCATCTGGCGTCATATAAATGATCTCATCATATTTTCTTTCTTTGCGGAAAAATTCAATGGCGTTGGCCAGGGGTTCACACATCATCACCATGCCTGCGCCCCCGCCAAACTGGTAATCATCTATCTGCCCATACTCATTAATGGCCCATTGGCGGAGCGGGTGGACAAATATTTCCAACAATTTTTTTTCTTTGGCCCGCTTTAGTATGGAATGAGCAAAGGGGCTTTCCAGTAATTCGGGCAATACCGTGATGATGTCTATTCGCATAGGAAAGAGATGGGTACAAAGATAGATTTATGGAGCATCCGGTTCGCCGTCACGAAAATCTTCCCATTCCCGGCGCAGTTTTTTGGTGGGCCTGCCCACTTTGCTCAGCCGTTTGCCGGTATGAAAGCTGGCTGCCTGGAACTGAAGGCGTTCCACCTCTTCTGTCGGGGTAATGTCCAGGTAGTATTTAATGGCTTCCGCATGAGCTACCCGGTGATCCAGCAGGCCCGTTACTTTGATACGCCACCTTTTGGCTTCGGTTTTTACCTCGAATTCGTCTCCTAAAACTACGTGGCGGGCCGGTTTTGCCTGGGCTGAATTGAATTTTACTTTTCCTTTTTCACAGGCGGCGGAAGCCAGGCTCCGGGTTTTAAAAAGCCGGATGGCCCAGAGGTATTTATCGAGTCGCAGTTTTTCTTTTTCCGCCATGGGGTAAAAGTACAAAAGATCCTTTTTAGCTATCGCCGGAGGTATGCGCCGTAGGGTTCACCTTGCCCCGGCCGGTGGTGGATAATGGTACTGATGTCTGTCCGCGACCACCTATTTCATTTCCGCAAAGTATCGATGAAAGTAAGGGATGGTCTCAATGCCTTTGTAAAAATTGGCAATATCGAATTTTTCATTGGGAGAATGCAGGTTGTCACTGTCCAGACCGAATCCCATGAAAACGATCTTGATTCCGAGTTCTTTTTCCAGCAGCGAACAGATCGGAATGCTTCCGCCACCCCGGACGGGCACCGGTTTTTTGCCGAAGGTGGTTTCAATGGCTTTTTCAGCTGCCAGATAACCTTTTGAGTCCAACGGCGTGAGATAAGGCTCTCCACCATGAAGTTCGAACGCGTTAACGGCGACAGACCCGGGCGCAATCTGTTTAAAATAATCCAGCAGCAGCCGGGTTATTTTTTCGGAAGATTGATTGGGAACCAACCGCGCCGAAATTTTAGCAAAAGCTTTAGAGGGTAAAACTGTTTTGGAACCTTCTCCCTGATATCCTCCCCAAATGCCGTTCAATTCCAGTGTTGGTCTTATCCCCGTACGCTCATTGCTGGTATATCCCTTTTCACCCCAGAGATCTTTTACACCCAGATCCGCTTTGTATTCTTTTTCATCAAAGGGGGCTTGCGCCATTTTTTTTCTGTCTTCGGCAGATGATTCCAATACGTCATCATAAAATCGGGGAATGCAGATGTGGTTGTTTTCGTCGTGGCAGCTGGCGATCATCCGGGCGAGAATGGTTATAGGGTTGGCAACGGCCCCTCCGTAAACGCCGCTGTGCAAGTCCCGGTTGGGACCGGTCACTTCAACCTGTATATAGGCCAGGCCGCGCACGCCGGTATCAATGGAAGGGGTGTTGAGACTGATCATAGAGGTGTCACTGATCAGGATCACATCCGCTTTTAACAGGTCCTTATGCGTTTTGATGAATGTGCCCAGACTGGGCGAACCAATTTCTTCTTCTCCTTCTATGATGAATTTGATATTCCCGGGAATCTTTCCGCATTGGTTCATGATTTCAAGTGCCTTTACGTGCATGAAAAATTGTCCCTTGTCATCGGCAGATCCGCGGGCAAAGATTTTTCCATCGCGGATGTCAGGTTCAAAAGGGGCGCTTTTCCAGAGTTCCAATGGATCGGGCGGTTGAACATCGTAGTGTCCATACACCAAAACCGTCGGTTTCGAAGGATCCACTATTTTCTCTCCGTAAACAAGCGGATGCCCGTCAGTTTCATAGATCACAGCCTTACCGGCACCGGCCTGCAATAAGGCTTCTTTTACGGCCTCAGCGCAAGTTTGCATGTCGGCCTTGTGGTTACTTTCTGCACTCACGGATGGAATTCTCAGCAATCCAAGTAATTCTTCCAGAAATCTGTCTTTATTTTCTTCCTGATATTGTTTCCAGGTTTGCATAAATGATTAATTTAATGACTTGGGTAAAAAAGAATGTAATTAGTCATGCGAAATTAGCATTCATCCGGGAGTTGAAGAATCATGCTTTTTATTCGGAATGATATTTTCCATTTTCCACTCGATTCGTTTGGTAAAAGGATGTTGTCTCACCTTACAATCCTTTTTGATGCAAATGGGGCAGCAATGCGGTGTGCAATCGTCTGCATGCACAAAAAATTCCACTGCCGGACCGAATTCTTTCTCAATCAGTTTTCTAAGCATATCCACTTCGGCATGTGCTTCGCGCACGTTAAAAAACCAGGGTACGGTCATGTGGCAGTCAATATGCAGAATATTGCCGAATTTGATCACCCGCAGATTGTGTATGTCAATCCAGTTCTGCTGCCGGTTGTGGTTCAGCTGGTCAATCAGTTTAACCAGGATGATATCATCTGCCTCATCCATAATGCCGGCAACGGATTTACGGGCAATGCGGTAGCCGATGAACATGATTACGAGAGACATGATGATGGCCACGATGCTATCCACCTGCTGGATTCCCGTAAAGTAAATGAGCAGCAACCCGACGATGATGGCCAGCGTGGAATAAGTATCCGACTGCAGGTGTTGTCCGCTGGCTTCCAAAGCATCCGACCTGTTGACGCGTCCTTTTCTTATGGCGATAAAACCCACGATAAAGTTGATGACGGCAGAAATGGCGACCAGGTAGATTCCTTTGGTCAGCTGCAGCAATTCCTGGGGATAAAAAATATGGTAAACGGCTTCATAGATGATAAAGATTCCTGCCAGCATGATTAGTGTGCCTTCAATGGCAGCCGAGAGAAATTCTGCTTTACCATGACCATAGGGGTGATTGAGATCCCGTGGTTTATAGGCTATGGATAAACTGTATAAACCCACAAATCCGGCAATCACATTCACAATGCTTTCCAGCGCATCGGTTAATATCGCTACGGAACGGGTGAGGTACCAGGCCAGTATTTTAATGCTGAACAATACCATCGCAATCACCACGATCCAAAATTGCAGCCGGATGTTTTGTTTGCCTTTATCCACAAAAAAAATTGTCAGCAAATGTAAACGGAATCGGATGGAAAGATTCTACGGCTGAAAAATAAATTCTGCACGAAAGATCAGGCTTCCTTTGATGTTTTCTTTCCGGAGGTCAGGAATTTCCGGAAGTAACGGTAATAAAATTCCTTGTTGAATAGCTGGGAATCATTCATGGCTTTATAAGTGAGGAAAATGCCCAGCGGTAAAAGGGTGTAGGTTGCCATCCACATACCGGCGATCGGCTGCATGACATCCTGTTTTACAAATTTTCTTCCGAAATTATTGAGCAGGAAAAAAATTACAAAAAAGATTACAGCAAAGATCAGTGGCATACCGATCCCCCCTTTCCGGATGATCGAACCCAGAGGCGCACCAATCAGGAACAGAACGAGGCAGGCGATGGACATGGTGATTTTCTCATGCCAGGCCATCAGATGCAGGCGCAGGTTGGTGCGGTCGTTTTCGTAAGCAATAGCGGCCAGATCGAAATTCGATTTCAGGTTATTAACGGTATTAAAAACCCGTTCGAGTACAGGTCGCCTGGCGGAATCAGGAAGGATTGTCTGGAATGAGTCTGTTTTCAAGACCAGGGCCTGGGCCTTCCAGGGACTGTCCAGGTAGGGAATTGTACGCAAAACAGAGCGGAACGTACCGTAAGATTGTTTCCGGTAAGCGCCGGTAGTATGCTCAATGGAATCGATGGTTGTTCCGAGTTGGCGCATATTCAGCATCTGATAATTATTTTTAAATGCGCTGTCGTCGGTTTTATTCAGTTTAAAAGAACTCAGGTCGAATACTTTTTTATATTCAACGAAGCCCATGCGGATCAATTCGGTATTAATCGAATTGCGTGGCCCCTTGACCTGGTAGTTCCAGCCATTCTTCAGGTTAAATTCCAGAAATTTTTTATCGGGTGAAATGGTCATTTTTCCACTTTCTGCAATAGTGGCAAAATCCTGAAGAAGACTGTAATTATGCTGGAAAATCAGGATGTCATGGATAGTTGCACCATCCTTTTCCTTCTTTCCGATCTTGATGATGTATCCGTCGATCTTGTCATAAAATACCCCTTCTTTGATATCAAATGCGGGTTTGGAGACGATGATGTCATATTTCATAGTCTGCATTTTCAACTGCGCGACCGGAATAATATAGTTATTAAAAAGATAGGCGATACCGCAAATAAAAAGAGAGGTTATAAAAAGCGGTTGCATGAATCGCAGCAATGGAATGCCCGCCGATTTAATTGCGACCAGCTCAAAGGTCTCTCCCAGATTCCCGAAGGTCATAATAGACGACAGCAGCACGGCCAGCGGCAGCGCGAGGGGTACAAGGGTCGCACAGACGTATAAGATAAATCGTGCGATCGTGAGCAGGTCCAGTCCTTTACCCACAATATCATCTATATACAGCCAGAAAAACTGCAGGACCAGAACGAACAGGGTGATGAAAAAAGTAGCAATGAATGGGCCGATGAACGCCTTAACGATCAGTTTGTCAAGCTTTTTTATCACGCCAAAAATTTCCGGTTAGAACAAAATAAGAAAGGCAAAAATAGCGTATTCTGCACTCGAGCCGGGAACCAAAACCGACTGCGAAACCTAATCCGTAGTTAAAAAACTAATTCCCGAGACGATGAAAAAGATCCTTTACCTGGTAACTCCAGAGTTGGGTTTGATCTTTAATGTCTTTTTTGTCCGCAAAATCCTTGATCAGCAATATTGTTTGATTGGTGATGTCGGACTTTTCGATACGGAATTCAAAAAATTCTTCTTTGGGTGAATCGGACCAGTGAAAACGGATATATTTTTCTATTTCGCTTTCCATAACCTCCGCCTTGGTGGTGGAACCGTTCCAGGAGAAACTGAAAATATTATCGCGCTCATCCACCTTATCGGCAAACCATTCCTGAAGTCCGGCCGGAGTACTCAAAAACTCGTATAAAATGGAAGGCGGGCATTTTAACGAATATTCTAATGTGAACTGCTGTTTCTTACTCATCTATATTGCTATTGATCGTGGGCTGCAATTATAGATAAATATTTCAAGCCCTGAAATTTTTTTTAATTCCCCGAAAGCATTGATTATGAGCATATCATGAACTCTAAAATGGGGAATCCGCTGAGAACCAGCCCTTTACCCTGAATATGGTTTGGTGTTTTCCTTCCAAATGGTTATATTGTTTAGCTGAAACTGAATCTTTTAACTGTTAAATAAGAAAAGATTCATTTATGCGTTTTTAGTGTTCATGTATCTGTTAAACCCTTTGAATCTAAAACCCCTAAAAAAAACCTGCCTATGAGTATGCGTCAACTCAAGATCACGAAAAGTATCACCAATCGTGAATCTCAGAGCTTGGAAAAGTACCTGCAGGAGATCGGAAAAGTGGAATTGATCACACCGGAAGAAGAGGTCAAGCTCGCTATCCGTATTAAGCAGGGTGATCAAAAAGCCCTGGACAAACTCACCAAAGCCAATCTTCGTTTCGTAGTTTCTGTAGCCAAACAGTATCAAAACCAGGGATTAACCCTGCCCGACCTTATTAATGAAGGTAATTTGGGCTTAATTAAGGCCGCTCAGCGGTTCGATGAAACGCGTGGTTTCAAATTTATTTCCTATGCCGTTTGGTGGATCCGCCAAAGTATTCTCCAGGCACTCGCCGAGCAGTCGCGCATTGTGCGACTTCCATTGAATAAAGTCGGGCTGACCAACCGCATCCAGAAAGCATATTCACTGCTGGAACAGCAGTTTGAGCGGGAACCCTCCCCCGAAGAGCTGGCGGAAGTGCTGGAACTGGATATCGAGGAGGTTTCTTCTACCCTGGGCATCGGTGGCAGGCACATCAGTGTGGATACGCCGCTTTCCGAGGGAGAAGATAACACCCTGATTGACGTAATGATCAACCCGAATGCAGAGAGCGCCTCAGGCAATCTGGACTATAACGAATCTCTGAAAACGGATATCGACCGTTCGCTCAGAACGCTTACCGAGCGCCAGAAGGAAGTGATCTGCTTTTTCTTTGGTATCGGGGTGGACCATCCGATGAGCCTGGAAGACATCGGTGACCGGTTTAGTCTCACCCGGGAGAGGGTAAGGCAGATAAAAGACAAAGCTATCACCAAGCTGAGAAGCAATTCGGGCGCCAAATCGCTCCGGAACTATCTGGGCATTTAATCAATAAATCAGTTAATTTGAGATAATATTACACTTCATTTTCTTACTTTTGCCTTTCTGAAAAACGTGGATACAACAGATGTTTATTCACGTTTTTTATTTTCATCAACCATCGTGATCCAGGGAATATGTTTGAAAATTTAAGTGAGAAACTCGACTCCGCATTTAAGCAGCTTAAGGGCCAGGGAAGAATTACTGAGCTCAATGTAGCGGCGACCGTTAAGGAGATCCGGCGCGCACTCATAGACGCTGATGTAAACTTTAAGATCGCCAAGGAATTTACCGATACCATCAGGGAAAAAGCCATGGGGGAGAAAGTGATATCGGCTGTGAGCCCGGGGCAACTCATGACTAAGATCGTAAAAGACGAACTGGCCCGTCTGATGGGAGGCGATGAAGCCGTGTTTCAGGCCAAAGGGAATCCGGCGGTAATACTGATCGCCGGTTTGCAGGGATCCGGTAAAACAACTTTCAGCGGCAAACTGGCCCATTACCTCAAAACACAAAAAGGATTTGCACCCCTGCTGGTGGCGGCCGATGTTTACCGACCTGCTGCCATAGAACAGCTAAGAATATTGGGAGAACAGATTGGTGTTGAAGTATTCACGGTTCCGGATAGCCAGGATCCTGTCGCCATTGCCAGGCAGGCCGTAGCAGAAGCTAAAAGCCGTAACAAAAATGTGGTGATTGTGGATACTGCGGGCAGGTTGGCGGTGGATGAAGTCATGATGACGGAAGTGTCAGAAATTAAAAAAGCGGTCAGTCCCCAGGAGATTCTGTTCGTAGTGGATTCGATGACCGGACAGGATGCCGTGAACACCGCCAAAGCATTTAATGACCGGCTTGATTTTACCGGAGTTGTGCTGACCAAGCTCGACGGAGATACCCGGGGAGGAGCTGCCCTGTCCATCAGATACACAGTAAACAAACCCATTAAATTTGTCAGCAGCGGGGAGAAAATGGAGACGCTGGACGTGTTTTATCCTGAACGGATGGCGCAGCGTATTCTGGGCATGGGGGATATTACCACCCTGGTGGAAAAAGCGCAGGCGAATTTTGACGAGGTGCAGGCAAAGAAACTGGAAAAGAAAATCAGGAAAAACCAGTTTGATTTTGAGGATTTTCGGATGCAACTCGACCAGATCCGTAAGATGGGAAATATCAAAGACCTGCTGGGTATGATTCCTGGTGTTGGTAAAGCGGTAAAAGATATTGACATCAGCAATGATTCCTTTAAAGGGATCGAAGCAATGATCGGTTCTATGACGCCATTCGAACGTGCCAATCCGGATGTTATTGACCAAAGCAGAAGGAAGCGGATTGCATCCGGAAGCGGTAAGGATATTCAGGATGTAAATGCCTTTATGAAGCAGTTTGAACAGATGAAACAGATGATGAAAACAATGAATAAGATGCCGATGGGCGGCGCTTTTGGCTTGGGTAAACGTTAAATTCGCCGATCATCAAAAAATCCCGGTAAAGTATTCGACATTTTATACCTGATGTATTACATTTGCGGTATAAGATTGCTTCTTGCAATCAGTAGAAATAAACCTTATTTAATAACGCATTTAAATTTTTATTTAAGATGCCAGTAAAAATCAGACTCCAGAGACATGGGTCTAAGAAAAGACCATTTTATTTCATCGTGGTCGCCGACGTGAGGGCGCCGAGAGATGGCAAGTTCATTCAGAAAATTGGTACGTACAATCCATTAACAGTTCCTGCATCCGTTCAGCTGGATCGCCAGAAGGCGCTCGATTGGCTGCATAAAGGAGCGCAGCCGACCGATACGGTTCGGCGCATCCTCTCTTATAAGGGGGTTCTATACCTGAAACACCTGTTGCGCGGCGTAACACTCGGATTGTTTGATGAAGCAGCGGCCATGGAAAAATTTTCCAAATGGCATAGCGAACACGAACTTCAGGTTAAAAAACGCCAGGAAGATAATCGCAGGGCAAGACCCGGCGGAAGGCGTGGACCCGCTCCCGCAAGAAGAGTGGAAAGAAAACAAGAGAACGAAACATCCGGTTAACCACAACTGAAAAAACGTTTGAGAGGCTATTTCCATTCCGGAATAGCCTCTTTTTATTAGAGCACAACGTATGCGCGATGGATAACCATTATAGAAATATCGGAAAGATTGTTTCCATCTTTGGCCTGAAGGGGGAAATGATCGTCCAGCATCACCTGGGAAATAAAATTTCTCCGGCAAAGATCAGAGTGATTTTCCTGGAACAGAAAAAAGAGGAACTCCTGCCATTTTTTATAAGTTCTGCCCGGAAAAAAAATGAAGATGAATTATTGGTGAAGCTGGAAGGCGTTGAAGATAAAGAAGCCGCTGCAAAATATTTACGGCGTGAAGTGTGGCTGCGGGCAGATGAGCTCAATGTACATACCCGGAAAGACAATCCCATAGGATGGGTAGGATATCACGTATTTGATGCGGGGAAAGACCTCGGCCCGGTGCTGGAGGTGATCGAACAGCCCCACCAGGTGTTGTGCCGCCTGGAAATCCAGTCGCGCGAGGTATTGATTCCCGTAAATGAAGAGACGCTGGATAAAATGGATCATGCCGGTAAGAGGGTATTGCTAAACCTGCCTGACGGATTACTGGCGGTTTATCTGGGATAGAAGTGTTAAGATTTTGCATGCCGTTTCCGCGGCAAAATATATGCGCCGGAGATGCGTTCCTTCTGATATGATCTTTCTTCGTAACATCAGGATAGGGGTATGGGGGATTTGTTTCTTTCTCCTGGTTTGCACGGTTCGCTCGCAGCCCATTACCGGAATCTGGAAAGGGAAAATGGGATCGTCCCGGGTGGAACTAAAACTGGTTAGAAAAGGCGACAGCCTAACCGGAACTTCTTATTATTACGATTCCAAAGACGACTACCGGCGCTATGCCGTAAAAGGATATTTCGATGACCGTGCTATGGATGTGGTCTGGTGGGACGATGTATTGCTGGAAGACCACACGTTCCGTCGGATCATCGGCTCCGGTCCGGGAGATGCGCTCATGGCTGTAGCCGATTTTAATTGTCCGGGGGAAGGCATTATGAAAATGGACGGGAAGAGCTCGCTGCGCGATAATGAGCAGAAAGGCAATAAAGATCTGCACCTGGTGAAGGGTCCGAACGATCCGGTATTTCCGGATGAATGGGATTTCGTTCTGGATAATTATGCTTACAGCGTAAGCAATCCGGGCATCATCGACAGCATTGAACGAATAGCATTTGCGCCTGCTCCCGTACCGGCAGGATATGAGGAAGCGCCACTTCCCGCGATGGCCCGGATGAAAAACAGACCGGTCGGTCAGCCGGAAACATCCGTTTTTCCCGAGTCATCCTTACCCGGAAAATCTGTTCCTGATCCCATTGTGCGCAGGGAACCCGAAAAGGAATTGCCCGCTGTGCCCGTGCCGGCTCTGACCAATGAACAAAAATTCAACAGCAGAACGAAAATATTACAGACCGTTATTCCGGTAAAGGGAGATTCCATTGAACTCCGGTTTTATGATAATGCGGAAATAGACGGGGATTCGATTGCGGTTTTTTTAAATGGACGCATGCTACGGGAGCATATCCTGCTGTCTGACCGGGCTTACAGTTTCAAGATCCCGGTGATTGATTTGCAGGCCGACAATGAACTTGTGATGGTTGCTGAAAATCTTGGAACCATTCCGCCCAATACTTCGCTAATGGTGGCCGTTGTTGGAGATAAGAAGTATGAAGCCCATCTCCAAAGTACGGAAGGCAGCAGCGCACTGGTGCGTTTAGTGAAACCCTGATCAGAGCCACCGTCTGACCTTTTTTTTGTAATCGGAATAACTGGCTCCGAAAGCCTTTAATAAATATTTTTCTTCCGGAAGAATAATAAAGTAATTGATTAATACAAATAATAGGGGAAGCAGGATGATGGTCCACCAGTTTCCAAAAATCAGGGCAACGCCCAAATAGACAAATAATAGCCCCAGGTACATTGGATTCCGGCTAACTGAATAGATTCCATTTGTTTGAAGCGAGGTCGCCGGTTTTACCGTAATCAGCGTATTTTTTGTTTTGAAAAACTGACGCAGCGCAGGAGCAGTGGTCATGAGTCCGAAGGCAATAATTACAGATCCTCCAAGATGAGCGATTGAAGTTTGAAAGAAACCACGGCTTACTGGGTAATATCGCTGCAATAAAAGGGAAAACAAAAACAGGGAGACATAAAAAAGAGGCGGGGGTATGAAAACCCCGGGACTGTTTTTGGTATTTTTCATGAATGGGAAGCAATGATTATACTACTATATTAATCATTTTATTCTTCACATAAATCACTTTTTTAGGCGATTTGCCGTTCAGCCATTTTTGGACTGCAACATCCGACAGCACGAGGGCCTCCACCTGCTGTTGAGTAGCGTCCAGGCTGATATTCATTTCCGTTCTTGTTTTCCCGTTGATGGCTACCGGGTATTGCTTATCAGTTTCTGCAAGGTATTTCTGGTCGGCAACCGGATAGGGTGCATCGATGATGCTGAAAGGATTGCCCAGGAGATTCCAGAGTTCCTCACAAATATGCGGAGCATAGGGCGTGAGAAGAATGAGGATTTTTTCCAGCACTTCTTTTTTATGACATTTCAAATCGGCGAGCTCATTCACGGCGATCATCATGGTGCTGACAGCGGTATTGAATGAATGCCGCTCCGTATCCTCGTCCATCTTTTTGATCGTTTTATGCAGGATTTTTAATTCCGCGTCTGTTGCACCCATGGTCGTCCATACTTTACCTTTGGATTCATCATAAAATAAACGCCAGAGTTTACGGAGGAACCGGTGAACACCTTCGATGCCCTTGGTATCCCAGGGTTTGCTTTGCTCCACGGGACCAAGAAACATCTCATACATGCGAAAAGTATCTGCACCATATTTTTCAACAAGTGCAGTGGGATCTACGGTATTGAATTTGGATTTTGACATCTTTTCTGTTTCGGTACCGCAGATGTATTTGTCATCCTCCAAAATGAATAAAGCCTCGGCGTATTCCTGTTTCCATTTCTTAAATTCTTTGATATTCAGTTGTACTCCATCCACCAGTTGAACGTCCACGTGTAAAGGGACCGGAGGCGCACTAAACCAAATACTCATTTCATTGCCAATCAACCGGGAGACTTTAATCAGCAATTGCTCTGAAATATTTTTGTCGTTGTATTGATCAAAAAAAACTTTTGAAATAAAAACCGGAGGCAGTTTGCGTTCTGGCTGTTTATCGGGGCCGGTATAATTTGCGTTCATAGAAAGCCTGTAAACAAACCGGCTGCTTCCCTGGATCATGCCTTGGTTCAGGAGCCTTCTGAATGGCTCGTCAAATCCGATTAAATCCAGGTCGAACAGAAATTTGGTCCACATGCGGCTGTACAAAAGATGCCCTACCGCATGCTCTGTACCTCCAATATATAAGTCTACCTGTCCCCAGTAATCCGATGCCTTCCGGTCGCAGAACTGCAGTGTATTGTGTGGATCCATATAACGCAGAAAATACCAGCTGCTGCCGGCATAACCGGGCATGGTGCTGGTTTCAAGATGCCTGGCAGTCCATTCCGGAATGTTTGCGAGCGGGCCTTCCCCGTCGGGTCCTGGTTTGTAATTTTTTACTTCCGGTAATAACAGGGGAAGTTCTTTTTCATCCAGCGGATACGCAATGCCATTTTTCCATACGATCGGGAACGGTTCTCCCCAGTAACGCTGACGGCTAAATGCAGCATCGCGCATTTTATAGTTCACTCGCCGGTTTCCGAGGCCCATGGATTCAAGCCGGTCATTCACCAGCCCGATAGCTTCTTTCATGGTCACCCCGTTCAGGAAATCGCTGTTTTCCAGCAAGGCCTCCTTGGTAGGATTGGCCTCTTGCCCATTAAAATATTTGCCAATGATGTTTGTAATGGGGATCGCGAAATGCTGCGCGAATTTAAAATCGCGTTCATCACCGCAGGGTACGGCCATGATGGCCCCCGTTCCGTATCCCGCCAACACATATTCTGATACCCACACCGGAATGCGCCTCCCGTCAAACGGGTTCAGGGCATAGGATCCGGTAAAGGAACCCGTGATCTTTTTTTCAGCCATCCGTTCCCGTTCGCTCCGGCTGTTTACGTACGCAATATATTCTTCTACCGGCTGCCGCCGAGAAGCCGTTGTAAGAGAGGAAACGAGTTCATGTTCCGGCGCAATGACCATAAAGTCAACACCAAAGATGGTGTCTGGTCGTGTCGTGTACACCTTCAGCTTGGGTCGTTGTACCTGGCTGTTTCCCTGATCTGTTGCTATTTCAAAATCAATTTCCGCGCCGTAACTCTTACCGATCCAGTTCGCCTGCATTTCTTTCATCGCGTCACTGAATTCCACTTTATCCAGTCCTTCCAGCAGGCGATCGGCATATTCCGTAATGCGCAGATACCATTGCCGCAATTTCTTTTTTACTACCGGATAGCCGCCACGTTCGCTGACGCCATTGATCACTTCATCGTTTGCCAGCACAGTGCCCAATCTCTCACACCAGTTCACCTCCCCATAGCCGCAATAGGCCAGGCGGAATTCCATTAAAATATCCTGTTGCCGTTTTTCCGGAAATGCTTTCCATTCTTCTGCTGTAAATGCAGGCAGGTTACGGTATCCTGAAACAATGGCACTTCCCCCCGTTTCAAAAGACCGTATGAGTGATTGGATGGAAGACGCCTTTCTCTCATTCCGGTTGTACCAACTGTTAAACAACTGCAAAAAAATCCATTGGGTCCAACGGTAATATCCGGGCTCTGAAGTGTTTACCTCGCGGCTCCAGTCGAAGCAAAAACCGATCCTGTCCAGCTGATCCCGGAAATTTTTGATGTTCTGACCGGTGCTGTCGGCGGGATGCACACCATGATCAAGAGCATATTGTTCTGCAGGCAGACCAAAGGCATCATAGCCCATCGGATGCAGTACGTTAAAGCCTTTCAGCCTTTTAAAGCGCGCGAAGATATCGCTGGCAATATAGCCAAGGGGATGTCCCACATGCAATCCGGTGCCACTTGGATATGGAAACATGTCGAGCACATAGTATTTGGGTTTCGGGCTGTTGCTGTTTACCCGGTATACCTGACCGGCCGTCCATTGTTCCTGCCATTTTCTTTCAAGACTGCTGAATGAATACTCCATATGAACCAACAAAAATACGCATCGTGCGGGTAAATCTTCTATTTTTGCTCCTATCGTAATATAAAAAGGAAATCGACCAACTATGGCGAATACCCGGAAAGGATCAGGCAAACGCTCAGCGCCTTCTTATATCATGGCCATCGTCGGTGTGTCCCTGGTACTTTTTCTGCTTGGCATTCTGGGATGGATTGTGATCAATGCCAATAAACTCGGTCAATATTTTAAAGAGAATATTGCCATGAATGTTTATATCCGGGAGAATGTTTCTGCTAAAGACAGTGCTACACTGGTGCAATATGTATCATCGCAACCTTATGTGAAATCATTTGAATACGTAACCAAAGACGTTGCTAAACAGAAGTACCTGCAGGATGGGAATAAGGATTGGGGAACACTGCTGGACAGGAATCCGCTACCCGCCAGCATTGATTTCAGGATAAAAAAGGAATATGCCTCTACCGATTCCCTGACTAAAATTAAGGGTGACCTGCTCCAGAACATTGCGGTAAGTGATGTGCTCTATCCGCAATCCCTGGTGACGAACCTGAATAACATCATCAACAGGATCAGCATTATACTCCTTTCGGTAATCATCATAATCTCCGTACTCGTGATCTTTCTTATCGACAATACGATCCGTCTGGCCATGTTCAGCAACCGCTTTCTGATCAAGACCATGCAGATGGTAGGCGCCACCCGCTGGTTTATTTCCAAGCCCATGGATTTAAGAGCTTTTATCAATGGCCTGATCAGTGGATTGCTGGCCGTCGGCGGCCTGATTGCCGTAATCATTTTCGCAGAGAATCAGCTTCCTTATCTGAAGGCCCTTCGGGATTATCCTTTGCTGATCATGCTTTTTCTGGTGATTATACTGCTGGGCATTTTTATTTCCTTTTTCAGCACCCACCGCAGCGTTCTAAAGTACCTCAAGATGAAGCTGGACGAATTATATTGATTTTAGTATATTGTGATTAATTCTGCGTTATGGCAAAACAAATTAAAACCGCCTCTTCGTCCAGACAATATATTCCTTTATTCGGGAAAGAAAATTACCGCTGGATGCTTATTGGTCTGGCTGCAATCCTCCTGGGGTTGCTACTGATGGTTGGAGGAAAAAGTAATGATCCCAATGTCTTTGATCCCTCACAGGTGTACAGTTTCAGAAGGATCACCGCGGCACCCATATTGATCCTGGGCGGGCTGGCCTTGGAAATTGTCGGAATCTTTAAAAAATCGAAAGTCCAGAAACCGCAATGAGCCTGATTCAAGCAATCCTCATTGCCATCGTAGAAGGCCTTACCGAATTTCTTCCCATTTCGTCAACCGCCCATATGAAGTTCGCCAACCCGCTCATTGGGGTTACGGAAAATGCTTTCACAGATCTGTTTGAGATTGTGATACAGCTGGCAGCCATATTATCGGTGGTGGTTCTCTATTACAAACAATTCTTTGATTTTAAAAAGATCGGATTTTACGTTAAGCTCGTCATCGCGCTGATCCCGGCCATCATTGCGGGCGTTCTGCTGAAAAAACACATTGACGCCCTGCTTGGTGACATCGTATTCATAGCGGGTGTAATGATTGCCGGTGGTATCGTATTGTTGTTTATAGATAAGCTATTTACCAAACCCTTAATCCATAGCCAGGACGCTGTCAGCAATAAAAATGCTTTTGTGATCGGCTGTTACCAGGTGTTATCCATTCTTTTCCCTGGTCTCAGTCGCAGTGCCGCTACCATCATTGGGGGCCTTGCACAGAAACTGGACCGCCGTACTGCGGCGGAGTTCTCTTTTTTTCTTGCCGTACCAACCATGCTGGCTGCTTCCGTAAAAAGTTGCTTGGACGTTCACCAGGATCATCCGGAAGTTTTCTCAAAAGACAGCATGACCCTGCTGGCCGTCGGCAGCGTGATCGCCTTTATTGTGGCCCTGATCGCCATCAGATTCTTCATCACGTATCTGCAAAGGCATGGGTTTAAATTATTCGGCTATTATCGCATTCTGGCCGGTTCCGTGATTCTGCTCCTGGTGTGGAAGGGAATAATCCATCAATAAATCCTTGTCGGTTATGCAGACAGCCTCCAAAAAAGTAATTCGTGGGTGGGCCATGTACGACTGGGCGAATTCTGTATACAACCTTGTTATCACCACCACGTTCTTCCCGATTTATTTCACTGCCGTAACCAAAAAGCAATTCGGGAGCGAACTGGTTCCATTTCTTGGTCGCAAATTCATTAACTCTTCTTTATACGATTATTCACTGGCGGTGGCTTATCTTTTTATCGCCCTGCTCTACCCGGTGCTTACCTCTATTGCCGATTCGCGCGGCAACAAAAAAGCGTTCATGAAATTCTTTTGTTACCTGGGCTCTGCCGGCTGTGCGATGCTTTATTTTTTTAATGGTGCCAACCTGTGGCTGGGCATTCTGTGCTTTATGATGGCTGCCATGGGCTATGTGGGCAGCCTCGTGTTTTACAATGCCTTTCTGCCCGAGATTGCGGCGCCGGAAGACAGAGACCGCGTCAGTGCCAGGGGGTTTTCTTATGGTTATATCGGGAGCGTGATCTTACAGATCGTTGGGTTTGTGCTGGTTCTGCTGATTACTACGAACCCTTTCCTGGCACCGCGAATTACATTCCTGCTGGTGGGCGTTTGGTGGGCTGGATTTGCACAGATCACTTTTGCGGCGCTGCCGGAAACAAGATCATCTGCGCCTATCCGTTCGAAGATCATCCAGGAAGGATTTTCTGAAATGAAAAAAGTGTACCGTGAAATAAAACAGCTGCCCATTCTAAAAAAGTTCCTCCGCGGGTTTTTCTTTTACAGCATGGGTGTGCAAACAGTGATGCTGGCGGCTACTTTATTTGGTAGTAAACTGCTGCAACTGGAGGATACAAAACTCATCGTTACCGTGGTGATTATTCAGCTGGTAGCTATTCCCGGAGCCATCTGGATGAGCCGGCTCTCCGAGAAGTTCGGCAACCTGCGCGTGCTGATCGGTATGGTCCTGTTCTGGATACTGATTTGTTTTGCAGCCTATTATACAGCCCTCTTTAAGGAACAAGGAGGAAATCCGGAATTGGGTTTCTATGCGCTGGCCATTGCAGTCGGCCTCGTTATGGGGGGTATTCAATCCCTCAGCCGCTCAACCTATTCCAAACTGATGCCCGAAACAAAAGATACTGCGTCCTATTTCAGCTATTTCGATTTTACAGAAAAAGTGGCCATCGTGATCGGCATGTTCAGCTTCGGACTGATTGAAGAACTTACCGGCAGCATGAAGAATTCGGTTTTATCGCTTATCCTGTTTTTTGCTGTCGGACTTTTCTGGCTGGTGGATGCTTACAGGAAATCGCAGAAAATTAGTTGACAGTTGACGGATGACGGTTGACGGACTTTGTGTGCGAATTTGCACCTGATGTCCGACAACTGTTAACCCTTTAATTTTGTGTTCATGAATCTTCATATTATTTCCGACGGTTACTTTAAACTCGACGGCGGTGCTATGTTCGGCGTGGTGCCCAAAAGCATCTGGAACAGAACTAATCCGGCAGATGAAAATAATCTTTGCTCCTGGGCCCTCCGCTGCCTGCTGATTGAAGATGGGAACCGGCTGATCCTGGTGGATAATGGGATCGGCGATAAACAGGATGCGAGATTTTTCAGCCATTATTACCTGCATGGAAATGAGCGTCTCGATGATTCTTTGAAAAAGAAAGGATTCCGGAAAGAAGACGTTACCGATGTTTTTCTGACCCATTTGCATTTTGATCACTGCGGAGGAAGTATTGTCCGGAGCGGAGACCGGCTGATCCCGGCATTTCCCAACGCAGTCTACTGGAGCAACGAAAAACACTGGGAATGGGCCACGCAGCCAAATGAACGCGAGAAAGCTTCTTTTCTGAAAGACAATATTCTTCCGATTAAACACAGTGGCCAGCTGCAGCTGATTCCTGTTTCGGATAAAGCAGAAGAAAATCGGTTGCCGGTAACGGACTTTTTACCCGGATTCCGGATCCGGTTTGTGAGCGGGCATACCGAATCCATGATGCTTCCCGAAATTGACTATAAAGGAAGAACGATTGTTTTTGCAGCGGATCTTTTCCCTTCGGTTAGCCACCTGCCGCTTCCCTATGTAATGGCTTACGACATGTTCCCTTTAAAGACCCTGCAGGAAAAGAAATCCTTTTTGGCCGAGGCCCTGGAGAACGATCTCGTTCTTTTCTTTGAACACGATCCGGTAAATGAATGTTGTACCGTTCAGCAGACGGAAAAGGGGATCAGGGTGAAGGATATATTCAGGCTGGTGGACCTCTGAAATCCGGATAGAAATATAATATTTCTTTTAATCCTGCGTTATAGGGACTTACTAACCCCTATCATAGATTCCATAGGCCGGGATATTTTCCTGGCTTTTTTATTTGTTTTATTTGGACGGATCTTCCTTTTTGAGAAAATAATCTTCTGAGGAATAGTCGAAAGTTTTTGGGAGCGCCGATGCGTAGTGCTCATCGTAGGGTACAAAAAAATACAGGTAAAGAGCCCGGCTGACCCGCATGAACCAAGGTTGCAATACCAGCAGCAGAACGCCATTAATACTCAGCCACCAGAAGAAGCGATTGTCCTGAAGGGAAAATCCTAAGGTCAGCCACCACAAGGCAAAACTTAACCCGGAGAAGACCACGGTCAGCAAATAGCTGACATAAGCAGTTCCATACCAGAATCCGATCTCCAGCTCAAAGAGCTGCCCGCAAACAGGGCAATGCTGCGGCATTTTCGTCATTTCCTTCAACTTCCACGGATTGGGGTTGCTAAACATGGCGCCCCTTCGGCAATGGGGACATTTTTGTGTGAGAATACTCCAAACCATTCCGGGTTTACCCGCCATAAGTTAATTATTTAGACAAAGATAGACTCTTATCCTGAGGCTTTCTGAAGACGATATAACTTGACGTGCTTGAGGAATGTAAGGTGGGCAATCTGAACCGCAATCACAAACCCGAAGAACCCGTCCATAAATCCGGCTCTTAACAAATAGCTTTGAACAAACGCCCAGAATGGGTTGAACATGATCCCGAGCATCCGGGTCCTTTTTCCCTTCTCGTAGAGTAAACGGGCCGAAAGGGTGCTGTATCTGTTATTCCTTTCGGTATGTTCTTCCAGGTTTGAGTACGTATAATGTAAAAGATCCCCCTGAAGATGATGGATGCGGGCATCGGCTACAGGAAGCAGTGATTCGTGAACAATATCCAGGCTCCAGGCTGCCTTTTTGCGATTGACCAGCCGGATTTTCTTGTCCGGATACCAGCTGCCGTGACGGATCCACCGGCCGCAATAGCTGTTTAACCGGTTCATCTGGTATCCGTCATAAGGGAACCCCTTGTTTTTTTCCTCGGCGATTTCAATGCAAAGCGCCTCGCTGAGGAATTCATCGGCATCCAGGAATAGTATATAATCGTTTGCAGCGAGGGCAGTTGCTGCATTTTTCTGTGCACCATATCCGGAGAAGGTCTGCTGGACAAAATTTCCACCCAATCCTTTCACAATGGAAGCTGTACGGTCGGTGGAAAAAGAGTCCAGCACAACCACCTCGTCGGCAATGCTGCCCGCCGAGCGTATGCACCGCTCTATATTCCTCTCTTCATTAAGGCTGATAATGACAATGGATAGTTTTTCCATCGGAATTTAGCTGGTGACGCTCATTTCTTTCTCGGAAATATCCTGGCTGTTTTTCCTTTCCCCGATCTGCTGCCGCCACATGGCATAATACAGCCCCTTTTCGTCGCGCAAAGAGCCGTGGGTTCCCGTTTCCACCACTTCGCCTTTTTCCAGCACGTAGATGCGGTCCGCATGCATGATGGTCGACAACCTGTGGGCGATCAATATCGTGATCTGGTTCCGCTGGGAGGATACTTCCCGGATGGTGCCGGTAATTTCCTCTTCAGTTAAAGAATCCAATGCAGATGTGGCTTCATCAAAGATGAGTACCCGGGGTTTACGCAGGAGGGCGCGGGCAATAGAAATCCGCTGTCTTTCTCCACCGGAAAGTTTTAATCCACCCTCCCCGATCCTGGTTTCAAGCCCTTTCTCGGCCCTTTCCAGCAGGCCATTGCAGGAGGCTTTCTGCAAAACTTCCAACAGGTCCCCCTCGCTTGCTTTTGGATTTACAAACATGAGGTTTTCCCTGATGGTTCCGGAAAATAATTGTGTGTCCTGGGTAACAAAGCCGATCTGATTTCGCAGGTCATCGAAGTTGATCGAATTCTCGTCCAGACCATTGTATAAGATGCTGCCACTCATGGGGCGGTACAGACCCACCAGGAGTTTCATCAGGGTCGATTTGCCGGAGCCTGAAGGTCCTACAAAGGCAATCGTTTCCCCCACGTGGGCATTAAAACTAATATGATCAATCGCATAATGCTGAACAGATTTGTGTTTAAAAACCACGTCCCGGAAGCTGAGTTGTTCAATTTTGCCGAGGTGTTTCGGATTTAAGGCCTGCGGTTCTGGAACCTTCTTCAAAAGCACGTCAAAATTATTCAGGGAAGCTTCCGCCTCGCGGTACGACATGATGATGTTGCCGATATCCTGTAACGGACCGAACACGAAGAAAGAAAAGATCTGCATGGTAACCAACTGGCCCGCATCCATTTCATGTCTGAAGATCAGCCACATCAGAATGAACAGGATCACCTGCCGCAGCGTGTTCACGAAAGTACCCTGGATAAAACTGATGCTCCGGATGCGTTTCACCTTAGTGAGTTCCAGTCCCAGGATCTTGTAGGTGTTTTTATTCAGCCTGTTTACTTCTTCTTCCGCTAATCCCAGACTTTTAACAAGCTCTATATTCCTCAGGGATTCCGTAGTGGATCCTGCCAGCGAGGTAGTTTGGGAAACGATATTTTTTTGGATGATCTTGATCTTCCTGCTCAGCACATTACTGATGAAAGTAAGCAGGAGGATACCCGTGAGATAAACGATCGGAATGCTCCAATGAATCCAGATGGCAGCATAGGTAAAAACAAAAATCACTCCGATGATCACGCCGAAAAGGACATTGATAAAATAGTTGAGGAATTTCTCTGTGTCCTCTCTCACTTTCTGCAATATGCCCAGTGTTTCCCCGCTTCGCTGATCTTCAAAATCCTCATAGGGAAGTTTCATGGCGTGTTGCAGTCCGTCGGTGAATACCCTGGCACCGAACTTCTGTACGATGACATTCATAAAATAGTCCTGGAAATTTTTAGCCAGGCGGCTCACCATGGCCACCGCAATGGATAGCAACAACAGATTGATGACGCCGGGGTGTTTCCAGGAGAATGTGCTGAAAAAGTGATCTGCCGGAAAGAGGCCATGCTGTTTCCATGTCTGAACGTATTCGTTGGAAAGATTTACGATCTTTCCAAAAATGATCGGATCAAAGAGAGAGAATCCGATATTCAGGCTGGCCAGAAACAGGGTAAACGTCACCAGCCATTTATAGGGTTTGAGGTAGTTTAATAAGATCTTCATGCATAAAAAATAATATCATAAATATATGATGCTTTATTTTACCAGAATTTATCGTAAATGTTGGTTATCCTGCTCCTGAAAAATTAACTTTGGCCGCACAATAACGATATTGAAAGAGGCAGTCGTTCTGGTAATATACAAAATAATTTATTTCATCGTCAGGGCTTTTCCTGCTAAACCTGGTATAAAACATCTGGTCATCATCAAAACGGATGAGGTCGGCGACTACATGCTGGTGCGGAACGTGTTGCCGTATTTCAGAGAATCTGAAATGTTCAGGGGCTACCGTATCAGTTTTATCGGCAACAGCATTTTCCGACAGATTTATAATCGATACGACCAGGATACTGCGGATGACATGATCTGGATAGATAAATGGAAATTCAGAAGAAACCTAAAGTATCGGTTTTGCATCTTGCGGAAGATCAGGGAGTTGGGCGCCACTGACCTGATTAATCTCGTTTATTCAGGTAATTATCGCCTGGATGATGCCATTGCGGATATTTCTGCTGCCGGTAGGAAAACGGCCATGGCAAACCGGAAAACCGGTTTCGTTGAAAGGAAAATGTTTGACCGGGAAGAAATTTACGACAAATTAATTGATCCGGGTCCCGAAAACATGTTTGACGGTGACCGGAATGTTATTTTTGTAGAGAAAATACTATCTGTGATTGTACATCCTTTACGCTTTGATATCAAAGCAAGGGAGGATATTTCCGCATTTTCATTACCTGAAACTTATTTTATTGTTTTTCCCGGGTCGGGCATTAAGGCTAAAAAATGGCCACCGGATTATTTTGCCCGGGTTATCCGGCATATTATACAGAATAGCCGGCTGGTACCTGTTTTATGCGGAGGGCCGGGAGATCGGGCAGATGCTGAACTTGTAAAATCGTTATTGAAAATACCTGTTACCGATTTGACAGGTCAGACCTCTTTACCGGAATTCCTTACCTTGCTTCATCATGCCTGTTTTTTGATCAGTGTAGACACCGGGTCCGTGCATTTAGCCGCGGCGGTGGGTTGCCCCGTAATCGGATTGTTTAGCGGCCTTCATTATGGCCGTTTCGCGCCTTATCCAGCTTCCTGGGCCCGTCATTTCTTTGCCATTTATCCTGATGAAACGGAAAACAAAATAAGAAATCATCAAATGGGTGACCTGGAAAACACACCCATCGACGAGATAAAAAAGATTCATCCGGAAAAAGTTATTCAGCAGGTTGATGTGTTTCTGAAGAATAAACCAAATATCTAACCGGATAAATATGTTTTACACAGCGGCCTGGTGCATTGATGGCGAAGATGATTTCAAAAAAGCATTGCCGCTTGAATTACTTGGTGAAAGCATGCAAAGATTTCCTTCCGGCTGCGGTTTCACCATTGTGATGCTGGAAGGGATGAATTTACTATCGCGATCCTATATCCGTTCGCTTGAAGAATCGGGATTTTTGATACTGGATTACACCGCCGCATTTCAGAAAATTATTCAGGAATATCCCTCGCTAAGTATATTTTACAGCCGTTATGAGCGGAACTGTTTTTTGAGATGGATTGCTTTCATGCAAATATGCCAAACACCTGCGCGGTCGGGCAAACAGTTCTGGCATCTGGACAGTGATGTCATTTTGCATACTTCCCTGGACCGGTTGGTACAAGACAGCCGGGGCAAAACTTTTATGCTCCAGGGCTGCCCTGTGTTCCTGACCGTATCTGATTTTAGCTGGTTCATTCAGTATGAGCAACATTTAAAAAAGCTGGATCAGGATATTCCTGGTTATTCTGAAAGGGCTTTCCTTCAGAAAGAAATCTGTTTGCAAAATGACTCCGGCCTGTTCAATCAGTCATTATATAGAAATCCGATTGGAAGTGATCAGGATTTGTTGGAATACCTGGTTTCGAGCAGGCAGATCCCACAGGATCCCCGGGATACAATTTTAGATATTGACCTTTATTATATACAAAATGCTTTATCCCTAAAGCATTGGCATCGTTTGCAGGCTCCGGCAGGTGCCGTATTTGAGGCAACGGAGAATGGACAGATCAGCATTGGCCGTAAACTTATTCCCTTTATTCATTATCAAAACACGTTTACCCGCTTTGCCGGCGTATTCCTTTTATTGAGAGGATTGAAAGTCCCGGATATCATTATCCGCTTGATCCTACGATATCGTATTGCCGATGAACATTTCTATACTACTTTTCTTTTCAGGCTGATTGCCAGGTTCAACAAATCCAGGCGGGGGGGAGCAATACGTAAACAGGTAATGGGAAAAATGATGTCAGGTGGCCATCTCATCATTGACTTGCTGAATCTACTGCTGCAGGATTGATTTGCTGATCATATCCAGACCTGATAAACTCATAATCCTCCAGAATCAGGTTGTTTTTATTTTGAAAATTCCTGGACATTAGTTTATCGCCCAGGTTGTGGGTGAAGGAAAACCTTTTTACCGGATTGAATTTTAATTTCTTGGGGGTTAACAGGTGGAGGTTTCTTTTGTTTGAATAGAGATGACAGTTAAAGGTTTTGGCGATCACTTTTAAAGATTCTAAGGAATAGAGGGCAATATGCTGGCCCATGTGCGGGGCAAAATACCACCAATCCTCAAAAAGTTTCAGGGGCTGTTCTGGTTGTAACTCTGTGCTGAACAGGATGGAATCGGAATAAGTAAACATGCGCTCCAGTTCGGCCATGGGGTTATCCAGGTGTTCAAACACTTCAAATGAGGTCAATAATTCAAAGCGTCTATCTCCGATTAAGTCGGTTAGGTCAAAATGCCTAGCGAAAATATTTTCACAATAAATGTCTTGCCGGTAAAACCGGAAACCTTTATCCCGCATTAGCCTGACAAATAATCCATATCCGCCTCCATAATCGATAAAGTATCCGCCTTTATTAAAAAGGGATTTAATGATGGAACTCGTTATGCTGCTTTGGCTGATATTGCGGGTCACGTATCCGACGTCGGTATCTGCAATGGCGTCACTGTATGCTTCTTTTAACCAGTATGCCTCTTCCGTCTGGATGAAGCCGCAATAACTGCACTGGTAATATCCGACATTGTATTTGTTGAGGATTCTACCCTGCAGCAGGAGGTGGCTGGTATGCTGGCATATTTTACAGTTCATCCTATTCAATATGGTGATAAAAGCTTGCGCGTGACGAAAAAGATAAATGTATGTAAAAATTAGATACCCGAATGCTGAAAATCTGCAGGCTGTCCGGTTGAAATCTATGTCCTTTAATTTTCTTAATATTGTGATAATTAATTAAATAGTACAGTCAGAAGGGGAAACTAAATCATCAAAAAGGTATTCAATATGGGTGATCAGGATATTCGCAATGAGGATTACATCTCCGTTTCTCATTTTAAAAATGGAATAAGATCCTTCCTCAAGGTCTTGTTTGATTCAGCATCTTTTTTTGTTCATTCTTTAAGGAACAATAGATTGGTTTTTCTGCTAATCATTTGCTCAGGCCCCGTATTCGGGGCCGTTTATTATTATTTCATTTCCCCCCGCCTGTATGAATATTCCCTCATGGGTGAATACAATACACTTACCCGGCGAAATTATAGTGAGATATTCAACCAGCTGAATATCCAGATTTTAAATAATTCAAAGGCTGAACTGGCAAATGAGCTCCATATTGATAAAAATATAGCTAATAAGCTGGTTAGATTCGAATTTCTGAGTTTGGACGGGAAGAAAATTTCTTCCGACACTTCGACAAAGCAGCAGGGTTTTCTCATCGCGAAGGTTACTTTAAGGGATTCGGTGAATACGGAGGAATTGCAAAATGCCATTGTAGGCTATATTAATAATCTTCCCTATCTGAAAAAACTGAAAGAGGGAGAAAGGCTAATATACGATCAATCATTGCATTTCATAACCAATGAGCAAAACCGTCTGGATTCATTAAAGGAGTTGTACAACCGGTTTATTGCCGCCGGCAAGCTACCCTCTACTTTTTATAACAATGCTTTTGACCCGGCTGAAATTTACAAACGGTCCAATGAATTGCAGGAGCAAAAGAACGAATGGACGCGCTGGCAAGCTACGCGGGCACAGTCATTTTCCCTGATTGACGGGTTTAAGATAATGTATAATCCTTCCAGGAAAACGCTGGCAGCTGATTTTTTTATTTCCGGGTTAATCAGTCTGCTCCTTGCCTTTTTTATTTGTCTGGTCATAGAAATCAGGGCCAACTTAAAATAGTATTCGCGTATCTACATGTATGGAATAAGCCTGTTAGTGAACACTTATGTTAAGCTCAAAAAAAATTTGCTTTTACGACGTTTATTAACCGTCCTTTCCCTTGATGTGCTTGTCAAAGCCTCCTCTTTTATTCTGCTACCTCTTTATTTGAGGTTGATGTCCCAGGAGCAGTACGGAAGTTTCAACTATATTCTTTCCATTGTTTATTCCTTTTCGCTGGTTCTGAATCTTGGGCTTTATATTCCGCAGAGTAAGCTCTATCATGATTATACTAACCCGGAAGAAAGGGGCAAGTTGCTTTATAATATTAACGTCATACTGATAGCCGGATTAGCCGTTCTTGTTCTGCCCGTTTATCTTTTTAAGCTTGATTATCATGCTGTTCGTTTCCTATTCAGGAATTCGATTCAGTATAACCAATACAGATTGTGGATTCTGCTCATGAGTATTGTGGCTTTGTTTGCATATATGCTGACCAACTACCTGTACACAGCGGAGAAAATATCTGTTATCAAAAAATATAGTCTTTTACGGGTGGGCGGCATTAATATCATTAGCATCCTGGCTTTATACCTTTTCAGGCGCGGAGACGCAGTATTGATCCGGTTGGTGACAATCAGCACGGTAGAGTTTCTGTTATTACTCTATTTTTATTCCGGTTATATCCGGGTGATGATCCCCGCATTCAGCCGATATTTTTTGACACGCTGTTTGAGAATTGCGTTACCCATCATGGTGTCTGCGATTTTCAATATTATCATTAATTTCGGAGATAAGTTTTTCCTGGAAAAATATGTGGATTACAAACTGCTTTCCATTTATTACCTGGCTTTCTCCTGTGTAAGCGTCATTGGCATTTTATCCAATTCCTTGCAAAATGTCTGGCTTCCCATTTTTTTTAAAGAGAAAGATTTAAACAAAAATATCGGCAAAACGAATAAAATGGTATTGCGCCTGGTAGGCATACTGATGCTGTTATCTATCGTCATATTAGTTTCAGTTATCATTTTCCTTAAACTTAAAATTATACCTGCGTCATACGGTGAAGTGCTCTACGTATTGCCCATGCTGCTAATCGGACAGATTGTTATATGCCTGGCTCTCCTGTATGGAAATTACCTTACCTATTTTGAAAAAACTTCGATGGTACTTTGGACCGGATTGATGATTTCTGCCATAAGCGTAGGGCTGAATATGACCCTGATACCGATATGGAAGATTTATGGCGCTGCAACGACGTCTTTGATCTCCAATATATGTTACCTGATAGTTTATTATTTTATTATTCAGTATTATAGGAAAAAGAAAAATGTATTTGAGCAAAGTCTTGATGATCCATATCCAGATGCCATGCCCATTCAAGTCCGGTAAGTGAACAAAAGTGAAATATATATTAATAAATTCCTTCCAGTCGTTTTCGTTTATTTTTTTATAAACGCATTTCTACTTCCGTTGGGATTACTTTATACTGGCTTGCTGACGCCGGTCTTTCTCTTCTGGCTTCTCAGACATCATCAATTGAAGTATTTGCTCATTAGTTTTCTTATTATCCTTCCATTTTCACTCGTTCATTTTGTAAACGGAGTTGAACCGCTGTATTATGTCAAGTCGCTGACTCTTTTATTTACAGTATTTGTTTTTGGCTTTAGTGTTCACCTGTTTTTAGTAAGCTGCCATTCCCTCAGGTCTATTTACAAGAGCTTACTCCTGGCGAACGGGGTCATGGTTCTTGTCTCCCTTGTGGCCCTTTTTGTAGAGCCTTTTAAATTGATATTCTGGAACGACAACGGGATGTCGCTCGGGAATATCAACATTCACCGGCTTAAAATGCTTACCTACGAGCCCTCGTATTATTCTATGCTTTTTGTGCCGGTGGCCATGTACTATCTGATTAAACTATTCCGGCGCGAAATATCCCAACCCTATCTGATTGGTGCTCTGGTAATTATTCCCCTATTGCTTTCTCTTTCATTTGGCGTTATCCTGGGAATCGCGTTTGCCTTGCTCGTTCTTATCGTGTTAAATAGCCGGAAAACGATCTTTAGTGTCAGGAATCTTCAATATGCCGCCGCTATTTTCACGGTTTTGGTGTCAGTTGGCGTGCTATTAATTTATCTGTTCCCGGAAAATGTTTTTGTGCTGCGAATTGAAAATGTTTTGGCAGGAAAGGATACTTCTTTTAATGGCAGAACCCTCGACTCTTTTATTTTGGGTAGGAAAATTGCAGACATGAAAAGTATTTACTGGGGAAGCGGGTTGGGTCAGGCGAAATTATTGGGCCTTGATCTTTTCAGGGAATATTATCAGGCGCCACATTTTACGATAAATGATATCAGTATTCCGAATAGCATGGGCGATATGCTGGCAACGTTTGGCTTAATCGGCGTTCTGCTTAAATTATTTTTGGAACTTTATTTCTATTTCAGAACGCGGGTTTCCGATAACTACTATCGGTCGGCCTTATTTCTTTTTATATTTCTTTACCAGTTTACCGGGAGTTTTTTGATGAATGTAGCAGAATATGTTATCTGGATCCTTGCTTTTTACCAGGGCCTCTTTCCGGAGTTTGATAAGAAGGGAGTTATGGCAGATAACCTGTCTGAAGTAAATTCTATACATTGAAAGTCTTATTTATTACGAGGGCGACTTTATTCAATGATCAGGGCGGCGATACCATACAGGCCCTGGAAACGGCGAAGCATCTTGAAAAGCTGCATATCCAGGCTGATGTAAAGCTGACCAATGAGATAATAGATTATTCGGGGTACGATTTAATCCATTTTTTCAATATCATCAGGCCGGCAGCTATTTTAAAGCATATTTCCAAAACAGATAAACCCTACGTCGTTTCGACCATTTTTGTCGATTATTCTGAATTTGAAACGAAGGCGAGAACAGGTATGGCCCGTTTTTTATTCAGCCTGTTTAACGCGGACCAGATCGAATACCTGAAAGCCATGGCGCGCTGGTTTAAAAACGGGGAAGCTCCAGGTAGTTTTCGTTATTTATGGTGGGGGCATAAAAAATCGGTCCGTCATGTAATCCGTCATTCCCGGGCGCTGTTACCAAACTCTGAAAGTGAGTATAAAAGATTAGTCGCTCACTACGCGGTTCAGCATAATTATTATACAATACCCAATGCCATAAACCAGCAATTATTTATTAGACCTGGTGAGAATCTGAACAGGGATGAGCAGATGGTTATTTGTGTGGGAAGGATAGAAGGAAGAAAGAATCAGCTTAACCTGATCAGGGCTGTGAAGGGAACAGCATATAGCCTGAAGATCATTGGTGCGGGCGCTTCAAACCAGAAGGGTTATTTAAAGTTATGTAAGGAAGAAGCGGGCTCAAATGTGGAATTTATCAATTCCATGCCCCAGCATGATTTGATTCATATATATAGTAAGGCGAAAGTACATGTACTGGCCAGTTGGTTTGAAACGACCGGATTGAGCTCACTGGAAGCCGGTGTCATGGGATGTAATCTAGTTATTACGGATAAGGGTGACACGAGGGAATATTTTGGTCAGGATGTATGGTATTGCGATCCGGCCAGCCCGGAATCAATATTGTCTGCGATACAGGCGGCATCCGTTGCTCCGGTAAATAACCTGCTGATCAAGAGAATCAATACATTATATACCTGGGAAAACGCTGCCGTGAAGACAAGAGATGCTTATGACCAAATATTATCTGATAAAGACACATGAAAAGACAAGTATTATCGGAATTTTCCATGCTTAAAGTATTAGGCCGTGTTTATTTCTGGCTGGTCATGACATTTTTTATCAGCCTCATTTTAGATATACGCTTTATTGTGAGTATATCAACCATCCTGCTTATGGCTAACGCGATCGTATATCACCGGCTGGAGAAAGGTAAATGGTGGAATAAATCCTTCGTAAACTGGTTTACACTGGGATGTTTCCTCTATTTTCTTCTTCAGGTGCTTTCGCTGTCTTTTGCCAAAAACATGTATGACGGGATGCGCCAATGCCAGACTGACCTGGGATTGATTGCTCTGCCGGTCGCTGCATTTTACAGTAACGCGATTAACAGGGAATCCTGGGGACCTATGATGAAGGGGTATCTCCTTGTTTTAGTGTCAGCGACAGTCTATGCTCTTATCCATGCGAGTACATTATATATACATGACCACGATCCTTCCGTATATTTTTATCATCCCCTTGTTCAGATTTATTCTAACCATGCCATCCAGTTTTCCACCCTGGTTTTTGTTGGCATGCTTTTCCTCGTGGATGAATATTCCAGCAGGGTTAATATAAAGAACCCCTCATGGACCATCGTACTTTTGATTTATCTCTCGGTTTTTCTTTTTCTTTTGACGTCCAAGCTTGTCATTACCATATACTTTATATATATTATATATGTCCTTGCTTTTACAGGTAAGATTTTCAGCCGACGGTCCTATCGTTTATCTGGTGCGGCGTTTATTGCATTGATTATTGCTGTTGTGCTTATTTCAAACAATCCTCTGAAGAAACGTATGATGCAAGAAGTAAATGGCGGTATAACTTTTATCCGGCAGGATAAATTCAGTCCGGGTGACTATTTTACAGGGGTACAGTTCAGGCTGATCAGCTGGCGCTTTGTTTACGAAATCTTAAATGAAAAACACCGCTGGTTACTGGGCGTAAGTATTGGGGATTCCCAGGATGTTTTGGATAAAAAATACGAGGACGAGAATATGTTTACCGGTGGCTCATCCGGTAATAAAACCGGATATATCGGATATCATACCCATAACCAATTTCTCCAGGCCCTGCTGGAAACGGGGATTTTGGGACTGCTTTCCATTATGATTACCTGCGCAGGGCTGATCCGGCTGGGCCTGAAATCAAAAAATGCCTCGTTGATAGTATTGGTTTTTCTTCTTCTTTGCAATTGTTTTACAGATGCTCCTTTAAAAACACAATATGGAATCATCCTCTTCGTGTTTTTTCCTTTGTTTATGTATAAAGGAAGCAAACCCGGGACTGCGACCGGTTAATCGTTGTACACTTTCTTAATGGGAGAAAATAATTTTCTGTAAATCCGGGTAACAAATTCGAGTCTCAGCCTGAAAAGGGTTTTGGCAACCCGAATCGCAGTCAGATGCTTCAGATAATAAAGGTGGTTCCTGAATTTATTTTCTGGCAGATATCTATTTTTTATTTCGAGTGTTTCCCTGCATCCCAGTTTCCAGAATTTATCACTGAAGCCCCCCCAGCGCATATTGGAGAGAATATACGGAGCATAGGAAAACCGGCAGTTTTTTACTTTGAACCTCAATAGTAAATCGTAATCCATCGCACACCGGTATTGCGGATCAAACCCTCCATAGGTTTCATATATTTCCCTTTTCACGAATACCGTGGCATGATGGATTGTCATTTCTCGGCTCAGCAATTGCAGATTTCCTTTCTGTATCAATTCCTTTCTCTCATTTTTCCATAACTGGATGTCTCCAAAACAGATATCGGCATCGTCCATCTGTGCCGCAACGCGCTCAAATGCCCGGGGTTCAAACCAGTCATCTGCATTGATGATGCCAATCACGTCACCCGTAGCCCGAGCTATGCCCTTGTTAAACGCATCACTGATGCCTTTATCCTTTTCACTGACCCAGTAATGGATATGTTTCTCGTATTTTTTGATGATGTTTACCGATTCGTCAGTTGAGCCCCCATCGATGATGATGTACTGTATATGCGGATAGTTCTGATCCAGGACGCTCCGGATTGTTTGCTCCAGATATTTTTCTCCGTTGAATACGATGGTAATGATTGAAATAACAGGTGAATACATGCAAAATTCGTTATTGGGATGACTCTACTTTATATACTTCATGAAATCTTATCATTACAGCACGCAATGATGAATTCGGCATACTGGTCAATGATTTTTGGCCAGGAAAATTCTTCCTGTATTTTTTTAATATTGTTGGCAATCATGGCATTTTCTTTTGGGCCATGGGCAACTCGTTCCACCAGGTTTTTGACCTCATCGGCGTCTAAAAAATAATAGGCATCCTTTTGCAACAGGGACTTGTTAAATTCATTGTTGTTTGCCGCGACCAAAGATCCGCTGGCCATGGCTTCCAGCAGGGATGGATTCGTTCCGCCGGCGCTGTGGCCATGAAAATACAAGGCGGAGAAGGCCTTCAGGGAATGTAATTTTGCCTTGTCGTACAAGGCACCCAGAAAAATAATTCTTTTGTCGTTCCGGAATTTATTTTGCAGGTGAGTACCATACTGGTTGCCGGGATTTCCGACGAGGATCATTTTTTTCCCGGAATCACTTGCTGAAAACCCGTCGAGCATCATTTCAATATTATTCTCCGGTTCCATACGGGCAATGATCAGAAAATAGCCGAATGGAGTCAGACCGTTTTCTTCGAGATCAGACGCCTGAGCCTTTCCGGGCATTTCGGCGCCATAGGCAATAAAGGTGCTGGGAATGTCGTATTTGCTTTGCAGGTATTTTTGGATCGCGAGGGAGTCGGCAACAAAATAGTCGCAAAATTTTACCGCCAGTTTTTCTGCATAAAATAGGAATTTTCTGATCTTCCCCGCATATTTATTCCGTTTCCATTCCAGCCCATCCATATTAATAATGATAGCGGCCTTTTTAGGAAATAATCTACCCCACACCGAAATGCTCGTATATCCGAGTATAAGCAAAACGTCAAAATCCCTTTTGCGCGCGTCCAGGATACAATTGAGATCGTAAATGAACTGACCGGCTGTTTTTAATTTATCTTCCGGATTGAAGCAGTGTATGATATTTACGCCATTCCATACCTTTTCCTGGTAGGAATGATTGTGCGTATTGTAAACATAAACTTCAAAAAACTTTTTCAGCAATCCGACCGAAAGGTATTCGGCCAGTTGTTCAAAACCGCCGTATTGATTTGGGATGCCTCTTGTGCCAAGGATGCCAATTTTCATATTAATGTTTAAAGGATATGTTCTCCATAACGGTCAATTATAACCGATCAACTGCGTCTCCAGGTAAGTACTTCCGGGGAAATAATTCGTATCCTGCAGAAATTTTCACAAGGTAAGTTGCTTAGGCCAAACGATACAGGATATTTGTTGGCGTAAGTTAAGGATATGCTAATAGCAGGAATGTTATTCCCCGGTGATCTGTTGGTTTTCTTATTGATTAACGCATGCACATAAGTGTAAACGCTTACTAATTCGGAAATGTTGAATATTTTTTTTAGAAAACGGATTTGTTAATGTTGTTTTGCAATAAAAAATAAATTGCTCCGTTTCAACTCCATATAAAATTTATTTTATTTCTGCAAAGCATCCTTTTCCAGGGGATCGTTGTCAAGGTTTAAATGAATCGTATTAATTGTTAAAGTCGGGGAAAAAAGCAGAAAATCTGCGCCAGCGCATATATTATTATACTCGTTATTTATCCTTTAAAACTAATATCTTATGGCCACAGAAGTAGCTGTGAAGAATCATATTGCGTATTTTCAAAATACTCACAGAACGAAAAAAAAGGTAAAAGCCCGTTTCAGCGGAATTCTATATCAGACGGGCAAACGTATTTTTGACATCGTTACTTCACTTCTCCTTATTACGCTGGTTCTCAGTTGGTTAATTCCCATATTGGCTATATTGATTAAGTTGGATTCCAAAGGACCTGTATTTTTCGTCCAGACCCGGATCGGCTTTTTGGGTATTCCTTTTCGTTGCTATAAGTTGCGTACTATGGTGGTAAATCAGGACTCGGATTCCAGACAGGCCAGGTTTAATGACGAGCGAATTACCCGTCTTGGACAATATTTACGCCTAACCAGTCTGGATGAATTGCCGCAATTTTTGAATGTACTTATCGGTAATATGAGCATTGTCGGTCCCCGTCCTTTCATGAAGAAGGATGATCAGGCCTTCAGTATTGTGATTTCAAATTATCCGCTCAGATATTGCGCCAAGCCCGGTATCACGGGTATGGCTCAGGTGAAAGGGTTCAGGGGAAGGACAGACAATTTCTTCAGCATTTTCCACCGTTATCAATGGGATGCTTTTTATATCCGCAATACCCGCCCTGCGCTGGATTTTAAGATTCTGAGACTTACCACCCATCAAATACTGAAATCTGTTTTTTATTTCAAGACCGTTAAGCTTAAACGCCTCGAACGGATGAGCCGTTCGGATGCCAAGTTCCTGGTTGAAAATCTCCGTTGATTAGCCCGCCCAGGATTCTCTGTCCAGGCTCCTGTATTGGATGGCTTCCGCCAGATGTTCTGTTTTGATCTCTTCCGTTCCAGCAAGATCCGCAATGGTTCTGGATACTTTCAGTATGCGGTCGAAGGCGCGGGCCGACAAGTTTAATTTCTCCATGGCAGATCTCAACAAAGCCGATCCCGCTGTATTCAACACACATATTTTTTTGAGTAAGGCGCTGTCCATTTGGGCATTCGTATAAATTCCCGGATGATTCCGAAACCTTTTTGATTGTCTTGCCCCTGCAGCCATTACCCGCTCCCGGATCACCGAGGACGATTCTTCCACATTTGCCGAAGCCAGGTCGGTAAAGCCCACCGGCGTCACTTCCACATGCAGGTCGATGCGATCCAGCAGAGGCCCCGAAATTTTATTCAGATATTTCTGCACCGCGCCAGGCGGACAACTGCATTCTCTTTCCGGATGATTGTAAAAACCGCATGGACATGGATTCATAGAGGCCAGGAGCATAAAGCTGGCGGGGAAATCAATAGTCATTTTAGCCCGGCTGATATTTACTTTCCTTTCTTCCATGGGCTGTCGCATCACTTCCAGCACCGTTCTTTTGAATTCCGGTAATTCATCCAGGAACAAGACACCGTTGTGGGCAAGCGAAATCTCGCCCGGTTGGGGAATACCTCCGCCACCGACCAGGGCCATATCAGATATGGTGTGATGCGGCGAACGAAAAGGCCTGCGGGCAATCAGCATAGCACCCGCGGGGAGTTTTCCAGCCACACTGTAAATTTTGGTTGTTTCAAGCGCTTCCGGCAGATTAAGCGGCGGAAGGATTGTAGGCAGTCTTTTCGCCAGCATGGTTTTCCCCGATCCGGGTGGTCCGATGAGAATGGCGTTGTGTGCACCCGTAGCTGCAATTTCCAGCGCCCGTTTAATGTTTTGCTGTCCTTTTACATCCCGGAAGTCAATATCGAAATCGAATTGACTGGAAAAGAAATCATGTCGCGGATCCGCCGCTAACGGAGCAATGGCCGTTTTTCCGTTAAGGAATTCAACCACTTCCCGGATATGAGATACCGGATAGATCGAAATGTTATTCACCATGGCCGCTTCGTAACTATTGGACTTGGGGACCAGAAATCCGGTGAACTGTTCTTTGCGTGCCTGTATGGCCATGGGTAAAGCCCCTTTAACCGGAAGTATGCTACCATCAAGGTTTAATTCTCCCATGATGAGCAAGGGCTTTAATACCCCGGGATCTTTCATTTGTCCGCTGGCTGCCAGGATACCAATCGCTATCGGAAGATCAAAGGCGGATCCTGATTTACGAATATTGGCAGGGGCAAGGTTCACCAGCAACTTGATCCTCGGCATCAAAAAGCCATTGGTCTTCAGGGCGCTCTCCACCCGCTGCAGGCTTTCTTTTATCGCATTATCCGGCAGGCCGACAATAAAGTAGTTTTTCCCTTTCATCACATTAACCTCCACCGTAATGGTAATGGCGTCCACACCGTAAACTGCACTTCCATAGGTTTTGACCAACATGAGTCAGGGGCTTAAATAAGAGCCAAAGTATTTAAATAAGGAGCTGAAAACAATAACCGCTTCGTGTGATTTTACGCAGTCGTCCCCACGGCTTCAGCGGCTGCATGGGCAGGCTGAACATTGAGTTTCAGGAGAGATAAGATGATGTCAAAAGGCACCGGCGCACTTTCTTCGTCATAGTTCACATCGTAATTTAATTTCCTGAATACCTGGAGAAGCAGATAGTTCCGGAGCATCATGGAAAGCGCCTCTGTATCTTTTGGAATCAGCCCGCTGTCTTTTACTGTTTCTATCCAGGAATGGATAAAAATCCCGCTGATATAATGAGCCCATAACGAAGAAAACGGAAGCAGGTCGGCGTGAGATTTTTTGGAAATATGATCGTTATTCCGGAATGCTTCATGCGCCACCTCATAGATGGAATTGACCATGGAGGCTATATCCCTCAGGGGAGAACGTTTCAGCCTGCGCTCGCTGTAACTGTAAGCTGCATCGCCGCCATAATCCTGAATGGCAAGGTCTTTTCCGGTGAGCAATACCTGGGATAAATGATAGTTTCCGTGTATTCTGATCTTAAAGACGTCGAGCTTTTTCTCGTAAATCTTTTTCATCTCATCCACAATCACCGGCCGCTGGGCTATGATCAGATCTGCTTTTTTGAGTACATCCCCGTTGGCTTTTTTCTGATAGCGGGAAAGGTTTTGAAATGCTTCCCGGAGCAGGGATTGCATATGAGAAAACAGGGATCGCTGATAATGCAGGGAAAAGGGTTCCGGCTTAAAAGCAATCTCTGTTCCCGAAGCCAGTGCGAGATGCATCTGACCCGTACGTTTTCCCAGCAGCAGGGTTTGCTCGGCAGCATTGCTCCCGATGAGCACCTGCAAATGTTCCGGAAGCTGATCGAAATCAACGGGATTCGCCAGGGTGCCAATAAATTCAAACGGATTGAGCTGCGTTTTGTCCCGCGCCATAATGCGTTCAATGAAATTGTTCACCCGTTCGCGCATATACGTATATCCGTCCCCGTGATTTTCGATCATCGTTTGCATGATGCCCAGTACAATGGCTTCCTGATCATATTTCCATTCTATGGCCCCGATAAAGCCGGGCATATATTTGAATTTCGCTTTCTCACTTAAAAACCGGGTGATCTCCAGGTCTGGATTGATGGAAATGTCGATCTTCCGGTACATCCGCAACAGGTAGCGGTTGTCGTACGTCATGGATGTATTGGATTCGTCTGAGGTATGAATGCGGGTTCTGATGGCATCCGTTTCTTTCCAGTGTTCTTTCAATGCCTGGTTGCCATAAAAATCCATTTTTCCATGTTTCAGGAATATAGAATGCCGCCCAACCATATTGTTGATTAGATCTTGCTGAAGAGACGGCGTAAAAAAGGCATCGCAGAGAAATCCCTTTTCATCATTCAAATTCAGAACCGCGATCAGGGCCTTGGGATTGATCTCCCGGATCTTTTCGGTTTCCTTCTGGGAGATAAAACAGAGGGGTAACTGATAGGTCTCCGGTAACCCGCTTTGGTAAACAATATCAAAAAGAATCCAGAATACGGGCCTTCCGCTAAAGGAGATAGATTCCCGTTTGCTAATGGTCAGAGAATAAAACAGCTTATGCAGGCCGTTAAACCATTTTGTTGTGGGAAGATAATCCGGAAGGATAACCGTCTCCAGCTGGTCTATATGCTGCTGCAGCTGCACATCTTCCCATTTGGATAACTCGAGGTACGGCAGGTTAGCCTGGGTATGGATCTCATCCTGCTTTTTTTCAAGCGCAAACCAGTGAAAAGCGTAAGGTGCAAGGGTAAAGAAATAACAGCCGTCTTCTTTTACTTTGGGGAATTCATTTCGGCTCACCACTTCGATCAGGGAAAATCCTTTGTAATCGGAGAGATCCAGTTCTGCCGGTTGGGAAAACTTGGACAGGTTTACGACGATCAGCAGTGTCTCTTCTTCATAAGTTCGCGTAAAGGCAAATACCTTTGGATTCCCCAGTTGCAGACAATGCAGATTGCCCCGGCCGAAAGCTTTATATCTTTTCCTCATATGGATGATCCGCTTCATGAACCAGAGCAGGGAAGAAGTATTCAGACGCTGCGTTTCGGCATTCACCGATTCATAATGATATTCCGGATCGAGAATGAGGGGAAGGTACAATTTCTGCGGATTGGCGCTTGAAAATCCTGCATTTCGGTCGCGCGTCCATTGCATCGGAGTGCGTACGCCATCCCGGTCGCCCAGATAGAAATTATCGCCCATGCCGATTTCATCACCATAATAAATGACAGGCGTTCCCGGCAGAGAAAAAAGCAAACAATTCAGCAATTCAATTTTGTGTCGGTTATTATCCAGCAACGGCGCCAGCCGGTGACGGATGCCCAGGTTTATCCTGGCTTTGGGGTCCTTGGCGTAAACCTTATACATATAATCCCGCTCTTCATCGGTCACCATTTCCAGCGTGAGTTCGTCGTGGTTGCGCAGGAAAATGGCCCATTGACAGGTATCCGGAATGGGAGGGGTCTGATCGAAAATATCCGTGACCGGATACCGGTCTTCCATTTGCAATGCCATAAACATCCGGGGCATTAAGGGGAAATGAAAATTCATATGGCACTCATCTCCGTTGCCAAAGTAGGCTGCCGCATCTTCCGGCCACATATTGGCCTCGGCCAGAAATACCGTTCCGGGAAAATATTCATCTACATAGCTCCGCAATTTTTTTAGGAATACATGGGTTTCGGGCAGGTTCTCCCCATTCGTTCCCTCACGTTCGTACAGATAAGGAACCGCATCCAGACGGAAGCCATCCACGCCCAGTCCGCACCAATAGGCAATCACTTTGAGTATTTCTTCCTGTACTGCGGGATTCTCATAATTGAGATCCGGTTGATGATGAAAGAAACGGTGCCAGTAGTATTGCTCCGCCACCGCATCCCAGCTCCAGTTGGAGGGTTCGAAATCCTGGAAAATAATACGTACATCCTTGTATTGCGTGGGGTCATCCGTCCACACATAGTAATTGCGTTCAGGAGAACCTTTGGGAGCCCTGCGCGCTTTTTGAAACCAGGGATGCTGATCTGACGTGTGGTTGATCACCAGTTCCGTGATCACTTTCAGGTGCCGGCTATGGGCTTCGCTCAGGAACCGTTTGAATTGTTCAATATTTCCGTAGGCCGGATGGATATGATAGTAGTCGGAGATGTCGTAGCCGTCATCTTTCAGAGGGCTTGGATAGAAGGGAAGCAGCCAGATCGCCGTCACGCCCAGGTCCTGCAGGTAATCGAGAGTTTTTAGCAGCCCTTCAAAGTCGCCGATCCCGTCCCCGTTGCCATCCCGGAAGGCTTTGATATGAAGTTCATAAATGATCGCATCCTTATACCAGTGCAGTTTATCGTTCAGGGGTGGCCCAGCATGCATACTCCGGATTTGAATGAATAGGTAAAATTAACGTGCCAGGAGGATTTATATTCCTTTAAATACGGGCTTTCTTTTTTCAAGGAATGCGGCTGTCCCCTCCTTCATGTCCGCTGTCGCGAAGCACTCAGCAAAAGATTCTGTTTCCAACTCAAATCCTTCCTGACCTCCTGTTGCTGCATTGGCAGCGGCTATGCATTTGGCAACGGCCAGCGGCCCCTTACTTGTGATCTGCTGCAGGATCAGCTTTGTTTTTTCCATCAGATCTTCTGGCGTTGTTATGTAGTTGACCAGTCCGTATTGCAGCGCGAGACTGGCATTTATTAAATTGCCGGTCAGCAGAGCCTCCATAGATCTTCCCTTGCCGATCAGCCGGGTTAACCGTTGTGTTCCTCCGTATCCCGGAATCAGACCCAGGTTCACTTCCGGTTGGCCGAATTGCGCCGTATCACTGCAAAGTCGGAAATGACAGGCCATAGCGAGTTCACAGCCGCCGCCCAACGCGAAACCATTCACTGCGGCGACAATGGGTTTGGGGGAGTTTTCGATTTTAAAAAAAATATCCAGTCCTTCTTTTGCCATCCTGCGGCCCTCTTCCTTACCCAGTCCGGCGAAACCGGAAATATCCGCGCCGGCCACGAAAGCTTTGTTGCCCGACCCGGTGATGATGGCTGCGCGAATGACCGGATTCTGATATATTTCTTCCACTACTTCACCCAGTTCCCGGATCACGGTTTGATTCAGTGCATTTAATTTTTCCGGCCGGTTGATGGTGATGCTGAGGATATTTCCGGCCAACACAGTTAATAGGGTCTGATACATAATGCCTTTTTTATTTCCATTTGTTTTCCGCAACCCAATGCCTGATATAATCTGCAATATCCGTGGTGGTAGCGCCGGGAGCAAATAATCTGCCCACACCCATTTCACGAAGTGTCTTCAGATCTTCTTCCGGAATGATGCCGCCACCGGTAAGCAGCACATCCGTCATTTGATGTTCTTTCATCAGGCTGATGATCTTGGGAAAAACGGTCATGTGCGCTCCGCTGAGAATGCTAATGCCGATGGCATCCACGTCTTCCTGGAGAGCAGCATGAACAACCATATCCGGCGTTTGCCGGAGCCCGGTATAAATCACTTCCATACCGGCATTGCGGAGCGCGGTGGCAATCACCTTTGCGCCCCGGTCATGACCATCGAGTCCCACTTTGGCAACCAGTACTCTTATTGGCCGTGGATTGTTCATTAGACAAAATTAAGCAATGGATGTTGACAATGGACAATGGACAGTTGACAATGAAAAAGCAACTTCACAGTATAGAATTGTCAACTATCAATTGTCAATTTTTGATTTATCCGTCAAAATCTTCTCTTCAAACATCTTCCGGAACTGTTCATTGGCTCCTTTCAGGATAATAATCAGGTCTCCTTTTTCTCTTGCATAGGGATTGCTGATGCTGTCGTACACCCTGGCACTCGCAAAATCCTTTATAAAAGCATGATGCATTTCCGCTGTATCATCGGTTACCAGCAGGAGGTTTTGCATGGTAAAATGATCGGGTAACCAATAGAGAAAGCTGGCGTTGTCGCTGTAGGCTTCGGGTAATTGATATTTACAACGGTAAAAGTTAACAGCACCGGCCATACCGTAATTGTCGCAAAAGACAAGGGTCTGTTTTTTTTCTGCTTCGCTCAGGCTGTTATAGGCCTCTCCGGTTTTACCAGCCATTTCCTCCCAGCCCAGCATGTCTGCGAAATCCTGGGGCAATGGATGATTGCGGTGGTCTTCCCAGCGCAGGGCACCCGTTCCGGCCGTATTCATTTTCCGATAAAAACTGGCCAGACCGGTGGGTTTCAGCAGCGGCAACCCGATGCTGACAAAATACAACCCGAAAGCAAAAGCCCAGAGGGTAATCACATACCGGAGGAAATAAAGCCGCCGCCTGCTTGTCCAATTCTCCAAGGCGTAAGATCCGAATGCCAGAAGCACCGGATAAAGCCCCAGGGCGTAATAATTTTTCCCCTGAAACCAGAGCAACATGCCAATAACCGCGAGATATGCCCAGGCCAGGAATAAAAATGGCCGGACCGTCCGGTTCGTCAGCAGGAAAATCAGACCGGCGATCCACACCATGCAGCAGGGGAAAAACATCAACACCTGATCTTTCAGAAAAGAGGCGGGGGGCACATATTGCAGTTGACGCTCCCGGAGTTCATTCATGTGAAAGATCACCGGGAAGTGATGCGTATACTGCCAGACGAAATTCGGTAAAAAGAGGAGGGCGGTTATGCCCAGCGCAGCATAGAGATGCTTATTGAGGAATATTTTTCTTTGCGGGGTCAGCAAAAGGCCAATGGCCAATGCGATGATATAGAAAGCGACGCTGTACTTACTCAGCAAACCGAGGCCGGCGCTCATTCCGGTCAGGTAAAGCCATTTGTTTTTGGAAGTCTGCATATACCGGATAAGCCCAATGGCGATCATTGTATAAAAAAAGATTTCCAGGAAATTGGGCTGGAAGAGAAAATGCACCCGGAGAAAAGCACTAAAGAAAAAGCTTAGGAAAAGCAGAAAAACAGAAAATGTTTTGCCCCCAAGGGAAAGCGCGATCTTTCCCGACAAGATGAAATTAAGCGCACCAAACAGCGAAGGCCATATTTTAATCCAGAACATGCCATCACCGAAAAGATGGGTGAGCCATGCAAAAATGGATAACAGCGGAGGCGCTTCCATATACCCGAAAGCCAGGTGATTGCCTTCTGCGAGATAGAGGAATTCATCACGATGAGGTTCGTAAATGGGATGCTGCAAAAAGAAAGGCAGAATGAGCTTTACCAAAGCCAGCAAGTACAGCAGCCGGTTTGCTTTTTGCATGAAAGAAAGTTAAGGCACTCCCAGAGCATCCAGGAGATTTTGAATTCGTTTAATGGTTTCACCCCTGCCTAAACTGGCTGATATTTCAAATACCGGCGGTCCCGTTTTTTCACCGACAAGCATGATCCTCAACGGAAGCTGAAGTTCACCGGCCTTGATGTTTTTCTCCGCTGCCAGTTCTTTGAATGCGGTTTCCAGGTTGTCTGCTCTCCATTCAGCCAGGCTTCCGGACTGTACAATATAGTCCCGGAAAAAGGCTTTTTTCTGCTCATTCCATTTTGGCTGAATGGCATTCAGATCCCATTGTTTCGGGGTTTCAAAAAGGAATTTACCTTGGGTATAAAAATCGGTTATTAAGCTGCAACGGTCCCGGACCAGCCCGATCACGGCGAGGAGCTGCTGATCATCTGACACCGGCAGGCTCTTTTCTTCAAATGCCTTTTTTACGTAGGGAAATAATTCCGCGACCGTGAGCTTTTTAATCCATTCATGATTGAACCATTTCGCTTTTTCATAATTGAATTTAGCCCCGGCCTTATGCACGCGTTCAATGGAAAATTTTGCAATCAGTTCCTGTATCGAATACAACTCCTGTTCCGTGCCGTCGTTCCATCCCAGCACGGCCAGCATATTCACGAAGGCCTGTGGCAGAAACCCATTTTCCCGGAAACCGGTAATGGTTTCTCCGGTGGCCGGATCTTTCCAGTCCATCGCAAAAATGGGTATCCCCAGCCTTGCACCATCCCGTTTGCTCAGCTTGCCATTGCCATCCGGTTTCAATATCAGCGGAAAGTGCGCCCATCGGGGCATCTGATCCTCACCGAATAAGTATCTCCAGATCAATACGTGCACCGGAGCGCTGGGCAGCCATTCCTCTCCGCGAAATGCATGGGTGATCTGCATGAGATGATCATCTACCACAACGGCCAGATGATACGTCGGCATGCCATCGGCTTTGAGTAAAACTTTATCATCGAGCAGCGAGGTATCGAAACTTACATCGCCGCGGATCATGTCCTGCAGGTGCACCGTTTCTTTTTCCGGTATTTTAATCCGGATCACGTGGGGCGTATTTGCCGCCATCAGCCGCCCCGTTTCCCCGGCGGATAGACTCAGCGCATTGCGCATGTTTTCCCGGCTGCGATAATCATATTGGGGTGAAGGATTTTCGGGCGTCCTGTATTTCGAACGCATATTTTCCAGTTCTTCGGTTGTATCGAATGCGTAATATGCTCTTCCTGCCTGAACCAGTTTTTCTGCGTATTCACGATAGATTTTTTTTCGTTCGCTCTGACGGTACGGGCCAAAGGGACCACTCTTGAGCGGACTTTCATCTGGTTCCAGTCCGCACCACTTTAGTGTTTCATAAATATAGTCTTCGGCGCCAGGTATATAACGCGACTGGTCGGTGTCTTCAATGCGCAGTATAAAATCGCCCTGATGTTGCCTGGCAAACAAATAATTGTACAATGCGGTGCGTACGCCGCCCAGGTGCAAACCGCCTGTGGGGCTGGGAGCAAACCTTACCCTGATCTTTTTTTCCATGAAATGCAAATATAAATGTTAATCCCCGCTTATCTGTTGCCTGACGATTGTTGAAATTGTATATTCACGAGTGAAATTTTTTTTTGCTGCTTTTTTTTTGCTTGTCCTCCAGGTGATCGTTCATGCACAGATCACCTATCAAACCGTGTATGTGGATTACGACAGCGCGGTAGAATTTGAGAACTTACGGATCATTCCCATCCGCCCTAAGCAAGGCTTCGGTCATTCCATTTCGGGTATCATATCTCTGAACAAGGCGCTCGAAAAGGGGCTGGTCGCCGTTTCAGAGCGGGGAACGGCATCTACGGAAAATGTGCACTACCTCCGCATACAGAATCATTCCGACAAAACCCTGTACATTGCTTCAGGAGAGATTTTTTCAGGCGGAAGACAGGACCGGATGGTTACCCGGGACAGCCTGTTGGTGCCCAATGGCAGGGATCAGTATATTTCCGTGATGTGTGTGGAGGAAGACCGCTGGAGTGACAAAGAAAGAAAATTCGGGTATCAGAATTTTGCGAATCCCGCTTTAAGAAGAGTGCTCGATGAAGACAAGAATCAGGTATTGATCTGGCAGGAGATTTCCCGTCAGCTGGACTCCGGGCACATCAAAAATAAAAGCCAGGCCTATCTTTCCCGGATCACGAATAAGAAAATGGAGCCTGTGCAGAATGCGTATTTTCAATTTTTCCATGATAAATTTAAAGCGACGGATAGCAGGATCGTGGGATTTGTATGTATGTCCGGCGACCGGGTGATTGGTTCCGATATTTTTTCCAGCCGGGATCTTTTTTATGATATGCTGGATCCCCTGCTTATCGGGTACGCCGACGAGGTGACCTATATGGGAACAGCACTGACCATCACGCTGGACAAAGAGAAACAGTATATGGACAAACTGCTCCGGGATGAAATCAGCCAGGAACTTTTCTTAAAGGAAAATGGAAAAATATTCCGCCAAAACGGCGAGGTGATCCATATCAACAGCTTCTGATTTAAATTGCAGCATGTTTTATTTCACTAAAACACCGGGATGGCTGAAGAAGCTCTATCCATCCTGTATCTGGAGCATACCGACAAACAGAAAAGTGCTCTATCTCAGTTTTGACGATGGACCGCATGCGGCCGCCACTCCCTTTGTGCTGGATCAGCTCAGGCTGTTCAATGCCAGGGCAACTTTTTTCTGCATAGGTAAAAATGTTATGGAAGAACAGGATGTTTATAAAAGGATTTTGAATGAAGGACATCGTGTAGGCAACCATACACAGCAGCATCTGAACGGATGGAAAACGCCGGATAAATTGTATCTGGCCGATGTAGAGAAAGCCAGGACGGTGATTGACTCTGATTTATTCCGTCCGCCTTATGGCAGGATTTCTGCATTTCAAATCAGGAACCTCACGCGTTCGTTGAAATACAAGCTGATCATGTGGGATGTGCTGAGCGGAGATTTTGATCCATCAATAAACGGAAGGAAGGCCGCGAAACGAGTGATTAAGCAGGCGGGGCCCGGCAGTATTGTTGTATTCCACGACAGTGCCAGATGTTTTAAAGTGATTCAGGAAGCACTCCCGGAAGTATTGGCTTATTTCACTGGTAAAGGATATTTTTTTGAAGCCATCAGCTAAAAAAAACGGAATAATGAAACGATTGCGCGGGTGCATGATCCACCAAATAAATTGGGCCGGGGTAGACACCCTGGCCCGTTTTTAATCCGTACCCTATGAAAACTGATTTAAAGGTAGAACTTTTTTTGATTCTCCAAACATATTTCACAGATAACCATGCCGATAGAGCAAATTGGCGGTAGGTTGGAAAGCTCCAAAAAAGGACAACAGGGGCAGGGGGAAAGACGGACTAAGGGTTAGTACTTAGCAGGCCGGCCTGATTTTCGGGACATTCGTAAATTTCTAATTTTTCAACAAAGAATGAATATGGAACTGATTGATAGCCATTGCCATTTATACCTTCGTGACTTTGCAGACGATATCAGCGAAGTGATGGAACGGGCTGTCAGGGCCGGGGTGAGCCGGTTCTACCTTCCTTCCATTGACCGTGAAAATGAGTCCCTTTTATTCGATCTGGAGCGTCGTTATCCGGAGGTTTGTTTTGCCATGCAGGGACTCCATCCGTGCTCGGTAAAAGAAGATTTCCGCGAAGAGCTAAAGCGTGTCGAGACCTCCCTGGCGGCACGGAGTTTTGCTGCGGTGGGGGAAATTGGTCTGGATTTTTATTGGGACCGCAGCTTTGAAGCCCAGCAATACCAGGCCTTTCATCGGCAGATCGAATGGGCGCTGCATTATGCATTGCCCATCGTGATTCATTCGCGGCAATCCATAGCGCAGAGTATTGCTGTTGTAAAGGAGCATCAGAAAGGAAAGCTTGCAGGAATATTTCATTGCTTCAATGAAGACGAAAAATCAGCACAGGAAATCATCGCGTTGGGATTTTATCTGGGCATCGGCGGAACGGTTACCTACAAGAACAGCCGGCTGCCGGAAGTATTGAAAAATATTCCGCTGGAAAATATCGTTTTGGAAACCGACGCGCCCTATTTGCCGCCGGTTCCTTTTCGGGGTAAGCGTAATGAAAGCAGTTATATCAGCTATGTTGCCTCGAAAATTGCGGAGATCAAAGACCTTCCACCGGAAACGGTAGCTTCTGTTACTTCGGCTAACGCACTAAAAATATTCGCGCTGTAAGCCGTGGAAACCTTATTTTTGCCGCCCTCGCCTGCCAAAATATTCGCGCAGGCGGGTAATTAGTTATCCACGGAAATTAATTTGGAGAGGTGTCCGAGTGGCTGAAGGAGCACGCCTGGAAAGTGTGTATAGTGGAAACGCTATCGCGGGTTCGAATCCCGCCCTCTCCGCCTTCGCCCACCGAAGCTTTAGCGTAGGTGGGCTTCGCGTTTTACACGGGACTGTCCATAGGCGCGCTGACGTTGGAAATAGCGGGCCTGGCTAAAAGGATCCTGCCAGCCCAGGGAATCCCGGTAGTCAACATGAAACTCTATTGGATAAACGTTGGTTTTATACGTTTTGGCTATTTCGCTTAATACTTCATCTGCGGGCGGACAGCTTGAACATCCTTCCGATGTAAATAATTCCACTACTGCAAGTCCCTTTCCGGATTGCGCCTGCAGGTTCATCGCTGAAAGAAAAACAGATAAAAAAATAACTGCTTTGCGGCTCATAACAGTATGAAGCTGTTTCAGGCGTTATTATATACTTTCACTATAGTTTCCCGAAGCGGTCCGCCTTTTTCGGAAATGATAAATTCTAAAATTTCAGCTACCTGTTCGGGCCGCACCCAGTTGGAAGGATCTGCTTCGGGCATACTCTTCCTGTTGAGTAATGTGTCCAGCGTGCTGGGTACCACAACGGCGACGGATACATTTCTTCCTTTTGCTTCTTCGTTCAGGAACTCAGCCAGTTTAAAAAGCAGGGATTTGCTGAGACTGTAAGCCAGTAATCCATGTCCCTGCACTGCATTAATAGCCGGCCTGGCCCCGATAAAAACCAGGTTTCCGCGGTTTTTTTCCATCATATGCTGAAATAAGGGACGGGTTATGAAATAGGCGGTCTCAAAATTTAGTGAAAACTGTTTGTGCAGATCAGCTCCCGAAGTGGAGGCAATGTTTCCTGCTGCAAAACCGCCGACGAGCAACAGAGCGGCATCAATGGCTCCGTATTTTTTGATATTAGACTCAACGAAAGCATAGGCTTCCTCCTCCTGCATCAGATTAACCACCTGCACGTCAACGTGCTCAAGCGGACTCAAAGCATTCTTTTCAGATTCATTGGCCGCGGTAGCGATTACACGATATCCCTTATCCAGGAAGTTTTTAGTAACGGCCAATCCCAAATTGCCACTGGCGCCGGTAATGATGACTGTTTTCATGCTGAATGCTGATGGTTAAACAAAAATAAATATACCTTTTTTTCAGCGTTGAAATTGCTCTGCATACTCAATC
>JAUZOD010000160.1 GCA_030706635.1 Bacteroidota bacterium
ATGAAACCATTATGATATTCCTTCTATTATTATTCGCACAGGGGTTCGGAAAATCACAGTTTTGCCGGCATTTAATTTCAAATCCCTGCCAGGCCCGGGTAGTCAGGACGGGCCGCCTTTACCCGGGTTCCCACATCCTGTAATTTGCATATAATCCTGCCGGGGAAAAAGAAAAGATCATGTCATTTCCGGGATATCCCATAATAATATTATCTTTTAATATTATTAAATGGGCCATGCTGCAGGCGTGGTTTTAGATAATAAAGAAACGAAGCGCCATCATGAAAACGGACATTCTTGTTATAGGAAGTTCGAATACCGACATGGTTATTCAGGCGGAGCGCCTGCCTGCCGCGGGAGAAACCATACTGGGCGGCCGGTTCTTTATGAATCCCGGCGGCAAAGGAGCCAATCAGGCGGTAGCCGCAGCCAGGCTGGGTGGGCGTATTACTTTCATTGCCAAGACGGGTAACGATATTTTCGGAAAGCAGTCTCTCGGGCTATTCAATGCAGAAGGCATCAACACCGGCTATATGCTCTCCGATCCGGAAAACCCTTCCGGCGTCGCTTTAATTACGGTGGATAAAAATGCGGAAAATTGCATTGTGGTCGCTTCGGGCGCCAATGCGTCTCTAAGTGAAAAGGATTTGCTCCCGGCAAAAACAGTCATCGAAAACGCGGGAATTGTTCTCATGCAGTTGGAAATCCCCCTGGAGACGGTCCGTTTTGTTGCCCAAACGGCGGCAGCCAAAGGAGTAATGGTTGTGCTGAATCCTGCACCCGCCTGCTTATTACCGGCCGGCCTGCTGAACCAGATCTCCGTTCTAACGCCCAATGAAAAAGAAGCGGAAATGCTTAGTGGAATCGAGGTCTCGGATATAGAGTCCGCTCAGCGGGCAGCGCAAAAAATAAAAGATCAGGGCGTGAAAACAGTTATCATCACCCTGGGCAGCAAGGGAGCTTTGCTCTTTCATGAAAATGAATATACCCATGCGCCGGGCTATATGGTGAAGGCGGTAGACACGACCGCTGCGGGCGACGTGTTCAATGGCGCCCTCGTGGTGGCCTTAGCCGAAGGCAAAAACATGCAGGAGTCAACCCGGTTTGCCTGTGAGGCCGCGGCCATTTCCGTTACGAAGCTCGGCGCTCAGGCTTCGGCTCCCTACAAAACCGAGGTTGACGAATTTCGCGACGCCCTCATACAAACATCAGACATCAAATAACTACCGATGAAAAAAATAGGACTGACCGCTTTAGGTATGCTCCTGCTGATATCCGGTTTGGCCCAGCAAACCTTCAGCATTTCAAAAGAAAAATTAAAAGACAAGATCAAAGGAGGCTGGGCCGGCCAAACCATTGGCGTCACATTTGGAGGGCCTTACGAATTCCGGTATAACGGAACGTTCATCCAGGATTATCAGCCCCTGCTCTGGTACGACGGGTATATAAAAAACACCATGCTGAATGACCCCGGACTATACGACGACCTGTACATGGATCTCAGTTTTGTTCATGTATTTGATCAATATGGCTTACACGCGCCGGTGGATTCTTTCGCGAATGCTTTTGCCCATGCCGGTTATATGCTCTGGCACGCAAACCAGGCTGCCCGCTACAATATACTGAATGGCATTAAAGCACCTGCATCCGGCAACTGGATAAATAACCCGCACGCAGATGATATAGACTACCAGATCGAGTCTGACTATGCCGGACTCATGAGCCCCGGAATGCCAAATACAGCTTCTGCGATCAGTGATAAGATCGGACATATCATGAACTATGGCGACGGCTGGTACGGCGGTGTATTTGTTGGCGCCCTTTATTCCCTGGCTTTTATCTCGAATGATATAAATCACATCGTTCGCGAAGCATTGAAAACGATACCGGAACAAAGCAAATATCACCAGTGCATAGCGGATGTTATTCAGTGGCACGACCAGTTTCCCGACGACTGGAAACGATCCTGGTTTGAAATTCAGCGCAAATGGAGCAGCGATATGGCCTGCCCCGAAGGCATATTCAAGCCTTTTGATATTGACTCCAAGCTGAATTCTGCTTATGTAGTACTTGGACTATTGTATGGCAGGGGAGATTTTGGCAAATCCATTGAAATCGCCACCCGGGCCGGTCAGGATGCAGATTGTAACCCATCCACGGTTGGCGGCATCATGGGCGCTTTACTGGGGTATGATCAAATTCCCGGCTATTGGAAAATGGGACTCAAAGAAGCGGAGGACATTAATTTCAAATACACCACGATTTCATTGAATAAAGTCTACTTGATCGGTTTTAATCAGGCACTGCAGAATATTCAGGAAAACGGTGGCCGGATTAAAGACAATAACGTCATCATCTCCGTTCAGCAACCTGTCGCGGTAAAATTCGAACAGGGATTTCCCGGTTTATTTCCCGTTGCCAGAAAACCCATAGACAATGACGATGTAAAAGAACTTTCCCTGGAGTTTGAGGGAACCGGATTCGTGATCACCGGCGAAGCGCAGAAAAAAGAAAAAGATGCCGCGGACTA
>JAUZOD010000161.1 GCA_030706635.1 Bacteroidota bacterium
TCCCGTCCGGCCCCGCCGAGATATTGGAAGCCCCTCACATAATCCTTGCGCCGCGTCTGTTCGTTGATATTGCGGAAGCGCGGAATGATGATCCCCGTGGGCCTTCGGCCATAGATATATCTGTTTCTCAAGCCTTCATAGTGGCCCTTTACATCGCCGTCATGATGATCCATCAGGTTATGACCGATCTGCCCGCTGCTATTGCCGAGGCCATCCGGAAAAACATCGGAGACGGAATTCAGCAGAACAAAAGCAGTGCCCAGTGTTGAGGCATTCAGGAAAATGATCTTCGAATAAAACTCATGCACCTGCAGCGTTTCAGCATCAATCACCCGCACGCCTGTGGCTTTCCGTTTGTCTTTATCGTAAATAATCTCCTGCACAATGGAAAATGGCCTGATGGTGAGGTTGCCTGTTTTTACCGCCGCGGGGAGCGTAGCGGCATTGCTGCTGAAATATCCGCCGTACACACAGCCCTGATTACAGCGGTCCCTGAACTGACAGGGTCCCCGGTCACCCACGCGGGCGGTGTGGTTGGCGGTCCGGCCGATGATCAGCCGCCGCCCGTCAGTGTAATGATTTTTGATTCGTTCCGCCACTTCTTTCTCCATACAGTTCATTTCCATGGGCGGCAGGAATTTTCCATCAGGCAACTGCGGCAAACCTTCCATAGATCCGCTGATGCCCACGAATGGTTCAACATAATCGTACCAGCGCTCGATATCCTTATATCTGATGGGCCAGTCCACTCCATGACCGTCGCGGGCATTGGCTTCGAAATCCAGATCACTCCAGCGGTAACATTGTCTGCCCCAGATCAGGCTCCGTCCGCCGACCTGATAACCCCGTATCCAGTCGAACGGCTTCACCTGGACATAAGGATTCTGGCGGTCATTCACGAAGAATTTTTTAGACACTTCATTGTAAGCGCCTTTTTGAGATTGTATCGGGCTGTTGAAAGCATCCTCCGTTGTGGTGCTTCCGCGGTGTGGAAGTTCCCATGGATCTTTTGTAGAATCGGTGTAATCCTTAATATGGGTAATGGGGCGTCCGCGCTCGAGTACCAGGGTCTTCAATCCTTTTTCGCATAATTCCTTTGCCGCCCAGCCTCCGGAAATACCGGAACCGATTACAATGGCATCGTATGGTGTTGCCGCCATGAATATATTTTATTTTATGCATCAACAAAAATTGCTATCGCAGAATCGGGACCTGGTAGACCGCCCGGAAGGGAGGACGGCGGTTCAATGTATAAAAAAAAATGGTAAATAATAAGGAAACCGATCCGGTTGCAGTCTTTTTGATTTTCTACCACTCAAATCGGAATATTGAAGAAAGCTTAAAAGGCGATTGAGACTTTGCGGCAACCAAACCGTAACAATGTGGTATGGTGCCCTTTTATTGAATCGAAGCGGTTATTATCTTTATAGTCAAAAATGCTGAAAAATGATCAGCATCACCAGGACTGAAAGAAATAAAACCAAAAGCAATTAAATGAGAAATCTGATCTACGCAATCAACCTCACCATTGATGGCTGCTGCGACCATACCAAAATGATCGCTGACGAAGAAATGCATGAATATTATACCCGCCTTGTGCGGGATGCTGACCTGTTTGTCTACGGGCGGAAAACTTATCAACTAATGGTTCCTTTTTGGCCCGATACCGCAAAGAACCATTCCGGTGAGACAAATGCAGTAAACGAATTTGCTCAGGCATTTGACTCCATCAGCAAAATCGTTGTTTTTTCACGAACATTAGACAGGGCTGAAGGAAGAAACGCAAGAATTGTCCGCACGAACCTTCAGGACGAAATACTTAAATTGAAACAGGAACAAGGTAAAAATATACTAACCGGGGGTGCAGATATTCCCTCACAACTTATACAGCTTGGTCTGGTGGATGAATATCATATTGTTGTTCATCCGGTAGTTGCAGGAGAAGGGAGACGTTTGCTGGAAGGCATTAGACTGCAGGAGAAATTACAATTAAAACTTGTTGAGTCAAATACTTTTAAATCAGGATCTGTTGCGCTTCATTACGTGAAACGGTGAGAGAAAAATCTGCGGCAGGAGAGATATCAGGGCAACGTCTGTAATCCGGAAATCGTGCGGGAAATGAAGGCGGTGTTGGCGAAATTCAAATAACTTTATAAAAACCCCACATGGATTGCAGGATATGCGTACGATTACTCATGCCACTGTTGCTGTTAACCGTCAGTGTATTCGCCCAAACTTCCAGGGAAGACAAAAAGAAAGCCGAAGAGGAACAACGCGCCGCCCGACAGGCGCTTTTGAAAACGGTCGTCGACTCCCGGACGTATAGCTTTTTTGCGGAGATAGCCACTGCACTGAATGGAGACCGTCATGAACTGGGCACCCCTTACTTCTTCGTGAGAATCAACCAGGATAGTCTGGAGGTCGACCTGCCCTACTGGGGCATCTCCCACGCAGCCATGCTGGGGGGTTCGAATGACGGCGGCA
>JAUZOD010000162.1 GCA_030706635.1 Bacteroidota bacterium
ATACCGTTTAGTGGCGCAAACTGGGCCATGGCAGGCAGGGGATGCATACTGAATTTTCCGCCCCCTTCATTTTTTATCAGGCAACTGGAAAAATAATTTGCCTTCAGGGTCAACGCTTTTTTCTTATCCGGAAGGATCTCGTTTATATCTGCTTCTGCAAAGTCTTTATAGGTCGGGAATCTTTTGCGTATGCCCGCCATTTGCCTGATCATATCATCGCGGCTATTCGCAGGGAACTCTTTTCTTTCACCCGCTTCATCTTTCAAAAACAGGCTGGTGACAGCATCATAGGTTCCATCCTTGTCAAAATCCATTCCGTAAATACCAACAGGTTCCGCTTCTGAAGCGCGGTAAAAAGAATTTAACCCGAGATTGCCAAGGACATAATCTGTTTTACCGTCATTGTTGAAATCTCCGGCCAGGATGCTGTTCCACCATCCGGTTTTATCCGCTATACCTGTTAAGCCGGTCACATTTTCCAGCTTGCCATGATTGTTTCTCAAAAAAGTAACCGGCATCCATTCTCCGGCGAGGATGAGGTCTTCCCATCCGTCATTGTCAAAATCAGTCCACACGGCATCAGAAATCATTCCGATATTTTTGAGCATCGGCGCCACTTCAGTCGTGACATCCGTGAACCGGGCATCACCATTTTTAGAATCATTGCGTAAAATGATACTGCTTACGGCTTCGGGATATTTTTGCGGATCTACCCTGCCGCCTACAAACAGATCCAGATCACCGTCATGATCAAAATCTGCCGCCTTAACACAGCTTTTGCTGGTAAAATTTTTCGGGATGGCCGCAGAATCATACCTGAAATTTCCTCTGCCATCGTTGATATACAGCCTGTCCTGGTAATTTTTTGTACCAGGAGCAAATTCATCACTCCCGCTGGCTGCATATAAATCGGGCGTCCCGTTTCCGTCCGCATCAAAAAGCAACACACCCGTCATTTCGGGTTTGCGGCTGTCCCTTCCCGTTACAGCTGGTAATTCTTTCTGGATAAACGTCCCGTCCGCTTCCTGTACCAGGAAATGCCCATTATTACCGGCCGATTCCCCGATAAACACATCATCCAGTCCGTCCCCGTTGATATCAGCAACCGCCATGCCCGGTCCGTATTGGGATAATTTGTGGGGTAATAATTTCTGGATGTCGAAATCAATAAAATCGAATTCTTCGTGACGAAAGTGGATATGGCTCTGATTCGTTATATTGGTGAACAAGGGAATGACTGTATCGATCTTATCCCGTACCGGAATGGCGTCTTTGCTATCCACCGTTATGGACTGGTTTGTTTTAACATGTTGCAATACCTGCTGACCGCCTCCGGGCCATTTAATAATCACAGAGTCAACAAAATTCAGGGTGTCCAGTCCGAAATGGGCGGATGCGTCAACACAGGAAAGATATCCGCGGTAAGGTGAATTTTCGCTTACCTGCACCTTACCCTGTCCATAATGCAACGTGGCGATGGTTCCCAGCCCGTTTCTATTCAGACTGTCTCCCCGGAATCGTATATTCAGCCAGTGATTTTTATTCATTTGATCCGAACGGTTTTCAAATACAAAGGCTTTATCATTGATATTGTTGACCACATAGTCCAGGTCGCCGTCATTATCCAGATCAACATATACGGCGCCGTTTGAATAAGAGGGAATATTCATTCCCCATGCTGCAGTTACATTATCGAACCGCAATGCGCCGTTATTATGGAAGGCATAGTTTGGAATTTTTATCTGGGGTATCTGGCTGAGTATCTGTTCTTTGGAGGCGGTTTGGGAAGCTCTTTGCCGGTACATGCCAAAATCACGATCGGTAACATCTCTTGGATAGCCGTTGGTGATCAGAAGGTCCCTGAAGCCATCATTATCAAAATCAGTGAGTAGCGGGCTCCAGCTCCAGTCCGTCTCGGCGACGCCTGCATAGAATGCAATATCACTGAATGAGGGCAGGGATTTCCTACCGCTGTCGGTTTTCATCAGTCCATTGTTCAGCTGCAGGGTATTGCGGACATATTGAAGCATAAGGTTTCCGCCGATCATGCTTTGATAAATGAAATAATTCCCGCCTGGCATATTCTTTTTCTTCCGGTAATTATCTTCCGGATTCATGTCCACGGAAATGATATCCGGCAATCCGTCGTTATTGATATCCGCAACATCATTGCCCATGGCATTCTGGGAGGTGTGTTTGAAGCATTTTCTGGTCTCATTGCTGAACGTACCATTCCGGTTATTG
>JAUZOD010000017.1 GCA_030706635.1 Bacteroidota bacterium
AGGGTTGATAGAATATCAACAATTAAAGACGCTGTAATATAAATCTGTATTAGAAAAAGCTGCTTGTGGTTGCGGCGGGTCCAGCTGACGATAAAACTAATCAGGGTGGTGACTGTGAGGATCCAGTCAGTAAAGTAATGACTTGTAAAAACAGCATAGTTCATATAGCTCCAATCTCAATAGGAGCTACGAAAATATAGTAACATTTAAATGAAGAAATGCGGTAAAAGACCCTTTTTGATAAGTGATTACGCTGTATATTAATGAATCCCGGGAAGGAGATAAGTGGTTACACTTAGTGGTCTGAAGAAATAAAGCCTGCTTTTTTGTTTTCATCGCACATATCCGCACGCACAAAAAAGCAGGCAAATGACATGGTAGCCCAAACGGTAATCGCTATATGGTTTCAGAGGAATTGGAAATGGCCTTCGTCTGGTTTTTCACAGGCCTGTTCTTTTCGCATTGGTGACAGAGGCAGTGGCGTATATCTGGTTCAGTCGCGATAAGCTAAAAAAAGAAGTTGATTGACATTGGACTTCGCATGGAATTCAGTGGATATTGGAAACTCTTTATGGACGGTAATCTTCGGACATTGGATCTTTTCAGGTCGCTTATTCCTGTCAATCAACTTATAACAAATGTAAAGGGGTGCATTAACCTCACCAATAGCAGGAATGCGCGTTTTTCGCCGTTCGGCATTTACGGCCCCGTTCGTAGGTTTCCCATCAGACGATCGGATATATACCCTAATCGCCCGTAAATCAACTTGGTAGATTTTAGTCTTCCGTATAATCCGAAATCATTTAATTTCGTAAATCCCCTATAGTAACTATCACCTTTTTTCCTCATTTTGAGTATTATTTCCATATCCTTGCGTAAATGGTAAGCCTTATGAAAAATGCAGATTCCAACCAGCCTATAAAAGTGATCATCGCAGACGACCATGCCCTGTTCCGGGCGGGCGTAAAGACCGCCCTCTCCGTTAAAAAAGACATTGAACTGATCGGCGAGGCCGACAACGGCATGCAGCTCCTGAACCTGCTCAAACATATGGAGCCGGATGTGATCCTCCTGGATATTCAGATGCCCATTATGGATGGCATAACCACCCTGCCGGAGATCCGCAAACTTTATCCTGGCGTTAAAGTGATCATCCTCTCCATGCACAACGACCATTCCATGATCTCCAAACTCATGGAAATCGGAGCCAACAGCTACCTGACCAAGAATTCCGATTCGGAAAATATCTATAACGCCATCAAAACCTGTTACGAACAGGAGTTCTATTTCAACGAACTCACCAATAAAGCCCTGCTCAGCGGATTGCGAACCCGCCGTACCGAGTCCCTGGCGCCCCAGGAAGCCAACCTCACGGAAAAAGAAACCACCATCCTGAAAATGATGTGTGAGGAAAAAACCACCAAGGAGATAGCAGATCTGGTGGAGATCAGCCCCCGCACCGTAGAAGCCATACGGGATAAGCTTAAAACAAAAACCGGGGCCCGATCCATGGCCGGTCTCGTCATGTATGCCGTGAAGAACGGGATCATTGAACAGCCCTGAGATCTATGCCGGGTGCAGATGTTGCTATAATGATTGAGGAAGATAATACCTTAGTGTGCGATCTTCATTCAACAGAAACCATGCTACTTATGCGAACCGTTTTGTTCCCGGCTTTCCTGCTCTCCCTGATAATCTGTTCCGGATGTCATCCGGAAGTAAAACCGGAGAAGCCCGACTTTCTGGCGGCCGACCTGGATACCACGGTCAGTCCCTCGCAGAATTTCTTTGCTTACGCCAATGGCGGCTGGATCAAAAAGAACCCGATTCCCACAGACGAAAGTGAATGGGGCGTGGGGCAACTGGTGCAGGAAGATATCTACAGCCGTCTTCGGAAGATCAACGAGGATGCTGAAAAAGAGCAGGCTCCTGCGGGAAGCATCACACAAAAAATTGGGGATTTCTGGTATAGCGCCATGGATACGGTCTCCATTGAAAAGCAAAAATTTATTCCGCTTCAGGCCGATCTTGACCGGATCAAAGCCATTCAAACTCGGGAGGACCTGATGAAACTGACCGCGGATTTCCATACCATCGGGGTGAAGGTTTTATTCAATGATGGTGTGGCCCAGGACGATAAGGCCAGCGATTTGATGGCCTACCAGCTGGCTCAGGGCGGACTCGGCATGCCCAACCGCGACTATTATTTTAATACGGACGCCAGAACAGTGGGCATACGAAATGCCTATCAAAACTATTTGTTCCGGGTATTACATGAGCTGGATGCTGACAGCGCAGCGGCCAGGTCGGCTGCCAGGGCCGTATTTGCCCTGGAAACCAGGCTGGCCAAAGCTTCCCGAAAACTGGCTGATCTGCGGGACCCGTATAAGAATTACCATAAGATGTCTGTTTCGGGATTGGAGAAATTATCGGCCCCCTTCAACTGGCCCCTGTATTTGAAAACCGCGGGTATTAATGGATTGGATTCGGCCATTGTCGGGCAGCCGGAATTCTATTCAACCCTGGGCAAAGAACTTCAAAAAACTTCTTTGGATGACTGGAAGCATTACCTGCAGTTCCACCTGGTTCAGACGTTTACGCCCTGCCTGGATAGCGTTACTTTCCGTTACGGATTTACTTATCTCCAAACACTTACCGGCGCCGGCACACCGAGACCGCGCTGGAAACGGGCGCTCGACAGGGAAGAAAATGCTTTGGGTGAAGCCCTGGGCCAGCTTTTCGTGAAAGAGTACTTCAACGAGAAAACGAAAACCCGTTACCAGGCCCTGGTGGAAGCCATTCGCGAAGCCTATAGCGAACGCATAAAGAAACTGTCCTGGATGAGCGACAGCACTAAGCAAAGAGCACTTGAGAAACTGGCAGCGATCAGGCCGAAAGTCGGCTATCCGGATAAATGGAAGGATTTCAGCGCCATGAAAATCGACCGGGGACCCTACGCGCTGAACGTAGAGCGGGCCAATACCTGGTGGTGGAATTATCAGATCGGCAAACTCGGCAAGCCCGTTGACCGGACGGAATGGGATATGTCGCCCCAGACTTACAATGCCTACTACAATCCCAGCAATAATGAAATCGTACTGCCTGCGGGGATCTTCGTGGTGCCCGGCATGCGTGATGAAGATCTGGACGACGCATTCGTTTATGGCTATGCGGCGGCTTCCACCATTGGTCATGAGATCACGCATGGCTTTGATGACCAGGGACGGCAGTATGATAAAATGGGAAACCTGAAGAGCTGGTGGCAGCCTGCGGATTCAGTCCGGTTCACCGAAAGGGCAAAGAAGATCATCAGGCAGTTCAACGAATTTAATCCGGTAGACACTCTGCACACCAATGGCGACGCCACCCAGGGTGAGAACATTGCGGACCTCGGCGGCGTCTTGCTGGGACTGGATGCTTTCAAAAAAACTGCCGCCTATAAGAAGAATGAAAAGATCGGCGGCCTTACTGCCCTGCAACGTTATTTCCTGGGATATGCCTATGGCTGGCTATATCAGACCAGGAAAGAAACCCTGGCGAGACAGGTTATGACCGACGTGCATGCACCGCCCGAAGAAAGAGTGAACGGGCCTGTGGTGAATATTCCTGAATTTTACCAGGCATTCGACGTAAAACCGGGAACCCCGATGTATCGTCCGGACAGCTTAAGAGTAAACATCTGGTAACCCGGACGGCCTGTAATCGCCGGCCCCGGCTGCTAAAAATAAAATAAATGCGCATCGGTAATAGGACTTTAAAATCTACGACCCAATGGATGGGCCTCGTTCTCATTGGAATATTGATACAATCTAATCTTTGTGCCCAGAAGTTGAACGGATCTGTTGATGACATAAAAAAAATGCTGTGTAAAAAATGGCAGATTGAATATATGCTGTCCGGAGGCGTCAAAATCGAAAAAGGGTCTGATGTTCCCGATCTCATCTACGAATTCAAGCCCGATAATAGTTTTGTATTTACTCAGGGTGATCCTCAAAACAATGTCTACGGCAGCTGGATCTATAATCAGCAAAAAAAATCGATCCTTTTACAGGCAAAGGGAAAGCCTGCGATCAGGGTCATTTCTCTGATACCGGAAGAACTGATCCTGATGACGGATAAGAAAAAACAAGGCGCCCATAAGCAAAACATAAAAATGGTTTTTAGAGTGAAAGGAGATTGATCCTTGTCTGCTTCCCGTCCTGGAAAATATGACCGCCGTCCGGATTGATACCAAAGTTGATTTTATGGAAGAAAAAAATGCAGAACTATCCCAAAAGCTGGTCGAATTTTACGACGGTTATGTACCCGTTCAGCAAAACTCCGGTATCAATGACCGGATTCATGGTTTATATAAACGGCTTTTAAAAGCAGGCTTAAATACCCATTCCCGGGTACTTGAATTGGGTTGCGGTATCGGGTCCATGACTTACCTGCTTTCCCGGACCGTAAAAAAAGGCTTTATCGAATCGGTGGACATCAGCCCTGAATCCATAGCTTTTGCGCAGCAAAGGATCCGGCAATCCAATATCAGCCTGACTACCGGGAACATCCTACATTATATCCCTAAACAAAGCAAGTTTGATTTTATCACCCTGTTTGATGTGATTGAACATATCCCGATGGAAAACCACAAGGATTTATTCAAAAACATTTCCCGGTACACGGATGAAGAAACCCGGATCCTCATCAACATTCCTAATCCGGATTACATTGAATATGATATCCAAAACCAGCCCCAATTACTCCAGGTGATTGACCAGCCCGTTCCCCTGGATTCGATCGTCAATCAATTAAAAGCGAATCGGCTGAACCTGGTTTTTTTTGAAAATTACAGCGTATGGGTTGAGCAGGATTATCAGTTTTTTATCATTCACAAGGCGAAGGCATTCACGGAAATCAGGTTAAGTGACCACCGGAATTTATTTTCAAAAGCGAAAAAAAAGTGTGAGCGGATATTCATTAAATGGAAATATCCTTATTGCTAGCTCATTCTTAGCGCAGCCTTTCACGGGGCTCATACCGGCAGCTTTTATCCACTCGTTCCGTGCTCACTCGCTTCTCAGGCTCTTCACCGGATTCGCCAGCGCCGCTTTTATAGATTGAAACCCGACCGTGGCCATGCCAATAAGAACAGATAAAATTCCGGCTGCGGCAAAAACCCACCATTCCATCTTGATCCGGTACGGGAATGCTTTTAACCAGGTATTCATTGCCCACCAGGCCAGCGGAGAAGCAATGATGATGGATAGGATCACAAGTTTCAAAAAATCTTTGGAGAGCAGTGCCGTAATGCCGGTAACGGAAGCGCCCAGCACTTTCCGGACGCCGATTTCCTTAATTCTGTTTTCGGCAGTATAAGTAGCAAGACCAAACAACCCGAGGCAGGAAATAAAAATGGTCAGGCCGGCAAACAAAGCCGCCAGCTTACCCGTTCTTTTTTCATCGGCGAACTTCGCTGCGTATTCTTCGTCCACAAAATGGTATTCGAACGGATAGGCGGGATTATATTTTTTAAAAATCTGCTCTGCCCTGACCAGATTCTCGGCTACTGTGTGGGCCGGATTTAATTTCACATTCAATACATAAAACCCATAACGGTTTGGTCCGGTGATCAGCATGGGCGTAATAGGCTCATAGGGGGACTCCAGTATGAAATCTTTGATCACGCCCACAACATGAAAGTTCTGTTCATTGAATCTGACGATCTCACCGATGGGATCTTTGAAACGCATGACTTTCGCGGCCGATTCATTCAGCAGCATGGCAGAGGAATCGGTTATGTATAGCCTGGCGTTGATATCCCGGCCCTGCACGAGTTTTAAACCCATGTTTTTGGCAAAAGCATCATCGGTACCGAGCAGATTAAAGTCAAGCTTTTTATCTGCTTCCGTAGCTCCGCTCCATTGTATTCCCCAGGTATCCGAACTACGGCTGACCATGGTTCCTGTGGTCCTGGTCACGCCGGTAGCTGCGCCGCTGCTTAGCAGATCATTGCGGATCTGCTCAAAATTATTTTGCATGGCTCCCTGCATAAAGCTGTAGAACAGATTGTCTTTAGAATAGCCGGAATCCCTGTTCTGCGCGTATTCTATCTGGCGTTCCACGATGATGGTGGAGATGATGAGCATGATGGCGAAAGTGAACTGAAGCACCACCAGCATTTTGCGCGGCTTCACAAGGGCATGGGCGGTTTTAAAACTGCCCTTCAGCACTTTTACCGGTTTGAAAGAAGACAGATAAAATGCCGGATAGCTGCCGGCGATCAAACCCGTGAGTAAAATAAATCCCAGACCCGAAATCCAGAAGTAGGGACTGCTGAAATCAATGAATAATTCTTTATTCACCAGCAGATTGAACGGGCCCAGGCTCAGCTGTACGATCAGTACCGCGGCAATGCCGGCAAGTAAAGCAATCAATACAGATTCTCCGAGGAACTGCCCGATCAGTTTCGCTTTTGCTGCGCCGACCACTTTCCGGATACCTACTTCTTTTGCACGCTTTTCACTCCGGGCTGTACTCAGGTTCATAAAGTTGATGCAGGCGATCAATAGAATAAAAGCCGCGATGATCGCGAAGAGACGGACCGTTTCAATCTGACCGCCGGCAATCCGGCCGTTTTCAAATTTGGAGTAGAGATGCCATTTGTCCGCCGGATGCAGGAACACCTGGGCGTCGGATTTAATTGCGCCTTCCCTGCTGTGGTCAATGGTGATATTTCGTACCCGCGCATCGAATGCGGTTTCCGTAACGCCGGGTTTGAGGGTTATATAGGTTTGTACGGAATTGTTTACCCAGTAATTATCGTCCCAGCCGAGTTCCTGCATATAGGTCCATGGCAGCAGGTATTCAAAATTAAACCGGGTATTGTTCGGCAGGTCTCTCAGCACGCCGGTAACGGTGAATTGATCCGCGCTGTCCACGCGAACTACTTTACCCATCGGGTCTTCTTTGCCGAATAATTTCCTGGCGGTGGTTTCGGTAAGCACGATATGGCCATTGCCCCTTAGGGCCAGGTCTGGATTGCCTTTGAGAAGCGGGAAGCTGAACATATTCAGAAAACCGGAGTCGGTGAAATTTCCGGCCAGGTTAAAGTGTCTGTCTCCGACATTGAACAAGAAGTTGGCATTGCGCATTCTCACGGCATCTTCCACTTGCGGGAAATCCTTTTTAAGAGTAGGCGCGAGCACCTTGGGTGTATAGTCCCAGGCCCAGATCTTTCCATTGAACTTATCCCGATTGTATATTTCGTAGAGGCGGTCTTTTTTTTCATGAAACCGGTCGTAACTCAGTTCATTCTGTATCCACAGCAGAATAAGCATGGCGCTGGCCATGCCGATGGTCAGTCCCATCAGGTTGATCGAAGAAAATACTTTGTTGCGCCGGAGATTACGAATGGCGACGAGCAAATAATTTTTAATCATGATGCAGCCTGTCTTGTTCCGGGAGCAGAAGCGAAGAAAATGCCATGTTTTTAAGATGCTAAAAATCAAAAGTTTATGCTTTTTGCTAACCACAAGTGTTGTCCGGTTCTGATACGCCGGGTGTTCATTTTCAAACCCGGCCATTGCGGAATGAAAAAGCTATGCTAAATCGGTTATCTTCGGAATTCCGAAAATATGCCGAATCACTTCATCAATTTTAACGGAGAACTGCTGGATGCAGAAACGCCTGTTGTCACCGCGTCCAACCGCAGCTTCCGCTACGGAGACGGCCTGTTTGAAACCATGCGCTGGGAAAAAGACAGGCTGGAGCTCGGCGATTTTCATTTCGACCGTTTATGGCGGGGCATGGGGATATTGCAGATGGAACTGGTTTCCGGCTTTACTGCCGGATATCTGCTGGAACAGATCCGCAACCTCTGTGAGAAGAACTCTCTGGACACCGCCCGTGTCCGGCTTAATGTATTCCGCGAAGACAGTCCGGCTTTGTTTCCACTGAATAATCATCCCCGGTTTATCATCGAAACGGCCGATTTGCCGGCGCAAAACCCGGAACCTGTGCGGGCAATCCTGTACACCGAAGAAAAGAAATCTCCCGGTATCCTCGGTAACCTGAAGGTCAACAATCACCTGCTCTATATCATGGCATCCCGGTATGCGGGTAAAAATGGGTTTGACGATTCGCTGGTACTCAATACGGCGGGCCGGCTCTGTGAGGCCACCTCCAGTAATATTTTTTTTATCAGCGGGAAAAAAATATTTACACCGGCTTTATCCGAAGGCTGTGTGGCCGGGGTGATGCGCAGGCACCTGACGGGGCTTCTGCCCGAATGGGGATATGCTCTCGAAGAAACCATCATTCCCAAAGAAATGCCTGGAGATATGGACGAAGCTTTCCTCACAAACGCCATTCGGAGAATTCATCCTGTGGCGTCCATCGGAGATAAAAAATTCTCTCAGATGATTACCCGCGAGATCATGCGCCGGCTATCCGTTTATTCTGCCTGATCTCAGGGGCGGCACCAGATGCTTAAAAAAAAATCATGAAACCTGTTGTGGATATTTTCTGGTTTAGGCGGGATCTGAGGGTGAAGGACAATGCCGGACTTTACCAAGCGCTGAAAGGGCAGTATCCCGTATTGCCCCTGTTTGTTTTCGACCGGAACATCCTGGAGGGACTGGAGAACAAAACGGACCGGCGGGTGGAGTTCATTGATCAGCAGCTGAAATTATTGCAGCGTCAGTTCGCTTCCGTAGAATCGGCTATACTTATACGGTATGGTACCCCGACAGAGATATTTTCACAACTGTCGGAACACTATGATATCCGTGCCGTATTATGCAATGAAGATTATGAGCCTTATGCCAGGGAAAGAGACAGAGTCATTTCAGACATGATGCAGGCAAAAGGAATCCCATTTCATTCCTTTAAAGATCAGGTGATTTTTTCCCGGGATGAAGTGCTCAGGGGAGACGGATCGCCCTATACCATCTTTACACCTTACAGTAAAAAATGGCTTGCTTTGGTCAGGCCTTTTTATCTGCGTGCCTACCCGGTGGAACAATACCTGTCAAATCTTTTTAAGTTCAAACCGCCGGAATCGCCCAGCCTGAAGTACATGGGATTCACCTCATCCGGGGACCCGTTTCCGCCGGAAGATCCGGGAGAAGCCCTGATCCGGCATTATGGAAAGCAACGCGACTATCCCGGACTGGATGCGACTTCGCACCTCGGCATCCATCTTCGTTTTGGAACGATATCGATCCGGCAGCTTGCGACTGAAGCGGCCACGCTAAGCCCGGTGTTGCTGAATGAGCTCATCTGGCGCGACTTTTATCAGATGATCCTCTGGCATTTTCCGAAGGTGGGTAAGGGCCGCGCTTTCAAACCCGCCTATGAATACATCAACTGGAGAAATAACGAAAAGGAATTTGCGAAATGGTGTGCCGGTGAAACCGGTTATCCCATGGTGGATGCCGGTATGCGCCAATTGCATGAAACCGGTTTCATGCACAACCGCGTGCGGATGATCACGGCCTCTTTTCTGGCCAAACACCTGTTGATTGACTGGCGCTGGGGCGAAGCCTATTTTGCAGAGAAGCTGCTCGACTACGAACTGGCTTCCAATAATGGTGGCTGGCAATGGGCCGCCGGATGCGGATGTGATGCCGCACCTTATTTCCGGGTATTCAACCCCACCCTCCAGCAAAAGAAATTTGATCCGGATGGAACCTATGTAAAGAGATGGGTGCCCGAGATCGCTGAAATGAATTACCCGCAACCGATGGTGGAACATGTATTTGCGCGGAACCGCGCGATCGCAGCTTATAAAAAAGCATTACAAACCTCCAGCAACACATCCACGGCCTTTCTGCCTTCCTCTCCCAGGCCCAGGGAATAATCATTTACATAAAGATCAATGTGCTGGCGCATCACTGACTCTTCCATTTCCTGTGAATGCTGTTTTACATAGTCTGCCAGAACCGGGTAGTTCGATTGTGCATAGGAAACACTTTTGCGGATCAGTGCGTCAACCCGTTCGGCAATTTGCGGATCAATATCCCTTCGTATCACGATACCACCGAGGGGGATGGGAGACTGCGTTTTCTGCTCCCAGAATTCTCCCAGGTCCATGAGTTTGACCAATCCTCTCTGCATATAGGTGAAGCGGTTCTCATGAATGATCACGCCGCAGTCCACCGTTCCGTTCAGAACAGCCGATTCGATATCTGAAAAAAGCATGAACTTTTTGAGAGCAGCTTTCGGGAACGCGAGACTGAACAATACATTCGCCGTGGTTTGTTCTCCGGGTATTGCGATGGTTAACTGATCCACCTGCGGCAGCGGGATTTCTTTTTTTGCGATCAGCAGGGGTCCGACGCCTCTTCCCAGGGCGCCGCCGGCATCCAGCAGACGATAATCTTTCCGGATCAGGGGCCAGACGCCATAGCTGATTTTGCTGACGGACAATTTCTTTTTCATCGCCCAGCGATTGAGGGTCTGTACATCTTCGAGCACCGGCTCGAACTGAAAATCGCCCGTGTCGATCTTGCCATTGACCAGGGCGTCAAAAATAAACGTGTCGTTGGGGCAGGGACTAAAACCTAAAGATAGTCTCATCTGTCGTTTGTAATTTTTTGATGAAGCGGATCAGCGCTACGTTCAGATTGGTCAGAGATTCTGACAGTTTCCAACGGCTCTTATCGCGTTCTCCCAGCACGTTGGAGACCGACCGGATCTGCAGGAACGGTATTTTCTCCATAAGGCAAACGTAGTGAAGGGCGGCGCCCTCCATGCTTTCAACAAAGCAGGATGATTTTTGTTTCAGCGCCTGGATCCGGGAACGCGTTGTACTGATTTCATTCACGGTAATCCCTTCCAGAAAAGAAAAGCCGCTCCATGCCATCAGGTGTGTATAGGGATTTTTTAGTGAACCATCGCTGAAGGGAAAATGCTCCGGGTTGCCCAGGCTCAGGTCAAAAATGGATTTGAATCCCGCTTTTTCTTTCACGCCGAGGTCGGCCAGGCCGTCGGAATGAATGCCAAAGACCTGGCCGATATGTTTCGCGTCGGTGGATCCTCCGATGCCCGCCTGGATGACGAAATCGGGCCGGTGCGTGCATATTTTCTTCAGCAGGCAGTAAGCGGTCTGCAGCTGTCCCACGCCGGTGATCAGCTGTTCCGTTTGCAAAGGCAAAGAGTCGTGCTGCGGCCTGGCAACTTCACGGGATTCATGCGTTGCGGCCTCCAGCCACTCCGCTGTCTGGCGAAGTTCAGGAGGTGTTGCGGAGATCAGTAGGATACGCATGCTGCAAATATCCGTAAAGCGGGGGAATTAGCCAGACTGGCAGAACTGACCTTATATCTTTAAGCTTTAGATCAATCCGCCATTGCGATGCGCCAGCGCCAGCGGCTCGCCTGTTCCATCGCATGCATTGGGTTTGACTGAAGTTAAGAAACATCCCGAAATACCGCCGACGGCCAAAGTAACCGGCCCCTTCCCGCCTTACGGGGCCCGTCACTTCACAAATATGCGATCCCGGTTGAAAGATCTTTCGTAGTCGGGTCGTAGCCTACGAAAGATTTATTTTTTGAATGTTTTGACGGATTAGTAAGAATGGAATCCATTTTTGACCGGTTATCATAACAGCATCCTTTCGGGTTTCTTTCAGGTTTCTTTCAGGTTTGTTGCGGAATTCCGAAAGAAACCTGAAAGAACTCTGGGAGAACGCCGGCAGAAATATGCCTGCAATATGTTTTTTGGGTGAAACCGGGATCCGGAAAAAAATCTTTCGTAGGCTACGACCCGACTACGAAACCCGGCTTCAAAATGACTTCATATTTGTGATGCCGGCGGAAAGTGCTCGGTCGGATCGCTTATAAAAGATGAGGACGGTTATTAGCTGTTTATTAGGCAGCTGGCGGCTTTTATTCAGATCTTTGGAATCAGTTTTTGTCAGCATTTTCTCAAAAAATCCGCGCATGGCTGCATCCTCAAACTCAAGGACATTAATGAGCTGTCTTTTAAAAATCGCCAGCACATATCAAATTGTTATTTGGCTTATTTCAGGGGGCGATTACCTATTGGAAATTTTTGATACCATAGCTCCCAAAAAAAGATTATATCTCTCAATTGCCGAGTATAGGTGTTATAAGCTTCTCAACACTTATTGTTTGTTCAAATATATTTTTGCTTTTAAATAGCAAATTCTTACTGTCCAAAAACCCCATGGATGTGTGCTTGGACGCGGCAAACACGATGTCATTCGTTAAGAACCCAAAATTAAATTTTGATCCAACGGCAAAGCATGCGGGGCCTATGATTATAGAGTAGCTGATCTTAAATAGGCAGATGCTAATTACGCTCCATTAAATTTCTCCATATCCTTCTTGTCTCTTTTTCGCTGCATGATGATCTGGAGATATAAAATGATGCCTGCGAAAAAGGTAAAGGGTATTGCTGTGGCTTTGGAAATGACTTGCAATGCAAAAATCACGAGCAGCAGGAGAGATAATAATATGATGTAAAGCGTTCCTTTTTTTGATGCGAAAAGACCAGGCATATACTGAATGCGCCCCGCTTCGTCCTGATTGGCATTGTAGGCAATTATTCGATCGGCAACAAGATCAGTTATACCGGCCTCACCGTCCTCTGCATTCTGTTCCCAGAATGCATATCGCTTTTCTTCTGAAGTTTTAAAATAAAGGCTTAGCCTGGAAGAATCATCCTTTGCCGAATTGAAAATCCTGATAGCCTTCAATGTGTTAAAATAAGTATCGTCAGTTTTTTCAAGGTCGCCGTTTAATCCGTTAAAAATGTCCACTGAAATATGGTCCTCATAGAATCTGACTGCTACTTTCCTGGAAAATGATTTTTTTACCCGTTTGAGGAAGATCAAAGGAAGCAAAATCCAGAATAAAATAAGGCCGCCAAAGGGTACAATATAATGATAGTGGAATGAAAATCTAAATGTGCAGATGATGGTGACCAGCGTGCCGAATATCAGAAAACCCAGTAAAGTAAGAAAGAATCCCGTGGAATTGATGATGAGCGCATGGACGGTCTTTTCTTCCTGCATGGCGCGAAGTTAACGGGCCTGCCTCAGCTCGCCAATTTGCCATGCAGGAGTTTGTCGACGGCATCGTGGAATGAGCCTGCCCGGGTCACTTCCCCGGCATTGACAAAATATATTTCATCGGCATTCTCAATGGTATTCAGCCGGTGCGCGATGATGATGCGGGTCGTTTTATGCGGCAGCCGGCCTAATATTTCTTCGAGCAATTTTTCTGTTACGGTATCAATATTGGCCGTCGCCTCGTCCAGGATCAGCACATCCGGATTGCGGAGAACGGCGCGCATGAAGGCGATCAGTTGTTTCTGACCCAGACTGATGCTCTCGCCTCCGGATGAGACCGCGGTTTCCAGACCCTGTTCAAAGATGCTTAATAGTTTATGCAGACCGGCTTCTTTGATTACCTGTTCCAGCTGTTCATTGCTATGATGCCGATATTGTTCATTCCCATATAAAATATTATCCCGCACCGTTCCGGTAAAAAGAAAGGGTTCCTGGAGAATGAAGCCAATCTTCCGGCAACGTTCTTCCGGTTCGTAAGAACGGATGTCTTTTCCGTCCAGGAACACCGTGCCCATGACCGGGTCATATAAGCGGGCGATCAGGGATGCGGTGGTTGTTTTACCGCCTCCCGTGGGCCCTACAAAAGCATAGTTTTTCCCTCTTTCCAGTTTGAGGGAAATATTATGCAAAACTTCTTTACCATCGGGATAGCTGAAATGAACATGCCTGAATTCTACCAGGGATGGTGAGCGTGTTGTCGTATCCTCCGGAATGGTTTCCAGGTTGGTATCGAGCGACAGGATCCGGGCGATCCTGTCCCAGCCCGCCATGGCGACCTGAAAGCTTGTCCAGAGCGATGCCAGCTGTCTTAACGGGTTGTAGAAGTTCGTGGCATACGCCAGGTAACTGACCAGCAGACCAATCGAAAAACTGCCGGTTGAAATCAGGTATATTCCATAGGCCAGTACCGTAAGTTGCGCCAGGCTGGAGAACAGGCTGTACACGGGCAGGAAAATATTATTGGCCAGTCCCGCAGCCACAGCGGTCTTGTAATTTTGCTGGTTTGCCTCACCGAATCTTTTTCTGAAATAATCCCGGCGGTTAAAGGCAACGACCACTTTGAAATTGCTCAGGCTTTCCTGGATCTCGGCGCTCATCCCGCCAACGCTTTTCAGGTTCACCGCGTTCTTTTTCTTCACCCAGGGAGAAGCTATTTTTGTAAACAGCAGGATGAATATGGCGGGTACAAGGGCTGCCGCTCCCAGTTTTACGTTGATGAGCAACAGAAAAGTGCCGGCTCCGAGCATGATGGCGATGCTGCTAACAAACTGCATCAGCGATTGCGAGAAAAAGGTATTGAGCTTATCTGTATCGTTGTTCACCCTGGAAATTAAATCACCTGCTTTGTTCGCATTAAAGAAAGCCACGGGAAGCACCTGCAGCTTATTGAAGATGGCGTTGCGCAGGGTAAATAACAAACGCTGGCCCACGCTCCCCATCAGTTTGGTCTGGAAATAGCTGGTGAACAAAGCCAGCAGATACATGACCAGCAATATGCCTGAAAATACCAGCACCCCGTGATACTGCTTGTGTTGTACATAGTGGTCAATGCTGTATCCGATCAGAAAGGGACCCAGCAGATTGAGGATGGCGTTGGTCAATATGGCTATCAGGGCCAGCAGCAGATTCTTCCTCTCATGGGCAATGAGCTTCAGCAGGCTTTTAAGCGCCGCGTAGGTAGAAGTCTTTTCCTCTTTTCCGGAAAATTTATTGAGGTTGTAGTTCATAGTTGCTGGTGCTTTGTTGTGAATTGAACAGCTGTACATACTCAGGGCTGGTATGCATCAGCACAGCGTGCTTTCCGCCCGCAATTATTTCTCCCTGCATTAACAGGATGATCTGATCATAATTTTCGACCGCCGCTATTTTCTGGGTAACGGAAAGCAGGGTTAAGCCGGGATAATTCCTTTTGATATTTTCCAGAATTTTCTGTTCGGTATTATTATCCACCCGGGCAGTAAAATCATCCAGCAGCAATATTTTGGGATCAATTGCCAGGGCTCGCGCCAGCATGATTCTTTGCTTCTGACCACCCGAAAGACTGGAGCCGCGCTCGGAAACAATGGTGCTCAATTTATCCGGGAGGCTGTCAACGAATTCTTTTAATTCCGCGGTCTCGATGGCCTTCTCCAGGGACTGATCCGTTACCAGGTCACTGAAGGCAATATTTTCGCGGATGCTCATATTGAAAATGATGCTGTCCTGGAAAACGAATGCGACCTGGCTGTAGAAGGATTTGCTGTTATAATCGGAAATAAAATGTCCGTCGAATTTTACCGTACCTGAAGCCGGTTTTATCAGACCGGTAAGCAGGTAAAGCAATTGCGTTTTGCCGGCAGCCGTCGGGCCGACGATGGCTGTTCTGGTGCCAGCCTCCACGGTAAAGGATATATTCTTCAGAACGGGGGTTTGTTCGTAAAGCACTTCTACATCATTCAATTCGATTTCGCCGCGGAGGCTGTTGCTGATCGTGCCGGTCTCCGGCGGTTCGGCTGCTTCCAGAACTGTGCTGATCCGTTCATAAGATGCGGAAGCCTGGGCGATGATATTGCTCATAAAGCCGATAACCAGTATGGGAAAGATCAGCATGGCCAGATAACTGTTGAAGGCTGCAAAATCTCCCAGGCTCATGCTGCCGCTGATCACAAAATGGCCGCCCAGCGCCAGGATGGTCAGTGCCGCCATGTTGGCCGTAAACGTGATCACCGGGATAAGCCCTGCAAATAATTTCAGAATGGAAAGTCCGAAATCTTTAGCCCTGGTATTGGCTTCCAGGAATTTATTATACTCCATCTGCTGTGAGTTCAGCACCCGGATGATGGCGGCGCCCAGGATGCTTTCATTGATCACTTTATTCAGCCAGTCTATCACGGCCCGGCTTTGCTTAAACAATCCCCTCACTTTCCGCAGCACGAAAAAAAACGTGACCCCGATGATGGGTATAATGGCGATCACGCAAAGGGCCAGTTTCCAGTTGATCGAGATCAGCAGGATGCTGGCGCCGATGATGATAAAAACGGAAGAGATTATGGAGACGATGGCCTGGGAGATGAACATTTTGATGGAATCGGTATCCGCTGTAAGATTGGTTAATAATTTAGCCGGATTGGCCGATTCAATGAAAGCGTGATTCTGTTTCGATATTTTATCAGAAAGCCTGTTTCGCAAATCCCGGGCAACCCGCTCTGAGGAATAGGTTTGTATGATGCTCTGCAGGTAGGTAAATATCAATATACATAAAACGGCCACGGAGAATTCCATGATGATATGCCGAAACGCAAAATGACCGGTGGTAAAAGCATCTATGCTGTTTGCGATGATTTTCGGAAGCCAGAGGTTGATGGCATTGCTCAAAAGGGTAAAAATCAATAACAACGCGATCAGCCCCGAATAGGGTTTCAACAGGCTCAGCAGGCCGGGTTTCTTAATCTTTTTTTCTGCAGATGGTTTGTTTTGCATGTTGTATATGAAATATGGTCTCTGACCAGCGCGCGAATTTCCGATGAAATCATAAACCGGACCAAAGTATAATCGGCCGTTATCTGAAAATACCCGGCAAAAGTATTGGTAAAAACGGCGGGAAGCAGCGGCATAGGGTGTATTGACAACCTATGATGCACTATCAAGGCAACGGTTATATAAGGGAGATTAAGCGCAGTCGGGGATGCGCGATGCCCGGGCCGGCACCCGGAAGGTATTACAGACAGATCAGTTTAATTATTATAGTACCTTTGCAAAAAATTTTCAGCGCGTGGTTTTTCTCACAAGAATTGAACATTTTAATGCGGCGCACAAGCTGTACAACCCCTCCTGGAACCGGGAGAAAAATGAAGCGGTTTTTGGGGCCTGCGCTAATGAAAACTGGCACGGACACAATTATGAACTATATGTAACCGTGAAGGGCGAGCCCGATGCAGATACCGGCTTCCTGATGGATGTAAAAGCACTGAGCGGTATCATAAAGGAACAGGTTCTGGAAAAGCTGGATCATAAAAACCTGAATGTGGAAGTGGATTTTCTGAAGAATAAAATGTGCTCAACGGAAAACCTGGTCATCGGCATCTGGAACCAGTTGTTGCCGCATATTCCGGGGCAGGTGCGGCTTCATTCCATTAAACTGTATGAAACACCCAGGATCTTTGTGGAATATTTCGGGTAAAAGGACATATTCATAAATGATTTTATATCATGGAAAAAAAAGTGGCCATTTTCAGGAAGGAGCATTTCAATGCAGCCCATCGTTTGTTCGTTCCCGAATGGTCTGACGAAAAAAACCGCGAGGTGTTCGGCAAGTGCAGTAACCCGCATTATCACGGTCATAACTATGAGCTGATTGTGAAAGTTACGGGTGTGCCGGATCCAACAACCGGATATGTGGTTAATCTGTCTGTTTTGTCTGATCTGATCGGAAAGGAGGTGCTGGCAAAATTCGATCATAAAAACCTGAACCTGGATACGAAGGAGTTCGCCCATCTGAATCCGACCGCAGAAAATATTGTTGTGGTGATTTATGAAATGCTCAGAAGCAAAATAGATCCGAAGCTGGATCTTTCGGTGAGATTGTATGAAACGGAACGGAATTTTGTGGAATACCCGGTTTCGTTGACGGTTGACGGTTGACCGTTGACCGCCTTTTATTGCGAATGCGCACCCAAGATCCGTCAACTGTCAACCCTTCATTTCAACGTATTCAACCTAAAACAACCCCCCCACCATGGGATATAAAAAAATTGAGCACTACGACGAGGCGACCACTTTAAATTTAATGGTCAACTATAAAAATGCCCTGAACCTGCTGGGAGAGAATGCAAACAGGGAAGGGCTTCAGGAAACGCCCAAAAGGCTGGCTAAAGCCATGCAGTTCCTCACCCAGGGCTATGACCTGGATGCCCATGCCATTCTCAACTCAGCCAAGTTTCATGAGGATGTGAGTGAGATGATCATCGTGAAAGACATTGAAGTGTATAGTTTGTGCGAACACCACATGCTTCCATTCTTTGGAAAAGCGCATATTGCGTATATCCCCAATGGCTGGATCACCGGGTTGAGTAAAATTGCCCGTGTTGTGGATGTGTTTGCCCGGCGTCTTCAGGTGCAGGAGCGTTTAACGACGGAGATCCTGCATGCGATCCGGGATACCCTGCAGCCGCTGGGTGCGGCTGTGGTGATCGAAGCCTCGCATCTTTGCATGATGATGCGTGGCGTGCAAAAACAGAATTCCGTCACCACCACCTCGGCCTTTCACGGAGAATTTCAAAAGAATGAAACACGTAGTGAGTTTATCAAGCTCATTTCAGCAGATCTGGATTAATGGGATACCCGGATCAGGTATCAGACTGTATTTCGTTGCCGGTTGATAGCGGGCCGCGGCGTGTATCCGGACCGCTTCTTAAAATATTCTTTGCTGAATCGGTGCTTTGTGGCAAATTTGTTTTTTAACCTCCAGTTCTATTTATGAAGCATGCTTATGTTTTCCCCGGACAAGGTTCTCAGTTTCCGGGCATGGGAAAGAATCATTATGATCAGAGTGCTTTTGCGAAAAGACTATTTGAACAGGGGAATGAAATTGTTGGCTTTCGTCTTTCAGATATCATGTTTCAGGGTTCGGAATCAGACCTGAAGCAAACGAATGTTACCCAGCCGGCCGTTTTCATGCATTCGGTGATCGCGTATAAAAGTGTGGACGGGGCAAAACCCGAAATGGTTGCGGGGCATTCGCTGGGTGAATTTTCTGCGCTCGTGGCCAACGGTGTTTTGTCTTTTGAAGACGGACTGCACCTGGTGATCGTTCGGGCAGAAGCGATGCAGAAAGCCTGCATCACGAATCCCGGCACCATGGCTGCGGTATTGGCGCTGGATGATGAGGTAGTGGAAAAGATCTGTCTCGAATTACAAAAAGAAACCGGCGAAGTGCTGGTTCCCGCGAATTATAATTGCCCCGGTCAGTTGGTCGTCAGCGGATCATTAAAAGGCGTTGAGCTGGGTTGCGAAAGGTTGAAAGCGGCAGGTGCACGGCGCGCCGTATTGCTTCCGGTGGGTGGCGCATTTCATTCCCCACTGATGGAACCGGCCAGGGAGGAGCTGGCCGCTGCTATTGAAAAAACGACTTTTTATAATCCCACCTGTCCCGTATATCAGAATGTGGTGGCACGGGCTGTTATGGATAAAGAGGAGATCAAGAAGAATCTGATTGATCAATTGACGGGCCCTGTGCGATGGACCCAGTCTGTTATGGCTATGATTGCGAATGACGGATCAAATTTCACCGAGATCGGGCCGGGTAAGGTGCTGCAGGGGCTGATCAATAAAATTGATAAAAATGTAACCACTTCCGGCGTGGACTAGGGAAGGCCCAGATTGCAGTTCAGCCAGCCGCTCTCTATATTGGCTCCGTATTTCTGATAAAATAAAATGGCGGGTTCGTTCCAGTCCAGCACCTGCCAGGTCATCCCGTTCAATTGAAGATCCCTGGCTTCCTGCAGTGTTTTTTCGAAGAGCATTTTTCCAATGCCTTTGCCCCGGAATTTTTCATTCACAATAAGGTCCTCCAGGTATAGCCGCTGGCCCTTCCAGGTGGAATACCGGATGTAGAAAAGGCTTAGTCCCACTAATTTTTCCTGCTGACCCGGTTTGGAAATGGTCGCCACAAAAGCCTGCCATACGGGATTTTTTCCGAATCCGCTTTCTCTGAAATGTTCCAGGGAAACCGTTACGGCGGCTGGCGCTTTTTCAAAAATGGCCAATTCGCGGACCAGGGCCATCATGTCTGCACAATCGCTGATCACAGCTCTTCTCAGTGTGATTTTCATCCGCGTTCCTGCCATACCGAAAGCAATTTAATGTCCCCATTTTACCAGGGTGGCTCCCCAGGTGAACCCGCCTCCGAAGGCTGCCAGCACGAGCAGGTCGCCTGATTTTAACTGGTTCTCCCATTCCCAAAGGCAAAGCGGAATGGTGGCGGCCGTGGTATTTCCAAAGCGCTGGATATTGATCATCACTTTGTCTTCTGACAAACCGATGCGGTTCGCCGTGGCATCAATGATCCGCTTATTGGCCTGGTGCGGAACGAGAAAAGCGATGTCTTCGCCGGTTAGTTTATTTCGTTTCAGCAGTTCTTCACTCACGTCGGCCATCCGGGTGACGGCGAACTTAAAAACGGGTTGTCCTTCCTGGTAGATATAATGTTCTTTTTTGGCCACGGTTTCATAGGAAGGGGGCCTTAAAGATCCACCGGCTTTCATGTGCAGGTGCACTTTTCCGGCGCCATCACTTTTCAGCAGGCTGTCCTGCACACCGAATCCTTCGTAATTGGGTTCCAGCAATACGGCAGCGGCGCCATCGCCGAAAATAATGCAGGTGCTCCTGTCACTATAGTCCACAATGGAACTCATTTTGTCTGCGCCCACTACAACAACTTTTTTATAGCGGCCGCTTTCAATCAGGGAGGCGCCTGTAGTGAGGCTGTAGAGAAATCCGCAGCAGGCTGCCAACAGGTCAAAGCCCCAGGCATTCACAGCGCCGACTTTTTCGCAGATGAGGTTGGCGGTTGACGGAAAGAGCATATCGGGTGTAACCGTACCCACCACGATGCAATCTATTTCCGAGGGGTCAATGCCTCTTTTTTTACAAAGTTCAAGAACCGCCGGAACACAGAGGTCGGAGGTGGCCTGGTTCAGTCCCTTCTGAATCCTTCTTTCGGAAATCCCCGTTCGGGTCCGGATCCATTCGTCGTTGGTGTCCACCAGTTTTTCAAGATCGGCATTGGTTAACAGGTCATCCGGTACATAGCCGCCTACAGAGGTGATGGCGGCTGTGATCTTTTGCGTCATGGAACAAAGATCGTGTGTTTTTATAAAATATATACGCGGCTTAAAAATACTATTTTCGCGGTCATGATCACTTTTCTCCGGGGCGACTTTGTATTGAAAACACCGGCCATGCTGCATGTGGATGTGCAGGGTGTGGGTTATGAAGTGCAGATCAGTCTGCATACCTTCTCCCAGATGCAGCACCTGGACAAAGGATTGCTGCATATCTACCATCAGGTGCGGGAAGACGATGAGATTCTGTACGGATTTTTTGAAACGGGAGAAAAGGAGCTTTTCATCCAGCTGCTGAGTGTTTCCGGCGTAGGCGCTTCCACTGCCCGGATGATGCTTTCAGCCATGAAACCTGAGGAGCTGGCGCGGGCCATCGTGCAGGGCGAAGTGAAGAAGCTGGAAAGCATCAAAGGAATCGGTAAAAAATCGGCAGAAAGGATCGTTCTGGAACTGCGGGATAAAGTAGGCAAAAAACTTCACGGATCAAATATTTCCCCATTGATAAACAATACCTTGGAGCAGGATGCGTTGAATGCTCTGGTGTCCCTGGGTATAGCCCGGCCGGTAGCGGAACAGGCCATTAAAAAACTGGCTTTGAACAACGCGGGTCCGCAAAAAGCGGAAGATATCATAAAGCAAGTTTTAAAAATCCTTTAGCCTATCGTAGGGATCTATACCTAACTAATTCTTGAGGAAAGTTTGACCCGGTATCTGCTTCAGATTATCACTACCACGGTATGGATTATTGCCGTTTCTGTTGCCTTTCTGGCACCGGCAACCCTGTGTGCGCAGACTCCCCGGGATACTTCCCGACTCCCATTTTCAGATAGCCTTCATTTCCCTATTCATGACCGCCGCGGCGATCCGTTAAGCAATCCGGACCGGAATTCCTTCAACCTGAAAAACCCGTCGAACCTGCGGGATTCCATCGAATATGATCCGAAAACCAACCGATACTACCTGATGGAAAAGGTTGGTAATAAATACTTTCGCAAGCCCACCTACCTCACGTACGAGGAGTTCCTTAAACTCACCGGCCAGCAGTCGGAAGATGATTATTTCAGGGAGCGTGCAAACATGCTGAGCGAGCTTAACCACAAACTGGATAAGCCGAAGCTCAATGTAAATGACAACCTGTTCAACCGGCTTTTCGGCAATGGTAAAATTGATATCAAACCTCAGGGCAACGTGGACATACTGGCAGGTTACCAGGGGCAGAATGTGCAGAACCCGACCCTGCCGGAGAATGCGCGGAAAACAGGCGGACTGGATTTCAACATGGCCGCCAATGTGAATGTGCTGGGTAATATCGGCAATAAGCTGAAACTGCCCATTTCCTACAATACCCAGGCTACGTTTGACTGGATGAACCAGCTTAAGCTGGAATATACAGGCAGTCCCGATGATATCATCAAAAAAATTGAGGTCGGCAATACTTCTTTTACCACCAAAAGCACGCTGATGTCCAGCCAGCAATCCCTGTTTGGTGTCAAGACCCAGCTCCAGTTCGGAAAATTGTACATCACTGGGGTACTGGCCAGCGAGCGTTCCCAAAGTCAGTCTACTTCCCTCCAGGGAGGCGCTGCCACCACCAACTACCAGTTTAAGGCGGATGATTATGACGAAAACCGGCACTTCCTGCTGGCGCAGTATTTCCGCGCGAATTATAACAAGGCCATGTCCAACCTTCCCATCGTCACTTCACAGGTTCAGATCCTGCGGATCGAAGTGTGGGTGACCAACCGCAATGGCGCTACTACCCAGGCCCGCCAGGTGGTTGGCTTAATGGATCTGGGGGAAACAAATCCTTATAATACCAATGTGCATCCCCAGACCGGGTTACCCTACCCATCAAATGATGCCAACGATCTTTATCGCCGGATCATCAACGATCCGTCCAGCAGGAGCTCAGACCAGGTGATCAGCAAACTGACTTCCGTGGGCCTTACCCAGGTACAGGATTATGAACAGGTGTATGCCCGCAAACTCAACGCCACAGACTATACCTTTAATCCTCAGGTCGGGTTTATTTCACTGAACCAGGTGCTGCAACCCAATGATGTGCTGGCTGTGGCTTACCAGTACAGTTTCAACGGCAAGATCTACCAGGTCGGTGAATTTTCCCAGGACGTTCCACCCGATACCACACGGGGGTTTAACCCGGGTGCGCAAAAAGTGATCTATCTGAAATTGCTGAAAGCCACGTCCCAGCGGACCAACCTTCCCATCTGGAACCTGATGATGAAGAACGTGTACACCCTGAAAACAGGAACGGGCACCTATCTTTCCAATATCCAGCAGGCGGGCTTTCAAATGAATGTATTGTTTGATGAGCCGAGCAAAGGCACCAAAAGATACCTGCCTGCAGGTGATAAAGAAGGCATTCCCTTAATATCGGTGCTTAACCTGGACAGGTTGAATGCGCACAACGATCCCCAGCCGGATGGCGTATTTGACTACCTGGAAGGATTCACCATCGTCTCGTCGCAGGCCAGGATCATCTTTCCCCTCCTGGAACCTTTCGGGCGGGACCTGGATTCCCTGGCATTCCACAACAGTCAGAGCATTAAAGGCAGTTATATTTTTCAGCAGCTTTATGATACCATCAAATCGGTGGCGCAAACTTTTGCCAATGTGGACCGGTACTATATCAGCGGCGTAGCCAAGGGACAGACCAGCACGGATGTTTCCCTCGGCGCCTTCAACGTGCCACCGGGATCGGTTGTCGTGACCGCCGGCGGCCAAACGCTACGGGAGAATATTGACTACGTGGTGGATTACAACAATGGTACGGTGAAAGTAATCAATCAGGCAATCCTCAATTCCGGTGTGCCGGTGAATGTGCAGTATGAAAATAATGCCAGTTACGGAACACAGCAAAGGGGATTCATGGGTTTGCGGCTCGACTATCTCGCCAAGAGCACCGCCACCCAGTCGCTGACTCTCGGCGGTACGATTGAAAGATTGAATGAGCGTCCTTTTTTTACCAAAACAAATTATAACGAAGATCCGATCCGCAATACCATGTACGGAGCAGATGCCAACTTCCGTTCGCAATGGCCGGGACTGACGCGTTTGATGAATAAGCTTCCTTTTTATTCTTCCCGCGAAGTGAGTACCATCAGCGCAGTAGGAGAAGCGGCATTCCTGAAGCCTGGTCATCCACCGCAGATTGGCAAGGGAAACAGCGGGGTTATTTATATAGATGATTTTGAAGGATCCACCAGTTCCATTGATCTGCGCTTTCCGCTCACCAGCTGGGCCCTGGCTTCCACGCCGGCGGGCGACGGGCTTTTCCCGGAAGGCAGCCTCAATAATTCCCTGGATTACGGGTTCAACCGTTCCAAGATTGCCTGGTATAATATCGAACCCACCCTGCAGGATAAAACCAATTCGGCCAATCCGGTCCGGGATTACGAAAATTTTGGCGATCCGAGGATCTCGCCCATTAATATCCAGCAACTGTTTCCACAAATCACACCGGAATTCGGCCAGGCACAGCTGATCACTTTCGATGTTGCTTACTATCCTTCCGAAAAGGGACCTTATAATTTTGACGCCCGCCCGGGCAGCCTCCTGCCGGATGGGAAACTGGCCAATCCGCAGAACCGCTGGGGTGGTATCATGCGATCCATAGACCAGACAGACTTTGAAACCAGCAATGTGCAGTATGTTGAATTCTGGATGCAGAGTCCCTTCCTGACCAATCCCGGTGGCAGCGGGGGACAATTATATTTTGATCTGGGCAGTGTATCGGAAGATATCCTAAAGGATGGAAGAAGACTTTTTGAAAACGGGTTAAACACGCCCTCCAGTCCCGCCGCCGTAGACAGCACTTCTGTGTGGGGAAGGGCGCCGGCCAACCAGATCCAGGTAACCAATGCCTTCAGCAATGATCCGGGAGACCGCCCTTACCAGGATGTGGGTTTTGACGGACTGGATGATGCCGGCGAGCAATCCAAATTTTCCAATTACCTCGCCAAGCTGGCGGCTGCTTACGGAACCGGCTCCGCCGTTTATCAGAAAGCTGCTGGCGATCCATCCGGCGATGATTTTCTCAATTACCGCGATCCTTCTTACGACCAGTCGAAAGCAGGTATCCTTGACCGTTATAAAAACATAAACAGTCCCCAGGGCAATTCGCCGATTGCTTCCGGCAATTCAACCTACGTGAACGCGTACACGCTTTATCCCGATCAGGAAGATCTTGATCACGATAATACCATGAACGAGCTGGAAGAGTATTTTGAATATAAAGTAAACCTCGTGCCATCCCAGCTTGCGGTGGGGCAGAACTTCGTTTCCGATAAGAGGGATTTTGTCGGAAGCAACGGAGTTCCCCAAACCTGGTACCAGTTCCGGATTCCGATCAACGCCTACACCCAGAAAGTGGGGAATATCCCGGATTTTAAATCCATCCGGTTCATCCGTATGTTCCTGACCGGTTTTACGGATTCCGTGGTATGCCGCTTTGCAGAATTCCAGCTGATCCGGGATTCCTGGCGCAATTTCAATTATGAACTGGATACCACGGGGCAGTATATCACCATTCCCGCGAACACCCCGACGGATTTCAATGTAACGGCCGTGAACATCGAGCAGAACGGTTCGAGAACGCCCGTACCTTATGTGATTCCGCCGGGCATTCAACGTCAGCAGCAGCTCAGTACCAATAATGTAAACCTTTTGCTAAATGAACAGGCACTGAGTTTACAGATCTGTAATCTGGCCAAGGGCGATGCCCGCGGCGTATTTAAAAATACCAACCTGGATCTGAGACGTTATGGAACCATGGATATGTTCATTCACGCGGAAGGCGCCGGAATTATAGATAATCTAAACGATAACGATCTCTATGCGGTGATCCGTTTAGGGAGTGATTTCATCAATAATTTTTACGAGGTTAAAATTCCATTACGGAAAACGAGGTGGGGGGCAACGATCGACACCGATATCTGGCCGGATTCCAATAACCTGAACCTGAACCTGGATAAACTTATTCAATTGAAGACCGACCGGAATGCGTCGGGAAGCTCAACGCTGTATTACCAGGAGATTGATTCGGCAACCCACCGGTCTTATGCCATAGTGGGTAATCCGAATATCGGACAGGTGCAGGCCTTTTTCCTGGGTGTGCAGAATGCGAGCCAGAACAGCGTCTGCACCGAAGTGTGGTTTGATGAACTCAGGTTATCGAATATCAATGACCAGGGTGGATATGCCGCTACCGGCCGGGTGGATCTGAAGATTGCCGACTTCGGCACCATGTACATGTCTGGCAGTTTCCGTTCCGTGGGCTTCGGAAGTATTGATCAGAGCATCAACCAGCGTTCGCTGAGCAACAACACCCAGCTGGACGCAGCCACGAACCTCGAGCTTGGAAAACTGCTTCCTAAAACCACAGGCCTGTCTATTCCTTTTTATGCCAGCGTTTCCAAGAGCATCAGTGCGCCGGAATATGATCCCTACGACCTGGATATTAAACTCAAGGATAAAATCGCTGCGGCTACAACCAGGGCGCAAAAAGATTCCATCCGGAATCAGGCGATAGATGCTACGACCATATCCACTTTCAATTTCACCAATGTCAGAAAAAATAATACTTCCGGAAAAAAACTCAAACTCTGGAGCCTTGAAAACTTCGACCTGAGTTATTCCTATACGCGATCGGACCATCACAATCCCATCGCCAGTGAAGACAACCTGATTAACTATAAAGCGGGCCTGGGATATAATTTTACAGGATTGCCCAAATACTGGGAGCCATTCAAAAAAATGATCAGGTCCAAGAGTCCCTGGTTCAAACTCGTCAAGGATTTCAACCTGAACCCCGTTCCTGCGGTACTCACTTTCCGGGCGGATGTGAATCGACAGTTTGGCGCCTACCGATCGCGGAATCTTGACGGTGGCAAAGAAGTTCTTCCGGAAACCTTTAATAAATTTTTTACGTTCGACAGGTTATATGTTGTGCGCTGGGACGTCACGCGATCGTTCAACGTGGATTTCAGTGCGACCAATAAAGGCTGGGTGGATGAGGACAGCGGAAGGCTGGACAAAGCGGGAAGGAAAGACATGTGGAAGAATTTCTGGAAAGGCGGAAGAACAATCCACTATCAGCAAACGGCGAATTTTACTTACACCGTTCCCACCAATAAAGTGCCGGCGCTTGACTGGACAAATTTCAGGCTCGGGTACGGATCTTCTTATCAGTGGACTGGCGCGTCCACGCTGGCCACGGATCTGGGTAATGCCCTTCAGAACACGCAGCAGAAGGTTGTTACCGGCGACCTTAATTTTTCCAGACTGTACAGTAAATGGCGATTGTTACGTGAACTGGATCAGCAGGCCTCTCCGAATGCCCCCTCTTTGCCTGGCAAAAAGGTTGACAGCAGCAAGCAAAAACGATCGGCCATAGAAAGCGGCGACCAGAAACATCTGTCGGGTATCATGAAAAGTGTCGCCCGGCTGCTGACCTCTTTAAAGGATGTAACGATCAATTATTCGGAAAATTCTGCTTCCAGCATTTATGGGTATAAAGACAGTACCCAGGTGTTGGGTATGGATCTTAAATCGGGAGAACCAGGCTTCGGCTACATCTTTGGTGAACAGCCCGACACGGGATATGTGAACCGCCTGGGTAAAAAAGGACTGCTCACCACCGATACCTTATTTAATTTTCAGAATCAGGCCAGTTATAATCAGATACTCACCCTGGCAGCTCAGATCCAGCCCATAAAAGATCTGAATATAACGGTTAATGTAAACAAGAGCTTTGGTAAGAATTATACGGAACTGTATAAGGATACTGCCGGCAGCAATACTTTTGCGCGGTTAAATCCGTACACGGCGGGAAGTTTCAGCATCAGTTTTATTTCCGTGAAAACATTGTTCGGTGGTTTTAAGCCGAATGAAGTGACTTCCACGTTCAAAACTTTTGAAAGCTACCGGCAGATCATTTCCAGCAGGCTGGGTAATCAGAATCCTTATTCAGGCGGAGCCACTACGGCAGACGGTTACGCCAAGGGATACGGGAAGTATGCACAGGATGTGCTGATTCCGGCCTTTATTGCCGCCTACAGCGGCAAGAGCCCCGATAAAATTGCATTGATCAATGAAGACAATCCCAACATTAAATTCAATCCGTTCTCCGGCTACCTGCCCAAGCCGAACTGGCGGATCACCTACAATGGACTAAGCCGCATACCCGGCATGGATAAAATATTTACCAATTTCAGTGTCAGCAATGGATATACGAGTACACTCAGCATGAACAGTTTCAATACTGCGCTTACTTATCAGGATCCATTCGGAATCCGTCAGCCGGGATTCATTGATACGCTGACGGGAAATTTTGTTCCTTATTTTCTGGTTCCGAATATTTCCATCAGCGAGCAATTTTCACCGTTGATTGATCTGGATATGCAATTTGTAAATCAGTTGCTGGCTAAATTCAGTTACAGCAAATCCAGGCAGCTGAGTCTGAGCCTGATTGACTACCAGATGAGTGAAACCCGTTCAACGGAATATACAGTCGGGCTGGGATTTCGTAAACGGGGCCTTCCGCTTCCTTTTAAGTTAACCCTTCCGGGCAAGAACGGGCCCTCGGGCAGGCTGGAGAATGACCTCACCCTCAGGCTGGACGTAAGCTACCGGGATGATGCCACCTCCAATAGTTATCTCGATCAGAACGACGCGCTTCCGGTCGGCGGTCAGCGGGTGGTGAGCATCTCACCTTCGATTGACTATGTGATCAACAACCGCATCAATATTAAATTCTATTTTGATCAGCGGAAAACGGTGCCCAAGATTTCGAGTTCTCCGCCGGTATCCACCACAAGGGGAGGTATCCAGATCAGGATCTCTCTGGCAGAAGTGGCTGCGGGAAAACCGAAGGCGACGAAATAGTTGATGGTTGATAGTTGATGGTTGATGGGAGATCCTGTGGCGCAAATTGCGAAAGAATCGGGGTCCTTTGTTTCGGTTGACAGTTGACAGTTGACGGTTGACCGACTTCAGGTGCGAATCCGGAATATATAATTAACGGGAAATATTAGCCTGGTCGGCAGGGCGGGGTTGCGGGCCTTTTACTTTTTTAAGTAACATCACATAGCCGCAGATTTTCTTTTTCTTTTTGTTTACCTGCACCGGTTTGATCATGTGGTATTCAGTGAACTGGGGGATGTAGGCATAGGAAATGATATTGCCGTCCACGTCTCCCCACATGTTTTTCTTATACAGCACCTGCTTTTCGTCGTTGTCGTACATGCGCACTTCATACAAACGGGAACTGGGATCGCCGATAAAAACAAATTCATACAATGCGCCCTGGGTCATGGGCACTACGATGGGCATTTCATATTCGCTTTCCATGGTCATGGAAGCCTCGCGAAGCAGGATATAACCTTTTGATGTAAATAATGATTTAACGCTGTCGATCTGTTCCTGATAGGGGCGTATGTCGCAACTTTCCTGCCGGATCACTTCCTGGGCAAAGAGGAGGTGGGCGTTCAGAACAAAAATAATGGCAAGTAACGGCTTGCAATAATGGGTTTTCATCAGAGGGATTTATAAACGGACTCGATGACAAAATACACAATCCTTTTGGAGGATGCAAGTGGGGGAAACCCTTAGGGGGGTTGACGGTCAACAAAGCTTCTTCGAACAATAAAACAAGTCAACAAACGTTATGCCGGATCTTTAAAAAGATAAAAAGCATTCGCCTGGGCTAAGCAGGTCACTTCAAGTTCATTGATACAAACATGCGCCGGCCGGGAGGCAGCAAAAAAACAAGATCGGCAATATCCGCCGCCTGCAGTGGTTCATAGCCTTCATACGTTTTTTTGGCCTCTTTTTCATCATGCTTTAGCCGGACCATCGAAAATTCCGTTTCGGCTGCGCCGGGATGAATGGCGGTGACTTTAATTTTATGCGGCAGGAGATCTATGCGCATGGACTGGGAGATTGCCTCTACGGCGTGCTTTGTGGCACAATACACATTTCCTTTCTGGTACACCTGTGTGGCAGCTATGGATCCGATATTGATGATATGTCCCCGATTGCGTGAAATCATCAGGGGAAGTACAGCTCTGGACATATAAAGCAATCCTTTCACATTGGTATCGATCATGGTATCCCAATCATCCAGCGATGCCTGGTCAAAATTATCGCGGCCCAGGGCAAGTCCTGCGTTATTCAGCAGTACGTCAATTTTCTTCCATTTCGCCGGAAGGGATTCCATGGCTTCAAAAACCGCTGATTTATTTCGGACGTCCATGGGCAGCACATACACTTTCACATCCTGTTTTTCTTCAATCCTTTTCTTCAGCGATTCCAGTTTTTCTTTCCTTCTTCCGGTAATGATCACATCAAAATGATGTTCAGAGAACTTGATGGCACAAGCTTCTCCAAAGCCGGAGCCTGCTCCGGTGATGCAGATAATTTTTTTCACGATGAATTTTTTTATTGAAAAGAGATTTAACGGATAAGCACCATCGTTCCTTTTTTACTGATGACTTTTCCGGTATAATCAACACCCTGCACCATCCAGACATAACCCCCGCTGGCCTGTGGTTTTCCATTGAGGGTTCCGTCCCAGCCATCGCCCATCCGGGTGCTGCTATAGACCAGCATGCCATTCCGGTTATACACCCGGAACAGCTCCAGTTTGGAAATGCCCACGGGAATGGGCCGGAAAATGGCATTGGATGCCTGACCTGGTGTGAAGGCATTGGGTACAAAGATATCCGGTGCAGTAGTGAAAACTTTCACTTTTATGCTGTCATATGCAAAACAGCCTTCTTCCGTAAAGGTCTTCATGATGTATTGCTGGTCCTTATCCAGGATGGCCACCGGGTTTTCGATATCATTCCGGTCCAGACCTGTTGGCGGATACCAAAGAAAGGAGGGCGCACCCGATCCATGCAATTGCAGGGGCTGGCCTATGACTATCGAGGTATCGTTGCCGGCAAAGGGAAAAATCTGCGGGTTCACCTGGATGGTTACCTGCGAGATGCCGGGTTTTGGGCAGCCCAGCGTGTCGTAAACAAACAGGCTGTACACTGTTGTCTGATCCGGGAAAGCATAAGGATTTAAAATAGTTGGATTGCTCAGGGAATTCGCGGGTACCCAGTTGTACCGGATCCCTTTTGCCGTGGCGTGCAGATAGGCCGTATCCTGCCAGCAGATAAAGGTATCCGCTGCGGCAGCAGATAGCGGATAGGGAACCGTTTTCAGCGTAACAGTTCCCGAAGTATTACACTTTCCGATACTGGCCACTACGGTATAAGTAGTGGTTGCGGGTGGTGCTGCATGCGGATTTTTTGCTGTCGGCAGATCCAGCGAAGCGGTTGGTGACCAGACAAAATAAAGTCCGTCGCCGCCCGGATTTAATATGGCCGTGTCGCCCAGGCAGATGGTAGAATCATTACCCGGGTATAGGGTGACCCGGTCCACCACCCGCACTTTCACCGAATCTGCATTTACGCAGCCCGATTCCTCCAGCGTGGCCGTGTACCAGGTGGTGGTTTTGGGGAAGACCAGCGGATCGGCGGTAAAGTTATTGAGCATGGAAGTTGCGGGGCCCCAGGAAAAATTTCCCGAACCCTTTGCGTGCAGTTGCAGGGTGTCTATGCTGCAGATCAGGGTGTCGCGGAAGGGAAAAGATATCGGCGGTTTGTTTACCAGATCAATGGATGCTTTTACGGTGTCCATGCAGCCTTTGGAACTGGAGACGATAAGCTGGATATTCTTAACTCCGGTATCGCTGTATTTCCAGGATGGCGCCGGAATAACAGATGTATCTGCGCCCGATGCGTCGTCGCCGAAATTCCAGCGCCAGGAAGAAATGGCGCCGTACCTGGTTTTGGTAGTATCAGTGAACTGGACAGGATTCAAGACGCAGATCCCGGAGGATTTAAAGCCGGGGAAAAATCCCGGATATACCTTCATGATCGTACTGGTGCTGTCTGAGCAGAGTTCTCCCTTGTTCACAAATAGGGTAACCTTATAAAGACCGGTATCCGGAAAAGTAAAAGTAGGCTGCTGTTGGGATGTGGTATCTGAATTGGTCCCGTTCACCCCAAAATCCCAGTAGTAAGAATGGACCAGGGGAGAGGGAGGGGATTCATTCTGAAAGCTGAAATTAAATCCATCGCAGGTGATATAACTGGGTTCCAATGCGGCAGAAGGGAAATCACAACGGTCATCCACGTGAATGATAAAATCTTTCCGGTGCACTGTGATCTGTACGCCATTTCGGTATTCTCTCAGTAACACGCATACCACATAATCGCCTGAAGCGGGCGCCAGTCCGGAGATAAGACCCGTATTCCGGTTGATGGTCACGCCCGGCCCAAGGGGCTGCAAGCCCGAAAAGCCTGAAGCATATTCTATAGGCTGCAGTAAATTCGGCGAAGTCGGACTGGTTACGATCGCATTATTAACACTGCCGCCGTAATAACCATCGGAAAATTCATAGGTTAAGGAATCTCCATCCTGATCCGTGGCGTGGTAATCGAGCTGAAACCTTCTTTTCTGACAGATCAGTACTGTGTCTTTGATGTTGAATTCAGGATTTGAGTTTATTCCATTTACGCCAATACTGTTGGTTCCCTGTATCTGGCAGGAATAGGTTGCCCCGATATTAACATTCGGAGACGCATTGCGAATGCCATCTATCCGGCAGCAGCGTTGAAAAATAACGGTGTAGCCCATGGGATCTCTCGGGATATCCTTGGTCACCGTGTATTCGCGGATCCAGTAACATACCGGGGAAGGATTAATAATGCAGGGACTGGGTGAACCAAGCGTGATGATTTCGCTGCGGCTAAGAGTTGCCGTTAAGGGCTCGAATGCGGGCGTGTTATTGGAGTTTTTGAAAACACCCAGAGACACTTCGGTCTCCAGCTGACCCTGAGTTGACTGGCAACTGACGAATAACCGGAGGCGGATCAGGTATTTATCCGTGCCGGCCAATGCGCCCGGTCCCATATAGATGTAATGGATCTCACCCCCCTTAATATGACGTGCAAAACCGGCCTGGGCCAGCACAACAAAGAGGCAGGAAAGAAACAGTATTTTGGTCAGGCCACACACGATAGGGTAACTGCTTTTGTTTACACGGGAATCTGGTCCAGGAACCGATCTACGGAAGAATTACACAGGTTGGTATTTTCAAGCATGCCCATGTGGGCCGTATTTGCCAGGATATGAATATACGAAATCCGGGGTAAATGACATTGTTCGAGGGCATCTTTCAGCGGCACGGCAGGGTCTTCTTCCCCCATCAAAAACAAAGCGGGCATTTCCATGTTTTTCAATATCCGGGTTTTATCTTTTCTATTCTTCATCGCATTCAGGTATTGTACGAGAGAATCGGGGTTAAAGTTGGCATACCGCTCAACCTGTTCCAGTATCTTTTCCGGATGCGCGTTTTTAAAATGATCGGAGAACAGCCCGGGCAGGGATTGCCGGACATAAAGAGCTGCCCCATGTTTCCGGATAAATTCCATGCTTTTGATGCGGGACTCCTTTTTTTCGGGCCTGTCATCATAAGCCGTTGAATGAAACAATCCCAGCCCTTTTAAGATTTCCGGATATTTTTCAGCGAGGGCAAGGGAAACATATCCGCCCATACTGTGACCGATGAGGACTATTTGCTGAATTTGCTCCTCCTGCAGGATGGCCATTGCTGCGTCTGCAAAATCAGCAATGCTTTGCAGACCATTATTGAAATCTGATTTTCCGCTTCCCGGCAGATCCGGGACAAGCCAGAGATATTGCCCAGGGAATGCGCCGACCAGGGAATCCCAGATGCTGTGGTCTTCAGTAAAGCCGTGAATCAGCATGACCGGCAAGCCTTTTCCGGTAACTTCATAAACCAGATTTTGCTGCCGGTAAATGATCGTTTTTTGCATTTCTTAATTTTAAGAACTGGTGAAAGCTGCGGAAGACCATAAGCAGCAGCAACACGGCCACAGCCGAATTCATTTGTTGCGGCCACCAGATAAATCCAACGAGCAGAACGGCAGATAAGCCGGCAGTGATCAGAAAATAACTTTTCAGCCAGGAAGGGTTTTTTCTTAAAAAAAATACGGCAGCGAGATGTGTCGGGAGCGCCCAGAAAATATTGATGTTATTTCTGCAGACTTCATCTACCCTGAATATCCAAACGTAGAGGATCACCACACCAAAAAGGCCGAGCAGGCTGAACAGGGCAATATCAAAAACCTGCAATGTTTTTTGAGCCGTGTTTTTTCTGATCACAGAAAGAATGATGCTCAGCACAAACAAAAAGCCAAAAACCATTGCGGGAGTTATCCCGGAAGAGCCGGTCTTCACTTCCGCAAACTGAAGAAGGGTTTCTTTTTTGCGCACCAGGGGTCCGGTAGCCTTACGCGCGTGATCGATTCCGTTCATTAAATAATCGGGAAGAAAATACATCGCCTGCTCGTTGCCGGGTTTCTTGTCCAGGTTGCTTCCGAGAAGCATGTCAATCCCGAATTCAGGCCAATACTGGTGCTGCCGTTCCAGGTAGACATGAATCATCTGGCGGTAAGTGGGTGAAGGGCTGGGCAGAATGTTTTCGATCCGGAGGGGCTGACTGTGTGAAACAATCATTTTTCCTGCCCGGGTGGTGCAATTGTCGGCATAGAACTGATAGTTATAAAATCGCTTGTCTTCTGTGGTATTTTGCCGCAGTGCTTCGTAAAGATTTTTCTTTTGCTCACAGGTCAAATCAAGAATCTGGGCTACCACGCCCCGGTGCTCGTATTCGTATTCACTCATGAAGTCTTCGAAGGTTGAGGCAGAGACGGAATAAAGCATTATCCCGTTGGTGAAATGAACATAGAAAAGCGGATCACTGTCGTCGAAAGTGCCATAATTGTAAACCACATCCATACCGCGGCGCTGGTCGCGTACGCGGATGGCGGTATGCCCGAACAGGGAATAAAGATCGGTTCCCGGAGCGCAGGTGAGGAGGCTTATTTCCAGTGTGCAGGAATCGTCCGGATTTTGTGCCGTTCCGTTTATGGAACAAAAAAGCAGGAAAGGGAATGCTATCCATGGTACGATCCTTTTGCGCATATTCTCACAAAAACGGTTTAGCATCCATCAGGCATTTTATGAAAATTAATCCGGACGCAGGAGATCAGAGCCTACCTGCTGTAATTCGGCGATTCACGGGTAATCTCAATATCATGAGCGTGGCTTTCCTGCATTCCCGCATTGGTGATCTTGATGAACTGTGCTTTCTGAAGTGCCGGGATATCTTTGGCGCCGCAATAGCCCATTCCGGCGCGGAGACCGCCTACATATTGGACCACCACTTCATTGAGATTTCCTTTAAAGGCTACCCGGCCTTCAATGCCTTCAGGCACTAACTTTTTTATTCCGTCTTCCACATCCTGGAAATAGCGGTCGCTGCTTCCCTGGGTCATGGCGCCCAGCGAACCCATGCCGCGATATTGTTTGAATTTTCTTCCTTCATAGATAATGGTGTCTCCCGGACTTTCCTCTGTGCCGGCAAAAACGCTGCCCATCATGACGGCGTTGGCTCCTGAGGCCAGGGCCTTTACCATATCCCCGGTATAACGAATACCTCCATCCGCAATCAGGGGGATGCCGAGCGGTTTCAGCGCCGAAGCGGCTTCCATGATCGCTGTGATTTGCGGAACGCCGGCGCCGGCAACAATACGGGTTGTACAAATGGATCCGGGACCGATACCTACTTTAACGGCGTCTGCTCCGGCTTCTGCCATGGCTTTTGCTCCGGAAGCCGTTCCCACATTGCCCGCGATCACCTGGAGTTTAGGGAAGTTCTTTTTAATTTTTTTCAGGGCGTTCAATACGCCGGTGTGATGACCATGTGCACTGTCCAGGCAGGCCACATCAACGCCGATCTGCTGCAGGGCCGCAGCTCTTTCCATCAGATCTGCCGTGATACCCAGGGCGGCGCCCACGCGCAAACGGCCGAATTCATCTTTAACGGCCAATGGAAAGCTTTGCAACTGCAGAATATCCCGGTACGTGATGAGGCCGATCAGTTTGCCTGACTTGTTCACCACGGGTAACTTTTCGATTTTATGTTTGTTCAGGATAATCGCTGCCATTTTGAGATCCGTTCCTTCCGGTGCCACAACGAGATTGTCTTTCGTCATCACTTCCCTGATCTTTTTTTTCCTGTCTTCTTCAAATCTCAGATCGCGGTTGGTTAAAATGCCCACTAGTTTCTTACCGCCATCGATGATGGGAATGCCGCCGATCCTGTTTTCCTTCATCAGGTGGAGGGCATCCCCAATGGTAGCATCAGGTTGTAGTGTAATGGGATCGATGATCAACCCGCTTTCACTCCGTTTTACTTTTCTCACCTGTTCAGCCTGTTTGTCGATCGCCATGTTTTTATGAAGGATGCCGAGGCCGCCTTCGCGGGCAAGGGCAATAGCCAGCGTTGCTTCGGTAACCGTATCCATGGCGGCGGAGAGCATTGGAATGTTCAGGGCGATCTTTTTTGTTAAACGGGTGCTGATGTTGGTTTCCCGGGGAAGAACTTCAGAAAAAGCAGGAAGCAGGAGAACATCGTCGAAGGTTAAGCCTTCTCCAAAAAATTTTGCCTTAAATGAGGGGGGAGTGGTAGTATTTATTCTTGCCATGTGCAAAGATAATGCAAGGCATAAATTACTCCCAAATGATTTTCGACCCGCTTCATTCACAGGGTTCTCGTTGTAAATCCCTAAAGATCAGCATCAGAATCAATTTTTTTAACAGCCCTGATTCAACTTTTCAGTTTATAAATCCTGCCTGGCAGACTGTATATAATATCCTTCATTTCAAGACTTAAGAGTGCTGCGGCGTGCTCGCTTGCCGTAAACCCGGAAATGGCGTTGATGACTTCTATATGCATGGACTCCCTTTCTTTTAAAAGATTGACAATTCTTTGTTCGTGACTGTTCAGGGTCATGAATAAATCCTGCTGGTCTGCTTTAGCAGCCGTTTTTTTTTCCTCCCAACCCATTCCTTTGATCAGCTCCTGGCCATTTGAAATGAGGCTGGCCTGATTGTTCCGGATAAGCCAGTGGCAGCCGGCGCTCTTCAGATCGGTGGTGCGTCCGGGAAAGGTGAATACTTCTTTATGGTAACCGTTCGCCAGATCTGCGGTTATCATACTGCCTCCTTTCACGCCGGTTTCTGTGACCACAGTGGCGTCGCTCATGCCGGCAACGATCCGGTTGCGGATGGGGAAATGATGTTTGTCCGGTTTGATATCGCTCATGAATTCCGTCAGCAGTCCGCCCTGTTTTGTCATGTCTTTTGAAAGCAGCGTATGTTCCGGCGGGTAAAGTGTACTGAGGCCGTGCGCCAGCACACCCACGGTTTGAAGGGATTGCCTGAGGGCGGTTTTATGGGCGATGGCATCAATACCAAAAGCCAGTCCGCTCACCACCAGCACCCGGTGAAGGGTTATATCCCGGATCAGTTTTTCCGTGATTTGTTTTCCATACTCGGAATAGCGACGGGTGCCTACAATCGAGATCACTTTTGGCTGGTTCAGATCTGCGCTCCCTTTATAATAAAGTAATACCGGTGCGTCGTAACAAAGCAGTAACCTTTGCGGATAAGCTGCGTCAGACATGGTGAGCGCGCTGATCCGGTATCGTTCCAGGAAGTGGATTTCCTTTTCCGATCGCGAAAAATCGCGGAAGGACCTGATGGACTGGGCACGTATCCTGCCAATGCCTTCCAGCTTTTCTAATAAGGATACCGGCGCTTTAAACACTGCTTCGGCCGTTCCGAAATGCTGAAGCAGTATTTTAGCGTGAATGCAACCGACCTGGGGAACACGGGTCAGGCTGATCAGATGAACAAGGTCAGGGTCGTTAGGCATTGCTGTTCAAAAATAGCCCGTGCTTTTTGGGTTGCATAAGTGAGAACACGGTGGAGGGGAGCGTTTTATTTGGGAATGGAGAAAGGGTTGACGGTTGACAGTTGACGGTTGACGGCCTTTTATTTCGGATTCGCACCTGAAGTCCGTCAACCGTCAACTGTCAACCGTTATCCTTTTTATCAGGCTTATTTAATAATCACCTTCAGCTCCGTTCTCCTGTTCTTCCCACGGCCCTCTTCGGTGTCGTTGCTGCTGATGGGTTCTGTATCGCCATATCCTTTGAAGGAAAGCCGCCTGCCGTCAATGCCTTTTGATTTTAAATAATTTACGACGGCCTTCGCGCGATTTTCAGAGAGTAACAGGTTATCTGCCTCTTTGCCCACATTGTCCGTATGGCCATTGATCTGGACAGAAACCTGCGGGTTTTCATTCAGAAGCCGGATCACTTCACCGAGTTCCACCTGGGATGCCGGTTTCAGATCGAACTGATTTACGTCGAAAAAAATATTTTTAAGCACGATGCTGGCGTTGGCTTCAATGGGCTGGAGCGGGATATCAATATGGTAGGTGGAATCGGGGGATTCTTTTCCCAGCATGAAATTACCGGAAAAGAAAAGATAGCCCCTGCGGGTTACGTTGAATGCATAATCTTTTCCAATGGGAAGGGTCGTGAGATAATTTCCGGTCTCGTCCGTTTGCAGGTTGCTGATCACTTCTTTGGAAGCCAGATCGATCAGTTCCACGGAAGAAGGAAGTCCCTTTCCTGTTTTCTGGTCAAACACCTTTCCTTTTACCCAGAGGGTTCTCGCGGGCCGCACATCGGTCCTTAATTCAAAGGAATACAGATCGAGTTGCCCGCGGCTGTCTGCCCGGTCGCTCGCATAATAAGCGGTTTTCCCATCCGCGGCAACAATCAGGCTGCCTTCATTTTCAATGGTATTGATGGGGTATCCCAGGTTCTCGGGTTCGCCCCATTTGCCATCAGCCGTTTTGCGAACCATAAACAGGTCGTCGCCGCCATAACCGGGCAAGCCATTGGATGTAAAGTACAGGGTCATATTATCCGCATGGATAAAAGGAGCGCTTTCATCTCCGGCGGTATTGATGGAAGGCCCCATATTTTCCGGCGGGCTCCAGCTCCCATTCTCCCGGCGATGGCTCACATAGATATCATTCCCGCCATAACCTCCGGGTCTGTTGCTGGTAAAATATAAATCCCTTTTATCCGGTGAAAGGGAAGGTGCGGATTCCCAGAATTCCGTATTGAAATTCTTTCCCAGATTTTCCGGTGTGCTCCAGCCCTGGGGGGTGAGATAGGAAATATAAAGGTCGCAGCTGCCAAATCCATCGGGGAAATTACAGCCGGTAAAAATAAGCCATTGTCCATCCTGCGAAATGTTCAGAGCCCCTTCATTGTTATTACTATTGATATTGCCCACCAGCGCTTTTGCTTCTGACCAGCCACCGGGCAGGCGGTGAGACTCGAAAAAGTCTTCGTTAAATCCCTTGACCCGGCGGGTATAAATCAGGGTGTTGCCGTCGAGGGCGATCGTCGGATAATATTCGGATACTGCTGAATTGATACTGTCGCCCATGTTCTGCGGTTCGAACTTGTAATCGTCCGCATTTTTTTTAGCGGCATAGTCCAAAGCAAACTGGTATGTTTTCGTTCGGTACGCGGAAGCTTTTAATGCAGATTCATTGAGGTTGGGAATGCTTTTAAACCGGTTGACGGCATCCAATGCTTTTTGGAACTGACCCAGGCCGGCCAGGTTAATGGAATAGGAGAGATCGAAATCAATAAAATAAATACTGTCAATCGCTTTTGCCTTTTCGTAATTTTCTATGGCAGCCGTATAATTTTTCAGTTCCCCGTACATGCCCGCCATGGAGAGATAAGCATCCTCGAAATGATCATCCAGGCGAACGGCTTCTTTGAGGGAAGCGATCCCGTCTTCAAATTTTTCATCCCTTGCCTGGTCCTGCGATTTCAAATACCATTTGGCTGCTTTCTTATTCACTTTTGAAGGATCATATTGTGCATGCGCCTGAAAAAGAGGGAAAAGCAGGAGGATAAGACAGAATTTCTTCATGGGAACTGTTGAATGCAAAGGTAAAGAACGCCGGGAACGGGTTTTTTATTCTCGTGTTAAAACGAGGTGCGGTCAGGGAACCTGGATATATTTATGGAGTTGCAATGAGAACTCCCAGGCCGGGTTCTCCAGTATGTATTGGGTGATCAGGGGGGTGATCTGTTCCCGCCGGCTCCATTCAGGTTGCAGAAAAAGTTTACAACGGGGTCCGACCAGGGCAGCGTGTTTTTCGGCCCAGGCGAAATCGGAAGGATGATAGATGACCACTTTCAGCTCATGGGCCTTAAGCAGGAGCTCCGGGCGCGGGGCCCTGAACTTTTTTGGTGAAAGGCAGATCCAGTCCCAGGAGCCACTCAGCGGGTAAGCCCCTGAAGTTTCCACATGCGTTTGAAATCCTCTAATCTTCAACTGTTCTGTAAGAGGGGCGCAATCGTGCATCAGGGGCTCGCCCCCGGTGATCACGGCTATTCTGGCCGGATGGTGTTGCGCTTCAGAAACTATCTCGGGAATTGGTTTACGGGGATGGGCGGAAACATCCCAGCTCTCTTTTACATCGCACCATACGCAGCCCACATCGCATCCGGCGAGGCGTATAAAATAAGCCGCTTTACCCTGATGGAAACCTTCTCCCTGAAGCGTATAAAAAGCCTCCATAACGGGAAGGGTCTGAACGGCGGTATCTGTGGTTTCCGTCATGATTTCCGGTTAAAGATTATTCTGACAGGCTGTAAAAGTATTTTTCATCAGCGCGGCGATGGTCATGGGGCCCACGCCGCCAGGAACCGGCGTGATATAACTGCATTTCGGAGAAACCGCGGGGAAGTCAACGTCTCCCTTTAGGGCGAAGCCGCTTTTCTTGGAAGCATCCGGAACGCGGGTGATGCCTACATCAATGATCACTGCACCTGGTTTAACCATATCTCCGGTTACAAAGCCTGGCCGGCCAAGTGCGGCAACGATGATGTCGCTGCGCAGGCAGATCTCTTTCAGGTTGTGGGTATGGGAATGACAGAGTGTAACGGTGCTGTTTCCATAATTGGTATTGGCGCTGAGCAGGATACTCATCGGGCGGCCGACAATATTGCTTCTTCCGATAACGGCCGCCTGTTTTCCTTTGGTCTCTATTTTATAATGTTCCAGGAGGAGCATAATGCCGTGTGGCGTGGCGGAAACAAAAGCCGGTGAGCCCATGACCAGTTTACCTGCATTCACGGGATGAAAACCATCCACATCTTTAGACGGATCAATAGCCATAATCACGTGTTCATCCGAAATGTGTTTGGGCAGAGGCAGTTGCACCAGGATGCCATCCACATCAGGATCAGTATTCAGGTCGCCGATCACGGAAAGCAATTTGTTCTCCGTTACCGAATCTTCCATGCGGATTAAAGTAGATTTAAAACCGATCTCTGAACAGGCTTTTACTTTGGCCCCCACGTAGGTTTCGCTGGCCCCGTTATTCCCCACCAGTATGGCAGCGAGATGCGGGGGTCTTTTTCCTTCCACTACCAGGGCAGCCACGTCCAGTTTCAGGGAATCTTTAATGGTTTTCGAGACCAGCTGACCATCTAAAATTTGCATGGGGCAAAGTTAATTCCATCCCGTGTTAAAACCTCATTAGTCAGGTCATTTTACGTTAATTCCGGACTGTCCTCAGGTTTAATTTTACGAAGAGGGCCGGAATATGAACAGGTTTTGGATAATTGTTTTTAGTGTTTTTGCTTCGGGAATCGTCAATGGGCAGATATTTCACTCGCCTGCCAAATCGGTTTATTTAACAGGCGGAGCATACAGCGGTCAGTTTACAGATCCATTATCCTTCACGGGAAACCCGGCAGTGCTGGGATCTGCAAAAAGCTTCCGGATGGCTTTATCAACCGAAAGAAGGTGGATGCTGAAGGATCTGGACTTTTCGCGCCTGGCCTGTTCGTTTTCTGCCGGGCAGGGCGGCATGGGATTCCTGTTTCATTATACCGGCAATTCAGATTATCAGGAGACAGCCATGGCCATGTCTTATGGAAAGAACCTGGGCAGGATTTCTCTGGGCATTCAGTTCCGTTATGATCAGGATCATATTCCCGGCTATAGTACACGTTCGGATGGCTCAGCGATGCTGGGGATCCTGTTTCATCCCGTAGAGAAGATATATGCCGGAATGGCATTCAGCACTTCGCTGTTTGCAAATACGGCATACATAAATCCCGAAAAATATGCAGGTAATTATGATATGGGATTGGGGTATGAAGTTTCTCCGATGGTGTTCCTGAGTGTACAACTGGAAAAAGAAGCCGGGCTTCCGATGAATCTGACAGGATGTTTGGACTACCGGTGGAGCGAACAGTTTTATGCCTCCGCAGGCGTAAGCAGTATTTCCGGTTCGCCTTTTATAAAAGCCGGGTGGAAAAAAAATCAGTTGACCATTGAGATATTCACCGCTTATCATCTGGTATTGGGCTTTACGCCCGGCATCGTATTTTTCTGGGAACGCAAAAACAAATCCTGATGAACAGCCCATTTCGTCGCTGGCTGACCATGCTGGCCCTGTTCATACTGAGTGTAGTAAAGTTGTATTCCCAGGATAATCCGGAAGAGAGCGGCGAGAGCAGGCAGCTGGAGGCCATCGCGGAAAAACACGATGCTGAGCCTGAAGATGACTCACACGAACAGGACCTGGAAAACTGGAGAATGCATCCCCTGGATCTGAATCGCGCCACTGAGGAAGAATTGTATGGATTACAGGGGCTAACGGCATTACAGATCGAAAACTTCATGCAGTACCGGAAATTATTGGGAAGCCTGTTGAGCATATACGAATTGCAGGCCGTTCCGGGATGGGATCTCCAAACCATCCGGGGATTGCTGCCATATATTAAAACAGGCACTGAGGAATCTCTCTATTCTGCCCTGCGGGAAAGATGGAAGGGGGGAGACGCCTCTTTGCTGCTAAGGGCGGGTCAGACACTGGAAAAATCAGCCGGTTATGAAGAGCCGGCGCAACCCGGAGCCTCTTATTATGAGGGAAGCCCGCAAAAGATCTTCTTCCGGTACGCCTATAATTATAAGCAGTTATTGCAATATGGATTCATGGGAGAGAAAGATGCCGGCGAACCATTTTTCCGGGGTGCCCAGCGATATGGATTTGATTTTTATTCTTTTCATTTCTTCCTGCACAATACCGGCATCATCCGCGATCTGGCCCTGGGTGATTTCACCGTCAACCTCGGTCAGGGCCTGATCCAATGGCAGACATTCGCATCTGCCAAGGGGGCTTCTGTGCTGGGGATTAAGCGCCAGGCATCCTGTTTAAAGCCCTATCATTCTGCCGGTGAATTTAATTTTCACCGTGGGGCCGGAATTACTTTGCAAAAAGGGAACTGGCACAGCAGCTTGTTTTTTTCACGACAAAAGATCAGCAGCAATGCGGACGCGGATACCACGGGGAGGGAGGATATTTTCACCTCTTTTGAAAACAGCGGCTACCATCGCACGGCAAATGAAATAGCGGACCGGAATAACAATATTCAATTTTCTGCCGGGGGAAATTTGAATTTTTCAAAAACAGGGCTATCTCTGAGTGCGAATTTTATACATTTTCAATTTTCAAGGCCTTTTCAGAAAAGGGACGAACCTTATAACTTCTATAGTTTTAAAGGCCGCCGGGTCAGCAATGCCAGTTTTGACTACGGGTACACCTTCAGAAACATGCATGTTTTCGGGGAGCTGGCTATTGACCGCGACCGTCACCTGGCTCTTATTCAGGGCACGCTGGTTAGTCTCGGCGCTGCCCTTGATCTATCCATATTATACCGGAATATTTCTCCTGCATATCAGTCTTTGTACGCTGATGCATTCACCGAAAATGGAAGTCCGGTTAATGAAAAAGGATTGTACACAGCCATATCTTTCAGACCCGGAAACGCGCTTCGTTTGGAAATGTATTATGATTTATTTGTATTTCCGTGGTTAAAGTACCGGGTAGATGCTCCGTCTTCCGGAAATGATTTTTCAATTCAGGCATTTTTTCAGCCAGACAAAAACTGGTATTTGAGAAGTCAGTACAAACGGGAAAAAAAAGGAGCAAACCAGGAAAATGCTGAAAGGGGCTACCATCCTGTATTTTCACCGGAGAAAGAGCGCTATCAGCTGGAAACAGGTTACAAAATCAGCCGAAAATGGCAGATTAAAAGCCGTGCGGAGTTTATATGGATTCAAAAGGATTGGACTGAAAACAGAACAAAACAGGAGGGTTTTCTCGGTTTTTTAGATATTTTCTATAATAGTAGATTGATAAATGGAAATCTCAGAATCCAGCGTTTTTTGATCCCGGGATATGATTTTAGGATATATATATATGAAAGTGATATGTTGTTGAATCTTTCCCTGCCTTCATATTATGATAACGGCTGGAGGTATTATATCAACCTGCATAAGAGTTTCCACCTAGGTAAGAAGAGGGGTTCAGGTGTTCCTGACAAGCTAACGGCCTGGGTCAAATGGGCTCAGGTGATTTATGAGGATAAATCAGTAGTAGGCAGTGGATTAGATGCAATAAACGGAAATAAAAAAAGCGAAATTAAAGTGCAGATTCTGTTTAATTGGTGAAAGTTTTCCGTGTTTTGCAGCGTAATGGAACCGGAGATTGTCTAGCTTTATACGGGCTGAATATTTAACAATTTTTTTTGTCAGATATAAAAGTTCCCTAATTTACACGCTCTAAATTCATAAACTCACATTCACATGAGAAAATTTCTATCACTGATAGCAGTGTTGATATTGTGCTCCCCTTTTGCTTTCTCACAGGGCAGGGAGTCAGTCTCGGGCAGAGTTACAGATCAGCAGGGCCAGCCGGTACCGTTTGCTACGGTCAGAGTTAAATCGAGTAAGTCGGGCGTTTCCGCGGATGGAAATGGTGATTTCACGATTAATGCCAGAATCGGAGATGTACTTGTTGTGTCCGGTACAGGCATAACGGAAACGGAAGCTGCCATAACTGGTCCGATTCTGAATTTCAAGGTTGAACGGCGGGAGTCGAGTCTTTCCGAAGTGGTAGTAACTGCACTGGGTCAGAGTCAGAGCAGGGCTAAAGTCGGGTATTCGACCCAAACTTTCAATTCTGCTGCCATCAACCGGAATGCGGTGGTGGGCGTGCTCGATGGACTGCAGGGGAAAGTAGCCGGCGCCGAAATTTCCACTACTGGTGGACCCGGAGCCTCTACCAAAGTGGTTTTACGGAGTTACGGGAATATTGCCGGTGCAAATAATCAACCACTGTATGTGATTGACGGTGCGCCGCTGAGTGATGGGCAGTTTGAGCATTCGGCAAACGGAACGGATGGTGCCGACTATGGAAATGGAATGAATAATATCAATCCAAATGATGTCGAAAGCATTACCATTCTGAAAGGAACGGCCGCTTCTTCCCTATATGGTGGGCTAGCCAAGAACGGAGTGATCATGATCACGACCAAAAAAGGCCGTGCAGGAAAATTAAAAATAGACTACAGCGGTTCTGCCAATATGAGTCAGGTGGGCAAATTGCCGACCTATCAGAGTGAATTTGGCCAGGGTTGGGGCGGTGTTTTTGTTGCGAGTGAAAACGGTTCCTGGGGCCCCAGGATGGACGGCAAAGAAAGATTGTGGGGTCCTGTAGTAGATCATTCCCAATTATTGAAACCATTCTCGCCGATTAAAGATCCCCTCCGTAAATTTTATACCAACGGAAGTGAGATCAATAACAGCCTTGCTTTGTCCGGTGGCAGCGATATAACGCGCTTTTACTTTTCCTATAGTAATGTGGTTAGTGATGGAATTATTCCAACAAAAACTGATTTTCTTGCCCGGAACACCCTGGCGTTGAGAACAAACAGCAATTTTGGTAAGTTCGTTGTGAATACTTCCATCAATTATATAGATCAGAAATTACGGGTTCCGAATACGGGCCAGAGTACGTCAAGCGGGGGTGGTGTTTTTGAATCTCTGTTACAAATACCGGTTGACATGCCGATTAATGTTTTTAAAGATTATAAAAATAAATTCTTTAATAACGATAACTATTTCAGCCCTTATGCCGAGAATCCTTATTATGGCCTTTATGAAAATGGTAACCAGCAGAATATTTCCCGTGTGTTTGGCAACTTCGACCTGGAGTATAAGTTTACCCCTGAGCTAAGTGCTCAGTTTCGGTTAGGAGGGGATTTTACCAGCGCCAGAACCTTCGAGTGGAAGCAACCCAACGCGGCTGCTGATGGGGCCTGGAGAGGAGCGACTCACCCCAGCAATGTGGAGGGCGCTACTTCCCAGGTTGATGTGGGTTCGGTATTCCAGGGTTCGGATTATTTAGGAACCGTAAATGGTGATTTTATTCTTAAGTATAATAAATCATTTGGCACTTCCTTTACACTCGATGCGCTTGCCGGTGCGAATTATTATCAGTCTTCTCAAAAATCAGAAACGGGTTTTATTCAAAATTTAATAGTACCCGGATTTTTTAATCTGAGCAATACGAGCAAATTGCCGGTAGTAACCGATTTTACCGCAAATAAAAGAAGAATGGGTTTATACGGCCAGGTTACCTTAGGCTATAAAGATCAATTGTATCTGACCGGTAATATCCGTAACGACTGGTCCTCAACGCTACCCATAAATAGCAATTCCATTTTTTATCCCGGCGCCAACGCTTCCTGGATTGCCTCGCAGAATTTTACGAATAAAAACACCATTTCTTATCTAAAGTTCCATGCGGCTTATGGAAGAACGGGATCAGACCCGGACGTATATCTGACCTACCCAAGACTGGGTGTTGGTACCGTTCCTTTATATGACGGAACGCTCACCTTTCCCTTTAATAATGTAGCCGGATTCGGGATTAGCAACCAGATTGCCAATCAGTCGCTGAAACCCATTTTTACGGATGAACTGGAAGCCGGCGTGGAATTCAAACTTTTCAATAACCTTTTGGGAGTTGACGCCACCGTCTATGATAAGAAAACGAACGGTCAGATTTTCCCGGTTCCCGTTGCACCGTCATCCGGATATACAACCCTGGTGGAAAATCTGGGCCAGGTATCCAACAAGGGCATAGAATTGTCTGTGAACGTAAAACCGGTAAATACTCAGAATGTTGAATGGAGTTTCATTTTCCTGTATACCAAAAACTGGAATAATGTGGATAATTTAACCGGCAATGTACCCAACCCTGTTCTGAATAGTGCTTATGAAGCTGAACTCAGGGCAGTGGTCGGTAAAACCGTAGCTTCCATTTATGCGCCTGTTCCGCAAAAATCACCCGACGGACAGATTGTGGTTAATGCACAAACCGGATTGCCAATTGTGAATACGACGCCCCTGGATAAGTACGGATTGAAAAATGGGTACTACGGAAGTGGACTTCCCAACTATACCATGGGCTTTTCAAATATGGTTCGGTATAAAGATTTCTCTGTTAACTTCTCCCTGGATTTCAGATACGGAGGTGTGATGTGGAGCCAGACCGCATCATTATCTGAGTTTGTCGGAAACAGCAAATCAACCATATACAATGACCGTAAGCCATTTATTATTCCCAATTCCGTAAACGCTGTGGTAGATGGAAGCGGCAAAACAAGCTATGTGGAGAATACGACTTTTATAGGAAATGCAACTGGCAGCGGGCAGAGCGATGTGTATTATAACTATTTCAACAATCCGGCAAATATCGGTTCACTTTACCAGAGCACAATCTTTGACCGTTCTTTCCTAAAACTGAGAGACATCAACATAGCTTATAGGCTCCCGGACAGATGGGCTTCCAAAATTGGTTCTTCCAATGCCTCTATTTCAATATATGGCAGGAATTTCCTGTTGTGGGTGCCCAAATCAAACATATATGTTGATCCCGAGTCCACGAATTATGGCAATGATCTTACCGGAAATCTTGGAGAGTTTGCTACGGGCCCTCTTTCAAAGACCTATGGGGTAGCACTTAAATTAACTTTTTAAAAGAAAAAAAGAAATTTATCATGAACCGAACAAGAATAAATTTATCCGTCACATTGCTATCGTTTTTCTGCCTGCTGATTGGAGCAGGCTGTAAGCAACAGTTGGATATTAATCAGAACCCCAATTTCCCAACGCTGGGTCAGGGAAAACCTTCGCTCGTCTTACCTGCTGCCGTCCTGTCCACTACCGGGAAGGTGGGTGCGGATCTGGCCATTGTAGGCGGTATCTGGGCGCAGTATTTTACTGAATCAGCCGTAGCGAGCCAATACAAACAGGTGGATGCTTATAATTTGCAGAACACCGATAATTTTGTCAATGATGTGTTTGATAATATGTATTCATTCGGGCTTAAGAATTATCAATTTGTGATCGATGAGTCGAAAGTGGCTGAAGACTGGAACACAGTACTGATCGCTACCGTGATGAAAGCCTATACGGCTGGCATACTGGTTGACATGTATGACAAAATTCCCTATTCTGAGGCCCTGCAAGGAGCGGCAAATCTCAAACCCAAGTTTGATGACGGATATGATGTTTATACTTCCCTGCTCAGCAGTATTGATTCTGCATTAAGCAATGATTTCAGTGCGGGAACCAATACCAATCTCGGAACCCAGGACCTGGTGTTTGGGGGAGATATGAGTCAGTGGATACTTTTTGCCAATACACTTAAATTGAAGTTTTACCTGCGGATGATTAACGCCCATCCGGATGTTGCCCAGGCAGGTATCCAGGCCATGTTGACCGCGGGTACCCCCTTCCTGACAACCGACGCGGCGGTTACCAATTTCAGCGATGCCCCCAGTCAGGATAATCCATTCTGGGAATGGAATAAGCGGACGCTGAATACTGGAGATAACCTGAAAGCCAGCGGAACGTTTGTTTTGTGGCTGGAAGCGAATAATGACCCCCGGATTGTAAGTTATTTCGGAAAAACTACCCCTGACTACGTAAACCAGGGTGATTTTAGCGGTGCTGGTGCTCATCCTTCTTACCTCACAGCTGCAAATTTTGTTCAGTCTCCTACTGATCCGGTAGAATTTATTTCAGCGGCGGAGTCTTATTTCATGCAGGCAGAAGCGCAAGTGCGTTATGGTGATCCGGCTTCGGCAAAACCACTTTATGATTTGGGGGTACAGACCGCCTTTTCATATCTTGGACTTGATGGCACGTCATTCACAGGTGCCGGAGGTAAATACGAATGGGGAAATGAAATAGAAGATGGCGCTGCATTGACCCCCATTCAACAAATTATCCGGCAAAAATGGGCATCCTTCCCTTATGGATGTCATCAGATTGAAGGTTTCTTTGATAAAAACAGAACGGGTTTCCCTTTGACCAGTCCGGTTTATTCAACTTCAACAAACCCCGCTTATATTCCCGGTCAGTTTGTCATCAGCGCAAACTCTGTTTTGGATCCGGGATTACTGCCCAAAAGATTTGTATATCCTTATGACGAAACGTCCCGTAATTCCAACGCGCCACAAACTCTTGTTCCCATGTCAACCCCCGTATGGTGGGCCCTGTAATTTAAAAAAAGATAAAATGAAAATAACTTTTTCATCATTCATTGTCCTCTTATTTGTTGCCGGAATGTTTTCCTGTAAGAAGGATAATTTCAATTACCCAAAGGGTACCGTGGCAGGATCAAAAATTATCTATTTTCCCACTATTGCCATCAAAGAGGATAAGTTTGTGGCTGTTACTCAGGGAGCCGGCTATGCTGATTCCGGGGCTACTGCTATTTTGAACGGAACTCCGGTAACGTATACAACCAGCATGACTATTGATGCAAATACTGCTCCGGGCGTTTACAGGATCAATTATACGGCTGTCAACGCTGAAGGGTATAGTGCCAGTGATGCCCGTGTTGTTGTGGTGGTTCCTACTGCAGTTGCTGCTGACCCTGTTGTTGCAGCGAACGATTTTTCCGGTACTTATTTAAGGGCTGCTACCGGAGTTACCAGTACCTGGACCAAAATCGCCAACGGTGTATATACTGTTGAAAATCCCGGAGGTAGTTCTGGTGTTGGGTTAAGAGTCATCGTGACAAATTATTCTGGAACCAGTATTGATATGCCGTCCCAGGATAGTCCCGATTTCGGTGGAACCGTTAGCAGCACAGGTGCTACTTATAATACAACTCCGCCAGCCACATATAGCTGGGTATTTAATGCACCGGGTTATGGCACATCAACAAGGACTTTTGTAAAACAATAAAATTCTAATCATGCGAAAAATATTGACGATATCGTTAATCTTCTTTACGGGGATTTATTTCTTGTCTTCCTGTAAAAAAAGTTCTTACGATCCGGGCACCACGAAATCGCCGAATGCTTCAAACGGCTGGTGGGTGACTTATTCTGTAGGCGGAGCTCCGATATATGGCCCTGTTTTTTTCAGTACTTACAACACCGCTGCCGATAAGGCGGATTCCATGTGGATTGACGATCTTCAGAATTTCTGGCAGTTTAAAGGCAAGGTGGCGCTGGATTATAAGACTCTCACATTTAGTAATCCGAGTTGTCAAAATGTATATTATACTTCAGATGCAAAGGTTGCCAATGGAAAGATCCTGACAAAGGGCGGTCATTCGAAAAGCGGAGTCATAACAGATAGTATCTATTTTGAAATTCAGTTTTCTGATGATACCACGCCGTATGGAACCACATATCAGGTCAGTGGCACGGCAAGAACAGGATTTATTGAAGATGACTACTAAAATAAACGGGCATGCTAACCGCTTAATAAAAAAAGACCTTCCGCTGGAGGGTCTTTTTATTTTGCGCATGATGTCGGCCGGTGTTTGATGAAATTGTACTTTTGAGGTATTAAAACATATCTGAATGGCAGAGCCGGCAAATAATCAGTTAAACATAGAGATCAGCGAGGAAGTTGCAGAAGGTGAATATGCTAACCTGGCCATCATCACGCACAGCCATGCGGAGTTCGTCATTGACTTTGTTAACGTAATGCCGGGGACTCCAAAGAGTAAGGTCAAGTCCCGCATCATCTTCACTCCCCAGCATGCCAAGCGTTTTATGAAAGCCCTCATGGAGAATGTGAGTCGTTTCGAAACGGCTAACGGGAAAATACAAGACCTGGAAGACGTTCAGATTCCCATGAATTTCGGCGGCCCAACGGCACAGGCCTGACCAGGGTGTAACCGACCGGTATTTACATCATCCCCGAATCTGCAAAACTGAAATAGCCCTCATGGCTTACAATGATATGGTCAATCACCTTAATGTCCAGGTATTTGGCGGCCTCCCTGATCTTATAGGTAAGATCCTCATCCGCTTTGCTGGGCCTGAGATTTCCGGAAGGATGATTATGACAAAGGATCACATTCACCGCATGCGTTTCCAGCGCCTTTTTTAAGATCACCCTCGGATCTGCAACCGTTCCGGTGATCCCTCCCCGGCTGACCACCTCAAAATGGTTCACCCGGTTGGCCTGATTCAGGAATAATACGGCGAAAACTTCCCGGCTATTGTCCTGCAGGGTCACCCGGAGCCAGTCGGCGACCTGACGGCTATCCCGGATGACCGGCTTATCGAGAGCCCCCATGGTATGCCGACGGCGGCCCAATTCCATCGCAGCTAAGATCACCACCGCTTTCACCGGGCCTATACCCTTAATTTTCAGCAGGTCATGAATGCTGAGCTTACCCAGTTCATTCAGGTTGTTTTTTACGGAAAATAATAGTTCCTTGGCCAGATCTACCGCATTTTTTTCGTGCGTTCCCTGATTGATCAGGATGGCCAGCAACTCAGAATCGGTGAGGTTTTCCGCATTTTTACTAAGTAACTTTTCGCGGGGCCTGTCATCCGCCGCCCAGGTCTTAATTGAGTAGTTTTGCGCTTGCATGCTTCAATGATAGGCACTATTTTTATGCCTTACAATCCCTGTTCGTGGTATATTTCGGCAAGGGCCGGGCTACCCGCACCGGTATCCTAAATTGAAAATCTAATTTAATATCCATGAAACCGAAATCTACACTCTCTGCCATTGGCGGCTGGAACTCCTTCTTCTTCTGCATTGGTATGTACCTGGTTGCTTTATTCTTTTCCATTTTTGTTTGTTCGTCTATCTTTTATGTGGTGAACAGCAATAAGCAGTCAGAAAAAAATACCTATACCGTTAAGTCGACCGCAAAGCCTGAACTCGCTTCACTTAACAAGTAAATTTTTCTAAACTTTTTGTTGACGGTTGACTGACGACGGTTGACGGCCTTTGTGTGCGAATCCGCACCTGAATTCCGTCAACCGTCGTCGGTCAACCGTCAACTTTTTTATTATATCTTCGCCCAACACTTCCATTTATGCAAGGAATTGCCAAGATATTCTCAGGTACCGGCTCCCAGTACCTGGCAGAAAAAATCACCCGCCGTTATGGCTGTCCCCCCGGAAAAATAACTATCCAGCATTTTAGCGATGGCGAGATTCAGCCCATTTTCAACGAGAGTGTTCGCGGAGACATGGTATTTCTGGTGCAGAGTACGTTTGCACCTACGGAGAACCTGATGGAGCTGCTCCTCATGATTGATGCTGCCAAGAGGGCATCGGCTTATAAGGTGGTGCCGGTGATCCCCTATTACGGGTATGCCCGCCAGGACCGGAAGGATAAGCCCAGGGTGGCCATCGGTTCAAAGCTGGTAGCCAATATGTTAGTGGCTGCCGGGGCAGACAGGGTCATTACCATGGACCTGCACGCTCCCCAGATTCAGGGCTATTTTGATATCCCGGTGGATCACCTGGACAGCTCGGCCATTTTTATCCCTTACATAGAAAATCTTAAGCTCGAAAACCTTACCTTTGCGGCCCCCGACGTGGGAAGTGCCAACCGGATAAGGGAGATTGCTTCTTACTTCAATGCAGAGATGGTGATTTGCGACAAACACCGCAAAAGGGCCAATGAAATCGCCAGTATGGTGGTGATCGGGGAAGTAGCGGACAGGGACGTGGTTTTAATTGATGATATCTGTGATACGGGAGGAACCCTGATGAAAGCGGCCGGTCTGCTCAGAGAAAAAGGAGCCAGAAGTGTCCGGGCCCTTTGTACACATCCGGTGCTGAGTGGTAACGCGTACGCAAATATTGAAAATAGCGTGCTGGAGGAACTGGTGGTTTGCGATACCATTCCGTTGAAGCAACATGGTTCGAAAATAAAAGTGCTGAGTGTGGCGGAATTATTTGCAGTGGCCATCCGGAATGCGTTTGAAAACAGAAGCATTACCGGATTGTTTATCCACTCACAACTCAGGAATAAATAAGCGGTATTCAATAAATAAAAAATAAAATGCAAACAATTACCATCGAAGGACAACTCAGGACCGGACTGGGCAAACAAGCCACCCGCCAACTCCGCTCTGAGGGAAAAGTGCCCGGTGTAATTTACGGGGGTGCAAGCGAACTGAATTTTTCAGCGCCTGTCACGGCTTTCAAGAACCTTGTATATACACCTGTTTTTCAGCTCGCGGAAATCAAGCTCGACGGAAAAAGCTATCGCTGCATCTTAAAAGACATCCAGTTTAATAAGGTGACCGATGCTCTGAATCATTTGGATTTCCTGGAATTGGTGGAAGGCAAAAAGGTTACAGCCACCATACCCCTTAAATTTACCGGCGCGGCAAAAGGGGTAAAAGACGGAGGCAAGCTGATCACCAAAATGAAAGCGCTGAGGATTAAGGCTTATCCAAAAGATCTTCGCGAGAATATCGAAGTGGATCTGACCAATCTTGAACTGAATGGAAATGTTCGGGTGGAAGATGTAAAGGCGGAAAATTATGAGATCCTGAATTCACCACGCATACCGGTGGCATCCATCGTGCTTACCCGCGTGCTGAAACAGGAAGAAACAGCAGCTCCTGCTGCGGGCGCTGCACCTGCGGCCACCGCTGCTGCACCAGCCGCTGCTGCCAAATCCGGCGCACCTGCTGCAAAAAAATAATAAATCACCAGGTCACTATAATGGCAAGGCTGTTTCAAAATATTTTGAAACAGCCTTCTTTCTTTACATTTGATATATGTCATCTTTCCTGATCGCCGGACTGGGCAATATTGGCGCCGAATACGAGGGAACGCGTCACAATATTGGATTTGACGTGGTAGCTGCACTGGTTGCCAAACACGAGGGATCATTCTCCGTGGACCGGCTGGCAGCTCTTTCGGAAATTAAATTCAGGGGAAGAACCCTTACCTGCATACTTCCTTCCACGTATATGAACCTCAGCGGCAAGGCGGTTAAGTACTGGCTGGACCGAAAAAAAATTCCCCTGGAGCGCCTGCTGGTTATTGCGGATGATTTGGCGCTGCCGCTATCCCGCCTCCGTCTCAGACCATCCGGTAGTGATGCCGGGCATAATGGTCTGAAAAGCCTGTTTGCGGAGCTGCAAACCGAGCAATACGCCAGATTGCGGTACGGAATTGGAAACGATTTTCCCAGGGGAATGCAGGTTGAATATGTTCTGGGAAGGTGGAGACCCGAAGAACTGCCGCTGGTTAAAGCAAAGAATGAAAAGGCCGTTCAAATGATTGAAAGCTTTGTTACCGCGGGCCTGCAACGGACCATGAATGATTATAACAAAATGGAGATAACGCTATGATTTGTAATTGGGAATCATTATTTTAGCGTCCGAATCCGCGGTATATACCGCGGATGCTCATATTCAAGCTCCTATGATCGATCCCATGCTTTTTCAGGCATACAGAACAGCATTGATCTTCTATCTAAAACCTTAATTGAATATGAAAATATTCTGCGTCGGCCGTAACTACGTTGCGCATGCCATTGAATTGAATAACGAGGTGCCTGAAGAGCCTGTCATCTTCATGAAACCAAAAAGTGCCCTGCTTCAGGCCCATACCCCATTTTATTATCCAGAGTTTACCAACGAATTGAATTACGAATGTGAGCTTGTACTCCGTATTTCAAAAAATGGAAAATATGTACAGGAACGATTCTCCTCTAAATATTACGATGCCGTAACTGTCGGGATTGATTTTACAGCCAGGGATATCCAGAATGAATTGAAAGAAAAAGGACTGCCCTGGGAGAAAGCTAAAGCCTGGGACAATTCTGCAGCGGTCGGGAAATGGATTCCGTTTCAAAATGTAAAGAACAAAAAGGACATCAACTTTTGTCTCTATAAGAATAAGGAACTGGTACAGCAGGGTAGTTCTACTTTAATGCTGCACAATTTTGATAAGATTGTCGCCTATATTTCCACATTCTTTTCCATTAATATCGGCGATCTGATTTTTACCGGTACACCGGCCGGCGTAGGGGAATGTGTGGTGGGAGACGAGCTGGAAGCTTTCATTGAAGATGAGAGCCTGCTGTCCCTCGAAATTAAATAAGTCTCCTGGCCCCAAGCCTGCCCGCTTTTTACCGGAAAGGTTTTTTTGAATTTAAGTATGCCGCATGACCGATTCCGGAATTCTTCTCAAAGCATATCAATACATGTGTACGGCGAGAGCGATGGCTTCCGTATATGAAAATAACCGCGGCGTTTGCAAATATGTTCATTCGGTTTCGTCGGGGCATGAAGCTATTCAACTGGCCACTGCATTTCAACTTCAGCCTTGCGATTATGTAAGTCCCTATTACCGCGACGAAAGCCTGTTGCTTGGTCTGGGATTCTCGCCTTATACTTTAATGGAACAGTTGCTTGCCAGGGCAGATGATATTTTTTCGGGAGGAAAGGCGTACTATGCGCATCCCAATTACAGAGGCCCGGACAAGCCCACCATTATTCATCAGAGCAGTGCTACCGGTATGCAGGCCATTCCGGCGACGGGCATTGCCCAGGGCATTGCATTCAAAGAACAGTTGCAAAAAACGGATCAGCCTCCCGTTGTTCTTTGTTCTTTCGGCGATGCCAGTATCACTGAAGGAGAGGTGAGTGAAGCATTCCAGTTTTCGGTGTTAAAAAAACTGCCCATTATCTATCTTGTTCAGGACAATGCCTGGGGCATCAGCGTTACAGCAGAAGAATCGCGAACCATGGATGCATTCCGTTATGCGGGCGGCTTTGAAGGAATGGAGAGAATAAAGATTGACGGGGCGGACTTTGAGCAATCTTATCAATGCATGCGCCAGGTATTTGAATTTGTAAGAAAATACAGATCGCCATACCTGGTTCACGCACGTGTTCCTTTGCTGACCCATCATACCAGCGGGGTTCGTATGGAGAGTTATCGCAGTGAGGCAGATCTTGCCCGCCACCGCGCGCTGGATCCTTTACAAGTGTTAAAACGACAATTATTCCAGCATGGTATTCCGGAACGGCAGTTGCGGGACGTGGAAGAAAATGCAGCCGCACAGATTATCATTGAATTCGAAAAAGCCGTGGCGTCTGCCGAACCTGAACTGCACACGGCTTCGGAACATATTTTTGTGCCTGCCAATGTATTCGGGGAGGAGGGAGAAAGGGAACCCGTTGATGGGAAGAAGATACTGATGGTTGACGCCGTATTGTACGCGTTGCGCGAAATTCTGGAAGATCATCCGGAAGCGGTTTTATACGGACAGGATGTGGGCAGAAGACTCGGTGGCGTTTTTCGGGAAACGGCCACGCTTGCTGCACAATTCGGAGATCACCGGGTGTTTAATACTGCAATCCAGGAAGCCTATCTCATTGGATCCACTGTAGGCATGTGCGCAGCCGGATTAAAGCCCATCGTGGAAATCCAGTTTGGCGATTATGTTTATCCCGGATTTAACCAGCTCGTAACAGAAGTGGCTAAATCATCTTACCTGAGCTGTGGAAAATTTCCCGTGCAGGCGCTGATCCGGATCCCGGTGGGCGCCTACCAGGGAGGCGGACCCTATCACAGCGGCAGTATGGAAAGCACGCTCCTTTCCGTAAAAGGATTGAAGATTGTTTATCCTTCCAATGCTGCCGATATGAAAGGATTGATGAAAGCCGCTTTCCTTGATCCCAACCCCGTGCTGATGCTCGAACACAAAGGGCTTTACTGGAGCAAGGTTCCGGGAACGGAGGAAGCCCGGACGATCGAACCATCCAGAGATTATATCATTCCACTTGGCAAAGCCCGGGTGGTTCTTGCAGCATCAACAACTGCATTAGAACAAGGAAACAGTTGCTGTGTGATTACTTACGGTATGGGTGTTTACTGGGCGCTGGCTGCGGCAAAAAAATTTGAGGGTCAGATAGAGATCATTGATCTGCGTACGTTATTTCCGCTGGACGAAGAACTCCTGTTTGAGTCTGTGCGTAAACATGGTAAATGCCTGGTGCTTACGGAAGAAGCACAGAATAACTCTTTTGCTGAAGCGCTTGCGAGCAGGATTTCCCAGGCATGTTTTCAGTGGCTGGATTGCGCTGTAGATGTTTTGGGTGCATTAAATGTGCCGGCTATCCCGATGAATATCCGGCTGGAAAAAGAAATACTTCCGGGTGCAGAAAAAACCGAGGCGAGATTTAGGGCTTTACTGGGTAATTAGAGTGGAGTCAACTAATGCCGGTTCTCCTGGCAAGATAAAAGGGAAGCCATTGAGACCTCCCTTATTTCCAAAACAAATGCTCACCAGCCAATCAGCCGGCGGATTAATTGTGTATATCAAAATTAACTCCCGGTGGCGGTGGCGTATGATGACGATCATAATAACCACGGGTATGATGATTCTCGTGATAATATCTGTGCTCCACGCATCCGGTTATAGAAAATAACATGGCCATCTCCCGCGCCAGCAATCAATGCATCATTAAAATTTACAGTACAATCCTTTTTCCCTCCAATGCAGACCGTTTGGCCGCTTCCAGAATTTTGACAACAATGAGATTGTTTTCCAGGGAAGAAAGATCGTTGCCCGGATGTATTTCGCCACGGAGTACGGCGGCGAGGTAAATTAAGTTATCCGTGTAGGCCGCCGGTTTTACTTCCACGTTATCATAGGTATCCTGAAGTCTTTCCTGCAGGGTATTGCTGTTGAGCGCGTGCAGGTAACCTGTCTGCCCGAACACCTCCATATCTTTTATGCTGAAAGGCCAGTTCCAGGAAGCCTCGATCAGGCCGGTAGCTCCCGGATATTCCAGCAGGATCGTGGCATCATCATCCACTTTAGGATAAATCTCAGGCTTGTAATGCCGGGTGATGGCTGTTACAGCAATGGGTGCCTGTCCATCCATCAGCCAGGTCATCAGGTTAGCGCCGTAACAGCCAAAATCTACCAACGCACCGCCGCCATTCTTCTCCGGATCGGTAAGCCATTTTAAAAAATCAGGACTGCATCCAATCTCCTTAGGGCCCTGATGCCCATCGTGCACAACCATCTTGCGAATATTTCCGATCGCCTGTTGTTTGTGCACCATCTCATATACCTGTTGATTGCTGGAATACCAGGTGGTCTCAAAATTGGTGAGCACCTGAATATGATACTGGCTGACAAGTGCGGCCATCCGTTCCGACTGCTTCACGGTCATGGCCAAAGGCTTTTCCACCATCACAGAAACGCCTTTTGGAGCGCAGGCTTCCACCACGGCCAGATGATCGGAAATGGCGTTGTAAGCCAGCACTGCGTCTGGTTTGATGTGTTCGAGCATGGAAGGAACATCTTTATAGAACAACGCGTCGGGGAGATTGTATTTTTTTTTATAGCGCTGCACCAGATCCTGGTCAGGTTCTGCGATGCCCAGAATGATAACGCGGTCTTTTTTGTAGTTCTCCATGAGTCCGCGCACATGATCGTGATTCAGGCCCGCAACGCCCACCCGGAGTGGCTTCTGAGCTAACCCCGACATGGCGTATAATAACAATATGGCCAGGAAACTGCCTGTTTTCATTTTTAAGTTATTTATGGGAAAATAAGATTTTATTGGGTCATTATTCCTGTAATCTACTACCAAAGTGGTATTTTATTAGCTCACTTAAATTAATATTTTGTAATTCAAAACCTGGGTTTTTGAGAAAAGAAAATGGTAAATCATGCAGCTTGGATTTATTCAAAATAAAATACATGAAATAAGAGGGCAAAAAGTAATGTTGGATTATGATCTGGCCAAACTCTATGAAGTAGAAACAAAAGCTTTTAATCAGGCTGTGAGACGAAATATTAGTCGTTTCCCGGTTGATTTCATGTTCCAACTCACAAAAGTTGAATGGAATCTGAGGAGGTCACAATCTGTGACCTCCTCAGACGACTTAAAAGTCAAAATGCCGCAAATATCGGATTGTCAATTAATTGAAGGGGACCTGGACAGGTCACATTCCGAGAACAATACATCTAAGTTCAGGAAGAAGGAGTATCTGCCCTATGCATTCACTGAACATGGAGTCACTATGCTTTCAAGTGTTTTGAGAAGTGAAAAAGCGATCAATATGGGTATTTCCGTAGTACGCGCTTTTATTGAGCTTAAGCAATATGTTATCCTGCAAAAAGACATTTCAGTTCAACTCCGTGAAATACGTGACAGATTAGGTGAACATGATGTTCAGCTCAGCAGCATATATGATGCCATTGAAAATTTATTAGATGACGAACCGTCTAAGGAAACGTTGCCAAAAATTTGGGATGAAAGGGAACGTATTGGTTTTAGAAATCAACCCCGGTCAACGTAATAATAATATCCATCCGCCTCTCCGTGGAAATATCGGCGGGAACTTTCAGCTTACGGTGTATCTCCATCAATCCTCAGTAATTGAAAGCCAATTTACATATCCGGGTTAATACCGATGAGCAAGCCAGTAAAGGATATTCACAAAGAGAGCAGGCAGAATGCCCAAAAAGCAATAATCAAATAACTATTCATGAGGTAATATTTGAAGATCATTCGGCAAAAACATTTAATCGTCCTAAGTGGCATAAACTTCTGACCAGGAGAACAGCGCTATTTTAGCGAAAGCCCGGAAAAAATTTGTATTGGACGAAATGAAAAACAAGACAAAACGGCTAAAAACCGATTTGTCTCGTCATGTGCGGAAGAGGATCATCTTGCATCCTCTGATTAAAAAGGGTTAAAAAGGGATCAGTCCTAAATAACAATTGGCCCACAAAACATTGATTTTCAATAAAATCGTTGCTTTGTAAGCCAACTGCATGTGCGGAAGAGGAGATTCGAACTCCCACGCCAGTTACGGCGCTACCACCTCAAAGTAGTGCGTCTACCAATTTCGCCACCTCCGCGAAACATAAAATGGACTGCAAAAATAGTAGATCGTCCGTCAAGCCGCAAATTTGTTCTCAGACTTGGACGCTTTCCAACAGAGTGTGACCGGCCAGTCAGTGTTAATATGACGGAACATTTGGAGATTATCAAGGAGGAGTTCCCAACATAGATAACCGTTCTAATCTCCGGATAAAAATTATATTTGCGATTCAACTTCTCCCGGAGGATATAGTAAATGGAATGGTTCCCTGTTGCCTGGAATCGGGGTGATGAGGTAGTTGCTTATTTCATTCTTAATGATATAAAATGAAATCTATTTCAAATTTTCTCGTCATCATTCCCGTGCTGCTGTCCTTTCCGCGGGCGGACGGCCAGGTTGCTGAAACCAGGAAAAATTACGAGCCAACTTTATTATCAATAAACGATCACCGGGCGCCCGATTGGTTCGAGGATGCCAAGTTCGGAATGTTTATAGATTACGGTCTTTATTCTGTTGCCGGATATGCTCCAAAAAAAGATGGAGCAATGTATCCTGACTGGTACCTGTATAACATGTATCACGACCCGGAAGTGATCGCCTATCACAAAGAGAAATGGGGTAAAGATTTTCAACGGGATGACTTTATCCCGCTGTTTACTGCCGAAAAATTTGATGCGGATGCTATTGTTAAACTGGCGGCTGAGGCAGGAATGAAATACGTCGTGCCCTTCTGCAAACATCACGATGGGTTCTGCCTTTGGCCGAGTACTTATACAAAACGGAATTCATTGGACATGGGTCCGAAGAAAGATCTGATCAGGCCATTGGTCAATGCCTGTAAAAAGGAAGGATTGAAATTTGGTTTTTATTTTTCCGTAGAAGAATGGGAATACCCGATCCTGATCGGAGGGGTAAAAAAGATCAGGAGATGGACGGGCTCTTTACACGATACCATTCCTTATGATGAGAAGGAGATGAACGGTAAAATTAGCGGTAAGATACCTGTCAAGGATTTTTTCGGTGATTACATCATTCCCCAGGCGAAAGAATTTATTAACAGGTATGATCCTGATGTACTTTGGTTTGACGGGGAGTGGACGACAGATATCAATACGCTCCGGACTCCAGAAATTGTAAGCTATTTTTATAATAATGCAGCGGGTCGCAAGGAAGTTGCCTGTAACGACCGGCTGGGGGCTAACCTGCGTTTTATTTCAGGTGATTTCTTCACCAGCGAATATGGCGGTGGTGCGCATGAAGCCAACCCGGTACAGTCGCATATGCTGCATAAATGGGAAGAGAACAGGGGCATCAGCCAGTCGTTCGGATATAACTGGCAGGACACCCGGGATAATATAATAAGCACTCCCCAGTTCATTGATATGTTTGTGAAGATTGTTAGCGAAAACGGAAACCTTTTGCTTATTGTAAACCTGGATGGGAAAGGGGCGATGCCTGAATATATCAAAACCAGGCTTGTGGATATAGGTAAATGGCTGAAGGTTAACGGTGAGGCAATTTATGGATCGAGGCCATGGCTTGTGTCACATCAGGGAGACAGTTTAAGGTTCACCCAGAGTAAAGACAGGAGATATGTCTTTGCCATTCATACAGGCTGGCCGGATCATGAAATGGTTATTAAAAACCTTCGGCTGGATAAACAGGCCAGTATTCAGCTATTGGGTTCTGAACAAAAACTTCAGTGGAAAAATGTTTCTGCCGAAGACGGCGGCGGCCAAGTGGTTGTGGAGATACCGCAATCCCTTAAAAGCAGTATCCCTTGCGATTACGCCTATACGTTAAAAATTCAGTTGGCGGATTAACAAACAGGGAAAGAAAACAGCGTATTTTCAAAATCAGGTATTTTCAAATCTTCAAATTCTTTTCAGCACAATCCGAAACGTAGTGCCCTTCCCCGGTTCTGAATGCCTGACAAATAGTTCGCCCTTATGATATTCTTCCATGATCCGTTTGGATAAGGTGAGTCCCAGCCCCCAGCCCCTTTTTTTTGTGGTAAATCCCGGATTGAATACGCGCCGGATATTGGTGGCAGGAATGCCCTTCCCGGTGTCGGTTACGTCGATGATCACCTGCTGGGGTTCGTTTTTGATATCCACGCTGATTTTTCCTTTCCCTTCCATGGCGTCGAGCGCATTTTTAAACAGGTTTTCGATCACCCAGTCAAATAACGGTCTCGAGATATTCGCGTGTACGGGGGAAGGCCCCTGCGTTTCGACCGAGAACTGTACTTTGGAGGTAGTGCGCCGGCTCATGTATTCCACCATCTGCCGTACCTGAAAAATGATATCTGATTCTTCCAGATTGGGAATGCTGCCGATTTTGGAGAACCGGTCTGAAATAAGCTTTAGCCGGTCCACATCTTTCTGCAGCTCGAGCACAGTATCGGGGGTCGATCCTTCTTCCTTTAACATTTCAATCCAGCCCTGCAGGGAAGAAAGCGGTGTGCCGAGCTGATGGGCTGTTTCTTTAGCCATACCTGCCCATACCTGGTTTTGGGTAGCCCGGTTGCTGGCGCTGATGGAATAGAGAATGAAAAAGACGAGAATGGCAACGAGCAGCAGCTGAATGATGGGAAAATAATGAACCTGGTCGAGCAAGGCAGTATGTCCGTAGTAATACCGGTTTGCCGTATACGGGGAATCGCTCCATTTAATTTCCAGGGGCGGATTTTGGGAGCGGAATGTTTTCAGCTGATTCCGCAGGTAAGATTTGTCCCGGACCGCTTTCAGCGTGTCCAGATTAAAATAGCTGGTGATGCTGTCTTTTTCATTGGTCTCGATAACGGGAATGGAGTGTTGCTCATTCCGGATCAGGTTCGGCAACGTGAGGTCGGGATTGAGGATGGCCTTGCTGGCCGCGAGCCATTGTTCTATTTTCTGCTGTTCTTCCAGTTCAATCTTATTCGCCAGGTATTGGGAATAGAAAATGGTGCCGCAGACAATGCCGATACCCAACAGGGCGAAAAGCCAGCGCCAATGCAGACGAAATCCGATCATGCCGCTAAAGTAGTTAAAGCCGGTGAAATCATAATTCAGCATCCGGTTCCCTGCAGAAGCCTTACTTTTGAGCCACTTTTTTTACCGCAACGAAATCCAGTGCCGGCTAAAGTATCAGTTGTTATTCTCAATTTTAACGGGCGCAAATACCTGGAGCAATTTCTTCCCTCGGTATTGGCAAGCACTTATTCCCCTGTTGAAGTGGTGGTGGCGGACAATGCGTCCACAGACGATTCCCTTGCATTTCTGAATGATCATTATCCACAGGTGCGGCAGATTTTGCTGATCCGGAATTATGGATACGCCGGAGGTTATAATCAGGCGCTGAAACAGGTTGACAGTGATTATTATGTTCTGCTGAATTCGGATGTTGAAGTGACACCCGGATGGATTGATCCGGTGATTGCGCTCATGGAAAATGACCTCAGCATAGGCGCCTGTCAGCCCAAGATTTTAGATTTTAACAGGCGGGATCATTTTGAATATGCCGGAGCTTCCGGCGGATGGATGGATTGCCTGGGTTATCCTTTTGCGCGCGGAAGGATATTCGATATCTGCGAACAGGATCATGGGCAATATGATGATGTTCAGAAAATTTTCTGGGCAAGCGGCGCCGCGCTGTTTGTTCGTGCATCCTTGTATCATTCGCTGAACGGATTGGACACCTATTTTTTTGCGCACATGGAGGAGATTGATTTCTGCTGGCGCATGCAGCTGATAAATTATGGGATCTATGTCTGTCCGGATTCGGTTGTATATCATGTCGGCGGCGGCACCCTGCCGAAGGGAAATGAAAGAAAAGTGTTTTTGAATTTCCGGAACAACATGATCATGCTGGCTAAAAATCTGCCCAGGCGGCAGTCTTTCTGGAAAATTCCGCTGCGGGTGATCATGGATATTATTTCTGCCTGGAAATCTCTGTTTGCCGGAGAGGCGGTTTACTTTTTTGCCATTCTGGAAGCGCATCTGGCTTTTGTGAAATGGTTGTTTTTTATGCAGGGCCGGAGCATTTTTCCCTCCCGGAGAAAGGCGAGGCTCTCGGGCTGGTACCGGCATAGTGTTGCCTGGAAGCATTTTGTGCGGGGCAAAAAAACTTTTGCTGAAATTATGGGTGTGAAAAGCTGATTTTTTAAGCGAATCTGCTATTTTTGCACGGTAATTAACTGATTGTTATGGAAGAAGAACAAATAGAATACAAGGACCCGAAGCTGAAGGACATTACCTATAACTGGGTAAATTCCTCTGTCTTCCTGTTTTATCTGGAAACCTTTTGCATCGTGGCCCTGCTGATCGGAGCCAGTTACGGGTTGTATACACACCGGTATAAGGGCAAGCCGGAAGTGGTGATCCCCGCCAATACCCTGTATACACCGGAGTACAAGTAACAATACTTTTTGAGGGACGGCTGGAATGCTTAAATTTGCCGTCCCGGAACAGTTCTTATTGACAGTTTTATGCGGAAGTAGCTCATTTGGTAGAGCGCGACCTTGCCAAGGTCGAGGTGGCCGGTTCGAGCCCGGTCTTCCGCTCCAGGATTCCATCCGGTAAAAGGGATGGAATTTTTTATTTGACAGCATACCCTGGTGGCGGAACAGGTAGACGCGCAGGACTTAAAATCCTGTCTGCAGAAATGCGGGTACGGGTTCGATTCCCGTCTGGGGTACCAAAGTGGACAAATCGAAATATTGATCTGTTCGTCCATTTCTTTTTTTGCTGAAATCTTTGTCCAGCGTGTATATGAGCTGAACGACCTCGTTGAGCCGGGCGGTGCGATATTGAGTTCCGTCAAAAATGAGTTTTTCGGGATATATCGAACCGACAATTTCCCTTTTCTTTCTTACGTCCCCGTCCTTGTATAGTTTGTCGATACTCGATAACGCATCGATGGCCTGATCCAGATCGGTCTTAATTGTTACGGCGCTTTGTGACGCCTTTATTAGTTTGTTTTCCAGTTCATTGATCAATTCTTCTTTTTCCTTCTTAATGATCTTGAAGTCCAGGTAATCCATTTCGTCCCTCAACAGTTTTTGTCTTCCCCGGCCAATATCATCGTTTGCCTCGTTGATCTTTTCGGTAATCAGTTTGATATCTTCTCTTTGCGAATTTGTCCGCAATCTATAGTCGCCATCAATAACCCGCTTGATGCCACTCAAGATCCAAACAGCCATCGCCATTTCAGAAAAACCAATCGTCCTGGTTAAAACTCCTGCGTGGGCATTACCTATAATCCTTGCAACGATTTCCTGATGTCGCGGCACGAGATCCAGTACCTTACAGAAAAGTCCGTTGGCGATCCAAACGGCCGCTATGAGATAATTCAAAATTTTGTTTGTTGTCATGTCTGTATTGCAACGGTCCAATTTACATCGCAGGCCTGTGCTTCCAGAATACACGTACGTCTTTTACGCTTGTTTTCTTCCGCGCATGTGCCAGATCGTAGTTTTCTTGCGCGTGCAACCAGAACTCTGCAGAGGTATTAAAGGCCTTCGCCAGCTTCAAGGCCATTTCGGGGGTAATCGCCTGCTTTCCATTGATTATGGCCGACAGCGTTTTGCGGGTGGTCATCAGTCCTTTTGCGACTTCCTCGATGGTCAGGCTCTTGCCTGTTTCTTCGCGCAGACCTTCAATTGTGTCGCGGATCAGTTCGCCCGGATGGGCGGGGTCATACATAGCCATAATTTTATCCTCCTTTAATTAATTAATGATAGTCCAAATAATCAACATCCAGCATGTTTAGGCCATCAAACCGGAAAACGATCCTGAAATTCTTGTCCACTTTCACGGCCCAGAAACCTGCCCAGTCCCCGGCAAGCTGGTGAAGCCCATAACCGGGAACATTCATGTCACCAGGCGAGGTCGCAGCGTCCAGACGAGTCAGGATCAGCCGGATTTTAACCACATGCTGGGGTTGCAACTTCGAGGCATTCCCCTTGTCGTAAAACAGCTTCAATCCCTTGTGCCGAAAGCCTGCAATCATGATACAAATGTAACGCGAAACGTTGCGCGTGTCAAATTTTATTTCACAGTTAAACCCCGCACCGATTGACCTCTTGCTGCAATTGTACAGGCATGCCGCTAATGACGTTATAGGGGACAAAAAGTGTTTCCGCAGCATCGTCTGAATAGAAATATCAGTGAAATGCTGTTGTCTGACATAATATTAGTTTTTATACCAACATAGTTAAACGCAACCACTGGTGTAAGTCGGGTGTGAAAACGACAAATAGCGGATAATTTTGCGGCAATTATCCCCATGAAAAGGTGATTCAACGGTAATCGGTCTAAGGGTGGGACCCGGATATTGATTATCTTGTCAAAGACAATCAGGGTTTTATTTTGTCATTTGACACGTCGATAATTTTTTTACCTGAATAGTAGATAAATGAAAAGGCCATTCCTGCTGTTGTTCTGCCTGATTTCGCTGGCGGTCCGGGGGCAAAATGTTCAACCGGTACTTTTTACGGCCAGCAAACCGGTATCCGTCAAGCCTCTTGAAAAACTTGCTGTGGCAAGCGCTAAAGGATCTTATATGAAAGTGTACGATGGCAATGGCAGGCAATATGCCTTGTTGCCTTTGCATGGCCTGACGGAATTCGTGGTTGGAGGCGCACTTGGTCGTCAAATGCTGAAAGTCTTTAACAGCAAAGGACAGATAACAGACACGGCTTCATTTTTCGTGGATGCATCAACCGATATTGACGATGGCGGCTACTATAAGAGGATGTTTCATCTTTTTTACAACGGCATGTTTGCGGATGAAAAAAGCGGCGTGTCATCGATTCACTGGAATGGGAATCAATATGATGTATTTGTACCCTGGGTGCTGGATAACTTTCACACGATGAAAGGCAAACAATATTTTTTGCCCAATGCCAGGGAACTGATTGACATCATGCGCCAGGCACAGAGAGCCGATGGGATGATCTATAGTTTTGTTCAATACATGCAAAATGCCGATTACTTTTTGACCCGTGATAAGGCTTATGGTTACAGCAAGAGAATAGGAGACAGGGTTTTTGTGCGGCAGCCTACTGAAAATCACCCGGAATATATTTATGTGAATACGATTTATAACTGTTGGAAAAGTGAAGGGGATGACGAATGGATGAAACGCAATCTGGGGTCTGCTGCAAAGGCTCTTGACTATACGGTAAATGATCCGGCCCGATGGAGCAGGAGATTTCAGTTGCTTAAACGCGTTTATACCATTGACAGTTGGGATTTTGAAGTGGACGACG
>JAUZOD010000018.1 GCA_030706635.1 Bacteroidota bacterium
CCGTACTGGTGTCGATTACGTCTCATGCGGCGCTATCATACATCATGCTGTGAGCATGGACCTTAGTTTAAAAGCACACAAAATATAGAGCAGATATTATCGCTGTTGTTATTATCTCGCTGTCACTAACCCTGATACCGATGTCTTCTTTCCTCAATTATTATTTTGAAAAAATATTGCTGGCAAAAATAGAGCTATGGCGGATAGCAAGCCAGGGTGGAATATATAATGGCTCAGGAGCTTCTTTGGGGTATCGACAACCTGATTTGGCCGCACCAAATGAGCTGGATACCCGAAACGCCGGATAGTTATTCTTTTATAATTTTCCGCACATACACCTGCTTGTTTTTATACTGGATGCTTACAAAATATATGCCCGCGGCAATGCCCTGCAAATTCATGCTGATCAGATTATTTCCTGGGAACAGGTCGCTGGTCTGCTGCCTTATCCGGGCGCCCCTGCTGTCGGAAAGTTTTATGATGGCGGCGGTGCCCGCATCGGCGGAAATATTGATATAAAGGGTGCTGCGCGCGGGATTGGGCCAGACGCGGAAGGCATCCGCAGGGTTACAATTGCTGGTCAGGGCGCTGGTAAACTGCACGCGCCCGTCCAGGTCGTGTTCAGCAATGCGGTAATAGCCATTTTGGAGGGGTGCATCATCCGCGAAGGAATAATTCTTTTCACCTGAAGCGTTGCCGGCTGCGGGAATTTTACCCAGTACGGTCCATTCCGCGGCGTCGGCGCTTCTTTCCACGGAAAAATAATGACTGTTCTCTTCCTGTGCCGTCTGCCATACCAGCAGCACGCGGTTCCCCTCGCATCGCGCATTGAACAGAGTAAAAATGACGGGCAGCGGATCGCCGGGGGCCGACAGGGTGAAGCGCTCAAGGGAAGCGATGCCGGTTTTTTCCACGTAGTCCGTACTGGTATTCCGGCTGTCAAACCCCAGGCCCGTCCAGGTTTGTGCCGCTGTCCGTTCCCATAAGATCAATGCGTTTTCATCCTGACCATTAAGCTCTGCGTCAAAATACTGGAAGCGCAGCGTGGCGTTTAAGCCGCTGTTATTGGCCGGCGCTATATCATAGTACCGCAGTACAGAGCTTCCGGCGCCGCTGCCATTGGTCTGTGACTGATGACCGCGCCTGATAACGGTATTGCCCAGGTTTTGCGGGGAGCTAATCAAAATGCCCAGGTTGCCGGGATTTACTCCGGACGGCGCATTGAGTGTTCCATTGAAAATCACTTCCCCTCCGTTGCTGCCCAGGATGCGGCTGGTTTCCTGTTCGCCGTTCAGCATCCCGGTGCTGCCCAGATCAACATCGTGGCCGTTGAGATCCAGGACGCCGGTACTGAAACTGATCTGCCGCGAAACGGCGACAGGTGTTTGCAGCATCACGGCAACGCCGGCGCTTTTATTTATTTTAAGTTCGTAGAATTGAATGGCCTGGCTGCCAAGAATATTCGAAGGGGCACTGCCGGAAAAGGACACAGCGCCTGTACCTGCGGAAAAAGTTCCGTTATTGACAAGGTCAGTATTGGAAAGGGTCAGCTGCAAATTCCCCGTCATGGAGAATTGAGATCCCGGGGAAATCGTGAATTGCGCCCGGGCATGCTTTGCAGCGGTCAGGAACAGTATCAAAGCTGCGGATGCGACGAATATCTTTTTCATGCTATAAAAGATCGGTGTAAAAATCAATTCGTTTTCTGCCTGAGCAGGGCAAGCCGCAGCAGGATTTCTTCGCTTTGTTTTAGGAGCTTTTCATTTTCTTCTTTTAACTGGTCATTTTGGGCAGACAGCTCCTGCACTGCTTTTGTCAGCGGCGCCACAAATGCTCCATAGCGCAGGCTGTACAGATCCTTATCGCCACGCGCGGCGTCCACGCCGCTGAAAGAAAAGCGCAGCGATTGCGCCGCCTGCTCCACCTCCTGGGCCGCAAACCCCGTATACAGGATTCGCTCTTTTGCTTTGCGCGCAGCGATCATTTGCGGAGACAGCGGTTTTTCTGCCGTTGCCGGTTGTACCGAACCGGCGGTTAAAAGGGCCGTGCCCGTTTTATGAACCGGTGGCTTCACAATACCATCTGCCGCTGCCAGATCAATGTTGTAGCTGATCGGTCTCAGCTTATTGATAAAGTCGAGGCCGGGAATATCTTCCCGGATATTCTTCTTCACCCTTCCGTCTGAAATGGTGGACCAGCCTACGGGACCGCCGATAGAAACGGTGGCGCCATTGCCCACCCGCATCATGCTGGGCGCTGTAACCAGCGTGCCGTGACCCAGGGCAATGCAGTTGTAGTAACCCGGTCCGTTGGCGTCGGTTTCAGAGCCGATAAAGCAGTTGTAATAACCATTGTCGTAGCTGGCCCCGGCATTGTATCCGAACGCGGTGTTTCCGTCGGAGCCTGTAGTATTTGCGAGACTATTATAACCTATTGCGGTGTTATAGTTTCCGTATGAATTTGCATACATGGCGCTGCTTCCAAAAGCCGAATTGTATTGTCCCGAATAATTACTGCGCAGGGCCTGGAATCCGGCGGCTGTATTATAGCTCCCGGTAACATTGCTGAAAAGTGTTTCGTACCCGCTGGCCGTATTGTAGCTTGCCGAATTATTATACAGGGCTTTTGACCCGATGGCGGTATTGCTGTTGCCTCCGCCATTGAAAAGCGCCTGGGCGCCGGTGGCTGTATTGGATCCTGCCCCGCCATTGTATAGCGCCTGGTAACCACTTGCCGTATTAAAACCCGTTGTATTGGTAAAAAGCGCCTGATAACCCGTAGCGGTGTTTGCCACATTTCCCAGATTATTCATGAGCGCCTGATAGCCGGTGGCTGTATTGTAACTGCCGATATCGCTTCCATTGGCATTAACGGAAAGTGTTTGAACGCCCAGGGCCGTATTATAACTTCCCGTGGTATTCAGGTCCAGCGCCTTAAACCCATAGGCCGTATTGCCAATGGCTCCGGCGCTATTTCTGCCCGATCCATATCCCATATAGGTGCTGTTGCTGGCAGAATCGATCATTCCCGCCGGCTGATTATTTATTCTGAACTGTACCGGTTGATCGTCAGTTGTTCCAATAAAATTTCCGGCGCTGTCGGTACCGGCGTTTCCCGTCAATCCCCATCCGGCATTGGCAATGATCGTTTGCCAGTTGGGCGCAGCGGCCGTTCCCATATTCACCATCAACTGGTTTTTTAGAGAATCGTACACCAGCAGACCTTTTGCCGGTTGCGGAATAGCCGTAATGCCGGAGGAGGTCATCCTGGGGATCAGCAATCCTTTGGCGGCGCCCGACATATCGAGCACGGCGGAAGCATCCGGTATGTTAGTGCCAATGCCCACGTTCTGCGCGTATGCCGCAGCGTAACAGAAAAGGACGACGGTGAGAATAACTGCCTGCTTCATGATCCGTTTCATTTATTGAAAATTATTTTATCGTTTTCTCCAATGCATCCAATCGCTGCGTTATTTTTTCGAACTCCTGTTCAAGCGACGCGGACGCGCTTTTCAGCTGACGGCTTTCTGTGTCCAGTTCCTGAACTGATTTTACCAGCGGCGCAACAAATGCCTCATATCGCAAAGCGTACAGACCCTGCGCATTCGTTGGCGCATCCACGCCATTAAAATCATAGTTTACCGACCGGGCAGCCTGCTCCACCTCCTGTGCAATAAAACCGGTATATACTATCTGCTCCTTTGCCGCACGCGCAGCCGCCATCTGCTCCGCGCCGGCAGCCGCTGATGATTTTTGATTTGAGCCAGACCGTTCAATAGCTTCCATAGCCGATATATTCAAATTGTAAGTGACCGGTCGCAGTTTCATAATAAAGGATAGGCCGGGAATATTTTCCCTGATGTTTTTCTTTACCCTTTTGTCAGAAATGGTTGACCAGCCTACCGGTCCGCCGATGGACGTGGTGGCCGCGTTGCCTACCCGCATCGTGCTGACGTCAGACACATTGGTGCCGTAACCCAGTGCGATGACGTTGTAGAAATCCGCGTTTGAGACATCGGTTTCAGGGCCGATAAAACAATTGTAATAGCCATTGTTGTAGGAGGAACCTGATGCATAGCCCAGCGCCGTGTTACCCTGGGACCCATACGTCTGGTAGAGGCTGTTATATCCTGCTGCCGTGGATTGCGAAGTTTCAACGCGATAATTGAGCGTGATATTTTTTGAATTCAGCGCTCCGTATCCAAATGCCGCATTATAATCGCCGGTCCAGTTTTTTGACAGGGATTCAACGCCAAAAGCGGTATTATAATTTCCGTATGCGGTGTACAGCGCATCCAGTCCGCAGGCCGTATTTCCGTTTCCCGCTAAATCGGTATAAGAGGCCTGAAAACCTTCCGCCGTATTATACGATCCGGAGATATTGTTCATCAGCGCAAAGGCGCCGTTAGCCGTATTATAGCTCGCGCTCAACCCGGCAGCGGCGTCGACCCTATTAAATCTTAAAGCACTTGAGCCGATGGCGGTATTGAAAAACCCCAGGGTGTTCATCGACAAGGTAAGAAAACCGACGGCGGTATTTTCCGATCCGGCCGTATTGTTGTAAAGTGCGGCTCCTCCAACAGCTGTATTGTAATACCCCGTATGGTTCAGATAAAGGGCGTGATCGCCAAAAGCTGTATTAAATCCGGTACCGTTGAGGTCCGTTCCCAATGCATAGGCGCCAAAAGCCGTATTTGCCGGGGTTCCGGCACTGTCTTTTCCGGACAGGTAACCAAAAAATGTGCTTTGGGAGACGGAATCTATAATACCCGACCACTGATTTTTTACTTTGAATAAAAGTGGGTGGTTATCGGTGGTGCCGATGAACGCCGCGCCGGCGCCGCTATTGCCGGTCAGGCTCCATCCGCTGCCGGCTGAAATGTTTTGCCAATTGGGAGCGGTCGCTGATCCCATATTCACTATCAGCTGATTTTTTGCCGAGTCGTATGCCATCAAACCTTTTGCGGGATTGCTAATGGAAAGAATGGCGGCTGTCGGCATCCGGGGTATTAGTAATCCCCTGGCGGTACTGGTTATGTCGAGCACAGCAGAGCCATCCGGCACATTGGTGCCAATGCCTGCGCTTTGTCCATACAGCGGGTTGCTGATCGTTCCGTAAATAAAGAAGAGGATAGCGGCTCCGGCAAAGTAAAGTTTTTTCATCCGGTGAAATTTTGTTGAATGCATCAATTCAGTTTTTTCTCCAGTTCGTCCAGTTCCTGTAAGGCCTTTTCTTTTTCTTTTACAAGCTGTTCATTCTGTTTTTTTAATTGATCATGCAGGGCAGCGAGTTCCTGAACGGCTTTTGTCAATGGCGCGACAAATTCGTCATACCGGAGACTGTAGAGATCTTTGTCGTTCCGCGCTGCATCCACGCCGCTGAATGCATAATGAAGGGATTGAGCCGCCTGTTCCACCTGCTGGGCCACAAAACCGGTATAGACAATCTGCTCCTTTGCACTGCGTGCAGCGGTCATCTGAGAGGGCCCGGGCCGGCTGGCGGTTTCATTTTTTCCTGAACCCGCATTCAATGTAACAGCCTGCTGCTTTTGGGCAGCCGGCTGGGTGATACGGTCAATCGCCGCCAGATCGATCGTATAGCTGATGGGTTTTAGTTTGTTGATGAAAGCGAGGCCGGGTACATTCTCCTGTATATTCCTTTTTACTCTTCCGTCTGAAATGGTGGACCAGCCTACCGGTCCACCGATGGAAACCGTTGCTCCGTTACCCACCCGCATCATGTTGGAGCCCGTGACCAGGGTGCCGTGCCCGATGGCGATCGAGTTCGTGTAACCGGGTCCGTTGGCATCTGTTTCCGCCCCGATAAAGCAGTTGTAATTTCCATTATCATAGCTGTGGCCCGCATCGTATCCGACGGCTGTATTTTCCTGTGAATTGGTCGTGCTGATCAGACTGTACACGCCCATGGCAGTATTTCCTGAAGCGTGGACGCTGTTGGAATACATCGCGCCAATGCCGAAACCGGCGTTGTAGTTTCCGTAGTAATTCTTGTAGAGCGCCTGGTAGCCGCAGGCTGTGTTACCAATTCCGGCAACGTTATCGTACAGGGCTTCGAACCCCGTGGCCGTATTATAATCGCCGCCCTGAATACCCGGACTATTATCAAACCGGCTGTTATTATAAAGCGCCCTTACGCCATTGGCTGTACAGTTGCTGCCGCTTGTGCCACTCACAGATTGCGGAGAATACAGCGCGAATGCGCCGGTAGCGGTGTTCTGCACGCCGCCCCTGAATTCTGCCTGGTAGCCCGTGGCGGTGGTGCTGAAACCGCCGCCATCCGAACCCGCGCTGAAGAATGCCTGGTAACCGATGGCCGTGCAGTCATTACCCCAATATTTATTGAGCGCCTGGTAGCCAATGGCGGTAGTATTGTTATTCACCGGCGGAGTTCCCGGAAACTTGGGGCCCGACATGGTTTGCACACCAAAAGCCGTATTCTCTCCCCCGGATTTATTGGAATCCAATGCCTGGTAACCGAAAGCTGTGCTTGCGATCTGTCCGGGAGTATATTGGCCGGCGCTATAGCCCAGGAAAGTATTGCCGGTCACGGAATCCATGAAGCCGGCCCAATGGTTATTTATTCTGAACAGCAGAGGAACACTGTCGGTGGTGCCAATAAAATTAATGGCGGGATTCGTAGCCTTATTACCGGCCAGACTCCATCCGCTGCCCGCCACAACAGGCTCCCAGTCGGGCACAGCCGCCGTTCCCATATTTACCAGCAAAAAATTTTTTACAGAATCATACAGCATCAGTCCTTTTGCCGGATTGCTGATGGAGGAAATGGCGGCCGTGGTCATCCGCGGTATGAGCAATCCTTTACTGGTTGCTGTAATGTCCAGCGCCGCGGAAGCATCGGGCGAATTGGTGCCGATGCCAATACCCTGCGATTGTAAGCGGCTGAATGAACTTAATGCTATCAACAGGAGAATAATCAGTTTCATCGTTGGTCTGTTATGATTCAAATAGAAGATTGTGCCTCGCATAACGTGGATATGATCCGGCTCCGGGATCAGGATGGATTAACAGGTGTTTCGGAGATATTGAGACGGACATGAAAACCTGTACGAATATTGATCGATTCCTTTTTAGCCTTCTACCGTAAAAGGGTGATTTTTGTTTAAAAGTTGGGAGCGTCTCTATTTATTGCAATCTTTATCAGACCAACGTCTATCGGAATGTATCAACTTTGGCGACGCAGCGTACTGACTGCAGTTATCCTTTTTCTAGTTACCAGCGCATTGCGGGCCCAGATGGATTATTACAATCAACTCTTCACGCATACCAAAGATTCGTTGGTAAAGGAACTGTCAAAACACCCGCAGCCGGATTCGGCGAGAGCCCATGCCTTAATGAATATTTTAAACAGTGCGATCTTTTCAGGTCAGAAAAAACAGGTGATCCCCTATTGGGAGGAGGCCCTGCTGCTCAGCCGCAAATTAAAAAATAAAACATCGGAAGCAGAATGCCTTGAATGGAGGGGAACATATTATAAAAGCATCGGGAAAACGGACAGCGCGCTGAATTACCTGGATGCAGCGATTGCCATGGCAGGCGATCCGGCCGACCGCGGTCTCCGGACGGTAAAGCGATTCGCTCTTTTTGAAAGAGGCATGCTGTATGAATTCCATGAAAATTTTTACACTGCGTTAAACAGTTATTTTGAAGCATTGAAAATGTATGAAGGGACAGATTTTCAACGGCAAAAGATGATCTCGCTGAGAATTGCTTCCATATATGAAAAACTCCACAACGATGAAAAAGCGCTGGAATATTATCAGCTGGCGTTAAAGATGTTTGAGAATGCCCGGAACGGGACACCGGATCATGAGGCCGAGGGCATCTACACTTATATGGCCGGCATTTACTACAACCGGGGTGATCTGACAAGGGCCGGTTTCTACCTGGATAAATTGAAACCATGGATGCCCAACCGTGAGGAGACCATGATCACCGGCGGGTATTATCACCTCGCCGGCCAGATAGCCCTCAAACAAAACAAAACCGATACCGCCATCGCGCTGCTAAAAAATGCCCTCACCTATTTCAATTATACCCGCCAAATGCACATGGACGAAATAGCCGACGTGAGTGCTGACCTGGCCAGCCTGGACATGGGAAGAAAGCGGATGAAAGAGGCAAAAAAATATGCGGAGCAGAGCATGGCATTCGCGAAACAAAGCGGCCATAAAGAAACGAGGGCAAAGGCGCTGGAAGTGACCGCAGAATATTACAGCAAATCCCGTAACCCCTCCCGCGCTTACCAGGCTCTGCAGGAAGCCATCCTGCTGAATGACAGCGTGCTCGCGGAAACGAACATCAAACAGGCCGCCACCCTGGCGGCTATGTATGAAAATGATAAAAAGGAGAAACAGATTGCACAGTTGGTTGCGGATAAGAAAATACAATCGGCATCGGTCAAGCAGGAAGCCTTGTGGAATACGATCTTCCTCATCACGATCATCGCCTTCGTTTTGATCGGTTCAACGCTCTATGTAAATATCAAGACCCGGCAAAAGATGGAGCGTCAGAAAATGGCGGAAATGGAAAAAGAAAAACAGCTCATGGAAGTGGAAGCCATGCTTAAGGGCCAGGAGGAAGAACGGAGCAGGCTGGCGAAAGATCTGCATGACGGGCTGGGCGGCATGCTTGCGGGCATAAAAATATCGTTCTCCAATATGAAAGAAAATCTAATCCTGGATCCGGCGAATGCGCATGCATTTGAAAAATCTCTTCTTGATCTTGATCAAACGATTTCCGAATTGCGTAAAGTTGCCCATAACCTTATGCCGGAGGCCCTGGTGAAATTTGGTTTGACGAGCGCCGTGAGGGATTTTTGCAATTCCATGCAGCTGGCCGGCAGCACAACGATTATATGTGAGATATTCGGACCGGAAAGGGAATTGGGTAATATTGCCGATGTCAATATTTACCGTATTGTGCAGGAACTGGTGAATAACGCAGTTGTACATGGAAAAGCCAGCCAGGTTATCGTGCAACTGACCAAAGCTGAGAGCAAGGTGCTGATCACTGTCGAGGATAACGGAGCAGGATTTGATCTGCATGCGCAGGAGAAATCTGGCGGCATGGGTTTGCAGAATGTTAAGTCCAGGGTCAATTATTTGCATGGAAGGATGGATATTGAATCCAAACCCGGGGAAGGCGCGGTTATTAACATCGAATTAATCGTATAGCAGCATGACAAGAATTTTTATTGTGGAGGATCATGCGGTGGTGGTGGAAGGCATCCGGGTTTTGCTGGAGAGCGAGCCAGGCATAACCATCGCCGGTTCTTCCTATACTGCGGCAGGTTGCATAGATTATTTTGCAAATCATAAAGCGGACGTAGTTTTGATGGATATCAGTCTGCCCGATATGAGCGGAATAGAATTGTGCCGGATCATAAAAGCCGGGCATAAGGAGGTGATGGTTCTGATGCTCAGCACCTTCAACCAGGGCCTTTATATGAATAAAGCCATGGAACAGGGCGCCAGCGGCTATTTACTGAAGAACGTGACCCGGCAGGAAATGATTGACGGCATTAAAACCGTGAGCATGGGCGGGGTATATTTCAGTTTTGAAGCCGGAAAAATATATAAATCCACCCTGGAAAAAAATAGCCTGCAGCCCGTACTGACCAAAAGGGAGAAGGAAATTCTTAAGCTGGTTGTGGAAGGTCTTACCAATACGCAGATAAGTCAGCAATTATTCATCAGCATCGATACGGTGGATACCCACCGGAAAAACCTGTATGCGAAACTCAATGTAAAAAACACAGCGCAACTGATCCGATATACCCTTGAGCATGGGATAATATCTTAATAAAGTTCGAGCCATAATCATTGGGCAGGGAACTGTCCTCTATTGCCCTGGCTGCTTTTTCGATATCGTAATCGAACCTTGCCTGCCCAGATTGAATAGTCTAATCATTTCAGGATTGATGCATTAAAAAAGATCAGGATAATGATCCGCCATAATATTAATCAGTTTCCTGATCCACATCCTACTGTTTCAGATCGGCCAATATGGGTTTCCCATTATAGGTTGCCGATTGCAAAATGTTTTCTCCCACTTTTAAGGCCGATTCAGATAGTGGCGCATAATTCAGGGGTTTGCAATACTGTTGTCCTTCATGAATATTCCACCACAGGAGTTTGGTGAGTTTTTGCGCCTTATCCTGGCTGCGGCTATTGTAGTTCTGTTCCTTATAAATAATAACCCAGGTAAAACTACTGATTGGATACCCATCCGGAGCATCTGTATTGGTAATGGATACTTTTGCGTCTGCCGGCAATTGAATATTTCCGGCAGCCGTAATGCTGGCGAGGCTTGGGTAAATGAAATTCCCGGACTTATTTTTGATGGAGGCGGCAGGCATTTTGTTCTGCACTGCATAGGCCAGTTCTATATAACCTATCCCCCCGGGTGTCTGTTTCACCGTTCCCGTCACGCCTTCATTTCCCTTACCGCCCAACCCGGCCGGCCAGTTAACGGCGGTTCCTTTTCCAACTTTGGTTTTCCATTCCTCACTGACTTTAGAAAGGTAATCTGTCCAGACATAGGTGGTGCCGCTGCCATCAGAACGGTGAACAACAATAATGGGAAAGTCAGGCAGCTTTACCCCCGGATTTATATTTGAAATGGCGTGGTCATTCCACATCTTTATTTTGCCTAAAAATATCGCAGCAATAACATCCGGCGTTAGTTTGAGTGTGTCTGTTAAGCCAGGCAGATTGTAGCAGACCACGTCCGCACCCGAAGCCATCGGGATATGAAGCATGTCCACACCGATTTTTTTGGATTGTTCCTCATTCAACGGAGCATCCGAGCCACCGAAGTCCACCGTTTTATTGGTCATCTGCAGGATCCCGCCTCCGGACCCGATGGACTGGTAATTTACTCTGATACCGGTGGACCTGTTGTACTCGCTGAACATCTTTGAAAAAAGCGGATATACAAATGTGCTGCCTGCGCCAAGGAGCGCATCATCTGAGCCTGACGATTTAGCGGAAGAATCAGCGTTATTGTTCGATCCTGTTCCCGAACCATTGCAGCCGTTCAGTATTGAACCAACCATTATGGCAATCATAAGGCACAGGAAAGAAAACCCTTTCAAATAATTCGCCGTCTTCATAAATGATCTTTATCAGGTTAAGAATGTCATAAAGGTATGACAGCCATTCTGCAGATTTTCATGCATCGGCATAAAAGAAAATACGAGCAGGAGTTCAGTTTGAACAGCATCCCGGTTCGCAGCAGGCTTCAGCCGGTTTCTCTGCGAATACGGTTATGCTGTAAATGCCTGTACCGGAACTTTTGAATTCCCTGATTTCTTCCGCGGACAGGTAAGCGGCTAAAATATCATCCGGAATGACGATCGGCTTTTCTTTCTGAATGATTATATTCTGAAACCCGTTGATTTCAATCAGTTCCATATACGCTTGTTTCTGCACGGCTCCTGACACACAACCGGAATACATTTCTGCCGTTTTCCGGATCTTATCGGGAAGCGAGCCTGCCAAAACGATATCGGAAATACTAAAATGACCACCCGGTTTTAAAACCCTCTTTATTTCCTTAAACACGCCATCTTTGTTGGGCACCAGATTCAGCACGCAATTGCTTACAATAACATCCGCGATATTCGATGTAACCGGCATTTTTTCAATATCCCCTTTGCGAAATTCTACATTGTGAAAACCAAGTTTTTCAGCATTCTTCCGCGCTTTATCAATCATGGCGTCGGTAAAATCAATACCGATCACTTTTCCGGTTTCTCCGGTCTCGGATCGCGCAATAAAACAGTCATTGCCGGCTCCTGATCCCAGATCAATCACCAGGTCGCCCTTGCTGATCCGGGCAAACTGGGTAGGCAGGCCGCATCCGAGACCCAGATCCGCATCCGGATTATATCCTTTTAAGTTGGTATAATCATCGCTCATGATATTATAGACTTCGGTAGAGCAGCAGCCCGAGCCGCAGCAGGACGCTTCATTGGTTTCCTTCTCCTGCAAAGCGATTTCGCTGTATTTCTGCCTCACCATTTCTTTTATTTGTTCCTGTGTTTCCATGATATATATATTTTAAATTGTAAATAGATTGCCGATACTTAAATCCAATAGCTTAAAACGTCTGCTTCCCTGATGAAACCGAGCACTGATTTTTCTATTTCGTCCCGGACTGCCCGGGTACGTTGTAAAATTTCCTCAGGAGATCCTTTGAAAGCAGAAGGATCCTCAAAAGACCAGGCGATCCGTTTCAGCGTGCCCGGAAAAATGGGGCACTTTTCGGCACTCGCCGCATCACAAACAGTAATCACCGCATGATAAAATTTTCCCTGTCTGATCAGATCGAACACCCCCTGGGTACCCTTCTGGCTCAGGTCAATCCCCGCTTCCTGCATTACCTTAACCACATTTGGATTTAACGCGCCGGGCTCGATGCCCGCGCTCTCCGCGTCAAAGCGGCCAGCTCCATGTTTATTCAGAAAGGCTTCGGCCATCTGGCTGCGGGCTGAATTGTGAATGCAAACGAACAGGACTTTGTGTTTGGAGTCTGACATGGCTGTATATTATTTGTTCAATGCAATATGACGATAATGATGGCTAAAAAAATAGTCAGCAACAATTATTTTCCGGGTTATAGCTTACAAAGAATGCATCCAGTATCGTTTTGAATTGTTTCCAGGTTTTGGGATCAATGCAGTAGCAGACGCTGGTGCCTTCAATGGTTCCCTGAATCAGGCCGGCATTCTTCAATTCTTTCAGGTGCTGGGAAATGGTGGGCTGAGCCAGGCCGAGCTCTTCTACCAGATCACCGCAAATGCAGGAATTGGTTTTGATCACATGCTGGAGGATGGCTATGCGGGCCGGGTGAGCCAATGCTTTCATCATCAGGGCCAGCTTATTTTGTTTTTCCGAAAATATTTCTGTTTTGGTGAGTCCCATATCTGTATAACGCAATATTACGATTGATTGCAGATAAAAACAAATTTTTTATTTTATCTATTTTAGCCTGCTGCTTTTCTTTTTCCGAAATGTTCAATTTCTGTTGAAGGCGTTCTGCAGCTGCAAGCTGTCTTTTGCAATCATTTCTATCGCGTTGGGGATGGGGTCAAAAGCAAGGTTCCAGCCCCTTGGAAGAATAACCTGAAAGACAAAGTTATTTTATTTTCAAACAACGTCCGGTTTTTAAACAGGACGTTGTTTTAGTTTTACAGGATCAGGTTAAGACTGGCCTGACAACAAAACAATCAATACAGGAAATCATGGAAAAATTCATGCTGATTATAAGGGAGGATCTGGATAAACTGGGCAGGATGACGGATGAAGAACGGTTTGCCAACATACCCATGATGCTGAAGTGGGTTGACTCACTTATTGAGAGTGGCAATTATATCAAGGGTGAACCGCTACTTATAAAGGGCCGGTACGTGAGCAGGGAGCAAATCCTTTCTGATGGCCCTTTCATCGAAGCCCGCGAAGGCATCTCGGGCTATGAAATAATCAGGGCGGAAAATATCGAACAGGCAGCCGCCATCGCCCAGACCTGCCCGCTGGTTCAACAAGGCCTGGCCGTGAGAGAGGTTCGCCCGATCGCCACAATATATGGTGTGAATAATGAATGAAACCGGAAAACGCATCGAAGCGCTTTATAAAGACAAGTTCGGCCAGCTCATCTCGTTAATGCTGCAACGGTTCCGGAACCTGTCTATTGAGTCGGCCGAAGATATTGTACAGGAGACTTTCGCCGAGGCGGCAGCGCGCTGGCCGGATCAGGGCGAGCCGGAGAATCCATCGGGATGGCTATATCAGACCTCTAAAAACAAATCCATCAACCTGCTTAAACAAGTTTTCAGAACGGAAGACTTATCATTTGCCAAAACGGTTTCAGTGGCCGCGGAAGAAATTTCCGAACATGGGTTTAAAGATGCACAATTACTGATGCTGATGGCTTGCTGCCATCCGGACCTTACGCCAAAAATGCAGGTGGTGTTAGCACTTAAATATGTAGCTAATCTCAAGATTGAAAATATTGCCCTGCAGTTTGGAGCAGAACCCGATGCGATAGAGAAAATGCTTTACCGCGCAAGGCAAAAAATTAAAAGCGAGGCAATCATCCTATCGGCTGGCAGCAGATCGTGTTCGAAAGAGCGGCTTTCGGTTGTACACAAGGTGATCTATCTCATCTTTAACGAAGGCTATAAACAATCGGGCGAAAAGACAGGTCAGGGAAAAGCGATGTGTGAGGACGCATTAATACTTAACAAATTATTATTTGACAGTCCCCTGGGCAACGCCGAAACAAAAGCGCTGCAGGCGCTCATGCTGTTTAATATCGCCCGGCTGGATGCCCGCTTTGATGCTGAGGGAAATGCGATAGAACTGGAGTATCAGGACAGGAGCATTTGGAATCACGATCTGATCGGGCTGGCCCGCTTTTTACTGAACGAATCGGAAGATTCCAGCTTTTCGCCCTATCATCTGGAAGCCGCTATTGCCTGTATGCACTGCACTGCGCGAAAATTTGAAGACACTGACTGGGCAAGCATCTGCAGATATTACGAGGTGTTGTTAAAAGTCTATCCCAGCCCGTTTGCCGAGATCAATTATGCGGTGGCTTTACAGTACAACCGCCAGGACGAAAAAGCATTTCAGATCCTGATGGAGCTCCACCGGAACCCGTATTTTAATAAAATGCCCATTCTGGATATTTCCATCCGGAAGTATTTTGAACGCGTTACTGCACAAGATAGCAGGCTCCCGTCGCCCTGACGAGAAAAAAAATTGAGCAGACCATGTCCGGTAACGGCTTTTCCGGTTGTCTGTACCAATAAAACAGGAAATAATGAAAACAGCTATGCTCTTTGTCAAAACCGTGATTGCGTGGGCCGCCCTGTCCTGTCAGGCAGGATTTGCCCAGACTTCGCCGGGCCCTGCAGCAGGGCTGCAAAATGCAGCAAACGAAAAAACGGTCAGGGAGTATTATACCGCATTTGAGAAAAAAGACTGGAATTCGGTGGAGCAGATTTTCGCTGACGGCTTTACCTTCACCAGCCCGCTTGACGACCATATCAGTATAAAGTCTTTTAAGGAAAGATGCTGGCCCAACGCCTATAAGATCAAACAATTCGATCTGGATAAGCTTGTTGTAAACGGGGACGACGCCTTTGTAATCTATAACGGCTGGACGACAGATGGAAAATTATTCCGGAACAGCGAATATTTTAAGTTCAAAGACGGAAAAATCAGGGAATACGAGTGTTTCTTCGGGCCCGGGATAAATTATCCGAATTCGGGGAAATAGAACAACAGTATATGATTATACATCAGTTTAACCGCTTTTTGTTTTTAACAGCCCAGCCCGTTAAATTGCTAATTCGCTTAAATTCTGAAAGAATTCCAATTTTTCCCGTCGCCCTGGAAGGCAGGGTATAACATTGAATAAGTATATCATCAATATAAAACTCCACCAGGGTCTGCTTCAGAAAGAGTTTGAAATGACCCCGGGACGAAAATTTCATTTCTCTGTTAATTGTATCTATAACATTAAATTTTTCACTGTTTTCAACCTTATCCCTGAACTCAACCTGGCCATTTGCTTCCAGGAAAATAGCTGTCCCTTTATCTTTTTCACAGCCTATGTATAATGCGCTTTTTTCATTTTTCTCTAAGGACGGGAAATACCCTTCCAATATTACTCCATGATCAATATCAAGTGTTTCAGGTAAAAAGGATACAAGGGCGCTTTTATTCACCGCTATATTTTGAAATTTCTTTTTTTCTCCTTTTAATTGTTCATTGCCCGTCCAGTAGGCCAACCTTAAAATACCCGCTTTATCAACAAATGCTTTTTTCAATAAACCAAAATAAGTAACTCCCCTGCTGAGCGTCTGATGATCGACCAATACCTCTCCCCTGTAAGGAAAAAACCGGGCAAAATAAGTGAAAAGAAAATTCTGGTGTGAAGTCAGCAGTTTAAAGTTTTTCTCAGCAGGATAAAAAGGACCCTGCGGAGAATCACTTTCCAAAGTAGACATGCCAATATCATCGTCTTTATAAGAACCTGCCATCATATAATACTTCTCGTTAATTTTCGCAACAGCGCCCACCTCAATGGATGCCATTTTTTCTCTATTTCCCCAACTGATTACCGGTGGCGGCAATGCCTTCCAATCTATACCGTCATTTGTTTCTCCAAAACCAAAACCCGGACTGAACCTTTTAGGATTGGCTGTCCAATAACCATAAAATCCGCCGGCGGCCTTCGAAATAGAGTAAATACAGTCCCAACGACTGTCGTCACCTTTATTCATTCTATAAAAGTTGCTATCCGGGGCAAATCTTTTTTTAAGTTTTGTCCAATGAACTAAATCATCGGAAGATGCAAAGAAAATATTTTGCCGATCCTTCCCATATAAAGTTCCATGATGCAGTTCTGAAAAGTTCATAATATATTTCCCTTTCCCATTATTCACTGGCGACTTCCACACCGACCCTGACCCTAGCGATATTGCACTGTCTGATTTAGAGAGTATCCTTCCCTTATCTTCCCAGCTTACTCCATCTTTAGAAATAGCCAGCCCTATGCCGTCAGTCTCCGTTACACTTTCTTCCATAATCAGGTAGTACAAGTAAAATGTTTTATTCTGATAATACATCCAGGTATCCCACATTTTATCGGCTTTAGGCTGAAAAAAGAGCGAATTTTCAGTACCCTGCTGCCCAAAACAGGAGAAACAGATAAACGTCAGTAAAACATTTAATAAAAGTCTGTGCATTTTCATCAGAAACTGCATTCAGTAATTAGTTATTCGGCATATTTTTCTTCAACTCATGGCCGGGTCACTCTTGCTCATACGGCCGGTTTCCACATGACCTGCAAACCTCTTTTCGAACAGATAATTCCCGGGGAGTTTAATACTGAAATCATACCAGCCAAAACTTTCGGTCAGATCAAACGGGGTGACTACCCCGGTCGCACGGGCATTGATTTCTTCAATCACCGGGCCATGATGATAGGACAGATCGGCAATCTTCACCTGTATGTTTTTTGGGGAGGCATTTTTAAACGTGATGGCTGCTTTTCCGTTGGGAAAATGAGCTACAGAAATATGCAAATCAGGATCCTGGTCATCACCTTTAAATTCGCGATAGAAGCCATTAGGGCCATATACGCGCAAATGATATTGATGGTTATCAAAATCCGGTACCTGCCAGGCGTCCTTTAACCGGTCACCGGCCGCCACTGCATAATTTCTCTCTGAAAAGTCGCGGGAACGATGGTTTAGTGCATACACGATAAATGGAGAACCGGCCGCCTGTTCTTTGAAAAGATGATTGCCCGCACCGATGATTATTTCAAAGCTAATATTTTCCGGCTGATAATTTCCATCAGCATATATTTCATAAGGAATGGCACAGGCCGAACGGATGCCTTTTTCCTGTAAGGGCATAAAAGCCGAAGCGTCGGGCGATGCGTTGAGCTGCCTGATTTCTGCCGGTGACAAGGGCTTATAGTTCGATGGAACATTCTTAAACTTTGCCTTATGTATGCCCTCAATAAAGAGAGCTTTTTTGATAAAAGGCAGTCCCTGTATTTTATCTCCCTCAAATTGCCGGAATGCGGAGGTAAGGTTGCCGCAAACAATGCGGCGCCAGGGCGTGATGTTGGTCTCTTCCATATTCTTCCCAAACTTTTTATTGATAAAATGCTCCAGGAATTGTATGCATGAGGTATGATCAAATACCTGGGAATTTACCAGTCCTCCGCGGCTCCAGGGCGAGGCAATGATCATGGGTACCCGAAAACCAAGTCCGATAGAGCCGGGAACGTCCTCTTCCAGCTTTACGTGCTCCAGACCGGTATCAACGCCCGCGGAAACTTTACCGCTTTCAGGGTGATGAGGGTCTGGCGCTGTGAATGGCGGCACGTGATCAAAATAGCCGTCATTCTCATCATAGTTTAGAATAAAAATGGTTTTTTTCCATACCTCCGGATTTTGCGTGAGGATGTCCATTACCTCAGAAACATACCATGCGCCCATCCATGGCTCGCCCGGGCAATCGGAGAATGTTTCGGGAGCCACCAGCCAGGATACCGTGGGCAGGGCATTGTTTTGCACGTCCTGCCTGAACCGGTGCAGCACATCTCCTTTCGGGATATTGATTTTTCGCTGCACATCTCCATCTGCATAATCCAACGGGGTCAGTTCATGCCGGTGGGGATCTCCGGAGTTTACCGCAAAAGCCTTCTCATGAATGCTTTTGTGAAATGGAGACAGACTTTCATATTTTTCTGTAGTGCAATTCGCCAGATCTTCTTTAGCGGACCCGAGGGCTTTCTCCAAATCCTTCAGGTATATTTGGGCATCTTTCAGATCTTTGCTGCCCGCCGGTAAAGCCTGGATTTTTGTTTGTACATCTTCGATGGCCTTTTCCAGTTTCACTTTTTTTTCAGGTAAATAATCCATATACCTCCTGGAAAGTTTTACGTTATACTGATTAAAAAATTCCATGGAATTATCGCTGAAATTGGCAAGCCACTCATCTTCTTCTTCTGTAAACCCGCCATCCACACTTAACTCATTTTGATAGATTTTCCAGTGTACGCCGTGCTGCTCCAGCAATTCAGGGAAAGTTCTCCATTCTATTCCCTTTTCTATATCATCATTATCAATGAAAGCCCTGGAATCCTCCTCCATTTTTGCTCTTACTGTTCCACTCCAGAAATACAACCTGTTGGGGTCCGTAGGGGTTAAGGAAGAGCAGAAATACTGGTCGCAAACAGTAAAGGAGTCTGCCAGTGCATAATAGAACGGGATATCTTCCCGCGTGTAATATCCCATGGTTAAGGGTATTTCTGCATAATCAACATCTTCGGATTTTTTTGCGTCAATCCAGTTATCATACCGGCCGCCATTGCGGGCGCCGGTCTGGCTTTTACGGCTATGCGGAAGGGACCCCATCCAGGTGATCCTGGTATTTTTTATATCCAGCCGGAAGGGAGCATAGGTTTCTCCTTTGGCGCTGGTCTGCAGCCACACTTTATTTTTATCGGGCAGGGTGATGGCTCTTGGATCATTGTAACCACGAACTCCCCGCAGGGTTCCGAAAACATGGTCGAACGACCTGTTTTCCTGCATAAGGAATATTATATGTTCCGCATCGAGGTAAGTGCTTCCAGCAGCCGGATCAATTGACAATGCTTTTAAAATTGAAGGGGGCAATGCCGCCATGCCGGCTGCTCCGGAAAGGAGCAAGGTCTTTTTAAGAAATTCTCTCCTGCTATCCATTGATTTATTATTTCAAAAGCCACATCGTTTGATTCAGGTCATCTGCTGAAAACTGCTGAGCCGACAGAGCCGCACTCCAGTTCGCTTTGTTTTGAACCTGTTCCGTTGTCGGATAAGCCCATCTCAATGGAATAGTTCCATTATTTCCTACTCCGGCTCCCGACTGAAAAGCAGGTACGCCCGTTCTGCGCCAGTTGTAATATCCTTCATACCCAGAATTCTGAAACATGGCCAGATATTTCTGCAAAACGATTTGGTCAATGGCAGTGGCCGGAGTTGAAGAAAGCTGCACAGCAGGTTGTGCATAATAATTTGAAAAATTAAAACTAAATGGATAAGGTGCAACCTGAGTAACGTTATTGGCGCCCGCGGGAAGAAAGTAGGCCGTAAAGTTTGTTTGAGCAACATCAAGGCCATAGAATGCCATTGATTCTGTAATCCCCGTTTTATAAAATGTTTCCGCATCTGCTGCGGCCCAACCGCGTTCAATACCCTCGGCAATATTGAAAAGCATTTCTTTGTAGCCCACTAAAACATCCGGCTCACCGGTAAAGGTTGAAAAATAACGACTCCTGTTAATAAATGAATACAGACCGGCGCCGGCATTGCTGAACATGCTTTGAACGGGCTCACCGGTGCTTGCCCCGGCGAAATATTGAAATTGACAGGGATTGGGATCATTTCCCAAAAGTGCGCTTGCTGGTTCACAGGTAACGAAAATACGGGGATCACTTATACTTTTTAGTGCATCCACATAAGTAGATGCCATATTAAACCGGGGCGCGATGGAACTAAAACTACTTGGATTTAAGGGATAACTGCTGTAAATATTTCCTCCCCCCGGATTGTATTTAAATTCCAGATCATCATTTTGACTGGTGAAGATTGGATATTTCGAAGGATCGTTTAAAATATTGGCAAATTGGGCCGGAACATTCAATGCAGCTTCAGAAGTTTTTTTGCTCAGGTCAATGAGTACCCTGAGTTTAAATGAATTTACCAGCTTTTGCCACCGGGTAAGATCTCCTCCATAGTAAATATCCTGCGATGCTGATAACGAATTATCATTGCTTGTGATTAATGAAGCCAGATCAGTATTAGCAGTATCTAAATCATTCAATATATACTGAAAAACCTGCTCTTGCGGAGTGTAGGAAGGCGTTGCGTTGGCAGCCCCTGCCAGGGCTTCAGTCATCGGTACATCACCAAACATATTGGTCAGGTTATAAAAGTAATAGGCAAAAATAAATCTTCCGACAGCTTCAAAAGGGTTTACGGCTGAAGCTCCTCTTGACGTCGCTTCATTTTGCATTTGAACTACATTCTTTAATACCAGATAGGGGTCAAAGGAACCACTCGTCCAGGAATAGATATTATTCCCGAAATAATCGTGATTCTGACAATAGTATTGATCCCAGGCAGGAACGTTATCCCAGGAATTGATGCCTCCCAAATTTCCCGCAGTTCCCGTACCGGACATATCTGTTAACACGGTTCCTACAATCAAATTCGGGGGAACGCTGGTTGGGTTATTGGGGTCAGCTTGTTTTTCCTCAATCTGCTTTTTACAGGAGATCATCAGTGAAACACTCATGATTATTAATAGTATATATTTTGTCTGTTTCATGTTTTTTTCTTTAAGAACCTAGAAGGAGAGATTTAGGTTAAACCCATAATTTCGGGTGGTTGGAGTTTGTAAACCAGACCAACCATCCTGGGTATACTGGTCCACATCCAAATCCTTGTATTTATTGGGGAAGAAGTACAGTAAATTCCTGCCAACCAGGGATACGCTTGCTTCCCGGATGAAAGATTTGTTATGAAATAGCGTTTTTGGCAGTGTATAGGTAAATGTTACCTCTCTTAATTTAGCGTACGTCTTTTTAATCATTAGTAAATCCCAAATGGAGGCCATGTTGCCAACAAAGGGCTGAACCTGGCTTTTGGTCGTATTTGAGGTCTCCGTGAGGTCCTTCATATTGGTAATTGCTCCTGTAACCGGATCAAGAGCAATAGGCGCCCCCGTTAAATTTACACCGACGCCGGTGTAGGCGGCGATATTAGCTTCATCCATCGGCCTTGCCTTACCAAAAGCGCCTGTGGCCGTCTCAATATGCCGTCCGGCGCGGAGCGCGATCTGTCTTACATTATCAAATATTACGCCTCCCACAACGCCATCAAACTGAAAATGCAAGGCAAAGTTTTTATAGGAAATCATATTGACCAGCCCCCATTGCCAGTTTGGGTCCATATGGCCATATACTTTTAACGCAGATACGCCCAAATCGGAGAATTTGGTGTAAACACCTGATGTAGGATCTATTACCATTTTGCCATCGGGTGTTCTCACAAAAGCATCTCCATATACCAGATCAATTCTTTTGCCATTGTATTGATAATTATCAGGATTGGAATATTTAACCCATTTTCTGATATACGTGGAAAAATTGGCAATTACATTCCAGCTAAATCCATTTGGATTAGTAACCGGCCGGGCACTCAGTGTAGCCTCCCATCCGTCATTAGTATATATGTTTCCGTTCGTGAGAAAAGATGAATACCCGGAAGCCGAAGATGTACCCTGATTTATAATGCCGGTATTTCTATAATGATAGCGGGTTACATCAAGACCTATTTTGTTTTCGAATAAACGGACATCTACCCCGAATTCAGTCGCCTGCCTGTCGGCGGTACTAATGGTTCTGCTGATGGTCTGGTCACTGTACCGTGCACTATTCTGACCGCTGTAGGTGGGGATTAAAGAATATACCGGGGAAAACTGGTAAGCAGGACCCCCGTAAGGAGAGGGTAATATGTAACCATATTGGCCTGCCGGTGTAGCGCTGACATTGGGGGAAAAAAAGGCAGACGTGCCCCCGTCCTTACTTTCAGCGTAAGAACCCCTGAATTTCAGAAATGAAATCGGCTTTGGAAGGTGCACATATTCGGATACAACAGTGGCCAGATTGAACGAAGGATAAAAATAACTATTGGCATTAGACGGCAGTGTTGATGACTTATCAACACGGCCTGTTATGTTGGCCGTGATATAAGATTTATACCCGGCATCTACAGAATAATAAGCGCTGGCTACCAGCATGCTCGAGTGAAAGGTACTTCCTGTTATTGCACCTTGCGAATTTGAAAAAGCATAGATACCCGGCACGTTTAAATAATTGGTAGATGCATAGTTGGAATTAAAATCGAAACTTCTGATGGTTCCGCCAGCCAGCGCCGCCACATCCAGGAATCCCAAAATATTGTCTTTGTGATATCTTGCCTGGAAATCCTCATTAGATTCAAATAGTGCTCTCCTGTCTTCCCGGTAATCACCCTGACGCAGGTCCCTTCCATAAGAGCCGGCAGAATAGGGCATTTTTTCCGAGTTTAACACATCGTAGGCTGTCATGCTCGGCCTGAACTGAAAATCTATATTATCATTTAGTTTATAGTTTAAAGACACATAACCATATTCATTATTTTGATGATGGCCTCTTAGCCACTGGTAGGACATGAACCAGGGATTGTTATACCGGTAATACTCCTCATAACTTTGCTGGATTCCAACCTTTCCCGGTTGCCAGTAATTGCGTATGTCAGGAGCATCTACACTGTAATCGGCAGCACCCCAAAGAACGATGTTGTATAAAACACTGTTAGGACCATAAGTAACATCCGGTATATTGGGGGTAGATTGCCTGCTGAAATTGAAATAACTCGTCAAACTTAATTTTTCATTAAATCTTTCCGTAAGATTTACCGTAAAGTTTGCGTTATTCAATTTTGTATTGGGAACAATCCCTCGTTGATATGTATTTCCCAGGGAAACCCGAAAATCTGTCTTTTTGGTGGAAGAAGAAACGGCAATGCTATTGGACTGAATAAGGCCCGCCTGCAGAAATTTCTTCAGGTTATCTTTTCCTCTTGCTGTCCAGGGTGTCGGCGCTACGTGCCCTGTGTACTGAGTTCCGTCAGCAAAGCTGGTAACATAGGTTTGATTTGGATCATAAGTTCCATCGAACTGAGGAATTAACTGGCCTCTGAATTGGGGACCCCATTCATCATAATCGGCGTCATTAATTCCTACACCCACTGCCCCATTTCCGAAGTAGGAATCGGGAGTGGAGCCTCCTCCGCCAAACGCGTATTTGCCGTTATCTCCAGGCCCGTATTGATCATTATATTTGGGTAAAGCGAGAAATCCTTTATTAATTTGTGTGCTTGAATTAAAAGTTGTTACAGGGCCATTTTTGGCATTAGCTCCATTTTTAGTAGTAATAATAATAGCTCCGTTTTTCCCCTGAAAGCCATATAATGCAGCAGCATTTGGCCCTTTTAATATGGTGAAGGTTTTAATATCATCCGGATTAAGATTATAGGTATCGGAGTTTATGGGAACACCATCTACAACAAAGAGCGGCCGGTTGTTGGGATCATTTTCTCCACGAATAATTACATCCGGTGAATGGCCTATCTCCTGGTTTATATTTATTTCAAGGCCTGCTGCGTTTCCCTTTAATGCGTTGATGGGATCCGGTTCCCGGGCTTTTGTCAGCATGGAAGCATCAACTGATTGTATAGCATAACCAAGCCTTCTTACTTCCTTCTTAATTCCGGTAGCGGTTACCACAACTTCCGATACTGTGGTAGAGGACAGCTTCATGATTACATTTAGGCTGGTTCTTCCCTTCAATACAATTTCCTGTGTTTCATACCCCACATATGAAATGACCAGCGTCCCGATTTCTCCATCATCCGTGATCAGGAATTCACCCTGCTCATCGGTAACAACGGCTTTCCGGGTCCCCTTAATTAATACGGTAACGCCCACCAGGGGCTCTTTGTTTTCACTCAGCACCCGGCCGCTGACGGTGACGGGTGGAGGAGGGAGTGCCAGAGATGCCGGGGTTTGAAACTCCCTGGCCGGGGATTCTCTGGGTTTTACTATGATGGTTTTTTCAACAATCGTATAAGTGAGGCCCTGGTTCCGAAAACATGCCATTAGCGCATCTTCCAGGGTAGCATTGGTCAACTGGAGGGTTACCAATGGTGCATTATCCAACATCTGATCGTTGTACAAGAACTGGTAACCTGTTTGTGCCTTGATAGACCGGAACACTTTTTCCAGCGATTCATCCTTCGTAGTAAGGGTAATGCGCTGTGAAAAGCCATTGGCTGAAACCTGGAGAAATGCCACTGTGAGCAGGAGAACAGTCAGCTTCATAACTCTAAGCAGTTTTTGGGTCTCACGCCGGAAAGGGGTGGGATGGCCATACGGCGAAGTCGCAGTTAAATACATAACTTTGTCAAGTTTTGGGTTAATTAAATAAGTGATACTTCCAGTTTTATTTATTTCGGGTTAGCCCAAGCGTCCGGCCAGGAGTGTTCGCTGCACTTCTGGCTTTTTGCTTACTTACCCTTAGCTACTTTGTCACATACACGGTCCTTCCCTCTACCCGGAAATGAATGGCACCGGTCATTTCCAGCATTTTTAATACTTCAGATATATTCTCCTTGCTCGGAACTGTACCGGAGAAATCCATTTGTTCTACGTCGCCCTGATATACTATATCTGCGTCATACCATCTGGCCACCTGCCGCATGATCACCCGTATATTCGTACGATCAAAATAAAAAAGGCCATTCTTCCAGGCCATTACCTTTTCCATATCTACACCGCTGGTGGTCTTCAGCCGGCTGTTCGCTTTTAACTGAGTCTGCTGACCGGGCTTCAACCTGACCTCAGACGATGCTCTGTCCGGAGAGGAGAAACGTACATTCACACTACCTTCGAGCAATGTGACGCTAATATCTCCTTCATCCTGATGGGCATTCACATTGAAGTGTGTGCCTAATACTTCCGTGGTAATTCCACCAACCCGCACATAAAATTTCTTCGCAGGATTTTTCGCAACTTCAAAATACGCCTGCCCCGTCATTTCAACTGAGCGATCACTGCCGGAGAAAGCGATTGGATAAGTCAGGGAGGAACCTGCATCCAACCAAACCCGTGTGCCGTCAATTAGTTGAATGGTCATGGGTCTGCTGCCAACCGGAACGATCAGCGTGTTTTTTCCGGGAGTCTCTCCATTACCCGTATAGGCGATCTGCCCTTCTGCAACTTTATTGATTCCAATGCCACCCTCTTTCGCCACAGAACCAATCCCGGTGCTGTCAAGCGTAATCTGCTTCCCATTTGCCAGTGTGAGTATCGCTTTATGCTGCTGCGGGGCCTTTACATCTCCACCAAACTTGCTCACCCGTGCGATCGCTGTACTATTTTTTTGGGCGTGGAAAAAGAACCAGGTTCCGGAACCAACAAGAATAACCAATACTGCGGCAGCCCACCTGAACCACCTTCTTTGAGTGATTCGCTCACTTGCTATCCGGACAACCGGTTTAGCAATGATTTTTTTATATATATGGTCCCAGTCTGCCTCCGAATAGGTATCGGCCCCTGGCGTCTGCATAATGATCTCCTCAAAAGCTTCCCGCATCGCATCTTCGTTTCCTTGTTCTTCCAGGAACAGTTCTGTTAATTCATAAAACTCCGCTTCCGAAATTCGACTTTCAATGTATTGCAGTAAGAGATAGTATATACGTTCGTTTTTCATGCTGCTGATATTACAAGTCGCGCGAGAATGGAATTAGGACTATTGTAATTAAAAGAAAGTGGAAATGATCGTCCAAACCAGGAGAATCACCTTGGAAAGGGAATTGCGAATTGCTTTGAGAGCGGTTGATAATTGATTTTTGATCGTATGGGGTGATAATCCCAGAGACTCAGCGATCTCCGGAATGGACATTCCCTGCTCCCGGCTTAATTCAAAGACTCTGCGTTCCGAAGGGTTTAAGCGCAAAACGGCTTCCCTGACTTGCATTTTAATTTCTTTGGCAGCCAGCTCATTTTCCGGAGTTGCATTAAATGACGGACTGGTCCGCAACTTTCCATACAGACGACTTTCCGTGGTTTGTTTTCTCAAATAGGTAAATGAAATATTGGAAGCTATTCGGATAATCCAGGCTCTTGGGTTTCTGATACCATTTAATTTATCCCGCTGTTGCCACAAACGAAGAAAAACCTCTTGAATGACTTCTTCTGCTGCTTCTTTAGAGCCTGTCAACTTCACAATAAATGGTAAAAGTTCCCTGTTATAATGATGAAAGACGGGTTGAAAAGCCGATTCATCGCCTCTGGCGATGCGAACAAAAAGTTCCATCTCATTATCGAGAATCTGATTCGGCACGTATAGCAGTTTTGAAATCAAACTTACTTAAAAAGGGACGAAACCAAATAATAACGCTTAGCTCAAAGATTAGAACAACCTGAAGATTACCTACTATAATGCTCAATTTCAGACGTTTGTTATATGTGTATTATGAATTTCTTATCATTTTAAAATCTCCTTTTCATAAAAGACAATCCATAGCAGCACTGGTAATGATTTGAAACACGGATCAGAGAGCATCACGCTCGGAAGCTTCGCAGGCGTGAAAGCCAATGATCACCGTACATGAACTATTGAGGTGCAGCTACGGGGAGATCTTCAGTCCGGATTATTTTCAAGGGTGCCCGATTGCCTTTTCATCACATCTTCCTAATGAAAAAATATTGATCGCAAAAATAGAACTACGCGATAACAAGTCAGGGTGAAATCACATTCGAAACCCCATTCTCCCCCACCCGCCGCATTTGCCCCTTTAATTGTCGTTTTCTCCCCCCGTTTGATAAAACAATGCTCCCTAGTTTTACAAAAAAAAGATCATGCGAAAAATTATCGTGACCGAATTCATCACCCTCGATGGTGTTGTTGAGGCGCCGGGCGGTGCGGAAACCGCTCATCCTAATGCCGGCTGGCAGACTAAATACGGCTCTCCGGAAGGCAGAAAGTATAAAATTGATGAGGTCGCCAGCGTGGATGCCCTGCTGCTGGGCAGAACCACATTCAACGTGTTCGCCGCGTACTGGCCTGGTGAGACCGGCCCGTTCGCCGACCCCATCAACCGCCTGCCGAAATATGTCGTATCCCGAAGCCTGCAAAAGACAGACTGGAACAACAGCCATATTCTTCGCGACGTGGCCAAAGACGTCGCAGCGCTGAAGAATTCCGATGGGGGTGATATCCTGGTCTATGGGAGCGCCACCCTGGTTAAGGCCCTGCTTCAGCACGGGCTCGTTGACGACTTGCGGCTGATGGTTCATCCCCTCTCGGTCGGCGGAGGCCTGAGGATTTTTGATGACAACCGCCAATTAAATAAATTCCGGCTCAAACACTCCCATGCGTTCGGGAACGGCGTGCTTATGCTCGAATATCAGTCGGTCAGCTGACCCCGAACACAAGAGAAGTTATCTCATTGATAAACGCATCGCCTGGCCTATGTACGCATGAGTTTCAGGCTGCCGCGGAGCCAGATGTCTTTACCGTTCGTTTTGCTTCTTCAGCTCCTGAACGGTGGCAGCCGGATCGGCAGTTACGGTTGCAGCCGGGACCTTACCCCAAGGGGCATTGCAGCCGGCTTCCCCAAAGTTCAGCCTCCATACCCTCTTGCTATATTCTACAAAAACGAGAACCGGTCTTTCCGTTACCCGCCCCTTCCTGTTCCCGGAGAATGGCTGGCGGAAAAAAGCGTATACTCCCTCTGATCCCAGGGAACCCGTTATACAAGTCATTGCTTCATTTGATCCTTATCGTCAATCTTCCATACGTTTTCTTCACCCGAAACATAATTATCATCCGCTATCATGACGATCGTCATAAAAGCTATTACACGCTCTTGCTAATTTCGACTTAAAAATTTGAATGCGAAAATACCCGTAGCCAAAAGGAAAACATGCACCGCAGCCAATTTAGTCCCGTTACCGGTCTGTGTAAAATACAATATTCGGAAACTTTCATGGGCAAATACGGAATGAAACAAAATGACTGTACACTCAAAGGAGAAACAACAATAATTTGCGATGGCAAGAAAATCAGATACTGCGCAACCAATCATCTATTTAAATACCTTAATTTTTTTATTTCCTGCAATCCTGGCCTTTTCTTGTAATCAAAGGATGGAAACAACTAAACCGGTTACTGAAATTATAACCGAATCAGTGTATGCTTCAGGGATTATTAAATCGAAAAACCAGTATCAGGTTTTCGCAAACATTACCGGTACGATTAGCAAAATACTGGTGACGGAGAACGATCTGGTGAAAAAAAACACACCCCTGTTTGTGATTTTAGATAAAAGTGCAATCCTTAACCGGGAAAATGCAACGCTGGCAGCAGATTATGCTGAAGTGAGTGCCAACAAAGAAAAATTAACCGATGCAAAAAACAGCATTGCACTTGCTCAAAATAAATTGAGTAACGACTCCATCATGTATCAACGTCAAACGAATTTATGGCGTCAAAATATAGGAACGAGAATCGAATGGGAACAACGTGAACTGGCATACAATAATTCTAAAACGGCGCTGAATTCCGCCATTAACCGATACAGTGATCTGCTGAAAGAGCTTGAATTTAAAGCCAGACAGGCAAAAAAGAATCTTGCCATCAGCCAATACCGGGAAAGCGATTTTGTTATCGAAAGTAATATGGATGGGAAAGTATATTCTTTGACAAGAAAGCAGGGAGAAATGGTAAATCCCCAAACCCCTTTAGCGATCATCGGTGACGCTTCTGTTTTTTTATTAGAATTGCAAATAGATGAATATGATATCGCCAAAATAAAACCCGGACAAACTGTTTTGTTAACCATGGACAGTTATTCAAACCAGGTTTTTGAGGCTAACATTTCTAAGATATATCCTTTATTAAATGACCGGTCGAGGTCATTTATTGCAGACGCTGAATTTGTAAAACAACCACCCGTATTAATCCCCAACCTTACCGTTGAAGCCAATATTGTCGTCCAGGCAAAAGAAAAAGCGCTTACTATTCCCAGAAGTTATTTAATTGATGACTCATTAGTACTAATAGGGAAAGATAAAAAGCAAAAAGTAACCACAGGGCTGAAAGATTATCAGAAGGTGGAGATTCTCAAAGGGATCAATGCAAATGATATTATTTATAAACCCCAATAATGAATTTTAAACTATTATTAAGTATTGCCAATTCATTGTTGATCGCAAGGCTACGGCAATCCATGGTAGCGGCAGTTGGGGTAACTTTTGGTATCGCTATGTTCATTGCCATGCAGAGTTTTATGACCGGGCTAAATAAACTGCTCGATGGCCTTGTTATCAACCGCACGCCCCACGTCCGCCTCTATAACGAAATTAAGCCCAATCCCAGGCAGCCTGTAAATGAGTATGAATCGTATAAAGGGTCATATAATTTCATCCGTTCGTTAAAGCCTTCCAACGTACGACTGGCTATTTATAACAATGGCAATATTATGCAGGCGCTTAAAATGGATAAACGGGTTCTCGGTTTTACGCCCCGGATTACGGCCCAGGTTTTTTTCAATAATGGCGTTATTGATATTAATGGAGTCATTAACGGAATCGATGCCGGCCGGGAAAGCCGGCTTTTTCATTTTACGGATTACGTAGTTGCAGGAAAAGTGGAGGACATGAAAAACATTTCAAATAGTATTATTCTGGGAAAAGCGCTTGCAGAAACGATGCTGATAAATATTGGCGATGTCGTGCAGATAACGACGGTGGACGGGGAAAGATATCCGTTAAAAGTAGTGGGCTTTTTTCAATCCGGCATTCGCGATATTGATATGATTCAAAGCTATACAACCATTGCCACTACCCAAAAAATATTGGGTAAGCCCGGGAATTATATTACGGATATCGAAATAAAATTGAAGGATCTGAACAAGGCTCCGGCCATTGCAAAAGAATTCGCAAAAAGCTACCATACGGATGCGGAGGATATACAAACCGCCAATGCACAATATGAAACCGGCAGCAATGTACGGCTGGTGATTTCATATTCAGTGGCCTTTACCCTGTTGCTGGTTGCAGGGTTTGGAATTTACAATATCCTGAACATGATGATCTACGAAAAGATGGATTCTATTGCGATTCTAAAAGCAACCGGATTTTCGGGCAATGACGTGAAACGGATTTTCCTAACCATTTCACTAAGCATAGGATTTGTCGGCGGGATGCTTGGTTTGCTCTTTGGTTTTTTATTGTCAATGGGTATTAATCATATTCCTTTTGAAACGGCCGCGTTGCCGACTGTAAAAACATACCCGGTAAATTATAACCCGGCATTTTATATTATAGGCATTTTATTTTCTTTGTTAACCACCTACCTTGCCGGATTATTACCCGCCCGCAAGGCAGGCCGGGTTGATCCTGTGATTATAATAAGAGGGAAATAAGATGCGTAATACAATTTTAGAAGCGCGAAATATTTCAAAGTATTTTTACGACCCTGTAAGAATTAAGGTTTTGCAGGATATTACCTTTACTATAGAAAAAGGCGAATTTGTATCAGTGATTGGCAAATCGGGATGTGGCAAATCGACGCTGCTTTATATATTATCTACGATGGACACAGACTTTGAGGGGGAATTGCTGATTGACAATGTAAGTATGGTAAAGAAAAAAGAGGAGGAACTTGCCGCCGTAAGAAATGAAAAGATTGGTTTCGTATTTCAGTTCCATTACCTGTTACACGAATTTACGGTATTGCAAAATGTGATGTTGCCGGCTCTGAAATTAAATAAATATCCTGAAAAGGAAATTGAGAAAAGAGCTTTGGAAAAGTTGCAGATGCTGGGTATTGGCCAATTAGCCAATAAGGAATCTTATAAAATTTCGGGTGGTGAAAAACAAAGGGTTGCGATCGCCAGGGCGTTGATAAACGATCCGCACATCATCATGTGTGATGAGCCCACTGGCAATTTGGATAAAAAAAATTCCACCACGGTATTAGATATTTTTATGCGATTGACAAAAGAATTTAATCAAACACTTTTAGTCGTTACACACGACAACAGTTTTGCGGCAGCGACGGATCGTATCATTGAAATAGAAGATGGGCGCATTATCCGGCAATAGGGCTTGGCAGTCGCACAGGCTGTGGCAAGGAGGATGAGAAAGTTGTATTTTTTCATGTAATAGCCATTAAATTACAAAAACCCGGCCTAAGAACAGGCGCAGGATTTGGAAAAAGACCCTGTTCCGGATCATCCGCCGTCGCAGGCAAACCTGTGCAGCCATCAATATTGCAGGACTTGCAACCGGCATGGCGGTCGCCTTGCCTATCGAATCTTAACTTCAATAACACAACAGAGACCATGAAAAATGCCAGTTTAATAACCCTGATCACTGCGACATCCTTTTGCTTTGGTTTCGCTTTCAAGACAATGGTTTCCAACCAAAATAAAAATATAAAAATGAAAAAAGTAACAGGAATAGGCGGTATTTTCTTCAAAAGTAAAGACCCCAAAGCACTGAACGAATGGTATAAAACACATCTCGGGTTTGACACAAGCCCCTATGGAACAAGTTTTGAATGGCGACGGATAGATGACAGCACAAAAAAAGGGCTTACCCAGTGGAATCCCTTTGCGGAAAACACAAAATATTTTGAGCCTTCAACAAAAGATTTTATGATAAACTACCGGGTAGAGAATTTAGATGCACTGGTTGAAGAATTAAGAAAGGAAAACGTAACCATCGTTGATAAAATTGAACCATCTGATTATGGAAAATTTGTTCATATTTTAGACGTGGATGGCAATAAAATTGAATTGTGGGAGCCTAAAGATTAGACCAGTCATCTTCCCCACCCGGTAAATAAAGTCTAATTTTGGAAGAATTCAGATGAAGACGAACGAATGCAGGTTGAATACCCACCGGCAATCAGTTTATTTTTACCGGAACAGACCATGATAACAGACAGCTATGGACGAACGATGAATTATTTACGGCTGGCCGTCACGGACCGCTGCAATCTCCGGTGCGCCTATTGTATGCCCGAAGAAGGGCTTGACTGGATACCCCGCAAAGAATTGATGACCTATGAAGAAATGTGGAGGATATGTTCCCTGTTTGTGAAAATGGGTGTTGAAAAGATCCGCATTACGGGAGGAGAGCCTTTTGTGAGAAAAAACCTGCTGTCCTTTTTAAAAGATATTTCCGGGGTGAGCGGACTTCGGGAACTTACCCTTACCACCAACGGGTTACTAACCGCTCCTGCAGTTCCTGAACTAAAGAAAATCGGCATTCGAACGGTAAACCTCAGCCTGGACACTTTGGATAAGGATCGCTTTATCCGGATAACCCACCGGAACGGGCTGGATAAGGTATTAGCAACACTGGACGGCCTTTTGCAGCATGATATAGCCGTTAAGATTAATACGGTTGTCATGGAAGGAAGGAATATTGCCGATATCATACCCTTGGTACAACTTACCAAAACATTGCCCGTAAGCGTACGCTTTATTGAAGAAATGCCTTTTAATGGCGGCAGCCATCAGGTGTGTTTGAATTGGGATCATAAACACATCAGGGAACATATTCAGGGATATTTTCCCGGGATGCTTAGGACGGTTGATCTGCCCAACGCTACAGCCTGTAATTACAACATCCCCGGGCATAAAGGCGATGTAGGAATCATTGCGGCTTATACCCGGTCGTTTTGCGGCACCTGCAATCGCATCCGTATTACGCCAACCGGCGTTTTGAGAACCTGTTTATATGATGCTGGCAAATTAAACTTAAAAGACGCTATGCGGAACGGGAATACCGATGCTGAACTGCAAAATATGATTACAGATATTATTCTGGGAAAACCAAAAGACGGATGGGAAGCGCAAAATATGCTGGTGAAGCAACATCGCGAACGCGAATCCATGGCAACAATCGGAGGATAATATGTTGATGGACATCATTACGACAGAACAGGCCGAAAAGATCGTACAATCCCAAACAAGGGACTATGGCACGGAAACAATTCCTTATGAATCGGCATTGGGAAACGTGCTGGCTGAAAATCTTTTTGCCGACCGGGATTTGCCAGCCTTCAACAGGGCCACCGTAGATGGTATCGCCATTGATTATGCTGGTTATGATGATGGTCTGCAGTCCTTTAGAATAAAAGCCATACAGGCAGCCGGGGAAATACCTGCAGCCATTTCAGCAAAAGACGAATGTATAGAAATCATGACCGGCGCTGCGTTGCATACATCGGTAGATACGGTCATCCGTTACGAGGATATGCTGATTGCTGATGGCATGGCAACTATAAATATCCGGGATATCAAAAAAGGACAAAATATCCATCTCCGGGGAAAGGATAAACGAGAGGGTGATCTGGTAGCGGATGCCAACAGAATCATTTCTTCCGCATTAACGGGCCTGGCTGCTTCCATCGGAAAAGTTAATCTGTTGGTGAAAAAGCTTCCCCGGGTTGTTATCATAACCACGGGAGATGAAATGGTAAGCGCGGAAGAAACCCCTGCTCCATATCAGTTAAGGCGTTCCAACAGCGTTGTCATAAAATCGGTCCTGGAGAAATACAATATCCAGGCGGACAGGCTGCATGTAAAGGATGATTATGAAACTATTAAAAACGAGATCAGTCGTTGTCTGCAAACGTATGATGTCCTGCTGATGTGCGGCGGCGTTTCCATGGGAAAATTTGATTATGTTCCGCAGGCATTGGAAGATACCGGTGTAAAAAAATTATTTCATAAAGTAAAGCAGAGGCCTGGAAAACCATTCTGGTTTGGAACCTACGAAAGCGGGAGCCTGATTTTTGCATTTCCGGGAAACCCCGTTTCGGTATTCCTGTGCCTGCATCGGTATTTTATGCCCTGGCTGGAAACGTCTTTGGGAATAAAACCTTCGTCACCAGGATTTGCCATGCTGCAAAGCGATATTCTTTTCCCATATCCTCTGCAATATTTTGTTCAGGTAAAACTAAGCATCAATCATCGCGGGCAATGCCTGGCAGAACCTGTTGAAAGTAATGGCTCCGGCGATTTTTCCAATTTGATCTATACGGATGCCTTCATGGAATTACCTATGGATAAAGGGGAATTTAGAAAGGGAGAGGTATACAAGGTGTGGCGGTATTATTTTTAACCTGATAATCATAATTATGGCTGAACTTTCTCATTTAGATAAAAGATCTCAACCGGTAATGGTGGATGTGAGTGAAAAGAAAATCACCCGCAGAAAAGCAGTGGCACGTTGTGTGGTGATCTTACCCGAAGAAGTTTTGGCGCTGCTTCAGAAAGATGATTTTAAGACAAAAAAAGGATCGGTTTTTCAAACGGCTATTATTGCCGGAATTATGGCAGCCAAGAAAACAGGAGAATTGATACCGCTTTGTCATCCGATAGGATTAGATCATTGCGAGATCGGTATGGAGATCAATGATCAGCAGGAAGTCGTCATCCGGTGCACAGCAGAAATTGAAGCGAAAACAGGCGTTGAGATGGAAGCACTCACAGGCGCAGCCATTGCGGCGCTGACCATCTACGATATGTGCAAGGCTTTGAGTCATGACATTGTCATTAAGGAAATAAAATTAATAGAAAAAACGGGTGGAAAAACTGATTTTAAACGACCATAATATTCCAGAAATGAACGGGCTGGTGCTTGCCGGAGGGAAAAGCCGGAGAATGGGCGCCGATAAAGATCTGCTGAAATGGCATGGAAAAGAACAGCGTTATTTTGCTGCCGATTTGCTCGGTTCGTTTTGCGATGAAGTTTTTATTTCCTGCCGCGAAGACCAGCTAAAGCATTTCAATACCGGATACCATGCGTTGACTGACACGTTTCTGAATATGGGGCCGTTGGGCGGCATTCTTTCTGCCCTGCGTTCCCGGAGAGATAAAGCGTGGCTGGTGGTTGCCTGTGATTTGCCCCTGCTGGACGAAAAATCACTGCAGTTTTTAATTAAAAACAGAAACCCCGAAAAAATGGCTACCGCCTACGAAAGCCCATTTGACAGTTTACCGGAACCGTTAATCAGCATTTGGGAACCGAAAAGTTATCCGGTTTTATTGAATTTCCTGGGGAGCGGAATCACCTGCCCGAGAAAGGTTTTAATCAGGAGTGACGCGTTAATTTTAAAAGCATCCGATCCGGATGCGTTAATGAATGTCAACACACCTGAAGAGGCTGCAATAGCCAACGGAATTTTGCAGAAAAGAGATGAAACATCCGGCCGCTATAACACACGGTGATAATGGATTTCGTCTATTCTTTTGAATATATCAGGCGTATGCTTTTTGATTTCAATTTTAACATACTTGGATGCCGGCATATTACTTTCCCGAGCAACATTATTAATGGATACCAGAACATTTGTTTCCGGGAAATAGGTAACCGTATTCTTTTCGGGTATTTGGTAAGAAACAATAACGAACAAAGGGGCGATGCGTTCGATGCCATCATCATAGTTAAATAAATCCACTTTATCTCCGGGCATAAACCCTCCCCTTTCAATATCTTTTTGATTCATGAATATTACGCGCCGTTCATTTTTAATGCCCCGGTAACGGTCATCCAGACCATAAATAGTTGTATTAAACTGGTCGTGCGTACGGACGGTGGCCATCATGTATTCATCATGCTTCAGGAAATTATCCGGCACGGCGGTTAATGTAAATGGAGCACGGTCGCCGAATTGCCTGGTAACGAAGTTCCCTTCCCGGGCTGCATTAGGCAGGTAGAATCCTCCCTTTTGCCTTACTCTGATATTATAGTCTTCAAAACCGGGAATACATTTTTCAATATCGTCCCTGACCGCATCATAGCTATCGTGATAGCGCTTCCATTTCACCACAGACCTGTCTCCCAGGGTTGCCATCGCCATGCGGCATACAATCTGCGTTTCGTTCATGAGATCGTCAGAAACCGGCTGCAGCATGCCCCTTGATGATTCCACAACACCCATGGAATTCTCCGTACTCACAAACTGCTGTTCCCCATTTACCCAATCTATATCGCTGCGCGACCTGGTAGGAAGTATTATGGACTCCTTCCCGTGTACCAGGTGCCCTCTGTTCAATTTGGTAGAAACACTAACGGTTAATTGGAGTTTCCTTACGGCTTCTGCGGTATAGCCGGTGTCTGGTGTCGCCGATAAAAAGTTTCCGCCCATACAGAAAAGTACTTTTAACTTCTCTTCCTGCATCGCTTTGATAGCCCGCACAACACCATACCCGTGCCGGCGGGGTGGGTTGAAGCCAAAAACCTGCTGTAAGCGGTCTAATTGCTCGTTGGTAGGTTTTTCATTAATCAGCATGGTTCTGTTTCCCTGCACGTTGCTATGCCCCCGAACAGGGCAAACACCGGCGCCGGGTTTGCCGATACTTCCTTTTAACAACAGCAAGTTGACAATCTCTCTGATCATATCCACTCCGTTGGGTTGCTGGGTAAGCCCCATTCCCCAGCAAACAATAATCCGCTTTTTGAATGCCAGCATTTGAGCGGCATCATAAAGCGCAGCCTTGGAAACACCGGAAGCTTCCGCCAGGTCATCCAGTTTATATTCGTCAAACTGTTTGATAAAAGCATCGTATCCAACGGTTTTATCCGCGATGAATTTTTGATCAAATACTTCCCCGGGAGATTTCCTTTCAAAATCAAGCAGGAGTAATTCGAGGGCTTTCAACAGCGCCATATCGCCGTTTATCCTTACCGGCAGATAGAGATCTGCCAGCTTAATCCCTTTGCCGACGATTCCGCTTATTTGCTGCGGGTTACTAAATCCCATCAAACCCGCTTCGGGCAAGGGATTGATGGCAATAATTTTCGCTCCTTTCTCTTTACCTTTTTCCAGTGCGCTCATCATCCGGGGTGCATTCGTTCCGGGATTTTGTCCGATGATAACAATAACATCCGTATCGTAAAAATCATGCAGCTTCACGGTTCCCTTTCCGATCCCGATGACTGGCAGCAAAGCGGTGCCGGATGTTTCGTGGCACATATTGGAACAGTCCGGCATATTATTGGTTCCATATTCCTTTGCAAAAAGCTGGTAAACAAATGATGCTTCATTGCTTGTTCGGCCCGAAGTATAAAAAGCCGCTTCATCAGGCGAAGCCAATGCATTCAGGTGCTCCGCAATTTTCTTAAATGCATCGTCCCAACTGATCGGTTGATAGTGCGTGCCGTCTTTCGGAAGATACACGGGCTCCGTCAATCGCCCCATCTTCCCGATTTTATAATCATTTAGCTTAGCAAGCTCGTACACCGGATTTTTCTGAAAAAACTCCGCAGTAACTCTTTTGGTCGTCGCTTCCTCTGCCAGCGCCTTTGCTCCATTTTCACAGTACTCCCCAATCGCGGAGCGGTCATCATCGGGATCGGGCCAGGCGCAGCTCGGGCAATCAAAACCTCCAACCTGGTTCATTTTAAATAAGGCCCTTGCGCCACGAAGGAGCGTTTTTTCTTCGATAAGGTCACTGAAAGCCGCCTTAACAGCAGGAATACCCGCAGCCCGTTTTTCCACCCTGGTCAATTTAAGGTCTGACAGCCTGTAGGGATTCTCTGCATCCGGCTTTCTGTCATCCTTCTTTTCCATATCATTCTGAGCGCTATCTTCTTTCATCATTCCTGAATTTAGTTAGCATATTGAAGGATTCGGGTAATTATCACTTTGATCTTCTTCTACTTTGTCTTTACAAACAAAGTCCTTTTCTACGAGCAGACTTACAGGACCGCGAAGATCATCAAAACCCACACGGTCCGTATGATAAAGTTCATCAATCATCGTCTTTGGCATGTTCAAAACGATCCTGTCCTCAATAAAATCGGCAGAAAGTGTATCCTCATTTCCTGTTACGATTGCATATATCAATGCTTTCCCGGAAAATTCGGTGCGTTCTTCCAAAAAGCCTTCAGACCATAGCGTTGCCACTTCGGATTGTGTTAGCCGGTATCTCAGCGAGTTAGCTTTTATTCTGATCTTCATTGATTGCCGGAATTAAAATTCGTTCGCTCAGACTATATATATTAAACCTGCTTTCCTTCAGGAAACCCAGGAGCGTCATGTCAAATTCTTCCGCTAAATCAACCGCAAGGCTCGAGGGGGCGCCGATGGCAGCCACAATGGAAATCCCTGCCATAGCCGCTTTTTGAATTAATTCAAAACTGGCTCTTCCGCTGAGCAACAAAATATGCCGGTTCAATGGCAGCAGGTTATTCGTCAGCGCACGCCCGACCAATTTATCCAATGCATTATGCCGCCCCACATCTTCCCGCGACAGCACCAGATTGCCTTCCATTGTAAAAAGTCCACATGCATGAATGCCGCCGGTGGCAGCAAAACCGTTTTGAACATCTTTCAATTTTTGCGGCAATGTATAAAGTACGTCTGCAGACAACGTTAACGGAGGCTTCTCCAAACGGCAAAAAGGACTTACCGTTCTTATAGACTGGATAGATCCTTTCCCGCAAACACCGCAGCTGGACGTTGTATAAAAATTCCTTTCTGATTTCATCAGTTCGGGCGCGAAACTTTCGGCGAGTTCTACCTGAACAATATTTTCTTTTTGAGCAGAACAATTCATATCCGCGTGACGCACGGCTTTTAAGTCATCACAGGAGGAAATAATTCCTTCCGTGAATAAAAACCCAACCGCAAGTTCCAGATCATTACCGGGCGTGCGCATGGTGACAGAGATGTTCTTTTGTACACGCGCTGTTTTGGTTCCGTAAGCAATTCTTATTTCAAGCGGCTCCTCTACGGAAAGTATATCAGAAACCGGCGAACTGCTAAAGCCGTTCACCTTCCTGATGGACATTTGTTTAATGGAAACCAATTCCAACTCATTCATTTCCGTATGATTTAATTAACACCTAAATTTAACAAAAAACGACCATTGGAAATGCAGAAATAACCAGCCTCACGCGTGTGCGGAAACCCATTCCTCCCCGTCTTCAAATACCTCTTTCTTCCAAATCGGGACTGTTTTTTTTAAAGTGTCTATAGCATAACGACAGGCATCGAAGGCAGCTTCCCGGTGAGGGGCGTTTACTGCGATAATCACCGCAGTTTCGCCTATGTGCAATATACCGGTTCGATGATATATGAGGATGTTTTTGATCTTCCAAAGCCCGATGGCATCATCTGCAATTTTCTTCATTTCCTTTAATGCCATAGACATATAACATTCATATTCTAAACGGACTACTCTCCGCTCTTTTGTTTTATTCCGAACCGTGCCAATAAAAACCGCCACCCCACCGCATTCCGCCTCAGTAGCTTTCGCGATACAGGCGGCGGCATCCAACGGTTCGTCAGATATTTTCAAATCAATCATATCATTTATTTTATCCGCCACTTACCGGCGGTATAATCGCTATTTCGTCATTTGCTCCCAATATCAAATCATCTTCTGCACAGTCATCATTTACCGCGATAAGATAAGTGTGTAATTTTTTTATCGCCGGAAAAAAGGACTCCAGTTCATTTTTTAATTCTCTGACCGTAATGCCATCCTTCAATTCCAATTCTTTTTTGGACCCGCCGAAAATCTCCTTTGCTATGCCAAAAGCCAATATGGTCGTCTTCATCATAAATTAAAAAGCTTTTAAAACCACTGGCAAATGTCTGAACAGCACTTCCATTCCGGCAAAAAAAACCAACGCTGCCGTCATCCGTCTAACGATCACGGGATTAAATTTGACCGCCATCCTGGAGCCTGTTTGGCCGCCAATAAAAACGGCAAAACATAATAAAATGATCCGGAAATAGTTAAGCCCCTCCGGAAGCGTGGCCAATTGTCCTGCAATACCCGAAACAGAATTTACCAATATAAAAACACTGGCCGTTGCGGCTATTTTTTTGGGCAGATCCCATTTCATCAAATTCAATACGGGGGAAAGAAAAATCCCTCCGCCTATACCCACCATACCGGACAAAAAACCGATCGTGCCACCCAGTATGCCGTTTTTTACGAAACTCTTTTTTTGAAGTTCTTTTATGCCGGCCATGCTGGCAGGGCTGGTTTTTATCCATAGCAAAATAGCAGCGATGATCAAACTGAATCCAAGAATAACAAAAAAAGTATCCTGGCTGATTCGCACAACAGCTCCAAGATATGCCATTGGCACACTCAAAACGACGAGCGGAATAATCTTCTTCCAGTTTACCTGATTATTCTTTACATAAATATAGACACCCCCGGTAACAACAATGATATTGCATAGTAAGGCGATTAAACGCAATTCTTTAAAAGGAAGCGCATACATAGCCAAAACCGCCAGGTAACTGGAACCGCCGCCAAATCCAACAGAAGAATATATAAAAGCAATGATTGCAAAAAAGAACAATAATTCCCAATGTTGCATGGCAGGCATAAACTACATTAAACCAGGTGTGAAACGAAACAAAGATACCGTTTCCCGGCAGGCTATTAAAGCAGCAGCGGCAATAAGCTTTCGAACTGCAGGAGATCTGACTCATCAGCGAACAATATCTCCCCCTCATCGTCATTTTTCCTCCTTTCATCGAAAGGATTATGATTTACTCAGGTTCTGTTGCAGTTTTACACCAGTTAAAACCAATATCCAAAAAAGACCGAAGAGATCCTTTTGAAAACCGAAAACCGATTTTAATCCGTATCCTACTGAGAACAAATTGAACGTCCTGAGTTAACCTCTAAACCCTAAAATATTGCTCCGGACGGCAAAGCTAAGGACATGTAGCTATTTGCTTTTGTATCATTAGTTATACAGATTACACAAAAGAATGCTGCTTTGGTGGGTGATCCTATTCTATGAAAAGCAGTTATTCTACACCGAAATTCTTTTTCTGGCAGGCGTTCCTGATCTGGAGCCTTCTGATACTGACCACAGCTTCTGGCGTGCATGCGCAGAACCTGGTGGTCAATTCCAATTTTACAGGCGGATCTTCCACCGGCTGGAGCACCAGCAGCAGCATCGAGATTAATCCTCAATCTGTTTATGGCGGTACTTCGTCCACCGCTTACGCTACCGAGCTCGACGTGGAACGCACGATCAATCAAAAAGTTTGCATCCTTTCTGGTCTTAGTTATACGCTGACTTTTCAGGCCAGCAGAAGGACCGGCGGCGGTACCCCTGCGAATCCGGGTCTGCAGGTGATTGTTACCGGCACCGGGTCCAATACCAATTACGTTAATGATAGAAAGGCCTATACCAATACCAGCTGGTCCGCTCAAAACATGAGTTTTACGTTTTCGGTCCCGTCAAATTCCTCCGATAAACTGGTGAATATCCAGTTTCTTTCCAATAACAACAGCGGCACTTACGGTGTACTCGTATGGGATATCGAATTGGCCCCCGCCTCCACCAACGCTCTTTCGGTGTCTGGCCCTGTCGATGTCAGCCTGTCGAGCCCGGCCGACTTTGCTGTTACCAATGCGCCCTCAGGCGCTACTTACAGTTGGACTTTCCCGGACGCTAATGCTTCGACTTCCACCAGGTCCAGACCATCGGGAATCAGCTGGTCAAGCCTGGGCGTCAAAACGGTGAGCACGGCACTGTCTAACGGCACCTGTACCATGGCTTCTTATTCAAAGGCTGTTACGGTGGTCGTTGTTTTACCCGTTCAATGGACGAATTTCGACGGTTCCGTTATAAATCACAATGCGCATCTCACCTGGATTGCCCAGGATGAATCTGAAGGGCGTTATTTTGTTATCCAGCGCTCTGCCAACTCGGTTGATTTTGATTCTGTCGGAATGATCGCCTCGTTGAATATGGGATCGGCTCATACCTATTCGTTTACTGACGGGAACACCCCATCGGGGCAGGTTAGCTACCGGCTGCTGCATGTGGATCTCGACAATAACGTCGAATACTCCTCCATCGTGTCGCTAAACAACGATCCGGTTTCAGTTCCAGGCGCAATGGGTATCTTTCCGAACCCGGCCATTTCAACGTTGACCTGCACCATGAACAGCGAAAACGAAGCCAGGGCATCGATACGCGTTTTCAACCTTGCCGGTCTGTTGATGATGTCCACAGAATTTCACTTGAATATTGGCCTCAACCAGACTACCGTGAATATTTCCAGCCTGCGCCCCGGAACATACTTTTTAAACACCATCAACGCGCAGACCGGAGCCCAGACCGTGCGGGCCTTCGTAAAAGGATAATCATCAGACCAGCGGGATCTGGTGAAAGTTTCACAGAAAAAGCCAAATGATTGACTGTTCATCCTATTTTCCTGGCGGGTCTTCCGCGTCCAGGATGGAGAGGAAGCTCAGCAAAGCTCCCCAATGATAAAAGGCGTCGGCGCTGTTCACGTCATCCCCCTGCCCCGTCACCGAATTATAATTCTCGAAGATCGAACCGTTTTTCTTCCAGGACTTCATCAGCAGATCATTCGACTTCTTCACGAGGTCGGCCCTCGCCTCCGGCAGCCGGTAGTTCCGGATACCGAGATAGACCAGGAAATTCATCGGCCCCCAGATCCTTCCCCTCCAGTAGTCATTATCGTGAAAGCCGGGATCGTTACGCGAAATAGATGGCATTACATAATCTCCATAAAACTCTTTGCTGTTGAAATAATGCTCCTTCATCATTCGCTCAGCCTGAGCCTGCGTAGCAACCTTTGCCAGCAGGGGATAAAAAAGCGTAGGCGAAAGGCGGTAGGACTCCTGGTCCGTGTCCGTCCGCCGGTTCAGGAAGATGCCCTTCTCCCCGTCCCACAGTCCAGCCAGCGATTTACCATATTTCTCTGCCCTTTCCCGCAATTCTTTTACATCCGCTTTCCGCCCCAGCACCTGCGCCATCTCCTCCAGCGCGTGGCAATCAGCGACATACAGGCTCATCAACCCGACGTCGGCCAATTCCATCGTATGCGTCGTTTCGTTGAAAGGAATGCTGTCGTACATCGGGGAATTATCCAGTCCCGATTCCAGGCGGGCCGCTACGATACTGAACTTATCATTCATGCGGAGCGAATCGGGTACATTGTCCGAACCCCAGGCAAGATACCCTTTGATGCTGCGGTGTTTAGCCCACCACCGGTTCCAGCTCAGCAGCTCGTCATAGACCTCCTCGAGGAACCATTTCTCCCTGTAACGTTTGTATATATCCAGGATCAGGATGGCGCCCACCGGTGGTTCCGAACGATCCCAGGAGTAATTTCCGAAAGGCCCCTGGTAATTGGGAATGAATCCCTGCGCCGAAATGGCCTTGGTGATTTCCACCATATTCGCATAAGCCAGGTCTTTATTGAAATAAGAACACATGTAGCCGGCAAAATAAGTGTCCCAGTCGAACAGAACAAAACCGCCCCAGCCACGGTTCCACAGACGGCTCACGGGCGTAATGACCCTGTTGTTGGCTCCATCGTAGACAGTATTCCAGGAGAGGATTGTCTGCATCGCCCGGAAACAATCATTCAGCTTTCCAAATGCCTGGCCACGTAGTTCCTCGGCCTGACGACGGGTATCGAGGAAAGTCCGGATCTCCTCCAGGCTGCGGTGCCTGCCCGTATATATCGCCACCGGCTTGTTCAGCATGATGCAGAAATGAGGCGCCGAACTGACGACGTAAGCATTGGGTGACTGCGGCTCCGAACTTCCGATCTCCAGCACTGCTCCGCCCGACCGGTACAGCAGCTTCCGGTCGCCCGGACTTCCTGCCGCATCCGCATCTTCCGTTCCGACCTGGCCATTGAAGCCATACTGGATGCCGGCTTCGACGACAAGCATCTGCCGGGCGGGTTTCAGGGGCGTCACGAGGATCAGCTCATCCCCACCATCCATTCCGCTTTCCACCGTGAACTCGTCATCACGAAAGCTAATGCGCAGAGAGGTATAGCTGCCGTCATCTGAACGCAAACCGGGCACCACCGTCTCCGGCCGGCGCTGGGTGGGTGAAGACTTGTACACATCCCTCAGATAATCCCCGTCATCATAATGATCCAGGCAAAGATTGATGGAAAAGCCCTGGGGCAGGAGGACCCAGGAGAGCAGACTGTTATTGTACCAGGTATTCCATCCCTTTGACAACCTCTCCTGTAAAGCCCGGTATTCGGGCGTGCGAATCGAACGCGTTACAGATTGTCCATGAACAGAAACAATGCAAGCCAGCCCCAACAGAGCCCCGGGAGCCGCCCGGTAAAGTAAATGATTGAGCTTCATCGGATGTCTTTTTTGAACAGAGATTCAATATACTCAGTTTGATTTTCTTATCAGTATTGTTTCGTTCACTGCTGTTTTGAATGAAAGCCTGTCGCCACTGAGCGTTTCACCCTGTTTTCCGTTGCGCAGTAAACTTATTTTCCGGTTGGGCCAGGGATTGATCAGGGTGCACCATCGGCCCTTTTCGCTTACAATTTTGACGTTCGATACAATACCATCCTTTACCCTGGCAGACACTAAAAATGCGCCCCAGGTCCGGATATTGGCAAATGCAGCCGGTTGATTTCCGGACAAGCCGGGAAACAACCGGATCACGTTGCCCACGCTCATACAAAGCATTTCATTGAGCGCATTGGCGACCGTACAACTATTTTCAATGCCGTGCGGGTTGTCCAGTTGAAAGCCGTTGGGGTAAGTATGTAATGCATATTTATGAAGCTCGGCATAAATTATATCAGGATCGAATCCTACCCGGATGGCGGCCATAAAAAAGCTATTGCTCGTATTGATATCCTGCCAGCGATGCATCTCCGTAATCGTATTCCTGGCGGTCTGCAATAATTCGCGACTGCTGTCTAACGTAATGCCGTTGGCGGGATAGATATGCTGAATGCCCAGTCCATTATCGTTCCACCAGTCAAGTCCTTCCTCCGTATAACGGAACACTTTCTTACCATCTCTTATTTGTGTTGGATATTCGCTGATCCTGTTCAGAATATCTTTCCATCTGGCCTGCCTGTTCTCATCCACTTTTAATGCGGAACTCAAATCAAGGATGAGGTTGAACGCATTCCGGACCAGTCCCAGCGACAGTATGGGATTTTTATCTTTGCCGGAACCTTCGTGAATAGCATCGTTGTAGATAACATACCGCCCGTTTTCAAGCTTCAGGTAATCCTCCCAGAAGTTGGCAACCTCCAATGCGTAAGGGTAAATCTTTTTAGCATACGCCAGGTCGTAGGTGCATCGCCATTGCTTCGCCATGTTTACAAGCCCGTAGGCGGCATTGGAACGTTGCCCGAAAAACAATCCCTCCTGTTCAATGTCGCCTGCTTTCCGGTATTCCTCGAAGCTGAAATTCCGGGTCACTTCGATACCCAGCGGGCCGATACCCACCGGATACAAAATGCCCCTGGTATGCGTAACATGTTCAGCATACCATTTCCCCCGGGGCATAAAATCAAGCAGCGGGCCGTCCTGCGGCTCGCCCTGCCGGACGCGATTGGCTCCGTAGAGCGCATAGAATGCCGACTGAAAATTATAATTTAAATGATAGTCGCCATTCCATCTTGGCCTATCCACCGTGGTCCAGCCAAAAAGGCCGGGAGGAAAATCAGGGTCGCGGCTGCAGGCCGCCATGGTATATAATCCCTGATAGTACGCTTTCATGAGCACTGTATCCTCAATAAACAAGTTTGATTTGCTCCAGTAGGTATTCCACCATTTATTATGCTCCGCTAACAGCGCTGTCAGCGAATCAACAGTTGATGATTTTACAGCGTTGATCACGTGATCCAGTGTTTTACCGGCCTTAAATCTGCTTTCCACAGCCAATACAATAATTAATTTTTTACCCTGCTGAAGGGTAAACCGAAGGCCCGGATAATTAATAGCTCTTGCCGCAATGGCCACTTCCGTAACTATATCCACGCTATCAGCGAATGAACGGGTCAGCCAATTTATTTCCCCGCTTTTCCCGGATGATAATCTGGCCTGCGTATTCTCCGGAGCAGTAAGATCAACGGAAAGCGTTGCCGGTTTGTTTAAGACACTTAATTCAATAAATATCAGGTTACGGGTTGCGGATACCCAGGATCTGGCCGTTATAACCTGGCCATTCTTTTTTAACAGACAAGTGGTGATGCCATTGCTGAGCTGTTGTCCGGCAGAAAAACCGGCACCATCAAATCCTGCTATTTTTATGTCGAAGAATCCGGCAACCCGTGGCCCTGATAAATTTTCAGCCTGTGAGCGTAACCTCCAAAAATCATTTTTGCCTAAATAATACCGTAAACAATGGCCTTTATAACCAACACTCATCGTCACATCGCCATTTCCCATTAAAGGCGCATCGGTTGAACCATCATTTGGAATGTGGACAGGCGCTTTTGTCCAGGTATTTTTGTAGAGCGAAGGCTGAGCAGTTACGGTCAAGACCAACACCTGAAATAGAATAAATAAATTGCTCTTCATGCTCGTATGGTTTATTCCAATTAAGGGTTTCAATGGTTTGACTTAATAACCGTCAGTGATCATGCGGTATCACGCTGCTAATAATCTGGATTCTGAACCAGAACGCCCTGGTTAATATCAATCTCGCTCTGTGGCAACGGCAGGTGATAATTCTTATCCATAAAAGATTTGGAACGTATTGATTCGGAAGCAGGCAAAGTTAAAGCCTGCGGAGCGATCTTCCATCTTTTCAGATCGTCATACCGGAAGCCTTCAAAGGCCAGCTCAACCCGCCTTTCGTGACGAATGGCCGTTCTCATCTGGCTTTGGGAAAGACCTGGCGCCAAAGGCGGCATAAGAATATCAGCCCTGTTCCTGATCTGGTCAATGGCGTCATATACCGCGGCGCTGGGGCCGTCAACCTCATTGGCCGCTTCGGCATACATGAGCAGCACTTCCGCGTATCGCATGGCGGGCCAATCGCTTCCGTTCAGGTTATTATATATGTTTTGTGCGTCAGTTCCCTCAATATCCTTGTAAAAATTGTAGCCGGTAGTCGTTTGGGTAAACTCGTTGCTGGTAAACCCATTCTCAAAAGTGACGGTGCCGGTAAACATCGTTTTGGCCATTCGCGGGTCCCGGTTCTTATACACATCCGATGCATCATACAACGGATTGCTGACAGAGAACGGGGTGCCATCTTTAAATTCAAATTCGTTGGCGAGGTTTGATAAAGGCCATATTTCCGATCCTGTCTGGGGTAAATAATTCGCCGCCACCCCCGAATTATTACCCGGTGACGGAAAATCTGTCGCCGCCAGATAATTAACGGAGAAGATAAATTCGGGGTTTCCATTCTGAAAACCGAGATCTTCACAAAAAAGGCCTCGGAAGCTCGGCGCAATACGGTAATAGTTTTTGCTTATGATGTCGGAAGTAATTTTTTCCGCCTGCGCCATCACGTCGGTTATCGCGGTGCCATCGGCACTGTATCCGTCAAACAATAAAACACGGGCCTTAAGCACTTCTGCTGCTGATTTAACCAAATGGCCTGTGTTATCTGCATAGGCCTTATCCGGCAGGCCGGCTATGGCGAAATCAATGTCTGTATTTATTTGTGCGAGGACGGCAGTGGCATCAACTTTTGGCTGGTACTGTGTTTTAATGGTCAACGGGGTGGTCACCAACGGAACCGATCCATAGAACTTATACAAATGGAAATAAGCCATAGCGCGCAGCAATCTTACCTCTGCTTCATAGGTCGCTTTTGTTGCTGCATCCAGGTCAGGCAGGTTATACGCGGATAATGTTTGCAAAAAGATATTGTAGGTCGCAATATTGGCATACATCGTCGGATAGACCGTATTCACATAGCCGCCGGACGTAGGGACAATGGGCCCCTGCGAAAGCGTGGTACAGCCAAAGTAATCATCAACGGAATAGCCATCATCCGCAAGACAATCATAGGCGGGCATGTTAAAAGTAAATATCGCCAGGCCGTTCTGTAAGGTTGCATAGCAGGCTGCCAATGCCATATCTATGCTATTCTTTGAATTATAAAAAGTACCGGCATTGAGCTCACTGGTTGGATTCTTATCCAGAAGGCCTTTTTCGCAGGACATCGTCATGCTGATTAACAATAGGCCAAGCACGCGTGCTTTATTAAATATTTTGTTCATGATGCTGAGTTTAAAAGGTAACGTTACAACCAAAGGAAACCACTTTATTCTGGGGATAGGCGACATACCTGCCGCTTCCGGTATTTTCAGGATCAAGTCCCGGGTATCTGGTAATTGTAAACAAATTATCTCCGGCGAAATAAAATCGCAATCCGCTTATACCGGATTTGCTGATCCATCGGTTAGGCAGGTTGTATCCGATCTGGAGGGTTTTTAGTCTCCAGTAAGAGTTGTTCTTTAAAAAATAAGTCGACGGATGGTTGTAAGAAAGCGGGTCGCCGAGTTCAACCGTGGTGGCCGAATGATTTTCGGGCGTCCAGGCATTTGCATATTGTTCCTTCGTTGGCGGAGCGCCCTGTGTAAATGGCTGTAAACCCCAGCCGGTCACCAGTTCTTTTGAACCGGCTACGCCCTGGAAAAATCCAAACAGGTCAAAGCCTTTCCAGGAAGCATTAAAATGAAAGCTGTATGAGAATGCGGGGAACACGCCTTTTGACATCGCCACCCGGTCGTTATCGTCAATGATCCCATCCTGGTTTACATCTTTGTATTTCAGCATTCCAGGTTGCGTGTTCTCTCCGAATTGTTTTGGCGAGGCGGCTACTTCTGCCGCCGACTGAAAGATCCCTGTCGCCTGCAGCAAATAAAAAGAATTCCAGGGCAGACCTTCCTGGTCAATGCTGTTTTCATTATCCTGGGAAACTCCGAATTTAACCAGCTTGTTTTTATATGCGCTTAAAATGAAGCCGGCGCCGAGATTCAGGTCTTTGAAAAAACCGGCCTTCACTCTGTCGCTGTATGAAATATCGAAGTCGATGCCGGTGTTCTGCATGGTGCCATCGTTGATAGTTGGCTCCGATAAGCCGACAACGCCGGTAACCTGTGCACTTCTTAAAATATCGCTCGTGAGCTTTTTGTATGCATCCAGCGTGAAGGAAAATTTATTAAACAGCGTGATGTCCAGCCCGATATCGGTGGAGGCTGTTTTTTCCCAGGTTATGAATGCGTTATTCAAACCGGTTTGCGCAACACCCGGGGACAGGGTTGTGTTATCGAAAGGATAGGCTCCCGTTAAGCTCAGCAGCGCCTGGTAAGGGTAAAGACCGATATTCTGATTGCCAAGCTTTCCCCAGGACGCCCTCAATTTGGCATCCGACAACCACGATTTTGAGGACTGCATAAACGATTCCTCGCTGAACCGCCATCCTGCGGATACAGACGGAAAGGTGCCCCACCGCGTAGATGGTGATAATCTTGAAGTGCCATCATATCTCACGTTTGTTTCAAAGAGATATTTTTGTTTAAAGTTGTAGGATAGCCTGGCAAAACCGGACGCTATCGCCCAGGCGGAGCTGCTGCCGCTATTCGTCAGGGAATTATCCACCGAACCGGCATCGATCTCCGGAGTGGAGGGCGATGCATAATTATCCCGGTACGCACCGATGACGTTATTGTTGTCTTCCTCATTGCTATAGCCGACCATTAGATTCAGGTTATGCTGCCCGAGCTTTTTCTCATAATTCAGATAGCTGTATACATTCGTATAAATATCCTGCGTATTGGTTTTTGTCAATGAAGTCGGGGCATATTGATATCCCAGCACGGACGGATCGGAGTATAAACGCTCGTAGCCGGTGTTGCCGGCGAAAAAAGTATACTGCGACGTTGTATAGTTGGCGGCGGCTTTCGCATACCAGTGCAGCCCTTTGATAATTTCCAGATCCGTCCAGATCTGAGAAGTTAAAGCATAATCTTTTGTGGTTGTTCCATGCTCCCTAAGTTGTTCGTAGGGATTCCAGTTATTGGCTTCAAAGGGGAACGCCCTCCAGGAATAGAGCTCGGGATGCCCGGGTAATGTAGGAAGCACCGTGGGTGCCATAGACAGCACCGTGATCATGTAGTTCTGTTGACCGTTTGCATCGGCGATGGTTGTTCCGCTTTTCAGTCCGATGTCGGTACCGACCTTAAACTTTTTGCTTACGTTGGAAACGATATTCAGCTGCCCGTTGTATCTCTTGTAATTAAAGGCATCCATCGTACCGTTCTCACCGGTGTATCCGAGGGAAAGATTGTAATGGGTCTGCTGGCCGCCGCTGATGCTCAGGTTGTGAATCTGGGTGGGGGCGGCCCTGATGATAAAATGCTGCCAGTCAAAACTGGGATACAGGATCTTATCCGATGGATTTGTATAGGACGCAATTTGCGCATCCGTATATTGCTGGCTTGGTATGGGTACACCATAATTGCTGTTTATTATATTGGTATTCCAGGCCCTCATATAATCGGGAGAACTGGTCACCCTGTCCAGCAATTTGGTCGGGGTATGGATGCCATAGTTATAATCGTATTCTACCTTGATTTTTCCATCGCTGTTTGCCCCGCTTTTGGTCGTTACCAGTATAACCCCATTTGCACCTCTTGACCCGTAGATGGAGGCCGAAGCGGCATCTTTGAGCACAGAGACGGATTCAATTGTACTGGGATTTAAATTTTCCATGTCGCCCGGAACTCCGTCCACCAGGATCAGCGGACCGGCCCCGGCCCCGCTATACGTTCCGAACCCCCTGACCTGAATGCTGACGTTCCCCTGCCCCGGCTGCCCGGTTGTTTGTATCACCTGCACACCCGGCAGCATCCCTTCCAGCATGACGGCGGCGTTGGTAACGGGTCTTTTTGTTAATACACTGCCCTTGACCGTGGCCACGGAACCGGTGAGGTTGATCTTTTTCTGCGTTCCATAACCCACTACCACCACGCCTGATAATTTATCGGAGCTTTCAGCCAGTATAACATTGACTACTGTGCGTTTGTCCACTTTAACTGTTTGCGCAGTATAGCCTACGGAGCTGAAGGTAAGGTTGCCGTTCTCCTCTGCAGATAGGCTGTATTCGCCCAGTTCATTGGTGGCGGTGCCCATTCCTCCGTCCGTGGAGACGCTTACATTGGCCAATGGATTCCCATCGCCGTCGGTAACCCTGCCTTTAACAACGATTCCGGAATACGATTCATCGGCATTTCTTATCGCCACCAGCTTATCGGGCATGAGCTTAAAGATCAAGCCGGTGTTTGCGAGCAATTCCGGAAGAAGGTCTTCCACAAGAATATTGTTTGCTTTCAGGGTGACTTTCATTTTATCGGAAAGCACCTGGTTGCTGAATACAAAATGGTACCCGCTTTTCTGTTCCACGGTTTTCAGTGCCCTGGATAAGGCTGTGTGATTGAAATCCACACTGATCCTTTCCTGCGAATACGTTTTACCGGAAACCTGTAAAGCAGCTATTAAAATAAAAGCAGCCGTCAGATTCATAAACAAAAGTTTTTTCAGCCAGCTTTCCCTTGCCGTCGGGCTGATCAATAGTGCACAATTTTTCATACCTTGCCTTTGATTTTTATTGTTAGAAATAAGTGCAGGCAATTGCCATTGCCTGTTACGGTTTTTAACGGGGGAAACGGCCGCAATCCGTTTCTCCCTTTTTATTTTGAGATCATAATTTCCTTTCCATGTATTGAATAATTAAAGTGATAGGAATATTGCAGTGCCTTCAGGGCTTCTTCTATATTTTCCTTTTCAAACATGGCCGTAAAAGTATACCGGGCCACGTCCGCATCTTTAAAGCCGATCTTCACGTCATACCATCTTTCCAGTTTATCTTTCATTTCGGAAAAACTTTCATTGATGATCTCTAACCGGTTCCGGGACCAGGCTGTTTCTATGACAATGCTATCGGTAGGGCTATAAGAAAGTGGCAGTACGGCTATGGCCTTATGATAAGGAACTGGGGCATTCGCGTTAGCCAAAATAGAATCTGCGCCGTTGTCAATAACCGCCTTCTGATTGGGCCTTAATATGGTTTTGTGTGAATTATTTTCCAGGCTGATCAGCACTTTCCCTTTGATCAGAGATGTTTCGCTGAACTTATCTCCGGGATATGATCTCACATTAAACACAGTACCCAGCACTTTGACGGCGTATTTATTCACCTGCACGATAAAAGGCAGGGATGAATGATAAGCAACATCAAACAGGGCCTCTCCGCTCAAATAGACGTTCCGGTTACTCCGGCCGAAATCTTGATCAATAACAAGAGTTGTAAATGAGTTCAGGTGAAGTTTACTGCTGTCGGGAAGAATGATGGTTTTCTTCTCCCCCTTTGCCGTGCTATAGGTAATTGTGTTTGGATTCCGGCTGTTGATCGCCACAGCGGTTTCCGGTTTTTTCAGAGGAACGGCTGTATCAGTAAAGACCCGCAGGAAAAAGATGGCGCCGAACACCGCGGCCACCGAAACGATGGCTACAATCATCTTTTTTACCAGGTGCTTGTCATGCAGGGTGGCGGGTGTTTGCGGGTGGTTTTTTCCGGTTTTTCCTTTCGGTCCGTATTCCTGCTGCAACATGGCATGAAGTCCGAAGAGGATCTTTTTAGCCTCGTCAATTTTTCCTGCTTCAGCCGGATGGGTATTAATGTATTCTTCCCAATACTCCATGTCGTCTTCGTTTTTCTGGAAACAGTAGTTTCTGAACGAATCATCGATAACGAGTTCTTCGACCTGTAGCACGTTCCGCATAATCGGTATTTGTTCCTATAGACGGGACCGCCCGGAAGATTTACCAACCTTTTGGAGAAATTTCAGAAGATAGTTTCGGCAGTCACCAGAGGCAAGAGGAGGAGCAAGGTGGCAAACCGGATTCCGGTCGGGTCCCGGTTGAGTTCGGAACGGAGCAATTTGATGCCCTCAAACAGATTATTATAGACAGTTCTTTTGCTCAGGCCTGTTTTGCGGGCAATCTGGTCTGTGGTGAGCCCTTCGTAGAATTTAAGGTAGATGACTTTCCGGCAGCGGTTAGGAAGCTTTTTATAGGCGCTTTTTATCCGGGTAATCAGCCTGGCGTCTGTCTGCACCTGCTCAAGGGCATCCTGTAAGGAAGGTTCCGCGTATTCCTCGGACATCACGCCGTTGTCAACGACCGGGTTTTTCGCTATGCTCCGGTAATGGTCGATCAATTTTCTTCTAAATGCGGTAGATAAATAAGCTTTCGGATTATGGATGGTGCGGAAATCTATATTTTTTTCCAGGAGATCCAGGAAGAATTGGCTGATGATATCGTTGATTTCTTCCTTCCGGCAACCTGACTTCAGGCCGATATTGATGAAATGGACATGGAACGATTCATACCAGTATTGAATCTGTTTCGAGGAGCTGTAACCGTCCATATTGAAATAGCCGCATTTAGGGATTTATGATATCAGGGTATTCGCCCTCCTTTCACTTTTTGTATCAAAACACCGGGCAAACACAGGGCGTTTATAAACTAAAAATAGAGAATAATTCCAATTTGTCGCTATTTAATTGGCGGGTCACCTGAAAGAAGCTAGATCAAAAAAGGAAAAGCAGTGCGCATTGAGGGCGAAACTGCTTATGAAAAATTTCTGATCAGCAAGTGAATTACAAGAGGGATTTACCTAAATGTCAGGATACGAACTACCGCTCAACAGGATAGCGTCAACCGGAGTGCTTTGAAGAATCGCCGGTTAGTCCTCAGGGGCTTGTTCTGGTATACACAGGTCTCACCTGTATTACCGGCAGCTGGTGGAACGTAATTCTCCTGCCATTGCTTTTTTTTATCATACAGCAATACGTGATCAGGCGGGAAGAACACTATCTGACGCGTCAGTTTGGCGATGTCTATACTGAATATAAAATGCATACGCAGATGGCTATAAGAATTTTAAATTTTGAGCAGTTAAACATTTCGCCGGTTTAAAGCATTTGCCCGGCACCCCGGGCTTTTTTTTACTTTTTCTGTTATCGAATAATCTCAGAGCACAACCGCCTGCAGGCAACTGGACGGAAATATTCTCAAAACAATTCCTTACGGAAGGGGGAATCAAATCTTACGGCCGTAACGTGTTGGAAACCGGCTTGGCGACCATCGGTGTGGATTATGTCCTGATTTCCCTGCGCATGAAAAGATAGTAGGTCAGGGCAAAGCAAACCATGGTTGCCGCCAGCAGACCTGTGACCTGCGGCCATACAATCATGAGGCTTTCTTTGAACGGCAAAGGAGACGGGACGGCACCAGCCATTTGTTCCATAGTTAACGGGCCGAGGCTTCTTACAGATGGCATCAGCATGGTGGTTGCGGCATCTGTATATAACTGGCCCGGGGCAAGCCTGCGCAGAGACTGAAAAAGATCATTATACCATGCCAGGTCTCCAGGCTGAAGATAATCCGGCGAGGGAAGCATGGCGCTGATCACCAGATTTACAATGATCCGGTAGAATACCGTAAAAAACAGCCATATCCCGATGGCTGTGAGCGCAGAAGTGGCCGAATTCCTGAACCTGACCGATAATAAAATGGAAAGGCTTAGCCAGAAGCTGACATACAAAATGCTCAGCACAATAAATCCAGTTATGCGGAACAGTTCCACCGGCTCCGGCAGAATGCCCGTAAGGATCATTCCCCCTCCCAACATCAATAAGGCCAGACAGAGAAATAAGACGCTTACCAGCGTGAGCGCACCACAAAACTTTGCCAGTAACAGGTTGTCGCGGTAAACAGGTTGCGCCATCAGGCGGATCAATGTGCCATTGTTCTGTTCTGCATTCACCGCATCAAAACCAAGGGCAATACCAAGCAACGGTCCCAGAAAACCGATAAAAATATGGAAGGTCGGCATCGTTCCGTCCGACGTAGTAAGTAATTTCAGGTATATAAAAATCCGGTCCGGATCTTTTATGTTAGCTACCGCCTTACTGATATTGCTCAGAGACACATATAATGAACTCAGGAAAGTAAGCACAATCAGTATCAGCATAACAATAAAGCGCCAGCTGCGGATATGATCTCCGGTTTCTTTGCGCACCATCACCCAAAACGGCGATTCAGTCTTCTGCTGTATCCGTCTGCTATGCGTTATTCCGTTTGAAAAAAAATCTTTGAAATAAGCCAGTGGACTTTCCATGGGAAATATGCTTCTTTTGATTGTTCTCAAAATAACGGTGATAAATCTCATCCAGCCCGAATTCCTTTTTGTGCACACCCGTTATATTTAGTCCTTTTTGTACGAAAAAGCGTACGATATCCGGCGTGACATCTTCCCGGCACGACAGCTCAACGGTATTTTCTCCGACGGCGATATTTCTGATCCCGTCCAGCTTTCTAAGTTCTTCGGCATGCTCCTCGAAGGCCGAGAGGGGATCCCTGATCGTAATCTGCACGACATACGATTCTTCTCCGAATAAATTACGGGAAAGCGTGCCGATATCTCCTTCCACCAGCAGTCTGCCATCGACAAAAATGCCTACGCGGTCGCAAACCTGCTGCACCTGGTGGAGGTGATGAGACGATAATAGCACCGTAAGTCCCTGCTGGCGGCTGAGCCGGCGGATAAGAGAGAGAAATTCTTTTACGCCACTGGGATCAATACCGAGTGTGGGTTCATCAAGGATAATGACTTCCGGCTCCCTGATCAGTACATCGGCAAAGCCCAGACGCTGTTTCATACCACGGGAGCAGGCTGAAGTTTTTTTATGCATCTCTTCGGAAAGACCTACTATTTCCATCGTTTTCCGAGCCCGCGATTCTATTTCGTGCTCGGCGATTCCGTTGAGCCTTCCTATATACATCAGGTTTTCAAGCGCCGTCATATCATCATAAAAACCCACGCTGTCCGGCATATACCCTACTTTCCGCTTCACGGCAATGGGGTCGCTGCTGGCGTTGACGCCGCACACCCGGGCAATGCCGGCAGCAGGTTCTGACAGCCCCAGTATCATCAAGATCGCAGTGGTTTTGCCTGCTCCGTTAGGACCCAGTAAACCGAATATTTCTCCCCTGCCAATCTTCAGACAGAGATTGTCGACGGCCTTCACAGAACCATAGTTTTTCGTCAATCCGTCCAGTTCAATGATGGGGCTTTCCATGATCAATTATCTTCTTCCATATTTACGAATCAGGTAATATACTATTCCCAGGGAAAGCAGAATGACCAATATGCCTATCCATCCTGAAAGCAGGGATGTTTTTACCGTCATGCGGAATAGTGCGCTGGCCGTCGTGTAGCTGTCCCTGGCAGTAAAGGTTGTGACATAATCTCCTGCAATGGTTTTGTCGGGAACGCTGATCGTTGCATTAACATCCAGCGTCTGTCCCGGATCAAGCCTTTCGATTTTTGACGGTTCAAATGTTACACTCCATTGCGCAGGAGACTGCGCCGAAAGGTCCAGCCCGTCCAGCGGAAGGGTACCCGAATTTTTTAGCGTCAACCGGACTTGTTTGCTGTTGCCCTCGGTAACTTCATCGCTCAGTCGTCCCGAAGGGGTCGTGAGCTCGAGGCTGTAGTTGCCCTTCACCACGGCCTCCAGCTCAAGGCGGAGCGAGTCTACACCGCTGACCGCGCTGACTGGTATACTGTATTTACCCGGTTTCGTTGCGGGAGGGGCTGTAATCTCAATAGTGATCATCTGGGTTTTACCGGAATCCAGCCTCAGCGCAGCCACCTGGCTGCCGTCTGTGCGAAACAGGGTAACCCAGCCGTCCGGAGCCTGCGCCTGCAATTCGTATATCTGCGCATGACCGCTTCCGTTATACAGAGACGTATTATACCGGAAGGGATCTTTCACCGCAGCCTCGATATTCATCAGTCGCGCTGTAAAAACAGATTTTCGTTTACCATTGCCCGGCTGGGCCCGGGGTGATAAGGTAAAAACAATAACAAAAACAAAGAGGGAAAACAGGGAAAAAATACAGGTTCGCAGGTCGTTCGGGCGGGGATAGCAAAACTGTGCTGACATAGTATAAACAAATATTAATTATTCATTGATAAAATATTGGCTACTCAAATTAGACCAGCGAAAATAACAAGACATAAAAAAAAGTCTTGTTAATAAAATCTAAAAATTCAACAGCAACCTGCGATTAAATGCATTTAAGCAATGCTATTTCTGCATCATCTTTCACCTCAAGGTTTACTTCAGCGCCCTTTTGCCAGAAGAGATTTTTCTGCGACCAGAAAAAAATATTTGTCGTCTGCCACTGCGATTCAAATCATTCAGCACACTTCGCAGTTTGCGATACCGGATAACTAGGGAGGTTTAGCCAATGAACCAATTTACCTTCAGATGTACGGAATACGTCAGCGTGCATCAGCGCAAATGGCACTGCCGGCGCCGTTAGAACTTGTCTAAGGCTGCGCTATAAACGATGGCTTCCGTCACCGGAACGCGACGTCCAGGCGTTGTCCGGCCCTGAGGATTTGTTCCTGAGAGAGTGAGATAATTATTTTTCCATTGGTCAGGGTCTGCTTCGCCGGAACAGGCTGCCCGTCAAGCTTAACTTCAACAGCGGATATAGCAGACATGCCCGTCGGGGAAAAATCCATTTTATTCAGGCGCAATTGTCCCCACTTCAGCTCTATGATCTCCCGCTGGAGATTGTTTTTCACAGACTGGCTGATGCTTCCCCAGCCTTCAGCCGCTGAAAAAAAACATTTGAACTGACCGGGAGAAAGCCGGGGCGAAAAACCCATTTTGCCTGCCGGTCCATCGTATTCGAAACCACTCAGCGAAAGCAGGATATTCCAGGATTGCATGGAGCGGGCATAATGATCCGAGCCCTCAATCTCATTCCAGGGATTACGTTTTATTCCATCATAACGATCGTTCACCGCGCGAACCATAGTAAGTCCTTCCCTCAGCAAACCTTCGTTAATCATATCACATGCTGCCTCGTATTCGAGACCGCACCAGACATCTGATTTATCCCATGTGTTTTCAAATGACTTTTCGAAACCAAAGTCAGGCATTTTACCCGGAGTTTCAAAATTCACTGGTTTCCCGAAAGGCCAGCTTCCGTTGATCATCGCGCCTTCGCCAGGTGCTGCCAGTGTCCTGTTAAGCGGCTTGCCAAAATCATATACGGTTGAAATATCGGGTGTCCAGTTGTAAAGAAAAATGTGCTCTGCCGCCGTTCTGCATTTTTCCGCGGGAAGAATATATCCTAACCCGAGTTGATTGGCCCAGTTCTGTCCAAAGAGCTGCTGCGCATCACAGGATGAGCTGGCAAAATAATTGGGTTTTCCTTTGTCAAAGGCTTCCGTAAACCCTTTTGCATTTTGTTCCAGGTCTGCCGGTGAGGCAAATCCGCTGTTCGTTTCGGTACCGCTGAAGCCATTTGGATAGAGATGAACAAAGTATTCTCCGTTCCACATATTGGTGCTCATAAAAGTTTGTCCCTTTTCAAAAATAGCACGATACCGGTCCGCGAGCTTCTCCTCCCCTTCGATCCGCGCCATTTCTTCTGCGGCACGCAATGCTGCCAGATACAGGCTGTTGTTGTAAGGATTGGGACCATACCACATAGGATCCCAGAATGTTTGAAGATCTTCGAGTACGCCATTTGGCTCGAGGCCGATCCCGCCACCGTCCCTGAACAACAGATAGCCGATGACGCGTTTTGCCTTATCCCAAACGGAATCAAGAAAATGACGGTCCGGCGACATCAAATGTTCACGGTATAGTTTCAGCACGTATCCACACTGAGCATCCGACGCGTAAGCATTTTCTGCATCGGGAGATGCTCCGTCGTGGCCCCGGAAATTGATGCGGCCTGAAGAGCTGAACCCTACGCTGTCGTTTAAATCCTGCATTAACCGTTCAGATCGTTCCAGTTCCGGAAAGAGCTTTGAAATGGGCACCACAAAATTGTACACGTGTCCCGTTGATCCGGGACAAAAACCAATTCCTTCATAACCGTACATTCTGCCATTTTCCCAGACTTCGATGTTGCCGCAGGCCAGCGTGGAGAGCGGCATCGTGATCCGGTTGGCCAGCCAGTAAGGGAGGGTATTGTCAAAATAAGTATCGTGAAACAATTTTGTATCGCGGTAGAGCTCGTCAAAGTGCGCCGCTATATAGCTGGCTACTTCAAAGGCGTTATTGTACCAGTTATTATATAGATGACCCGCAAATCCCGTACGGCCAAAATTGCTTTCATAAAAATCAGGAAAATACCAGGTGACCAGAAAAGTGATTGTCTTCGTTTCTCCGGGAGCCAGCATTAAGTTGGAACCGATTTCACCTCCCCAGGTTTTCATGGAAGCCATACGGCGTTCTCCGGAACGCTTCATTTTTCCCTCCTTCAGGTTATTGAAACACGCTTCTGCCGAACGACAATCTGCCGATGCATATGCCTTGTCATCCAGAACACTCAGGCACAGGTCGCCATATTGAGGGCTGCCGTTCCCTCTGGGGACGAGTTTGCCCGTGCTTACCGCAGGATTGTTATTTGCTGCTTCGTCCGTTCCGAGCAGAATACCGGTAAGTCCGGGCCCATGCATTAATTTATTTTGATCATGGTCGTCTATCTGCGAGAAACGGTCATTCTGCAGACAACCCGCAATGGTTACCTCAACCGTTTTATTGCTGCTGTTGGTTATCGTAAACCTTTGTATGGTTACCGGATTGGCCGAACTGCGAAGGCTTAATGGAACAAAAGGCGAAAAAACTTCGGCGCTGATATGAACAGGCGGTTCTGCCCCCGACTTGCGGTAATCCAGGGTGGCTATGGGATATTCCCCGATAAACCCGAGACTGTCAAAATCCTTCCGGTCAAGTCGCCAGCATTGAGCAGCCTTTCCTTTTTCTTTAATGCGCACGGCAAATCCATTTTCTATTTTGGGGACTGATGGCTGGGGATTCAGGTATTGGTCACCGGTAGAGAACCCGAGGCCGGCATTTGGCGGTTGAATCTGATTAAATATCGACTCTGTCGGGCAGAGTATCCCATCTCCGGTTATTTCAATCTGTCCTGCACCAATGCCTCCGCAGGGCATGGCAATATGGTTAAGTTCATTTCCCTGATAAATTTTCCGGCGACCTTTTTCAAAAAGGGAGGCTGTCCATACCTTATCCAATTTTTTATCCCGTGGAATAAAAGGTCTTCTTTCCGTTACAGTGATTATTTGTTTGCTCCGCCGCTCTTCAAACACATATGTGAAGAGCCAGGATGTGTTTTCTGCCGGCGGTATTGGCCAGCAATATTCAAATGGCCTGTCTTTGGCAAATGACACCGGCAGGTTTTGTGTGAACACAATGGTTTTTGAAACCGGATCGCTCACTGTAATTCGAAGCGTGCCGGCAAAGTCGAATACGCCTGCCTTAGACTTCAGAGTGATTTTTCTAAATATTTTTTTATCGTCTCCCGAGCGTGAAACGCTGTCGCTGGTATGTATCCTGACAAAATCGGGCAAAGCAGTTACGCGGATCCCATAATTTCCACCATACATTCCTCCTTCCAATTCTTTGTCCCATACGCGGATCGCAAGAACATTTTCCTGATCCCACAGGATGCGCTTATCGTTAGCAGGCAGCTGGTAAGTCCGCTGCTCGCTGAACGCGGTCTTTTTGATATCATTATTCGCGCCCCCATTTCTGCCAACAAGATGCCCGTTCAGGTAAAATTCATCCCCATCATCAATTTTGCCCAGGTCAAATACCAGGCTTTGACTAAAATAAGCGCTGCCTTTGATGGAAGACGGGATCACAATACGTAAACGATACCAGGCGAAGCCATCGTAGTGGTCATATCCCTGCGGTTCCCAATATTCGCCGATGGCTATTGGCGCCCAATGGCTGTCGTTCAGGGCAGGATCTGCCCAGGCGGGGTCATCACCCGTTTTAAATTTCCAGCCTGATTTGATCGGAATGTTCTGGGCATTAAGATAAACGGTGAACGGCAAAAAAATGAGTATCGCCAGTTTTTTCATTGTTCAATCATCATTCAAAGAGACAATGTACAGCAACGGATTGAGTATTTCCGCTGCTGAATTTGCAGATCTTCAGGAACTGCTCTTCAAATATTATGAGGCCGGATGTTTAAATTCAATTTTGAATCCGATGACCTGCACGGAGGCCACAGGTAATTTCGACGGCTTATTAATTATCAGGGCGCCGGCCTTTTGTTTCCAATGCAGTTTTGCATTGCTCCCCATCATTCTTACCGAGGATATAGTTCCAGCCGAGATTCTGGAATCCCTGCCCAGGGAGGCGATCCGGATATCGCCGTCGGGAACGCCCAGGCAAAACGCATACACGGTATCTCCTTTTTGGGTGAACCGGATGTCCTGCGCCGTGTATTTTACTTTGTCTTCATTAAAATTGTCGCTCGCAACAACGGGCGTGCTCAGCGGTTTTTCCCCGTATATTTTCCAGGGACGCGTTCCAAAGATCCCATCTCCGTTCACTGCGTTCCAGGATGCAATATCCTCCACAATGTTCAGCACATCCGGTTCCAGATCGCCTTCAGGCGTTTGCACGATATTGATCAGCAGGTTTCCGTTCTTGCTTACAATATCCACAAGCATCTGGATAATCTCGGTTGCAGTCTTGTATTTCTGCCCGGTACGGTAAAACCAGTCGCCGATGGATGTATCCGTCTGCCAGGGGAACAGGCTGACCGAGTCTTTTACACCGCGTTCCAGGTCCTGCACCCACATACCCTCAGAGGCCTGCTTGCAGGTATATACCGCTTCCAGATCTCCCCCGTTCGCGGCCATATTCTGGTTGTAAAAATGCGCGATCATATTGCGTCCATATTCCCCGAAGGGCAGGCCGCTGTCAGAATAGAGGAGGTCCGGATGATAATTGTCGATCAGTTCCTTGATGCTAAATAGCCATTCGCGGTGCCATTCTTCGTTATTGCTCAGCCAATCATTGTCGCCGGGCTCCGTTTTCGCATGATAAAGATCCTGGTACATGGGATTAGCGCCATCGTAAGGCACGCCCTTTTTCGGTCCGATGGTATCGGCGCCATGGCTGGATTGAAACCAGGTAAAACTGGCGCCAAGATGTTCAGACACGCCGAATTTCAGGCCCTGTTCTTTGGCTGCCTTCTGCCAGATGCCCACCACATCTTTCTTCGGTCCGTAGTTTACGGAATTCCAGCGATGGATCCGGGAGTTCCAGAGAAAGAAGTCGTCGTGATGGGTTCCCATGCTCACGAAATATCTTGCGCCGGCTTTTTTATACAGGGCCATTAATTTCTCCGGATCCCATCTTTGCGCTTTCCACAAAGGAATGATGTCCTTATATCCGAATTCCGACGGATGACCATAGTGCGCCAGGTGATAACGATAATCGTCACTGCCCTCCTCATACATTTGTCTGGCATACCAATCTCCATGGCGTGGTACCGCCTGTGGTCCCCAGTGCGCCCAGATCCCGAATTTGGCGTCCCGAAACCATTCCGGGTATTTGTATTGCTTCAGCGATTCTTCCGTAGGCTTAAAAGGGCCTCTGTCTTTCGGTTGTACCTGCAGCTGCGCAGCCGCAAACAGTGATAATGCCGTGACAAGGAGCGTTGTTACACCTGTCTGTTTTACAAACTGAGTATTCATGATTTTATTTAATTAAATCTGCTGTTCTCCATTCAAAATAAGGTTTCTGATTTTGAATAGTTATTTTGTCCCTCTCGGAGAATATATCCGGCCGCAAAAATATTAATAATATGGTAAGAAAACTTATTCCCCGGAATGCGTTTTCTTTTCATGGCTTCAATTGCTTTTTGCTCGGTTGTCCTGCAAAAGCGAAGGCCCAGGTGTTTTTGTCCGTTATAGTTCTCTTTTAAGCTGCTTTTTATAAAATTCGTTCAGCCAATTCAAATATAGCCTCTCCCAGGCAATCAGAACGGGATCATGGCAGGAGCATCCCTCAGGTAAACCAGCAATTGTTTAAGCAGGCTGCGAAATAACCCATTCATCTCCGCTCATTACGTCTGCCTGTCGCGTAAAAACTTTGGATGTCAGCACGCGGTGAACCTCTTCATCCCGGTCAGCACAGCAGTCGGAAAGAACGGAGATGGCATAATCTTTATCCGCGGCTTCACGAAGCGTGGATAACACCACGCCACTGGTGGCAATGCCGGTCAGCACAAGATGAGTTATTCCCAGCGACCTCAGCACCACTTCCAGGTCGCTGCCGGTAAATGCACTTACCCGTTTTTTAGTTATAATAATATCACCGGGTTGTGGCGCAACTGAGGCATGAACCCGGGCCGCTTCCTCCGTATCGAACGACCTGCTGTGATCTTTCTGAATGACGGAAAAGGATTTATTGTTGGGACTGACCTCGGGATATCCCTTTCTGAATCCAACCACCACGTAGATCACCGCAATATTATTGGATCTGGCTGTTTGTATGGCCCGGTTTACGGATTGGACAAAACCGGCATTGTCCGGAAGCATTTTTATCGTAGCCTCCTGAACGTCCATCACCAGGAGGGCTGTTTTTTTACCGGCATTGTTTTGTTCCATGATTTAATGGTTGTTCGTTATGATATAATTGACACAACTATTCCTGTATCAGGTGTTCCATATCTACATTATGGGTTGACTTCTTTATAAATATTTTCACAAACGGGACGCAGACCAAAAACATAACACCCACCTATAAAACAAATGATCACCAACTCAGCCTGGCATTTTTACCGGATTAAAAAATCACTTCATGGAATGCAAGCCAATCATATTCCCTTCCGTGTCTTCTATCAGCCCAATGAAACCAAACTCGCCTATATCAAGTTTCGGACGGATTATTTTGCCGCCGGCGGCTTCCACGCGACCTAATTCTGTATTGATTTCTTCTGAAGCAAAATATACCAGAATACCGCCATTACCGGGTTTTACCTGATCAATCTTAACCAATGCGCCGCTCGCCCCAAACCCCTTTTCATCACCCGGAAATGTAGCATACTCCATTTGCGAATGCCTGTCGCTACTCATAGGCAGATCCGTCAGTTTACATTTAAATACCTCTGTGTAAAACTTTTTTGCCCTGTTAAAGTCTGAAGTATAAATTTCAAACCAGTTAATCATATTTCTCATTTTATTTTAATTTTTAAATTCATTAATAGGGCAAAATTAG
>JAUZOD010000019.1 GCA_030706635.1 Bacteroidota bacterium
ATCTGTGGTGGGCGTTAGTAAATTGCGAGGACATGCTCTTAGTACGAGAGGACCGGAGCGTATGTACCGCTGGTGTATCGGTTGTGCCGCCAGGTGCAGTGCCGAGTAGCTATGTACGGACAGGATAAACGCTGAAAGCATCTAAGCGTGAAACCTACCACAAGATGAGTTTTCTTTTAAGGGTCGTCAGAGACTATGACGTTGATAGGCTATAGGTATAAAACTGGTAACAGTAAAGCCGAGTAGTACTAATTGCCCGTATGCTTTAATTTTTTTATTTTTTGCCGGAAGCTTGCTTCCGCAGATTATATTAAATTCAAATGGTATTCGTATTACAACTTCCAATATGTTAATTTATTAAAGTAAGAAATTACTTTTTAATTTCTTATGGTGGTTTTTCCAAGGGTGTTCACCTCTTCCCATACCGAACAGAGAAGTTAAGCCCCTTATGGCCGATGGTACTGCACCAAAATGCGGGAGAGTAGGTAGCTGCCATATTCATTGAAGCCTCGTCTTTTCAGACGGGGCTTTTTTTATGCCCGTTACGGAGCAGGTTTTTCCCAAATACGAATTCCCGGCCGTCAATCTGTTTTATTTATTATTTTCAATCGGCTTACAACATCAGGCATTAAGGCCACTCACAAAATGTAAACGTGGATGGAAATTAATATAATCGGACTTTATGGTGAATGGGCTAAATCATTCAATGAAAATAAATTACCAGCCCTTTCTTTCAGAAGAAAGGAATGGATGGATTTAGAGTCATGGCGGGCGGTTGCAAAAAAGCGTTTGGTTGAGCGTTTAGCCATTCCGGATATCGGGCAAACACCAAAAGTCAGTGTGATAAGGCAATATGATTATGATGGTTTGCATATTGAAGAACTGAATTGGCAATTGCCGTATGGGAGACCTACAGATGGCATCTTATTAAAGCCTTTGAATGCGAAAGGAAGATTGCCAGGTATTCTCGCTTTCCACGATCATGGCGAGAACAAATATTTTGGCACAAGAAAAATTACCAAAGTCTCCGCTGACCAGCATCCGCTGATGAAAGAACATCAAAAGGTGTTTTATGAGGGTTTTGCATGGGCCAACGAAATGGCCAGACGTGGGTATGTGGTTTTGGTGTCTGATGCATTTCCTTTCGCGAGCAGAAGAGTAATGATGCAGGATTTGCCGGAATTTATGCGGCATGGATTAAACGATCATGATCCTGAAAATCCGGTCCACATCAAGGCATATAATGAATGGGCTTCTGATCATGAACATATCATGGCGAAATCATTATTTAGCGCCGGCACTACCTGGCCTGGCGTATTCCTTGCTGAGGACCAAAAAGCATTGGATGTTTTGTGTGCCAGGGATGATGTGGATGCAAACCGGATTGGATGCGGAGGCTTGTCAGGTGGCGGCATGCGAACAATATTTTCCGGTGGCCTGGACCCACGGATCAGGTGCGCCGTTTGCGCAGGTTTCATGACAACCTGGGCGGATTTTCTTCTCCACAAAGCATTTACCCATACCTGGATGACCTATGTTCCCTTACAGCCCAATGAACTGGATTTGCCGGAGATACTGGGATTACGTGCGCCTCTTCCTAGTTTGGTATTGAATAATGAAGAGGATGAATTATTTACGCTTTCAGAGATGAAGCGGGCGGACAAAATCTTAAACGAAGTGTATAAAAAGGCGGATGCCGCGGATCACTACCGGGGTTCTTTTTATCCGGGTCCGCATAAATTTGATGCAAAGATGCAGGCGGAAGCCTTCGGTTGGTTTGATCGTTGGTTAAGATAACTGGTAAAGTTCTGCCGAAGCCTCCGGTTTGCCGGGAAACAGCGCTTCGCTAACCGCAAATATATCCTGAGGGATTGTAAACCATTCTCCCTTCCGGATCAGATTCTTTCGGGCTGTTTTATATTGCGAGGTCTCAGAGATTAAAATGTTTCTTCATAGCCAGGGGGTAATCCGCCAACGCGATTTCGGGAGCAGCAATTTCAGGATGCCATAATTTCTCCCATTCAAAACTATAATAACCTGCATAGTGGTGCTTGTATAGAATATCTACTGCAGTGAATATGGGTGCAACGCCTTTTCCCAGCAATACATATTTTTCCTTACCCTCTGCGGTGATCTCCAGATCCTTGATATGGGTATGCAGTATATAGGGATGCAGCATATCATACACTTCGGCAGGTGTTTCTTTTGTAACAGACCACATGTTGCAGATATCCCAGACCAGGCCCACATGTTCATGTCCGGCCGAATCCATAATGCTCTTCAGATCTTTTTTATATATCACTTCTCCGTGGGATTCAAGTAATACATGCACCTTTGTTCCTTTTGCATAATCACCCAATTCCCTAAGTCCTTTGGCAATCAGGTCCAGGGTTTGTTGCCGGTCCCGGTCTTTGGGCAACTGATTTGGAAATACGCGGATATTGGGGCATTCTAATTTCGATGCCAGGTCGATGAATCTTTTTCCCTCATCCAGATTTTTTATTCTTTCCGGACCATCGGGTAAATGCATGGACGCGGAAGACCCCAGATCGGTAAATACAAGGTTCCTGTCTTTCATCTTTTTTAAAGTGTCCGCAATTTGCTGCACTGAACTGAATTCGGGCACTTTCGTAAGATCCATTTCATGCAAAATGCCCCGGACTTCAATACCGGAATAACCATGTTCTGATGCAAAAGACAGAATATCGTCAAATCGCCAGTCCGGGCAGCCCAGCGTGGAGAAGGATAATTTTAAAACAGATGGGTTTATATAAGTTGCAAGAAAAGGGACGGGAATAAGTGACAATCCGGACAATAGGAATTTTCGCCTGGAAAGCGGTTTCATATTTCGTTTTGATATTGAAGGTAAATCCTTTTTACATTTATTGAAGCAGCCTGAAGATTGCACGGATATTGAACCCTCACGTGGAGTGCTTTTAATCCCATCAACGCCCTGAAGGGCCTCCAGATTCGGGCTCTTCAAGTTCTTCGAGTAGGTCTCGGCGGACCCAGGAATAATAATACAATGCAGGATATTTACACCAGCGGATGACCAGCACTGATGAGCAGCATTTTGACTACCAGCTAATAAGCTATTCCGATCAGGGAATGATCTTTTGTTTCCAGCATGGAAATCCCCATCAGGTATTCATCCACCTTCCGCGCACATTCCCGCCCTTCGCTGATGGCCCAGACAACCAGGGATTGTCCGCGACGCATGTCTCCGGCGCTGAATATTTTTGCAACACTGGTCTGAAAAGATTTTTCTGTTGCCTTCACATTTCCGCGCTCATCCAGATCAACACCAAGTTCCTGCAGCATGCCTTCGTGTTGCGGATGCACAAAGCCCATGGCCAGTAATGCCAATTCACAGGGAAGGGTCTTTTCCGATCCCGGTACCTCAGTAAACCGGGCCGGGCGGCCGTCCTCGGCCAGTTTCCATTCCAGGGTGCAGATCGTCAGCGCCTTCAGATTGCCCTGGTCATCCCCGGTAAATGATTTGGTGCCTACTGCCCAATGGCGCTCAACGCCCTCTTCATGCGACGAAGATGTTTTTAATATCATCGGATAGGTTGGCCAGGGCATATAAGGCGTCCTTTCCTTTGGCGGCTGGGGAAGCAATTCAAATTGCGTGATGGATTTTGCGCCATGACGGTTCGAGGTTCCAACACAATCACTGCCGGTGTCGCCCCCGCCGATCACGATTACATTTTTATGTGTGGCAAAAATATCTTCTTCTTTAACTTCGGTTGCACTTACCCGCTTGTTCTGCTGCTTTAAGAAATCCATTGCGAAATAGACTCCCTTCAGGTCCCTGCCGGGAATGGGCAGATCACGCGGTATGGTAGATCCTCCCGACAAAACGATGGCATGGTACTCCCGCATCAGGTCGTTAATCCTTACATCCACGCCGACATTGGCATTACAGCGGAATACAATTCCTTCCTGTTCCAGAATGGCGATTCTCCGGTCGATCACCCATTTTTCGAGTTTGAAATCGGGTATACCATAACGAAGCAGTCCACCTGGCGCGTCATCCCGCTCAAAAACGGTTACCGAATGTCCGGCACTGTTCAGCTGTGTGGCCGCAGCCAGCCCAGCTGGTCCGGAACCGACCACCGCAATTTTTTTACCCGTCCTTACATTTGGCTGCTTTGCTTTTACAAAGCCTTTCTCAAAGGCAATTTCAATTATATGTTTTTCAATTTCTTCGATGGTAATGGCGGGTTGGTTGATGCCCAGCACGCAACTGCTTTCACAGGGAGCCGGACAAATCCTGCCTGTAAACTCCGGAAAATTATTCGTTGATGAGAGGATCTCATAAGCTTCCAGCCAGGAACTGCGATAAACCGCATCGTTGAATTCCGGTATCACATTTCCCAGTGGACAACCATGACTGCAAAATGGAATTCCGCAGTTCATGCAACGCGCTGACTGATGATTTAACTGTTCAGGACTATATGGATTTACAAATTCCTTGTAGTCTTTTTTTCTTTCCTGAACAGGACGCTTGCCCGGAAGCTCGCGTTTATATTCCATAAATCCGGATAGTTTACCCATTGACAATATTCACTTTATGGTTTTGATTGATCAATTATGAATTTATACCCACACGGGCTTTCTTTTCCAGTAATACTTTCTTATAGTCTTTCGGAAATACTTTCACAAAATTCCGCAGCTGGTTTTCAAAATCATCCAGCACAAACCGGGCAACCTGACTCGATGTATAGTCGTAATGTTTCGCAATCATAGATTTCATTTCAACAGCATCCTCCTGATCCAAAGGATCCAGGTCAATCATTTCCGGATTGCAGAGGGACGCAAATTTACCATCCACGTCATATACATAGGCAATCCCGCCACTCATACCGGCTGCAAAATTTCTTCCAGTGGAACCGAGGATCACGACCCGTCCACCTGTCATGTATTCGCAGCCATGATCCCCAATCCCTTCCACCACGGCGTTTGCACCGGAATTGCGGACGGCAAAACGTTCTCCTGCTTTTCCGCGGATGAATGCTTCGCCAGACGTAGCACCGTAAAAAGCAACGTTGCCGATGATGAAATTTTCTTCCGGTACGAATCCCGCATCGGCAGCTGGATACACAATCAGCCGCGCTCCGGATAATCCTTTACCAAAATAATCATTGGCGTCTCCTTCCAGTTCCAGGGTAATACCGTGTGTATTGAATGCACCAAAACTTTGTCCTGCCGTTCCGGTTAATTTGAAATGAATGCCATCCTGGGGTAACCCATTCCCTTTAAACAATTTGGAAATCTCATTGGAAAGCAGGGTGCCAATGGTCCGGTCCGTATTTTTTACATCGAAAGCGGCAAAAACTTTCTGCCCCGATTCAATAGCCGGTTTTGCCGCGCTCAGCAGTTTCCAATCGAGCACCTCGGTCAATCCATGATCCTGTTCTTCCATATTATAGATGCCGGTATTTGCAGACTCCGGTTCTTTGTATAGAATCGGGGAAAGATTGAGTTTTTTAGCTTTCCAGTGTTTCGTATGATCGTTCACTTCCAGGCACTCCACCTGACCGACCATTTCATTAATGGTGCGGAAGCCAAGCTCGGCCATGATTTCCCGGAGTTCGCGGGTCAGGAATTTAAAAAGAGTTACCACATGATCTGCGTTTCCCGTAAATCGTTTTCTCAGTTCTGTATTTTGGGTGGCTACGCCTACGGGGCAGGTATTGGTGTGGCATTTCCGCATCATGATACATCCTTCCACTACAAGCGCCGCCGTGGCTACGCCCCATTCCTCTGCTCCCAACAGGGTAGCAATAGCGATATCGCGACCGGTTTTCAACTGCCCGTCGGTTTGCAATACGACGCGGCTGCGCAATTTATTTTTTACCAGGGTTTGTTGAGACTCTGCGAGGCCCAGTTCCCAGGGCAATCCTGCGTGACGGATGGAACTGATGGGCGAGGCGCCAGTGCCCCCATCATGTCCGGATATCAGGATTACGTCTGACTTTGCTTTTGCGACACCCGCCGCAATGGTTCCGACACCGGCTTTGGATACCAGTTTAACACTGATGCGTGCTTTCCGGTTGGCATTTTTCAGATCAAAGATCAACTGCGCCAAATCCTCTATTGAATAAATATCATGGTGGGGCGGAGGGGATATAAGTCCCACACCCGGTGTGGAATGCCGCACTTTTCCGATCCAGTCATCTACCTTATGACCCGGTAATTGTCCGCCTTCCCCGGGTTTCGCGCCCTGGGCCATTTTTATTTGCAGCTCGTCGGCCTGGGTGAGATAATAACTGGTAACGCCGAAGCGGGCGGATGCCACCTGTTTGATCGCCGAACGCATGGAATCACCATTGGGAAGTCTGTCAAAACGGAATTCATCTTCGCCGCCTTCCCCGGTGTTGCTTTTGGCGCCGATGCGGTTCATGGCAATGGCGAGGGTGGAATGCGCTTCATGGGAAATGGATCCGAAGCTCATCGCTCCGGTGGCAAAACGTTTCAGAATATTTTCTTCCGGCTCCACCTCATCCAATGGAATGGAAGGCCGGTTTCTTTTAAAAGCCAACATGCCCCGAAGGGTGGCTGCTTTTTCCGTTTGTTCGTTGACCAGCCTGGAATATTTTTTAAATGAAGGATAGTCGTTCATATGCGTGGAATATTGCAGATAATGAACGGTACCCGGATTGAATAAATGAAATTCGCCTTTTCTTTTCCATTGATACACGCCGCCGGAGGGCAAACGGTCTATCGGAATATCTTTCCTGCTGAATGCAAATAAATGCTTGCTAAGGGTTTCGCGGGCAATTTCGTCCAGGCCCATACCCTCAATCCGGGAGGTGGCTCCGGTAAAATATTTATCTACAACAGAATGATTCAGACCTATGATTTCGAATATCTGGGCTCCCTGATACGATTGCAGGGTAGAGATGCCCATTTTGGAGAATACTTTCAGCAGACCCTCATTGACAGCCTTAATATAATTTTTCTTGAGCTGCTCAGGGTCGAGAGGGGACTGCAATTTCCCTGTATTTTTTGCATCGCGGATGGTGGCAAACGCGAGATAGGGATTAATGGCCGTGGCCCCGAACCCGATCAGGCAGGCGAAATGATGCACTTCCCATACATCTCCGGCTTCTACGATAATGCCAACCTGTCCCCTGTATCCTTTCCGGATAAGGTGATGGTGGACGGCTGCTGTAGCCAGCAGGGATGGGATGGGTGCATGTTCCGAATCAATGGCCCGGTCGGAAAGAACCAACACTTCAAAGCCATCCAGCACCGCGTCCACCGCATAACGGCAGAGCCTTTCCACGCCAGCCTGCAAAGATCCTGGTTTGCCGTCAGCCCGGAAATAGGTCTGCAAGGTCTTAGCCTGGAATACGCCGGTATCAATACTCCTGATCTTCTCCAGTTCATGATTGGAAAGCACCGGATGTTTCAGAGCCACACTATGACAAGCCAATGGATCTTCCACCAGGAGATTGCCATTGTTTCCGGCGAAAGTGGTCAGAGACATCACCAGTCTTTCCCGGATGGGGTCGATCGGTGGATTGGTTACCTGTGCGAATAATTGTTTAAAATAGCTACTGAGATGCTGAGGTTCATCACTCAATACGGCCAGCGGAATATCAGTCCCCATGGACCCGATGGGTTCCTTTGCGTCAAGCGCCATCGGGGTGATGATGTTTTCAATATCCTCCACCGAATAACCAAAAGCTTTCTGATATTTAAAAATCTGGTCGTGGTGCAGTTCGGTAAACAATACGCGGGGTTCGGGCAGCTCCTCCAGGCGTATTTTATACTTGTTCAACCATTCTGCATAGGGCTTGGAAGAACAGATCGTTTGTTTTAACTCATCATCGCTGATGATGCGTCCCTGTTCCATATCTACGACAAACATCTTACCCGGCTGAAGTCTTCCTTTTTCACGGATCATCTTCTGTTCAATCGGCAATACACCGGTTTCTGAAGCCATGATCACGCGGTCATCTGTTGTTACACAGTAACGGGAAGGACGAAGGCCGTTTCTGTCCAGCGTGGCGCCAATTATTTTCCCATCGGTAAAGGAGATTGAGGCCGGGCCGTCCCAGGGTTCCATCAGGGAAGCGTGAAATTCATAGAATGCCTTCTTCACGGGGTCCATTTGGTCGTTGCCGTCCCAGGCCTCGGGAATCAGCATCATCATCACATGGGGTAGCGGACGTCCACAAAGCAGCAGCAATTCGATCATATTGTCAAGACACGCAGAGTCAGACTGTCCGTCTGTAATGATGGGAAGCAGCATGTCCATCTCCTCTTTCGTAAAATAGGGAGATTCAAATCCTTTTTCGCTGGTCTTGAGCCAGTTCAGATTTCCCTGCACGGTATTGATCTCTCCGTTATGGGCGATATACCGGAAGGGCTGTGCCAGTTTCCAGCTGGGAAAGGTATTGGTGGCAAAACGGGAATGGATCAGTCCGAAGGCCGAAACCACACGGTTATTTCTAAGGTCGGGAAAATAGTCTCTCACCTGCAAACTGGTGAGCTGACCTTTATAAACGACTGTTTTATAGCTCAAAGAGGCAGCATAAAAACCGATGGGGTCTTTCTTAACCGTATTGGTGATGGTGTGACTGGAATAATTCCTTAGAATAAACAGCTTACGCTCAAATTCCTCCGGATCGCCGATATGATCGGGGCTGGCAATAAATACCTGTTCTATTTCAGGTTCCACGGATAATGCGGTGGCGCCCAATCCGTCAGGATTTACCGGAACCTTACGATAACCCAGCACTTCGAGGCCCAGTTTTTCTGCTGCGCGGTTAAAAATATCACGGCATTCTTCTCTTAGCATGATATCTCTGGGGAAAAACAGCATACCCACTCCGTACTTGCCATAGGCGGGCAGGTGAATACCGAGGCGGATGCATTCGTCAAAGAAGAATTCATGAGGGGTTTGGATCATGATTCCGGCACCATCTCCGGTATTGGTTTCGCATCCGCAGGCACCCCGGTGCTCCATGTTCTCCAGGATGGTCAGCGCATCTGAAATGATCTGATGGGATTTGTTCCCCTTTATATTGGCCACAAACCCAATGCCACAGGCATCCCGCTCAAAGGAAGGATGATATAATCCTTGATTGATTTCCATTAATTTCGATTAAGCAGTGAATGGCATCAACGAACAATCGTCGGTTCAATGATTTTTCTAAGGAAGACAGCGATTCGTCTAAAAATATAAAAAAACGCTGATATCTTATCAAATAAATATCAACAACTACAACACCTGATATGTTCAAATGAGGTATCCGTACAGGGTATCGTTTTTATTGATTTCAGAGAAATCGATCTGCCGCCCTTTCAGGTTGCTGAGCAATACGTCGTAGTCGCTCCTGCTTTGCAGCTCGATCCCCACCAGGGCTGGCCCTGATTCTTTGTTTGTCTTTTGCATGTATTCGAACCGGGTAATATCGTCATTTGGACCTAACACATTGTTTACGAACTCTTTCAATGCCCCCGGTCTTTGAGCAAACTGAATCAGGAAATAATGTTTAAGCCCCTCAAACTGCAAGGATCTTTCCTTGATTTCAGGCATCCGGTCAATATCATTATTACTTCCGCTGACGATGCAGACTATATTTTTCCCTTTTATGGAATCTGCAAAGGCCTCCAGTCCGGCAATAGATAGGGCGCCGGCGGGCTCCACGACGATGGCATCTTCGTTATATAGTTTAAGGATGGTGGAGCAGACCCGCCCTTCGGGAACCAGCGCCAGATCGTCCAGGACCTCCCTGCAGATGGAAAAAGTCAGATCCCCGGTTCTTTTCACGGCAGCGCCGTCAACAAACCGGTCTATCTTTTCCAGGGTAACCGGGTGTCCGGCCTTGAAAGCCTCGAACATTGACGGAGCTCCCTCCGGTTCCAGGCCGATGATTTTTGTTTTGGGCGAATAGGTCTTAAAGTAGGATCCGGCACCGGATGCGAGACCCCCGCCGCCGACAGGAACGAAGAGATAATCAATTTCGGAAAGTTCCTCCAGGATCTCCAGGGCGACCGTCGCCTGCCCCTCAATGATCCGGAGATCTTCGAAGGGCGGGATAAAGGTCATTTGATTATCCGCGGTGAATTTCTTCGCTGCAACGGCGCAATCATCAAATGTATCACCAATCAGTTTAATTTCAACAAAGGTTTCTCCGAACATTTTTGTCTGATCCACTTTTTGTTTCGGCGTGATGATCGGCATAAAAACCACACCTTTCAGGTTGAGCTTTTTACAGGAATAGGCAAATCCCTGGGCATGATTTCCTGCGCTGGCACATACCACTCCGTTCCGGAGTTTTTCTTCCGGGAGGCTGCTCATCATGTTGTAAGCGCCCCGGATCTTATAGGACCGGACAATCTGCAGGTCTTCCCGCTTCAGATAAACATTACACTGATACCGGCGCGACAGATTGTGATTCAGCGTAAGCGGCGTACGAAATACCACTTTTTTAAGCCTGTCAGCTGCCTTTGCCACATCCAGCTGTGGCAGGGCCAGGGATTTTGTTTCCATGATGATTATACTTTTTCTGTCAGCTTCTTGTCTGATTTTGCTGCTGCGGGTGAAGATTGATTTTCGGGACGGAGGCTTCTCACTGTTTTACCTGCCTGCCACATCTCACTGTCGCGCAGTTCTTTCAGTTCAACTTCCAGTTTTTCCCGGTAGTCCGTTTTGCTATTGCTGTCAATAGAACGTTGGGATTCCTTTCCGCTGGCCACGCTTTCATATAACTCTTTAAAAACAGGTGCTGTGGCATCCCGGAATTTTTTCCACCAGTCAAGGGCGCCGCGCTGAGCGGTTGTGGAACAATTGGCGTACATCCAGTCCATACCGTTTTCCGCAACCAGGGGCATCAGGCTTTGCGTAAGTTCCTCCACCGTTTCGTTGAAGGCTTCGGAAGGAGTATGGCCCTTATCGCGAAGCACCTGATACTGGGCTGCGAAAATTCCCTGAATGGCGCCCATCAGCGTTCCGCGCTCACCGGTCAGATCGCTGTAAACTTCTTTTTTAAAATTCGTTTCAAATAGATATCCACTTCCAACGGCGATGCCCAGGGCAATAACACGGTCTTTTGCTTTGCCGGTTGCATCCTGGAAAATTGCATAGCTGCTGTTCAGTCCGCGTCCCTGCAGGAACATTCTTCTCAAAGAAGTTCCCGAACCCTTGGGCGCCACCAGGAAAACATCCACGTCGGCGGGGGGAACAATTCCGGTCTGCTCCTTGAATGTAATCCCGAATCCATGGGAGAAATATAAAGCCTTCCCTTTGGTAAGATGCTTTTTAACCGTTGGCCACAATTCAATTTGCGCAGCATCACTCAGCAGGTAGCAGATAATCGTGCCTTTCTCCAGCGCTTCCTCTATTTCAAAAAGTGTTTTACCAGGAACGAATCCGTCACGAACGGCTTTATCCCACGTTTTAGAATTTTTACGCTGACCAACGATTACATTGATGCCGTTATCTTTCTGGTTCAACGCCTGACCGGGACCCTGCACCCCATATCCGATAACCGCGATTACTTCATCCTTTAATACCTGCTGGGCTTTCGAAAGCGGAAATTCTTCACGGGTTACTACCGTTTCATTTACTCCGCCGAAATTTAATGTTGCCATACTGTTTGTGTTATTGATTTATAAATTTGTTTTGATATCTGGTTAGACAAACCCGAAGAATACTACATGCTGAATACTTCATCTTTTTTATCCAGGTATTCATTCTCGATCAGGTTTTCGCCAGGTTCGGTTTGTTCGAACTCCTTTAATTTTTCATGAAAACCACGACTTTCATTAATGATGGCTACACGGGCGCTTCGCACAAATTCAATCAGCCCGTAAGGTTCAAGAACGGAAAGTAATCCATCTGTTTCTTCCCGGTGGCCCGTGGTTTCAAAAACGGTATAGTCCTTTCTGATCACGACTGCACGGGCGCCATATTTTCTTAGTAGCCGCTCCACCTTTACTTTTTCCACAATCTCATCTGTGGATACCTTATACAACGCAAGCTCCTGCCACACGATCTCATCATTCTGGTTGTAGTAAGCTTTTAAAACTTCCACCTGTTTCTCAATCTGCCGGCAGAGTTTCTTCACCACTTCTTCCATTTCGTTGATCACAATGGTAAATCGGTGTATGCCTTCAATTTCGGATGGAGAAGTGTTCATGCTTTCAATATTGATCTTTCTCCTGGAAAAAATGATTGCGATGCGGTTGAGCAAACCGATCTGATTCTCCGTATAAACGGTTATGGTGAATTCTTGTTTTAGCATAAATGCATTTTTGTATAGCTGTATTGTTAATTCGCGCTTGTTCCCGGATACTTTATTTTAACCTGATCTCGCTGACACTGCAACCCTGGGGCACCATCGGGAAAACGTTGTTTTCCTTTCCCACCATCACTTCCAGGAGGTAAGCTCCTTTGTGCTGCAACATATTGGCCAATGACGGTTTCAGATCGGCGCGGATTGACGTATTGTGTGCTTCGATGCCATAAGCATTCGCCAGTTTTACAAAATCCGGGCTTTGGATATTTACAAAAGAATATCTTTTGTCGTTGAATAATTGCTGCCACTGACGCACCATGCCGAGGAATTGATTATTCAGGATGATGATTTTTACATCCAACCCGGTTTGCATGATGGTGCCGAGCTCCTGCAGGGTCATCTGAAATCCACCATCTCCGATGATCGCAACAACCGTTCTTTCAGGAGCACCGAATTTGGCGCCGATGGCTGCGGGTAGAGCAAAGCCCATGGTGCCGAGCCCCCCGGACGTGATATTGCTTTTGGATTGATTGAATTTTGCATAACGGCAGGCCACCATTTGGTGTTGGCCCACATCGGTAACGAGAATGGCATTCCCGCCCGTTAGCTCATTCAGGGCATCGATCACTTCGCCCATGGATAATACGTCTGTGGAAGGATGAAGCTCAGGGTAAATACAGAGATCATTTTCCTCTTTTTGCAGCTCCTTGAATTTCTGCAGCCAGGCAGTATGAGTTCTTTTATCTATGAGTTGGGTAAGCAGCGGGAGGGTCTCTTTGCAATCGCCCCATACCGGAACAGCTGACTTTACATTTTTATCTATTTCTGCCGGATCAATATCCAGGTGGACGACTTTCGCCTGTTTGGCGTATTTATCCAGTCTGCCCGTAACACGATCATCGAAGCGCATACCGATCGCAATCAATACGTCACATTCATTAGTCATCATGTTAGGGCCATAATTTCCATGCATACCGAGCATACCAACGGCCAGGGGATGATCGGTCGGGATGGCGCTCATGCCCATGATCGTCCAGGCAGCAGGAATTCCTGATTTTTCCAGGAACTGGATAAATTCCTTTTCAGCACGCCCGAGAATTACACCCTGTCCAAAGATGACGAAAGGTTTTTTTGCTTCATTAATGAGTTTTGCCGCGTCCTCAACGTATTTTCTTCTGACAATGGGTTTTGGGCGGTAGCTTCTGATGTGTTCACACTTCTCATATTCTTCAAAATCGAATACCTGCAGCTGTGCGTTTTTTGTGATGTCAATCAATACCGGTCCGGGACGCCCGCTGGAGGCCAGATAAAATGCTTTGGCCAGCACCGAAGGAATTTCAGTGGCATCGGTGATCTGATAATTCCATTTGGTTACCGGTGTGGTGATATTAATCACATCAGTTTCCTGAAAGGCATCCGTACCCAGCAAATGTGCATATACCTGGCCGGTAATGCAGACCAGCGGCGTGCTGTCGATCATCGCATCTGCAAGTCCGGTGACCAGGTTGGTGGCGCCAGGTCCGCTGGTAGCAAACACAACACCCGTTTTTCCGGAAACCCGTGCGTAGCCCTGGGCAGCATGGGTAGCGCCCTGCTCGTGACGCACCAGGATGTGTTTTAGTTTATCCTGATAATCGTACAAGGCATCATATATGGGCATAATGGCACCGCCCGGATAGCCGAAAATGGTATCCACTTTTTCTTCCAGAAATATTTCGAGCAATGCCGCAGATCCCGATAATTTCCGGGCCTGTTTTTTTGCCGGAGCCATCTTATCTTTTTTAATTGTCAGCGCTTCCATCCTGATTTATTTTACAGTAAAAAAATTAATTTCCATGTTCAAACCCCGCACACGCTCCGTCCACAAGGATTCCAACAGGCTATACATTTTCAAATCTTCAAATTTGCACATTTACATATTGCCACATTTGCCTCACTCCTCATCCGTAACACAACCTTCCGCTGCATTCTTAACACTCCGGGCATATTTGAAAAGTACACCCCTGGTTGCTTTCAGTACAGGCTGTTTCCATTTTTTCCTTCTTTCTGCAATCACTTCATCCTTTACTTTTAGTGTAAGGGTGTTTTTGGTTGCGTCAATTTCGATGATGTCATCATCTTCCACCAAAGCAATCAATCCGCCTTCATAGGCCTCAGGAGTAATGTGACCCACCACAAAACCATGTGTTCCTCCGCTGAAACGGGCATCCGTGATCAGGGCAACACTCTTCCCCAGGCCGGCTCCGATGATGGCTCCGGTTGGTTTCAGCATTTCAGGCATGCCCGGAGCACCTTTCGGACCAATATTCCGGATAACAACCACATCGCCGGGGTGTACTTTGCCTGTTTGAATGCCCTGGATCAGATGATGTTCTCCATCAAATACCCTGGCGGTGCCTTCAAAACGCTCCCCTTCCTTACCGCTGATTTTTGCCACGCTTCCTCCCGTGGCCAGGTTACCATATAAAATCTGTAAGTGCCCGGTCGCCTTTAAGGGCTTTTCTAAAGGCATAACTACTTTTTGCTTTTCAAAATCGAGATCGGGTGCTGCGGCGAGATTTTCAGCAATGGTTTTGCCGGTTACGGTAAGGCAGTCACCATGAAGCAGACCATTTTTCAGCAGGTATTTCATAACGGCTGGAACGCCCCCGAATTGATGGAGGTCCTGCATCAGGTATTTGCCGCTGGGCTTGAAATCAGCCAGCACCGGAATCCGGTTGCTGACGGCTTGAAAATCATCCTGGGTCAACGGGACATCCACGCTTTTTGCCATCGCGATCAGATGCAATACGGCATTGGTGGAACCGCCGAGCACCATCACTACGGTCATGGCATTCTCAAATGCCCTGCGGGTCATGATGTCTCTGGGTTTGATGTCTTTCTCCAGTAATAATTTGATAGCGGCACCGATGGCCTCGCATTCTTTTTGTTTGTCTTCACTCAGCGCCGGATTTGATGATGAATAAGGCAGGCTCATACCCAGCGCCTCAATGGCACTCGCCATGGTATTGGCGGTATACATGCCTCCGCAGGCGCCCGCCCCGGGACAACTGTTCCGCACGATGCCCTTGAAATCTGCTTCGCTCAGGGTGCCGGCAATTTTTTTTCCCAGTGCTTCAAAGCTGGATACAATGTTCAGGTCCTGACCTTTGTAATGACCGGGTGCAATGGTTCCGCCATACAACATAATACCGGGACGGTTCAATCTACCCATGGCCATGATGGAGCCGGGCATGTTTTTATCACATCCCGGAATGGTGACGAGGGCGTCGTAATATTGGGCGCCGGCGTTGGTTTCAATACTATCAGCAATGATATCGCGGCTTACCAGCGAATACCGCATGCCATCGGTGCCCATGCTGATGCCGTCGCTTACCCCGATGGTATGAAAGATCAATCCCAGCAGATCTGTTTTATTAATGCTTTCCTTTACGGATTTCGCCAGATCGTTCAAATGCACGTTGCAGGGATTACCATCCCATCCCATGCTGGCGATGCCAACCTGTGCCTTATCAAAGTCGGTTTCTGCAAAGCCAATGGCATAATACATAGCCTGGGCTCCCGGCTGTGTCTGATCCTGAGTAAGTGTTCTGGAATATTTATTAAGTTCTGTCATAAAATGGTAAAAAGAAACCCGCCTTTTTGGAGGCGGGTCGTGTATGATTTTTTAAATTTTCTTACGCTATCAACCCACTCCATGAAGTGCAGAAATAATAATAATAATGACCACCACCAACCGGGCGATAATGACTTTATTATATATTCTGCTGTTCAGCATGCGTGGCTTTGAATAGCGAATATACGAACCGCGAATTAAAAAACAAAGAACTAAATGATCGTTGACTTCCTCAATTCAATATTTTCCTTATTGAGGTCAGTTCCGGATATCTTGCCTACCAGGTAATCGCTGATCAACTCTCCGATGGTGGAGGTAAAATAAAAGTTTACCGGGTCAATATCCTTTGTAACAAATCCATTATTCAGCGTCCAGCCAACCGCTTCCCGGATCAGAGCCGCCTCCTTGGACAATCCAAAATGATCCAGCATCATGGCTGCGGAAAGAATGGATCCGAGGGGATTGGCGATGTCTTTTCCGGCGGCCTGGGGGTAGGAGCCATGGATCGGTTCAAAAAGGGCACTGCCATGACCTACGGAAGCAGACGGAAGTAATCCCAGCGAGCCGCTGATCACGCTGGCTTCGTCGCTGAGAATATCTCCAAACATATTTTCGGTAAGCATCACGTCAAATTGTTTCGGATTCAGAATGATTTGCATGGCTGCATTGTCAACAAACAAAAAATCAACCGCCACATCGGCGTATTGACTGGCTATTTCCTGTACCACTTTCCGCCAGAGCCTGGAAGTTTCAAGTACATTGGCTTTGTCGACCAGTGTGAGTTTTTTCCTGCGCGTCTGTGCCTTTTTAAACGCGAGATGAGCGATGCGTTCGATTTCCTCGCGGGTGTAGGTACAGTCGTCAAATGACCGGGTCTGCTCTGCATTTGTTTCTTTCTTGCCGAAATAAATCCCACCGGTGAGTTCCCGGAAGATGATAAAATCGACACCCTCTGTGTTTTTGGGTTTTAGCGGAGACAGATGATGCAATGCAGGATAAGTGGTAATGGGCCGGATATTCGCAAATAGCCCCAATGATTTCCGGAGTTTAAGCAAGCCCTGTTCTGGTCTCACTTTGGCGCTCGGGTCATTGTCATATTTAGGGTGGCCGATTGCACCAAATAAAATGGCATCGCTTTGCAGAGCTGCTTCAACCGTTTCATCCGGGAGCGGATTGCCTGTTTTGTCAATCGCCACTGCGCCCATCAGATGATAACGATAATGAAATTCATGGTGAAAGCATTCTGAGATGGCGTTCAGCACCTTCACGGATTGCCGGGTTACTTCGGGACCAATCCCGTCCCCTTCAATAACAACAATGTTTTTTTTCATATAGTTCTTGCGTGCATGTTGGATTTGTTTTCAAATGCAGCGATCTCGTCTTTCATGCTGAGCAGGTAATCAATATCGTCGTAACCATTCAGCAGGCAGGTTTTTTTATAATGATTGATATCGAATATTTCGGTGGCGGCAGGTTGTTTGATTTTATTCAGTGTGATGGTTTGCGATGCCAGGTCAACAGTGAGGGTAGTGGAAGGAGCCAGTTCAATGGCTTTAAAAATTTCACTCAGGAAGGATTCACTCACGGTAACCGGCAGAAGAAAATTGTTGAGTGCATTGTTCTTAAAGATGTCTGCAAAAAAACTGCTGATCACCACGTCAAAGCCGTAATCCTTGAGGGCCCAGGCAGCATGCTCGCGGGATGAGCCGCATCCGAAATTTTTTGCCGCAACGAGTATTCTTCCATGGAATTTTGGGTCGTTCAGCACAAAATCTTTTCTGGGAAGCGATTCGTTGTCGTTTTCGTATCGCCAGTCGCGGAAAAGATTTTTGCCAAATCCGTCGCGGCTGGTGGCTTTTAAAAATCTGGCCGGAATGATCTGGTCCATATCCACATTCTCTTCATCGAGCGGAACTGCCGTGCTGGTTATAGTAGTGATGGCTTTCATTTTAATGTGCAAATATGTAAATGTGATAATGTGTAAATGAAATACAGTTTATCAATTTGATTATTATTTATTTTGGCCTTTCACTTCGACTTATTTTCACATAAGCAAATTTCCACATATTCACATTAGCTCTCTCACATCGCTCACCCTGCCTGTAATGGCCGCCGCGGCTGCCGTAAGCGGGCTCGCCAGAAAAGTGCGGGCACTGGGCCCTTGTCTTCCTTCAAAATTCCGGTTGCTGGTGGAAATACAGTATTTGCCTGCAGGAATTTTATCTTCATTCATACCCAGGCAGGCTGAACATCCGGGTTGGCGGAGCAGAAATCCGGCATCTGCAAATATCCTGTCAATGCCTTCTGCCTTAGCCTGCTGCTCCACCTGCTTGCTTCCGGGAACAATCCAGACCTGCACTTCTGCGGCTTTTTGTTTTCCTTTTACAAAGGAAGCAACCAGTCTCAGATCCTCAATGCGGCTGTTGGTGCAGCTGCCGATGAAGACATAGTCAACCTTTTTGCCTTTGATTTCCGAACCGGGTTCAAGACCCATATAATGAAGAGATTTTTCAAAAGACGGTTTTTCCTTTTCTTCTATTTGCTGCAAACCCGGTACGTGTCCCGATATCCCGATACCCATGCCCGGATTGGTTCCGTAAGTGATCATGGGTTCTATGGCCGACGCATCTATGTCAAGTTCCTGATCAAACGTTGCATCTGCATCCGTGAACAAGGTTTTCCAGTGGGTTAACGCGCTATCCCAATCCGCGCCCTGCGGTGCAAACTTTTTCCCTTGTATATATTGAAAGGTGATTTCATCCGGTGCGATGATCCCGCAGCGGGCACCCATTTCGATGCTCATATTACAGATGGTCATCCGGGCTTCCATGGATAAGGCGCGGATGGCGGACCCGGCATATTCCACCGCAAAACCCGTGGCGCCGCTGGCAGAGATTTTCGAAATGATATAGAGAATAATGTCTTTGGAAACAACGCCTTTATTCAGGGTACCTTCTACGTTGATCCGCATCAGTTTCGGTTTGTTCTGCATCAGGCATTGAGTGGCGAGGACCATCTCCACTTCACTGGTGCCAATGCCGAAAGCGATGGTTCCGAAAGCACCGTGTGTTGATGTATGGCTATCTCCGCAAACAATGGTCATCCCCGGCTGGGTAATGCCGAGTTCAGGCCCGATCACGTGCACAATACCCTGATACGGATGCCCCAAACCATACAGTTCAATCCCGAATTTTGCGCAGTTTCTCTGGAGGGTGTCCACCTGAACGCGGGAAAGCTCTTCCTTGATGGGGAGATGCTGGTTGAGTGTTGGTACATTGTGGTCGGCTGTTGCCACGACCTGTTTTGGCCGGAATACTCCGAGACCGCGTTGTTCCAGGCCTTTGAAAGCCTGGGGGCTGGTCACCTCATGAATAAAGTGCTTGTCAATATAGAAGATGGCGGGGCCGTCCGTAATTGTTTTTACTATGTGGGTGTCCCAGATCTTTTCGAATAATGATTTTGGCATCGTTTTATTTTAATGGTATCGGATCTATTCCGGTCTGACGGAAACTTCAGGCGCTTACCCGGGCAAGCTGGTGTAAATCTTCTTCCCCTACTTCTTTTTTTGTGTCTGCCATACGCAGAAATTCGGTATAGAGCACATCGATCTCATTCCGGGTAAAATCGTATCCGATCTTGTGCAAACGGTGGGCGAGGGCGCTCCGGCCGCTTCTGGCGGTAAGCACGATCTTGGAACCATCTGCACCCACTTCATCCGGATTAATGATCTCATAGGTTAGGGCATCTTTCAGGAAGCCGTCCTGGTGGATGCCGGAAGAATGGGAAAATGCATTGGCACCCACGATGGCCTTGTTCGGCTGTACGGGCATTCGCATGGTGTCTGCCACCAGCCTGCTTACAGGGTTCAGTCTTTGGGTTTTAATATTGGTGCTGAATCCGAGATGGGCATGCTGATTAATAATCATCACCACTTCTTCCAGGGCTGTGTTCCCGGCGCGTTCACCCAGTCCGTTGATGGTGCATTCTATCTGACGTGCTCCGGCAATGATGCCCGCAATGGAATTAGCCGTTGCCAGCCCGAGGTCATTGTGACAATGACAGGAAATGGTTGCCTGTTCAATATTTTTTACGTGACTGACGAGGTAGGCGATTTTTTCCCCGTATTGATCGGGAAGACAATACCCTGTGGTGTCCGGGATGTTCACTACGGTGGCTCCGGCGGCGATCACAGCTTCAATTACCCGGGCCAGGTATTCATTCTCGGTACGGCCGGCATCTTCTGCATAAAACTCCACGTCATCAACGAAACTTTTAGCTTTTTTTACTGCACGGGTGGCTCTTTCAATAATTTCTTCCCGGTTGGAATTGAACTTGGATTTAATATGATAATCTGAAGTTCCGATACCGGTATGAATTCGGGGATAACGCGCGTTTTTAAGTGCGTCTGCGGCCACCTCTATATCTTTTTCCACTGCCCGGCTAAGCGCGCATACCGTGGCCCGCTTGATGATTTTGGAAATTTCCGTCACGGAAAGGAAATCACCTGGGCTCGATATTGGGAAGCCGGCTTCGATCACGTCTACCCCAAGATCCTCCAGCTCAAGGGCTAGTTCAAGCTTTTCCTTGGTATTCAGCTTACAACCAGGCACCTGTTCCCCGTCGCGCAGGGTAGTATCAAAAATGAAGATTTTATCCGTTTTCATATCATTTTGGGAATGAGTGGATTCGAAGTTATTTTTGTTTAGTCCGGCAGAAAAATCAAATTCAGCTTCCAATTACAGGTGTGAAAAGGAGGTTTCTGGGCTCAAACCCAGTGTGGATAAGGTTTTAGCTGGTCCAAATTACGATGCCCAACCGATCATCAGACACCCTGTTTCAACTTGTTAAATCTCTGAAAAAGTCAGAGAAACGCAATTTTAAGCTCTATGTGGGGCGAAGTTCCTCCGCAGAGAACCTGAAAATCACTCTATTGTTCGATGCATTGGACAAAATGGAGATTTATGATGAGGTCCAGTTGCTCAAAAAAAACAAGGGTCTCAGTAAGCAGCAACTTTCCAACAGCAAGGCCCATTTATATAAACAGATTTTATCCAGCCTGAGGCTGATCCGCCACGAAATAAACATGGAAATCCAGCTGCACGAGCAACTGGATTATGCCGTGATCCTGTATAATCAGGGATTATACCTGCAAAGCCTGAAAGTGTTAGACCGGATCAAGGAATACGCGCGCAGCTTCCACCAGATCAGTTATGTGCTTCAGGCACTTTTCTTCGAACAAAAAATTGAATCATTACACATTACCCGCAGCATGCAGGACCGGGCAGGCCGGCTGGCGGAAGAAATGAAGACAGCGAATGAGCAGATGACGCTTACAGGTATTTTATCCAGCCTCTCGCTGCAATTATACAGCTGGTACATACAGCATGGGGTGGCCAGAAATGAAAAAGATGAAAAAGCGGTCCGCGAATTTTTTGAATCGCAGCTTCCGGTTCAACCTCCCGGATCCCAAACATTTTATTCAAACTTATACCTGTATCAGTGTTATAGCTGGAATGCCTTTATCGGGCAGGATTTTCTTTCTTATTACCGCTATACACGCCGCTGGGTGGACCTCTTCGATAAAGAACCCCGGATGATCGGTATAGAAACTGCACTTTACATTAAAGGGATACACAATTTACTGAGCGCCCATTTTGACCTGCTCAACTACCCCAAATTCGTGGAAACCCTGAACCTGTTTGAAAAATTTTTTCATAGTGATTTTGTTCAGGAAAATGATAATAACCGGATTCAGACTTTCGTGTATCTGCATATTGCTAAGATCAACATGCATTTTATTGACGGGACCTTTTCTGATGGCCTGTCGCTGGTTCCTTATATTGAACGGAAACTGAAAGAATATGAAATTTACCTGGACGGCCACCGCATTCTCATTTTCTATTACAAATTTGCTTCCCTTTATTTCGGCAGTGGGGACTATGAAAACACGATCAAGTATCTGAACAAGATCATCAACTGGAAGATGGACCTGCGCACCGATCTGCAATGTTATTCGCGGCTGCTTCACCTGATCGCTCACTATGAACTGGGCAATTACGACCTGCTGGAATATCTGATCAAAACAGTTTACCGGTTTATGGCAAAGATGGAAAACCTGAGTCTCGTGGAAGAAGAAATTTTCCGTTTTCTGCGGAAATCTTTTAATCTTTCTCCGAAAGAACTCGAACCCGAATTCGGGAATTTACTGGAGCGGCTGAAAACCTATCAGATGAACCGGTTTGAGACCAGGGCGTTTGTGTACCTGGACATTATTTCCTGGCTGGAAAGTAAAATCCGGAACGTTCCCGTTCAAAAAATAATCCGGGAAAAGTTTTTGGAAAGAAATGTAGCCCTCGTGAAAAATAATCCATAGTATTTTATTCTCCGTAGCTGTCCAGCACGTTTCACTTAATGAACTAAGCCATCCGTAATTGATATAGAGAAAGGAAGGGATTTCTGTTTTAATATCAAGCTGGGTATGGATCTTGATGGCAGCTTACCGCAGTATGATTTTTTTTCGTATTTTTAATCCTGACCTGATTACCCATGACTGCAACGGTCAGGATCACCCCGAAATGAGCCGGTAATCCTCAAATTCGAGGCGCGTTCCACTCAGGATGACGCCACCCCGGCCCCACACATTCCTGCGGAAAAATTTCCAAAAGCACCCGTTAAACTGAGGTTGTTCGATAAGAAGCCTATATTTAATATTATATAAAATAATAATAAGACAACAAAAAAACAAAGATAAGGAAGAGATAAGCCAGTTCTTTAAAGATCTGGCTTATCACTGGCTTATCACTGGCTTATCTCTGGGTTATCTCTGCCTTATTATTTAATAAATATAGAACAAACCCAGTCTTGTACCGGCTGCCCGCCTTCTTTAAGATATCTTTTTGTTAACAGGTGGAAGAAACTCCAGCCCCGGAAAAAAATCCCCCGGAAAATCCCCCTGGGAATGATGGAAGATAACGATTTCAGACCCGAATGGGCACAAAATCCATACCATTTTAACACGTCCGCCCCCTCACCTCGGCTCCAGCGTCTGCTTAATCCGCTCGGCAACATCCAGCGGTCAGGTGCGCACGCGCAATGGAGGGTGTGTCAGAAATCATTTATAGGAAACCCTTATCCATCAATAATTTCAGAGAACGATAATTTAAAATGTTAGCACGGTAATGCAAAGGTGTATGTTTTCCAGGAACGCTTTCCTCTTTTATATCGTGTCGCTTTTCCTGGCAACCCTTGTTTTATCGAAGTTTCCGGGACATAATGGGGATATGCCCTTTTATATTGCCTGTGTCATCGAGAAAGAACAGGGATCCGCGGATAATGTCGTTGTTAAAACAAAGGAGGTTCTTCAAAAGGAACTCCCGGCAGGAGAATATCAGGATCACGCAGCGCGTATCACAAGTGCCCCGCGATGATATTCGAAAGGTATAGGATCAAACCTCTCTACATATTATTGGTTTTAGCCTTTCGCAAGTTGGGCTTTTCTTACATTCACGCGACCCGTGTTCCTTCCCTTTTCAGCTATTTTCTGATCGGGCTCAGCGTTTGGCAGATCGCAAAACGGTGGTTGGATCCTCCTTAAACTTTTCTGGTTTGTATGGTCTGTATGATGATTTATCCAACGCTTGTGCTCGCAAGACTTTCCACGCCGGATGCCATGTCCTGCCTCATCCTGTTGAATGCAATTTTTCTGATTTACTCCGGGAGAAATAAAACTCTGTGGGTATGCCTGTTTCTACTAGCCATATGCACGCGGCTTGATAATGTCGTTTCGGAATTGATTTTCCTTTTCGCCTTATGGAAATGGCCGGTCGGCGGTTTCTTAAACAAACTGAATACAAAGGAATTTATCCTTATGTCATTGAGTCTGGCCGGAATGGCTCTTTTGGTTAATCTGGCCGCTACCCATCATTTCTTCTGGTTTAGAGACCCTGATTTTTCCGAGCCGCCGGGGCAGTATCTGAAAGACGTCACCTTATACTTTTTCGTAATACCAGGGTCTTTTTTTATGTACCTGCTTGTTCTCTTTATCTTTTCCGGTTTTGGCCGGGGATTTAGTTGGAAGCAGGAGGTGAATTACCTGTTTTATACGGTTTGCGCCATCGTTTTTGTTCGGTTCCTTCTATATCCTTTTTATGAAGAACGTTATATTGCACCGTATTTATTATTCTCTCTGTTGACCATTTGCAGTTATTATGCGGCCTCGGGAAATAGAACCAAAACGGCTGGTTAAATTCAGCCCCGGGGATAGCACCTTACTTGGTAAATTAATGCAAACCCCGTACCTTTGCCCTCCTTATGCTGGCATTTTCACAATCGATTTCGCTGTAAAATATTTAATTTCAACAAGTTAGCAGATTCTTGCGGGTGTTGAGCATCCCCTGATTTGCCCTTGGTTCATGCATTGGTGGTAACTTATTTTTAAAAACCTGATATTTTAATATGGCTATTAAAAAAGAAAATCGTCCCAAAGCCACTTTCTCCAAAATTACCATCGGGCTTGCTTCTCCCGATTCCATCCTGGAAAGATCTTATGGAGAGGTTTTAAAGCCTGAAACGATAAACTACCGAACGTACAAGCCGGAAAGGGATGGCCTGTTCTGCGAACGCATTTTCGGGCCTGTCAAGGACTACGAATGCGCCTGTGGAAAATATAAAAGGATCCGGTACAAAGGGATCGTATGTGACCGTTGCGGTGTAGAGGTTACGGAAAAGAAGGTGCGACGCGAACGCATGGGCCACATCAAACTGGTGGTTCCGGTGGTTCATATCTGGTATTTCAAAAGCCTTCCAAATAAGACAGGCTATCTTTTGGGCATGAGTTCAAAAAAGCTCGAGAGTATCGTGTATTATGAAAGATATGTAGTGATCCAACCCGGAATCCGCGCTGATAAAAATCAAAATCTCGGAGATCTGTTAACCGAGGAAGAATATCTGGAAATCCTGGATACCCTTCCTAAGGATAACCAGTTCCTCACAGACGATGATCCGACAAAGTTCATTGCGAAGATGGGGGCAGAAGCTGTTCACGATCTGCTACAGCGCATTGACCTCGATCAGCTTTCTTTCGACCTGCGCAATGCAGCTGCTCACGAAACTTCCCAGCAACGTAAGGCCGATGCTTTAAAAAGACTGAGTGTGGTAGAGGCTTTCCGCGATGCCAACACCCGCATCACCAATCGTCCTGAATGGATGGTCATGCAATACATTCCAGTTATCCCTCCGGAACTGCGTCCGCTCGTTCCGCTGGATGGTGGCCGTTTTGCCTCTTCAGATCTGAATGATCTCTACCGCCGGGTCATCATCCGGAATAACCGGTTGAAGCGCCTGCTGGAAATCAAAGCACCCGAAGTGATCCTGAGGAACGAAAAAAGAATGCTGCAGGAAGCCATTGATTCGCTCTTCGACAATAGCCGTAAGTCTAATGCCGTAAAAGCAGAAGGCGGACGCGCTTTGAAATCCCTCAGCGATGTGCTCAAAGGGAAACAGGGCCGGTTCCGTCAGAACCTCCTCGGGAAAAGAGTAGACTACTCCGGTCGTTCCGTGATCGTGGTGGGACCTGAATTAAAACTCCATGAATGCGGGCTGCCAAAGGATATGGCCGCAGAGCTCTTCAAGCCGTTTATCATTCGTAAACTGATTGAAAGGGGTATTGTAAAAACAGTGAAATCAGCCCGTAAACTGGTAGATCGTAAAGAAGCCATCGTATGGGACATCCTTGAAAATATTCTGAAAGGCCATCCGGTTATGTTGAACCGGGCCCCGACACTTCACCGTTTATCCATTCAGGCCTTCCAGCCCAAATTGATCGAGGGCAAGGCAATCCAGTTGCATCCACTGGTGTGTACGGCCTTTAATGCCGACTTTGATGGTGACCAGATGGCGGTGCACGTTCCGCTGAGTAGCGCAGCCGTACTGGAGGCCCAGTTGCTGATGTTGTCCAGTCATAATATTCTCAATCCACAAAACGGGACGCCGATTACCCTGCCCTCACAGGACATGGTATTGGGACTTTATTATATTACAAAAGGAAGAAAATCTACCGAAAAGGTAAAGGTAAAAGGAGAAGGAAAGGCTTTTTACAGTCCTGAGGAAGTCATCATCGCGTACAATGAAGGCCAGCTGGACCTTCATGCTTTTATTAAAGTAAAAGTGAATGTGCGGAATGATCAGGATCAGCTGGAAAAGAAATTGTTGGAAACAACCACCGGCAGGGTGCTTTTTAATCAGTTCACGCCGGCAGAAGTTGGATTTGTAAACCAGCTGCTGACCAAAAAGTCTCTCCGGGAAATTATCGGGAATATCATTAAATGGACAACCGTTCCCAAAACAGCCAAATTCCTGGATGATATCAAGACCCTGGGATTCAGAATGGCCTTCAGAGGTGGTTTGTCATTCAGCATCAATGACCTGATCATCCCCGATAGCAAAGAGCAACTGCTGGTGAATGCCAAAGTTGAAGTAGACGAAGTATGGGATAACTACAATACCGGTTTAATTACTAATAACGAACGATATAATCAGATCGTGGATATCTGGTCCAGGGTGGATACCCGCATTACGGAAACCCTGATCCGCGAGTTGAGTTCCGATAAGCAGGGGTTTAATTCGGTTTATATGATGCTGGATTCAGGAGCGCGTGGTTCCAAACAACAGATCAAACAGCTGGCAGGAATACGCGGACTGATGGCTAAACCCAGAAAGTCGGGATCCACCGGAAGCGAAATCATTGAAAACCCGATCCTTTCCAATTTCAAGGGAGGTTTGAACGTGTTGGATTATTTCATCTCCACGCATGGTGCCCGTAAAGGTCTTGCGGATACTGCCTTGAAAACGGCTGACGCCGGTTACCTGACCCGCCGTTTGGTAGATGTGGCCCAGGACGTGGTGATTAAGGATGAGGATTGCGGAACCTTACGCGGCATCGCTACCACGGCCCTGAAAGATAATGAAGACATTGTTGAGCCTTTATACGATCGAATTCTCGGACGTGTTTCCCTCCATGATGTTTATGATCCGTCTTCAGATCAGATCATTGCCAGAGGAGGTGTGGAGATTACAGAAGAAGTGGCAAGGAAAATTGAAGAAGCCGGTATTGAAACCATCGAGATCCGTTCCGTGCTTACCTGCGAAAGCAAAAGGGGTGTTTGTGTAAAATGTTACGGAAAGAATCTCGCTACCGGTTATACCGCCCAGAAGGGGGACGCGGTCGGCATCATCGCTGCCCAGTCCATTGGTGAACCCGGTACACAGCTTACCCTGCGTACCTTCCACGTGGGTGGTGTTGCGGGCTCGGCATCGGTTGAATCTTCGCTGATGGCCAAATTTGATGGCACTATTCAGTTTGACGGTTTAAGAACAGTGTTGGCGGAAAATAATGATGGTACCAAGGTGCCGGTGGTTATTGGCCGTACCGGTGAGGTGAGGATCATGGATGTGAAAAATGACCGGTTGCTGATCACCAACAACGTTCCTTATGGTGCGACCCTGACCGTGAAAGACGGACAGAAAGTGGTCAAAGGAGAAGTGATCTGTACCTGGGATCCATTTAATAATGTAGTCATTTCTGAAATCACCGGAAGACTTAAGTTTGAAAGTGTGCTGGAAGGGTTCACCTACCGCGAAGAGGCGGATGAACAAACCGGCCACCGCGAAAAAGTAGTTATTGAAACAAAAGACAAAACCAAGATTCCGTCCATCATTGTGGAAGGCGGAAAGGAAATAAAATCATACAACCTTCCGGTAGGCAGCCACATCATCATGGAAGAAGCGGACGAGGTTCGTGCCGGACAGGTGATTGTGAAGATCCCCCGTGTTCTCGGTAAGCTGAGGGATATTACCGGAGGTTTGCCGCGGGTTACCGAATTGTTTGAAGCAAGAAATCCCGGTAATCCGGCTGTTGTTTCTGAAATAGACGGTGTAGTTGCCTTCGGAAACATCAAGCGGGGTAATCGCGAGATCATCGTGGAGGCTAAGGACGGTATCGTTAAAAAATACCTGGTGCCCCTGACCCGTCAGATCCTGGCTCAGGATGGTGACTTTATCAAAGCCGGGGCCCAATTGTCTGATGGCCAGATTGCGCCGGCAGATATCCTTTCCATCAAGGGACCATTTGCTGTTCAGGAATATGTGGTGAATGAGATTCAGGAAGTTTATCGTCTTCAGGGAGTGAAGATCAATGACAAACACATTGAAGTGATCGTACGCCAGATGATGCGTAAGCTGAATATCGTTGATCCCGGAGATACCCGTTTCCTGGAAGATGAAACCGTGGACAAGATTGAGTTCCTCGATGAGAACGATTGGATCTTTGATAAAAAAGTAGTTACCGACGCCGGTGAGTCTACCAAACTGAAACCCGGACAGATTGTTAGTCTCCGGGAAGTAAGGGAAGAAAATTCCATCCTGCGCAGGAATGATAAAAAACTTGCGGAATTCCGGGATGCCCATTCAGCCACTTCGGCCCCGATGCTGCTGGGTATTACCAAGGCCTCGCTCGGGACGCAAAGCTGGATTTCAGCTGCATCTTTCCAGGAAACCACAAAAGTGTTGTCGTCAGCCGCTATCATGGGCAAAACCGACGATATGATGGGCCTGAAGGAGAACGTCATCACGGGCCATCCGATTCCGGCCGGTACCGGATTGCGTGAGTTCGAAAATATGATTGTAGGCAGCAAGGAAGAATATGAGCTATTGCAAACTTCCCGTGAAGCGATGCAATTTGACGAGGAAGAATAGTCCAAAATTTAAGGAATCATAAGCAGTAGGAAGCAGAAATGCTTCCTACTTTTATGTTGGGTACATTGATCGAAATCGGATCTTTCATTTAATTGAATTGCATTTTATGAGAAACATGGCGATGGTCCCGGGTATTCTTGCCTTATTACTTTCCGGGGTATTATTTTATGCTGTTTACCATAAGCCGGTGACTAAACAAGTGGCTTCGCCTGGTTCAGTTGCATCGCCCACCCAGCCGTTCAGGATTGCCTACTTCAACCTGGATTCCCTCGAGGCTCATTATGAATATTTCAAAGATGTACTTGGCCAGGTGAAGGGAAAGGAAAATGAAATGAATGCAGAATTGAGCGGAATGGAAAAAGGATATCAGAAAAAGATCAGTGAATGGCAGAAAAAAGGAAATGCTATGTCCCAGGCCGAAAGTGAACAGGCCCAGCAGGAATATGCTCAAATGCAGCAGGCGTACCAGATCAGAAAGCAAACCCTTCAGGAATCCCTGCTTAAGCATAATGAGGATCTGAAAGCAGATATTCGCAAAAAGATCGAGGACTATCTCAAAGATTACAATAAAGAAAAGGGATATAATTACATCATCTCTTATGAGTCCAACTCATTCATATATGTAAGAGATACCACCTACAATATTACCGGCGATCTCATTACCGGGTTAAATGCATTGTACAGGAAAAAGTAGAAAGACGTTCTGAATTCCGGTTTTGCGTCTGATTTACTATCTTCCGGTTTAAATCAATGTATGTCCGGAGAAAGCCCTTCTTTTAAACCCAGCCTTGGGCTAATGGATGCCACGATGATTGTTGCCGGGTCCATGATTGGTTCCGGCATCTTTATCGTCAGTGCAGACATAATACGCAATGTGGGAAGTGCGGGATGGCTTGTCCTGGTTTGGCTGATTACCGGTTTTATGACGATTACTGCTGCGGTGAGTTACGGAGAACTGAGCGGCATGTTCCCGAAGGCCGGCGGCCAATATATCTACCTCAGGGAAGCGTATAATCCATTGATCGGATTTTTATATGGATGGAGTTTCTTTTCTGTGATTCAAACCGGCACCATTGCGGCCGTGGGGGTTGCCTTTTCGAAGTATGCGGCGTATTTGATTCCGGCGCTTAGTGAGGACAATAAACTGATCCGTATGCAAACCGGCATCAACGCCTGCGGGAATCCCTCCTATTTCAGCATCAGTGCCGCGCAGGTCGCTTCCATTGGCATCATCGGACTGCTAACGTACAGCAACACACGCGGAATCAAAGGAGGAAAGCGAATCCAGAATATTTTCACCTCCACGAAACTGCTGGCTTTATTCGGACTGATTCTGGCGGGATGGCTGGCCTTTCGTCCAGAAGTATGGCATACCAATTGGACTGACGCGTGGACGTCAACCAAAACTTCGCTTAGGGATGTCTGTAATCCATCCCGTGGGTTTACCATCACACCCATCAGCGGAGCCGCTTTATTTGGAGGCATCGCAGCAGCCATGGTGGGTTCCGTATTCAGTAGCGATGCCTGGAATAATGTGACTTTCATTGCCGGTGAAATCAAAAACCCGCAAAAAAATATTGGCGCCTCCTTGTTTCTGGGTACCCTTATTGTAACGATTATTTATATCGGGGCGAATCTGATGTATATTTCAGTACTCCCCCTGAATGAGATCGCCCATGCGGACAAGGACCGGATTGCAGTGGCTGCAGCCAGGGTCATTTTTGGACATGGAGGAACTATTATTATTGCCTTACTTATTATGATTGCCACTTTTGGTTGTAATAATGGCCTGATTTTATCTGGTGCACGCGTTTATTACAGCATGGCCAGGGATGGATTGTTCTTTAAAAATGCCGGCACGCTCAATAAAAATGCTGTTCCCCAGTGGTCCCTGTGGGCGCAGTTCGCCGTCGCATCCGTGTTATGTCTTAGCGGTAAATACGGGGATTTGCTGGACATGATTTCTTTTGTGGTGGTGATTTTTTATGTCCTCACCATTGCCGGAATATTCATACTAAGAAAGAGGAAGCCCGATCTGCCGAGACCGTACAGGGCTTTTGGATATCCGGTGCTGCCGACACTGTATATTTTAATGGGTATTAGTTTTTGCATACTGCTGATTATTTATAAACCCGAATTTACCTGGCCCGGATTAATTATTACCCTTTTGGGCATACCCCTGTATTTTATAGCTGTGTCTGGTAACCGGAAAACGACGGATCAATAACATGTCAACAACAGATTTTAAACAGCTTTTTAAAAAATTTTCTTCGGCGAAGATCGGCGTGATCGGAGACGTTATGCTGGATACCTACTGGTGGGGACAAGTGGATAGAATTTCGCCGGAGGCGCCGGTCCCTATTGTAACGGTGGATCGGAAGGAACAACGGATAGGCGGTGCTGCAAATGTGGCGCTAAACCTGTCTTCACTTGGAGCACCGGTAACGATATTCTCCTTGTTGGGTGAAGATGAAGACGGTTCGATTTTATCGGATTTGCTGAAGGAGCAGCGGATCACTACCTCGTATTTATTAAGAACAGCTTCCCGGATCACAACAAACAAAATGCGCGTGATCAGCCGAAACCAGCAGATGCTGCGGCTGGACTCTGAGACGGTGCGGCCTTTGCTGGAGGAAGAACAGCAATTGCTCATCGGTCAGGTTGAAAAATTCATCCGGGACGAATCGCCACAGGCCATCATATTTGAGGATTATAATAAAGGGGTCCTTACGGAAAATGTGATCAGTTCCGTTATCCGCCTATGTAAAAAATTTTCCGTGATCACGGCAGTCGATCCCAAGAGGAAACATTTTTTTCAATATAAAGAGGTGGACATATTCAAGCCCAATCTCAAGGAAGCGCGGGAAGCGCTGAATCTATTGCAGGATGAAGCAGATGAGCCATTTCTGCTCTCCATTCACGATGAATTGCAGAAGCAACTGAAACACCGGATTTCCCTTATTACTTTGTCTGAAAAAGGAGTGTTTTATAAAAGTGCACAAACTTCAGATATTGTACCTTCTTATATAAGGAATGTGGCTGATGTTTCGGGTGCCGGAGATACCGTAGTCGCTGTGGCTACCCTGATATATGCCATCACAAAAGATGTCAAACTCATGGCGGAGGTCGCCAATCTGGCGGGCGGACTGGTTTGTGAATCCGTGGGTACAGTGGCCATCAGCAAGCAAAAACTGCTCAAGGAATGCCTGCGGATATTAATTTGAAGATTTGATAACGGACGAATCTGAAAGTGATAAAAATCGCTTTCGGGCAATGTCGTTCGCTTTCAACAGCCAGGGAAGTTTATGGCGTATCTGAAAGCAGTAATGGCACCGGAATGAATACAGTTTACCAGATTTTATAATAGCCGGAGGATGAAAAAATACGCTGTGATAGTTGCTGGCGGTTACGGATTGCGGATGGGAGGCTCTCTGCCAAAACAATTTCTGTTAATTCATAACAGACCCGTTCTCTGGTATACCCTGAATACCTTTCTAAAATCCTTCGAAGATATCCGGATCCTGCTCGTTCTGCCTGCAGAATATTTGGAGATGGGCAGGTCTATCGGCAACGACACGGGATCTGCCCACCGGATCGAAATCATTCCCGGAGGGGAAACCCGGTTCCATTCTGTTCAAAAAGGACTAGCCCATGTAAGGGAACGATCCATCGTTTTTGTACACGATGGTGTCCGATGCCTGCTCAGCCCGGCCCTTATCCACCGTTGTTTTGAGGAAGCGCAGCAATTCGGCTCAGCAGTTCCCTGTATTGATTCCAAAGATAGTGTTCGGATACTGATGGACGCGGGGTTTGAATCCATAAAAAGAACCAGTATTAAGTTAATGCAGACCCCTCAGACCTTTTTAGGTGATCTGATTTTGCCGGCATACCAGGCTGAATACAGGGAAGAATTTACGGATGATGCCTCCGTTGTGGAGGCATTTCATCGTCCCATACATCTGGTGGAAGGGGAAGTGAACAATATAAAGATAACCACACCGCTTGACATTATTCTGGCAGAGAAACTGCTTGAGCAGCCGCATTACCCGTTTTGAATTGCGCGGGTGAGAAATGCGTATTGGCAATGTGCAACAACAGATACGCTGTACGCGGCGCTTTTCTTAGCATCTGCGTCTATTTCAATAACCGGATTGGGAATGGCAGGTGATTGAATCTGAGGAAGGGACAAGGTTCTAATGAACTTCCGAATTTTCGATAGAATTCCGCAATCCCGGATATCTCAGAACCTTCTAAATCCAATATTATATTTTTCCCTGAATACTCCCTGATCAACTGATCAAGTAAAAATGGATTGGCTTGCGTGTGCCGGCCGTCGGGCAGCGTTACCGGCATGATATTGTAAATCCTTTTTCCCTCTACGAAAAAGATTCCTGCAGCTAATAATGCTCCCGAATTTCTGTCTTTCACCTCGCGAAGAATGGCCAGTTCTTCTTGAAACAGATATCTGCAAAGTTCTGAAAATCGCGCGAAATCGATCTCTGTAACGTGGGGGAATCGTTTGCCGTAAAGATTTTTATGCAAATCTACTACGGATTGGTAATCTGTCGAACCGGTATAAATCAGGGTATCGAATTTCTTGTTCTTTAAATTCCTGTTCAGGTCTTTCCGGTAACCTCTACGGATCTGCTCGTAGCTGTTTTGCAGATCCAGGACATAATTTGCCCTTATGGGTAGGCCCGGCAACAGGTTGGCATAATTTAACCGCATTTCGCAAAACCGAAAATGTTTTTCACATTGAGTAACGAATGCATTGATCAGCGAATGATCAATTGGCGGGAAACGGGAAAAAATACCAAGCTGCGCAGTAAAAGGAGGCTGATATAAATAGCGAATTCCATATTTGCGGTTCCATGTCAGGGGCATGACAGCTTCGTAATCATTCAGCACCAGTGCAGCCCAGTTTTTGGCCATCCGGCTCAGATAAAAGGAGTGGCCATAGATTAAACCATTTGCTGAATCGGAAACGCATTGATCCCATTTTTGCAGGTCAATTTCTGCCTGTTGCAAAAAGCTAATATTTCCTTTAGTTCCTGAATTCATGACGCAGCATTTCTTCCTTGCTTCTGGAGTCCAGATTCTGAATATCTATACTGAAGGTAATGCGTTTGCCAAATCCTTCTGTTTTAATAAGATCCCGAAAGTCGCTACTGTAAATCAGCGGCGCATAAATATTCAGCAGGTTTTTAAGCAGGGAAAGCTGGATCCCGCCGGTATATAGAAATCGGCTGGTTTCCGCATTGGTTTTCCAGGCTTCTGCATAGGTGCCAACGTCAAAAAAGATACGGATGGGAACGGGAACAGGAAATAACTGTGCCGGCAAGGTGGTGGAAAAATTCAATGCACTTACCCAGTTTGCGGACCGGCCCTGAATATAACCATAGGGATCCAGGCGGAGTTTCAATCCACCATCGCGGATCATGATTTGCCGGGCCGGCAATCCGCCATTGGATAAAGACGTATTCTCCAGAGCATAGGAAGAAGATCGTCCAACGAAATACTGGTCATAAGTATAATCCTCATTGCCGGTTACACCCAGGAGTTTTGGTTCATACCGGGATAGGTCCTGGCGGCTGTTGACGTTCCACACGCCAAATTTCGAGGCAAAGAACCGTATGGTCATGCCTCCGCCTGAGGGATAATTAAAGAAATAATGGGCGCTGAGGTTAACACGGTAGAACAAATCGCTTTGCTGTAATTCCAGTCTTGCATCGTAGGGATATAAGGTTCGACCATCCCGAAGGTTCATACTCCATTGATTCAGGTACCGGAAACTGCCTGAACTTGCATTGGGATGAATCAGCGAGTCTTTTGATGAAACGGCGTAGTCTGTAAAACCCTTTTCATGGATCAGGTAAGATTTAAAATCCATCCATTTTTCCAAAGTGCTTCGGGGCGAATATTTCCGGAAATCAATACGCAGATAAGGAACCAGTTTCGAAAATCCTTCATACAAAATTGTTCCCGTGCTGTCTTTCGCGTAGTTGCTGGAGAAGCGGGATCCGTTGAGACCGAGGGTAATCTTACGGATGCTTTTTCCCGGATGCCAGGAATAGCTGATACGGCCAATCCCTTCCAGGGATTTGCTTCCGGTGGCATAAAGGGGTATGAAAAGAAATTGAAAGTTATTTTCAGGCAGATTGAAATTATGGATCATCGCACCGATCATAAATTGATCATATCGGTTATAACCGATCATAGGAGCTAAATTGACATAATTGTATTTGTCGCTCTGCACGGAAGAGAAAAGAAAAGCAGCCCTTAGTATTTTTTTGGGCGATGGCGGAAGCAAGGGCTCGTCTCTATGTATTTTTTCAAAAAGGCTATCCACATTTTTGTCTGAAACCTTTTCCACAATGCGTTTGAAGTCCTCAGGGTAAGGATGACCGAATTTCCACTGGTCAAAGTAAACATGCATGATTTGATCGAATTTTTTTTCACCCAGCGTATCTTCGAGGGATTCAATCCATAGAGACGCTTTTGTTCCGGCAATTAGCAAATAATTCTCCTGACTCAAGGCCGGTGAAGCGGTGCTGATGGGTTGAGTGGTTCTTTCTTTTTCCGCCACCCTTAGCCAGAGCCGGTCGTCTTTCAGCGCCGTCCGGGTACTCTGTTTTTCTGAAGAGATTGGATTCAACCGACGGGTATAATATTGTGTAAATCCTTTTGATAACCAGGGATGCTGTCGTTCATCGGATAAGCAGATGGCCTGGAACCATTGAGCCACCAGGGCTTTACGCAGCGCGCCGTCCGGGTTAGATTTTAATGCCGTGGCATCCAGTTGAATCATGCCTGAAAAACTTTGCTCCGGGGATCGGGTGGTTTCGATGATATTCAGGCTGCCATAAGGATATTCCGTAAGCAGCCGGGAAAGCGTCCGGATGAGCGGTTTAGCCTGTGTGAGTTGCTTTTGCATCAGGATATCATCCTGAGCTAAATAAAATAAATGGAGTTCGATGTGTTTGCCACCGTCCAGGTGAACCGTATCCTTTTTTTCCATCAGCCGTTTGTCAGCCACCCAGGAAAAGGCATTTGCATGATGAATGGAGAAGAAGTAATGGGTGTAACCATCAATATCGTTTCCGGATATGGAATCTGGCTGACAGCCGGTCGCCACGATATAGCCGTTCGGAACTTCGATGTGAACCTGATAGTCTGCCGACTCGTGATAGGCGCCACCCTGTTCAAGAAAAGGCATCGGGTGCCAGCCTTTGCGGTCGTACACGGCTGGTTCAGGATACCAGTTGCTGATCTGATCATTATGGCCCCGGTATCCGCTGCCTGAAAAATTAAAAGGAAGCTTAACGTGAAAGCTTACGGAGATTTGGACGCTGTCGCCGGGATCGAGCCCATGCGGCAAAACCAATTTGACCACATCCAGATATTCCGGATGATCCTGAATGTCTGCCGTAGCGCCGGCAATCCGAAATTCCAGGTGATTGATATATCCCCTGCTTTCTTTTTCAGAAAAATAAAAACCTGTTTTCCCGTTTTCCAGCAGTTGTTCGCTGTAACTGGTTTTATCGTTGCGATAGGCATCGGGCCAAACGTGGAACCAGATAAAGTGAAGGGTGTCCGGGGAGTGATTCGTATACAGGAGTTCCATTTTCCCATCGAGTTCCTGTTGTTTTTCATTCAGCTTAACACCTATCCGGTATTGAAGCCCCTGCCGCCAGCCGGTCTGGCCGACTGCAACCAGAAATAAAAGCATCGCAGGAAAAATGACTAATTTTTTCAAGTCAGGAAACAGTTTGAAGCAGTTATCGACCTTTGCCTTTAAAAATGGTCAGTAAGGTATGGATCATGATCTTAAAGTCGAGCGCCAAAGAGATATTCTCTATATAGATCAGGTCATATTTCATTCTTTCAATCATTTCGTCAACGCTTTCTGCGTACCCAAATTGCACCATGCCCCAGGAAGTTATTCCCGGTTTTACTTTCAGCAGGTACCGGAAATAAGGAGTCTTTTGCAGGATCTGGTCGATGTAATATTGACGTTCCGGCCTGGGTCCCACCAGGCTCATTTCGCCCCGGAGCACGTTCAGCATCTGAGGCAATTCATCAATGCGCCATTTTCTCATGATCTTTCCCCATTTGGTGATCCGAAGATCATTTTCGGAAGAAAGGGCGGGTCCGGTCTTTTCAGAATCCTTTGTCATGGAACGGAACTTATGGATGCTGAATTTCTTTCCCTTGAACCCAATCCTTTCCTGGGAATAGAATACGGGACCTTCTGATCCGGATTTTACCCGAATGGCCGCATAGAGCAGGAGTGGAGAAAAAATAATGAGGGTCAGTACCGAAAGCGTGATGTCAATGAGTCGTTTAATGTGCATTTGCCATTCGGGCATTAGTCCTGTGTTGATATCGCTCAATACTGCGCTGAAGAGATTGCTGGTTTTTACAGAACCCGAGAGTATGTCCAGTATGCCGGGGATGATTTTGATCTCTAAGTCTTTTTCACTTAGTCTTTGTATGATTTTTTCTGCCGTTTCATCATCGTTCTTTTCGATGGCAATCACCACAAGCCGGATATTTTCCCGGTCAATAATTTTCTCCAGATCGCTGAGCATTCCCAGGGAGGGGAGTGGGATATCTGCGGAACAACGAATCCCGGCGTCTACGAACCCCGTATAATGATAACCGCTACCCTGCAGGCCGGTCCGGCTTTCTTCATAGGTTTTCAGGGCGGTGGGTCCCGCGCCGAGTAACAGACTGTTGAAAATAATTTTCCCGGTCCGGAGCTGTCTTTTGGCCAGGCTTAGGAGGATCCAGCGGCCCATCCAGGTGATCAGAAAATGCATGAATAGAAAGGTGAAATAGGCCTTGTAATAATACCGGTAGTCGGTTTGAGGATCATTAATGACAATGGCAAAAAACAACACGGTGCAACCGATCAGAGTGCAAACCGCCGTGTTGCTGAATTCACTTAACCTGGATTTTTTGTAAATGGAATGATACGCGCCGGTAAGGCCATAGAATATCAGCCATCCGGCGGGAATAAAACACAGTCCGAGCCAGAAGCGGTTACTAATGTAAAAAGATAAGTCACTGAATAAATTCTCAGAAAGCAGGAAGCGCCGGGTAAAATACAGAACCATCCACGAAAGTATTGCGGATAAAAAATCGCTTAGTACATACCAATTTATATGGATCTTTCTGCTCGAATTCATGCATTTTTCAGCTATTGATGGAGTTGTATTTTATCTTCTGAATAATCTGGTGTGCAACATCCATGGCGCGGTAACCGTCCATTTCAGATACTGCTGTTGGTTTGTTCTCCAGAATGGATTCCGTAAATTTTTGCAGCTCCATTTTGATGGCATTCACCTCCGGAATTTCCGGATTGATCACCGAAATGGATTTTTTCCCGTTGCGCGTTTCAATATCGAAAGTAAAACCGCGGTTGTTTCCTTCTGTGTTTAAGCTGATGATCTCTGTTGTTTTAGCCAGAAAATCCACGCCGATATAAGCATCTTTTTGAAATATGCGCATTTTGCGCATCTTTTTCATGGAGATTCTGCTGGACGTGAGATTAGCTACACAACCATTGTTAAATTCGATGCGGACATTGGCGATATCGGGCGTATCGGTCATCACGGCAACGCCACTGGAATAGATGTTTTTTACTTCGCTCTTCACGATGTGGAGGATGATATCTATATCGTGGATCATTAAATCGAGGATTACGCTTACTTCCGTTCCGCGCGGATTGAATTCCGCGAGACGATGTACCTCAATGAACATTGGTTTCAGAGGCATGTTTCCGAGGGCCAGGAATGCAGGATTGAACCTTTCCACATGTCCAACCTGAAGCTTTACATTCGACTCTTTCACCAGGTTGATTAACTCGCGGGCCTCGTCCATGTTATTGGCCAGTGGTTTTTCTACAAACACATGCTTGCCTTTCCGGATGGCTTGCTGGCAAAGCTCAAAATGAACATTAGTAGGTGCTATGATATCCACGGCATCACATTGATCCATCAGTTTGGTTATGCTGTCAAAACGTTCAATCTGATATTTTTCCGCAACTGCCGCACTGGCAATCGGATCGGGGTCGTAAAATCCTACTATTTCGGCTTCCGGGATCGCTTTCCAGTTATTCAGATGAAATTTACCGAGATGTCCCGTTCCGAACACGCCAACTTTGAGCATCCAAAATATTTAAGAAGTCAAATATAAATAATGTGGTAGATGTGTACGGGAATGATATGGATCTGACCGGCACAAATGTGGATATGTGGGAAATATACGGTCAGGCCTGTCCCTGCTCAGGCATTTTGCTGCCCAATATTCGAAGACGGAGATATTTGAAAATGTTAGAAAAGGTAAACGGAATATTTTTTTGCGGAAATATTTTTGCCTGGATGAGTTTTTTCAGCGTTAAAGTGAAAATAAGGATGAAAAAAAACAGCATAATATTAAAACAAATATCGTATAACTTCAGGAAATGGGTTCTGATGGAAATGGTATCCGCCTCTGCCTTACCCAGGGTAAGATCCAGCATCTTTTTGACTGCGGGAAATATAACCGGGATCTTGGTCCAGTTGGAGTACCGGACATCCTCGTATCGGTACTTAAGATCATAGTTGGGAGGCAGCTGTTGCTTATAATAATTCCAGTTATTCTTTACATCTGCGAAACTGGCCAACCTGTGGTCAGGCCTGGTAAAGTATACATCAAATAACGGATCCAATACCACCCATCCATGCAAGGTTTCCACCTCAACGATCATGTGGGCGCCGAATTTACCCATGGCTTTCATCTGCGCGATCCTGACCGGGAAATTATATCCCTGAAGCAAACGGGCTAATACTACGGAAAAACTACCGCAGGCGCCATCGGCCGTCATCAGGTCAACGGTCGTCGGGTGCAAGAAGCCAGACTTAATCCCGGTAAATGATTTCCCCTCAAAAACAGGTTCCCGGTTGGTCATCAGGCCATGGCAGGCATGCATTACCTTGACTACCACGGAATCCTGGGGATCATCTGCTTTGATGTTGCTGTTAACATCTGACCGTATGGCGCCAAATAGCTCTCGTTCGTAGTTCGCTTCCATCTTGAAATAAAAGAGCGAAGCCAGTAGAAAGCCATTCAAAAAAGTAAGAAAATACAGATTCCAGAAGATTCGTTTGATCATTACCCTCCCATGTTTCTTATTGAATTGGTTGCATTCAAAGGACGGATTCCGTGCGGATAGCTTTGGGAAAAGGGAATGTCCAAAACTACTGAAAATCCATGAATTCACATGACGTAATCGGTAAAATGGCAATTTTTTATCCTGCCAGGGAACCATTTCGCCGCATCAGGCCGAATTTCTGGCCGCATTGATTACGCCGAATGAACAGCGGATGATCAGTTTCTCGAATATTTCCTTCATGGGGGAGTTTGTATGTTCTAATTCCCGGAACCTGATCAGGGCATATTGTTGTATGGTGCTCAGGGGCAATACGATCCTTTCGCGCATTTGGATGGATAACTGCTCAATCGGGTAGTCAGACATAAGCTCTTGTTTCCCTGAGAGTTTATAAATAAATTTCCTGGTCAGTTCGAACTCATTGTAAATGATCGCCCATATTTTCCCGAACCGGGGATGTTTGGAAAACCCTTCCGTCAGCGGAAAGAAACATTTTTTCATCGCCATTTCGCTGTTATCCAGCAGGGTTTTAAAATAGGGTGAATTGGCATATAATTGTCTTACCTGCTGCCATTTGCCCTTTTTCTCCATTTCAAACAGGGCTGTGCCCACCCCATGATATCCGGTTACATTTTGTTTTAGTTGGCTCCACGAGCCTACAAAGGGGATTGCCCGAAGATCCTTAAATTCCAGTTTGCCGGAATTTTTCCTTTTGCTGGGGCGGCTGCCAATATTGGTTTCACTGTAAAACTGCAACGGGCTCACCACATTCAGGTATTCCATAAAGTCCGGATGGTCCCTTAATCCTGTATAAGATTCGTAACTGATGGCTGCCATTTCCTCCAGCAAGGATTCCTCTTCTTTGTTGAGCGTAACTTTCCTGGCAGAGAAAAGATCGTTGGCAATGCCGGCATGCACCAGCTGTTCAATATTGAACTGGGCAGAATCTACCGTCCCGAAATTGGAACTTACGGTTTGTCCCTGAACGGTTAATTGAATTTCTTTGTTGGCGATATTTTTGCCCAGAGACGCGTAAAACCGGTGTGTTTTTCCGCCGCCACGGGCAGGAGGCCCGCCCCGTCCATCAAAGAAAACCACTCGGACGCCATGGGCCTCGGAGATTTTTGTAAGCTCTTCCTTTGCTTTATAAATGCCCCAATTGGCCATCAGATAACCGCCATCTTTGGTGCCATCTGAAAATCCAACCATGATGGTTTGGGTGTTGTTCCGTTTTTTCAGATGCGCCCGGTAGTCTTCCTGGGTGTACAAGGTGCCCATTATCCCGGAAGCATTGTGCAGATCCTCAACGGTTTCGAACAGCGGCACGATATCTATGTTAAGGGCCTCTTTCTTCCAGCCGCTCAGCAGAAATAAGCCATAGACTTCCATCATATTCAGCGCGCTGTTGCACTGGCTGATGATGTACCGGTTACAACCCAGCGGACCATTTTTTTCCTGAATTTTCTTTACTGCCCGGATACTTTCCAGGGTATCATTTACCATGTCGTCCTGGAAAGGGCTATTCGTAACGGGTTTCAGATGAACGAGGGCCTTAATTTTTTCCGTTTCAGGCAGGGACTCATAATTAGCGGGCAATAACCTTTCCCTTTCCTCTACGATCTTCAGCACTTTTACGTGTACTGAGCTGTCCTGACGCAGATCCAGAGTAGCAAAATGAAGCCCGAATATGCGGAGCTTGCTGATAAAGTTTTCCACCAGATGCAGGAAAAGCCCGTTATTCTGGTAGATCAGAATTTCCCGTATTCTGCCCATGGCCGCGAGCATGTCCTTGATTTTTAAAGGTGCTTCTGGCCTGGGATTGAAAAGTTCCTGGTATAATTGTTCTTCCAGATCGGCTATAATCAGATCAACTTCTTTAAAAGTAAGCCTTCGTTTTAGACGGCGGACATCATAATAATAACAACGCAGAATGGCTTCACGTAAGGAATCCACGACCTTCAGGGTTGTGGCTGTTTTTACAAATGGGTTTCCGTCCCGGTCACCGCCTGGCCAGAACCCCATTTGAATAACCGGGTTCTGATCTGAAACAGCATCGGGAAATTGACTTTTCAAAGAAGAAAGAATCTTGCCGGCTGCATGATAAAATACATTTTCCAAATACCAGATCAGGCTTACCGCTTCATCGTAGGGGGTTGGTTTTTGTTTTTTGAGAAAAGGGGTTTTCCCAAGCTGCTGCATGAACATATTGATCTGCGCAGCATTGTTTTCAATTACCGCCCTGGAAAGATCATTGATGATGCCCAGCACGGGTCCGGGATAAAATTGGGTTGGATGGGCAGTCAAAACCAATCTTACTGCGTAATCCTTTAATTTCTCTTTCAGTTCCTTTTCTTTGTCGTACTGAACTACTTCAGAAGACAAATGTTTCAGTGTGCCGGCGCCACCCATATCATTTACGCTCGTAAAGGCAGCGTCCTCCAGTGCATCAAAAAGCACTACCTGCCGCTCAACGTATTGAACGAAACGGAATAGAATATCGGATCTCTCGCGGTCTGTGCCATCGGGGGAGTGTTTGCTGAAAAAATCGTCTATGATCTGCAGCGGACTTAACTTTTTATGATAGCCTTCTTCGCAATAGGTAAGCAAAAGAGAAAGAAATATTCCCGTTTTTTCGATGCGGTGAAAGGGGAGTGAAGTGAACAGGCTATTGTAAAGCTGGAATTTAATGCCGACCAGGTTTTTGAACTCCTGCAATCCGGACGATTGGTTACTCATAGTGCGAAATTAAAATTCGTTCAACAAATCAAGCAGGATATAATAAAAAATCAAAACAATTCATCAAAATCGTTGATTTCTTGAGAAATTAAATTCATTTGTTTTATTTTCTTTAATATTATTCATTAACTTCACCCCTCGTATCTCCCATGATTCGTCTAAGTAAACATATTATCACAATACCCGCAATCAGCCGCACAATCGGTGGTACGATCATTATTTCCACCACAACCCTGTAAAGGGTTGTATTTCCACATATTCCCCCTGGGCTGTTGCTGCATACCTGAACCAGATTATGGTATGCCCTTTTTCCATATCAAAAAAAATTATTCATGCAGGTTCTTAAGTTCGGCGGCTCTTCCGTAGCCAACGCCGTGAATATCAGTAAAACGGTACAGGTTATCCGCCAGGCGATCCTGAAAGAAAAGACCATTGTAGTGGTTTCTGCTTTTGGAGGTATGACGGATATACTGTTGCAGTGCGGCAGCACCGCTGCCCGGGGCGATGAATCTTATAAAGATTCACTGATCCTGATAGAGCAACGTCATCTGGAAACGGTAAGGCAACTCATTCCGGTCGCCACCCAGAGCGGCGTACTCAGCATGGTCAAGAAAATCTGCAATGAACTCGAAGACATTTTTAAAGGCATTTTCCTGCTGCAGGAGCTTTCTGACCGAACCAAAGATGGCGTCGTTGCATTTGGAGAGCTGTTATCCTCCCGTATTCTCTCTGCCGTCCTGACCAGCCAGGGTGTGGAGAATGTCTGGAAAGACTCCCGCGAGCTGATCATAACGGATTCAAGACACGGGCGTGCGCAGGTGGATTTCCGGGCCACGAAGAAGAAAATGCTGGAATATTTCCGGTCACCTGAGGTTTCCCTGCTGGTGGTTCCGGGCTTTATTGCTTCGGATGCACAAGGTGTAACCACCACCCTCGGCCGGGGTGGCTCCGACTATACTGCTGCCATTTATGGCAGTGTACTGGCCTGCGACGGCATTGAAATCTGGACCGATGTATCGGGTATGATGACAGCAGACCCGCGCCTGGTCAGCAATGCCCGGGTGATACCCCATATTTCCTATCAGGAAGCCATGGAGCTTTCTCATTTTGGCGCTAAGGTGATTTATCCCCCGACCCTTCAGCCGGTCATGAGCAAGGGCATACCGGTATGGGTGAAAAACACGTTTGCGCCGACGGATCCGGGAACCCTGATCGAAAAGGTTTCCCGCCGAACCGCCAGCAGTATCCGGGGTATTTCCAGCATCAATCAAATTGCCCTGCTGAGCCTGGAAGGAAGTGGTATGATAGGCATTCCCGGATTTTCCAAAAGGTTGTTTGAGGCTTTGTCGGGTCACCAGATCAATGTGATCCTGATCACGCAGGCCTCCTCAGAACATTCCATTTGCGTAGGCGTGGACGTGGTTCAGGCTTCCCTGGCCAAATCGGTTATTGATGCTGCTTTTTTCACCGAGATAAATAACGGAGACGTACAGCCGCTGATTGTGGAACTGGAATTGGCCATCATAGCGCTGGTCGGAGACAACATGAAAAGCCATCCGGGCATCAGTGGAAAATTATTTGGTGTATTGGGAAGAAACGGGATCAATGTACGGGCTATAGCTCAGGGATCTTCCGAGCGGAACATCTCTGCCGTCATCTCCACGAAAGACGTGCAGAAAGCAGTCAATGTGTTACATGAAGAATTTTTTGAGGCCACGTACAAACAGTTGAACCTGTTTATTACCGGCACCGGCAATGTGGGAAAAAGACTGATCCAGCAACTGCATCAGCAGCACGATTACCTGTTTGACCAGCTTCGGTTACAGGTGCGAGTTACCGGCGTGGCCAACAGCCGCCGGATGCTGATCAATGAGGAAGGGATAGACCTGAACCACTGGCAGGAATTGCTTGATCAGGGATCTCCCATGAACCTCCGGAACTTCGAAGAGATTATTCATTCCAAAAATCTGCGCAATTCCGTATTTGTGGATGTAACCGCCAATAAGGAAGTGGGCACCAGCTATGAGCGCCTACTGCAGAAAAGTGTTGCCGTAGTGGCCTGCAATAAAATTGCGTGTTCATCCCCCTACTTATATTATCGTAAACTGAAAGATCTTTCCAAAGAATTCAATGCTGCTTTCTATTTTGAAACAAATGTGGGTGCCGGTCTTCCGGTGATCGGCACCCTCAACGATTTGCTGAGGAGCGGGGACAAGATCCGCAAAATAGAAGCGGTACTCAGCGGGACGCTCAATTTTGTCTTTAATCATTATAACGGCAAAACCTCTTTTGCCAAGGTGGTCAGGCAGGCGCAGGATGAGGGCTATACGGAGCCGGATCCAAGGCTGGACCTCAGTGGCACGGATGTCATGCGCAAGATCATGATCCTTGCCCGGGAAGCCGGAAACGTGATCGAAATGGAAGACATCAGCAATAGCGTTTTTCTCCCGGCTTCGTGTAACGCGGGATCCGTGGCGGATTTCTATAAGGCCCTGGAAAAGGAAGAAACCCATTTTAAAAAATTATATGAAGGGGCAGCGGCAGAAGGCAAAAAACTGAAATTTGTCGCAACCTACGAAAAGGGCAATGCGTCTGTTGGTCTGCAACATATTGATCCGGCCCACGATTTTTATCATTTATACGGAAAGGATAATATCGTGGTTTTTTATACTGACCGGTACCCGGAACAACCCCTGGTGATCAAGGGTGCGGGAGCCGGAGCGGAAGTGACTGCCTCGGGCGTGTTTGCTGATATCATTCGTGCAGCGAGCGCCTGAATAAAGATTTAGAATATGAAAGAGATAACCATACATGCCCCCGGAACCGTGGCCAATCTGGTTTGCGGATTCGATGTGCTGGGTCTTTGTTTGACCGAGCCCTACGACATCATGAAGGTGCGCCTGCTGGATAAAAAAGAAGTGATTATCCGTACTACGGACAACTATCCGTTGCCATCGGATCCTGCATTGAACACAGCCGGTGCCCCGTTATTGGAGATGATCGGCGGCATGCAGAGGGAGATCGGTTTCGAGGTCAGCATTACCAAGCAGATCAAGCCCGGCAGCGGTATTGGTTCCAGTGCTGCCAGCGCGGCCGGTGCTGTGGTGGCTGCCAACGAATTGCTGGGGAATATTTTTTCGAAGGAAGAACTCGTGCGTTTTGCCATGTTTGGGGAAAAAGTGGCTTCGGGTGTTAAACATGCAGATAATATTGCACCTTGTATTTACGGAGGTGTAACCCTTATCCGTTCCATTTTCCCGCTCGATATCATCCCGATCCCGACACCTGCACTTTTTGTTACCGTGGTACACCCTCAGATAGAAGTGCGTACTTCTGATGCCCGGCAAATTCTCCGGAAAGAGGTTTTATTGAAAGATGCTATCCGGCAGTGGGGTAATATTGCGGGCCTGGTGGCAGGTCTCATGAAGAGTGACTATGATCTCATCGGACGGTCGCTCGAAGATGTGATCATTGAACCCGTGAGGTCCATCCTGATTCCCGGATTTCACGAGATCAAGAAGGCGTGCCGGGCTGCAGGAGCCATTGGCGGCGGTATTTCCGGTTCGGGTCCTTCGGTATTCATGCTCAGCAGGAACCGGGAAACAGCCTGTGTCGTGGAGAACGTCATGAAATCGGTATACGACCGGATCGGGCTAAATTATAATTCGTATGTGACTACGATCAGTCAGCATGGAGTAACCTGTTTAAATACTTTATAAACCGGAAGTGGTATGCTTTTTTATAACCTTCGCAAGCCTTCAGAAAAAGTGGATTTCCGTACCGCTACCATTCAGGGACTGGGTACGGACAAGGGACTTTATTTTCCTGAACAGATTCCGGAATTTCCAAATGAATGGATCCGGAATATTGACCATCTGACGGATGAGGAGATCGCTTACGCCGTAGTCAGTCCTTACGTTGGAAATACGATACCGGAAGAGGTTCTGAGAAAAATGGTTGCTGAAACCATTGCGTTTGATATTCCGTTGGTTCCGGTATCTGAAAATATTTCTGCCCTGGAATTATTCCATGGCCCGACACTCGCTTTTAAAGACGTGGGTGCACGTTTCATGAGCCGTTGCCTCGGTCATTTCATGAAAGGGAATGCCCGGCCTGTAACCGTTCTGGTGGCTACTTCAGGTGATACGGGAGGAGCTGTCGCCAATGGCTTTTATGAAGTAGAGGGGGTTCGTGTGGTGATTCTTTATCCATCAGGTAAGGTGAGCAGCGTGCAGGAACTTCAATTAACTACACTGGGGAAAAATATTTCCGCACTGGAAGTGGAGGGTAGTTTTGATGACTGCCAGGCGCTCGTCAAACAGGCTTTTTCCGATGAGGAGTTGAATTCAACGATTTTTTTAACCTCGGCCAATTCTATTAATGTCGCCCGTTGGCTGCCACAGCAGATCTACTATCTCCTGGCCTGGAAGCAATGGAAAAATAAAGACAAACCGCCTGTGTTTTCCGTCCCCAGCGGAAATTTCGGAAATATTTGTGCCGGGTTGCTGGCCTACCATTCGGGATTGCCGGTCACTCATTTTATAGCGGCCTGCAATGCGAATGCGGTTGTACCCGATTTTCTGAAAAGCGGCGAGTATAAACCGGTAAAGGCAAAAACGACCTTATCCAATGCCATGGATGTGGGAGACCCGAGTAACTTTGTGCGCGTACTGGAATTATTCAACCATCAATTTGAACCCCTGAAGCAGACGATGAGCAGCGAAAGTATTTCTGATGAAGAAACGGCCGCCATTATCCGGTCCGTTTATGCTGAACATAGCTATTTGATGGATCCGCATGGCGCCGTCGGTTATCTGGCGCTGAAGCGCTATTTGAAGGACCATGCGGGAGATTCAGGAATATTCCTGGAAACAGCACATCCGGTAAAGTTCTACGATGTGGTTGAGCCCATCATTGAAAAAAGTATTCCGGTGCCGGAGACGGTGAAGATATTACTGAATAGAAATAAAACTCAGGTGAAGATAGCGGCTGATTACGATTCTTTAAAGCATTTTTTGCTGGTTAGCTAATCGCGGATCAGGATACCACCTTATACGTCCTCCAGGCAAAACAACCTAGTCTGGCAATAAAATGGTTATCATCTGCCATTTCTTTAATTTTAGCTTCCTAAATAACCTTTAAAAATAGCATCATGAAAAACAGCAAATGGCTTTTGCTCATGGCCCTAATTCTGACCACGGCAACTGCGATCAATGCCCAGAAAGTAAAACTCATTGACGGGGATCTCTCTCCGCTCAAATCTGAAAAATCCATCGTGCTGGCTTTTTCATACGATCCTATGAAAGTCGGGAAGTTTGACCGCGACGGGGACTATGTCAGCAGCAGGAAGCAGGATCTGAATAGTAAGGAACCCGGCCGGGGCGACACCTGGGCGAATAGCTGGGTTGCTGACCGGGCTGCCCGTTATGAACCCAAATTCACGGAACTGTTTGAAAAATATTCGGTGCTGGCGCCTGCGCAGCATGCCAAATACACGCTGATATTCAAAACTACATTTACAGAACCTGGCTGGAATGTAGGCGTTATGAAGAAAAGCGCTTTGATCGATGCGGAAGCCTGGATCGTGGAATCGGACAACAAAGACCACGTCGTCGCTAAAATATCCGTGATGAAGTCACCCGGGCGTACTTTCTGGGGTTCAGACTACGATACCGGTGTCAGGATTGAAGAAGCATATGCAGCCGCTGGTAAAGCAGTAGGCAGGTTTCTCAAGGATAAGCTATAAAGAATGCTTAATTGAGTTTAACAAAAAAGCCGGGCTTTTCAGTCCGGCTTTATATTTTGCTTTTAGCCCCGGTGCTTAGTCAAATCTCAGATCCAGCCCCAGTCCGCGCAACTCATGAACCAGTACATTGAATGATTCAGGTATCCCGGCTCTTGGAATGCTGTCGCCCTTCACAATTGCTTCATAGGTCTTCGCCCTGCCGATGATATCATCGGACTTGAGCGTGAGCAGTTCCTGCAAAATGTTGGAAGCGCCATAGGCCTCAAGTGCCCATACTTCCATTTCTCCGAAACGCTGACCCCCGAACTGGGCTTTACCACCCAACGGTTGCTGTGTGATAAGACTATATGGCCCGATGCTCCGCGCATGCATCTTATCGTCCACCATATGGTGTAATTTGATGATGTAGATGATGCCGACGGTTGCTTTTTGATCGAAGCGGTCCCCGGTTTCTCCATCGTAAAGGTAGGTATGACCGAAAGTAGGCAAACCGGCTCTGTCAATATGCTCTGCTATTTCCTCAACGGATGCCCCGTCAAAAATCGGCGTAGCAAATTTTAATCCGAGCTTTTCGCCTGCCCAACCCAGAACCGTTTCATAGATCTGGCCCAGATTCATACGGGATGGTACGCCGAGTGGGTTTAGCACAATATCCACGGGTGTTCCGTCTTCCAGAAAAGGCATGTCTTCGGCCCGTACAATCTTGGCCACGATGCCTTTGTTACCATGACGGCCGGCCATCTTATCGCCAACTTTCAACTTACGTTTTACCGCCAGATATACCTTGGCCAGTTTCAATACGCCGGCAGGCAATTCATCTCCGATGGAAACATTGAACTTCTCCCGCTTGTACCTTCCCAGCTCTTCGTTGTATTTGATGTTATAGTTGTGCAGCAGGACGTTGATGAGTTCATCGGTTTTTGCATCCCCGGTCCAACCCAACGGATTGATATTAAGGTAATCGATGCCGCCCAGGTTTTTCTGGGTGAACTTTGCTCCCTTGCCGATCTGCACTTCTCCGAAATTATTATTGACCCCGGTAGATGTATGTTCTTTCAGCAATACCTGCAGTTTGGAAACGAGCACTTCCATAAGATCAATCTCGTTTTTCTCGTGTACTTTTTCGATCTTATCCAATACTGCCTTCTCACGCACCTTGGCGTTTTTATCTTTCTTTGCCCGCTGGAACAATTTCTTACTGATCACAACGCCTTCCGTTCCACTTGGCGCTTTCAGGGATGCGTCTTTTGCATCGCCCGCTTTATCACCGAAGATGGCCCTGAGCAGTTTTTCTTCGGGCGTCGGATCGCTCTCACCTTTCGGAGTGATTTTACCAATCAGGATGTCTCCTTCCTTAATCTGGGCGCCCACCCGTATGATCCCGTTTTCATCAAGATCTTTGGTAGCTTCCTCAGATACATTGGGGATATCCGGAGTAAGTTCCTCTTCTCCGAGTTTGGTGTCGCGCACCTCCAGTTCGTATTCTGAAATATGAACTGAGGTGAAAAGATCTTCACGAACCACTTTCTCACTGATCACGATGGCGTCCTCAAAATTGTATCCTTTCCAGGGCATGAAGGCCACTTTCAGGTTACGTCCCAGTGCCATTTCACCAGCCTGCACCGCATATCCTTCGGTGAGGAAGTCGCCTTCCTTCACGCGCTGGCCTTTCTTTACGGCAGGCTTGAGGTTAATACAGGTTTCCTGGTTGGTCTTTATAAACTTGGTGAGTTTGTATATTTTCAAATCGTCTTCAAAGCTGACGAGCTTCTGCGTTTCATTCCTTTCATATCGCACATGGATCTCGTTGGCGTCTACAAATTCCACCAGGCCTTCTCCCTCGGAGTGGATCTGGATCCGGGCATCGCGGGCAGCTTTGGCTTCCAGACCGGTACCTACAATTGGCATTTCGGGTCGAATAAGCGGCACGGCCTGACGTTGCATGTTCGAGCCCATCAGAGCACGGTTTGCATCGTCATGTTCGAGGAAGGGGATCAGGGAAGTGCTCAAACCAACAATCTGATTCGGGGCAACATCCATATACTCCACTTCGTTGCGGTCAAGGATCGGAAAGTCACCGGTTTGACGGGAAACGATCTTGTCTTCGATGAAGTGACCCTTGTCGTCCATGGGAATATTCGCCTGCGCGATCTTGGCAACGTCTTCTTCTTCGGCACTCAGGTAAGTGAGTTTCTTCATGTCAACTTTTCCTTCATTCACTTTGCGGTACGGTGTTTCAATGAAGCCCATTTCATTGATTTTTGCATGCACGCAAAGGGTGGAAATCAATCCGATATTCGGACCTTCCGGAGTTTCAATGGTACATAAGCGGCCATAATGGGAATAGTGTACATCGCGTACTTCAAATCCCGCTCTTTCCCTGCTCAGACCGCCGGGCCCGAGGGCGGAAATACGCCGTTTATGGGTTATTTCGCTTAATGGATTGGTCTGATCAAGGAACTGCGACAGTTGGGATGTTCCGAAAAAGGAGTTGATCACGGAAGAAAGGGTTCTTGCGTTGATCAGATCTACTGGTGTGAACACCTCATTGTCCCGCACATTCATACGTTCCCGGATCGTCCGCGCCATACGGGCAAGACCGACGCCGAATTGAGCATATAGTTGTTCTCCAACAGTACGCACTCTACGATTGCTCAGGTGATCTATATCGTCAATTTCCGCCTTGCCGTTGGTTAAACGGACAAGATATTTGATGATCTCGATCATATCGCCCCGGGTAAGGGTTTTCTGTTCGAGAGGTAAATTCAGATTAAGCTTGCGGTTGATTTTATAACGACCTACTTCGCCGAGGTCATAGCGCTTGTCGCTGAAGAAAAGTTTGTCAATGATTCCGCGGGCAGTTTCATCATCCGGAGCATCAGCTCCGCGCAACTGGCGGTATATGTGCTGAACGGCTTCCAGCTCGCTGTTGGATGTATCTTTATTCAGCGTATTGTAGATAATGGCATAATCACCGCCTACGTCTTCTTTTTGAATGAACACGCTCTTTACTTCCATTTCTATTACCATGTCAATGGCTTCTTCATCGAGCACCGTGTCCCGTTCCAGAACGATTTCATTACGTTCAATGGAAACCACTTCGCCGGTATCCTCATCCACGAAATCTTCCACCCAGGTTCTCAATACGCGGGCGGCAAGTTTTTTTCCGAGGTATTTATGCAGTGTTTTTTTATCCACTTTCACTTCGTCGGCCATGCCGAAAAGAGCGAGGATATCTTTATCTGTCTCGTATCCGATCGAACGAAGCAGGGTAGTAACGGGAAATTTCTTTTTCCGGTCAATATAGGCAAACATCACATTGTTGATGTCTGTCGCAAATTCCATCCAGGCTCCCTTAAACGGAATAACGCGGGCTGAATAGATCTTGGTGCCATTCGGGTGAATGGACTGGCCGAAGAATACACCCGGAGAACGGTGCAATTGGGAAACAACCACCCTTTCAGCTCCGTTGATCACGAAGGTTCCCCGGGGGGTCATATAGGGAATATTTCCCAGAAATACATCCTGCACGATGGTCTGGAAGTCCACGTGTTCTTCATCATTACAGCTCAGGCGCAGCTTGGCCTTCAACGGAACAGCGTAAGTTAGTCCGCGTTCCATGCACTCTTCAATAGTATAACGGGGCGGATCAATAAAGTAGTCCAGGAATTCCAGCATGAAAATGTTCCGGGTATCCGTGATCGGAAAATTTTCCTTGAACACCTTGAACAAGCCCTCAATATTGCGCTTGTCCGGCGTGGTTTCGAGCTGGAAAAATTCTTTAAAAGATTGGATCTGTACTTCTAGCAGGTCTGGCGTTTCAGCAAGGTGTTTGATCTTTCCTAAATTGACCCTTGTTTGGAGCTTGGTGGAAGACATATTGTAAGAATCCTTTTTAAATGTTCTAACTACAGTTCACCTGAAAACAATAAAATCCCCTGAAAATTCATAGAATTCCCAAGGCATTGATTTCTACCATGTTATATTGTGCTGAATACTTTATAGCTTAATTCGTTATCGCAAACGGACGGCAAAGTTAGGTATTTTATTGCAAAAAGCATGAAATAATCGTGGATGGTATATGGTTGATGGTTAATGGTGCTACCGTGTATTTTTGCTCAAATTCACTAATTAGTGACAAAAGGTAATGGTTGACAGAGATCCGGTGCATTTTACACCTAAAGTCCATCAACCATCAACCATATACCATCAACGATGTAAGTCGCTGATTAAACTTCTCAATCTTTTACTGAACCTCTACGTCCGCGCCGGCTTCCTTCAGCTTCGTAACCAGTGCATCTGCATCGGCTTTGCTAACACCTTCCTTAACGGGTTTCGGAGCACCATCTACCAGATCTTTGGCTTCTTTCAGCCCAAGGCCTGTCAGGTCTTTAACGATCTTAACCACGTTCAGCTTGTTTGCGCCAGCGGCTTTCAGAATCACAGTGAAAGCTGTTTTTTCTTCAGCGGCGGGAGCAGCACCACCGGCAGCAGGTCCTGCAACGGCAACAGCTGCAGCAGCTGGTTCAATGCCATACTCTTCTTTAAGGATTTTTGCGAGTTCATTTACTTCTTTAACAGTCAGGGATACCAGCTGTTCTGCGAATGCTTTTAAATCTGCCATTTTGTTTGATTTTTTCCTCCTTCATGGTCTGATTTCCCAGACTCCGGAGGATGGTTTAAAAAAATTTGCCTTTTTGAATCCCATCCGGCCAGGTATCTTGAAAACTGAAATGCTGTCTTTTATTCACTTTGCCACAGTACCAAAAACCTCAGGCCTGTGCAGCTCTTGATTCCAATGCCTGCACCAAACCGGCCAGCTTACCACCCGCATTCAACGCACTGATTACATTTTTAGCCGGTGACTGGAGCAATCCGATAATTTCCCCAATCAGGTCGTGTTTGCTCTTCAGCGTGGTCAGGGTTTTCAACTGATTATCGCCTTCAAACACATCTCCGTCGATGAATGCGGCTTTCAGTACTGGCCTTTCTATGTTCCCATCTTTCCGGAAACTGCTGATGATCAGTGCCGGCTCTTTGGCGCTTTCCGAGAACATCAGGGCGGTAACTCCGTTCAGGGAATCAAACACGCCCGAAAAACGGGAGGCATCCAGATTCTCCAACGCCTTTTTGATCAGGGTGTTTTTGGCCACTTTCATTTCCACTTTTTTATCAAAGCAGATCCTGCGGAGCTTTACAACCTGTTCCACGTTGAGCGACTCGGTATTTGTTACGTAAAAATTTTGGTATTGGGAGAACTTGTCTTTCAACAGTTCAATTACTTCGTTTTTTTGATCTTTAGTCATAACCTTTTTTTAATTATTGTGCAAAGCCCCTGGTATCGATAGAAATGGCCGGGCTCATGGTACTGGCCATGAACACGCTTTTAACATAAGTTCCTTTTGCTGTGGCGGGTTTGGCCCTGATTACGGCATTGATCAGCTCCTGACTGTTCTGGGTAATCTTATCGGGACTGAAACTCACCCGGCCGATCGAGGCATGGATTATCCCGGCTTTATCTACCTTAAAGGCTATCTTGCCGCCTTTTACTTCGTTTACTGCGGCAGCCACATCATTGGTGACCGTACCTGTTTTCGGGTTAGGCATCAGGTTACGGGGACCCAGCACTTTACCCAATTTACCGATCTTGGGCATAACTGCGGGTGTGGCAATGACCACATCCACGTCCACCCAGCCGCCTTCAATTTTCTGGATGAATTCATCCAGGCCAACATAATCCGCGCCGGCTGCTCTTGCTGCATCCTCTTTGTCCGGCGTGCATAAAACAAGTACCCTTTTGGTTTTACCGGTACCGTGGGGGAGACTGACGGTTCCACGAACGGACTGGTCGGCTTTTTTCGGATCCACGCCCAGTCGGATGTGGAGATCCACAGACGAATCGAATTTGGTAGTATTCACTTCTTTTACCAGGGAAGAAGCGTCTTTCAGGGTGTAGGCTTTATTTTTATCTACCTTGCCGGCAGCGATTTTTCTTTTTTTGCTGATTGCCATATCATAATTTTTTTAGCGTTAGAAATCAATTGTCCCAGGGTGCTTTACCATCCACATTGATACCCATGCTCCGGGCCGTTCCAGCCACCATTCGCATGGCGCTTTCCACGGTGAAACAATTCAGGTCGGGCATCTTATCTTTAGCAATGGCTTCCACCTGGGTCCAGCTGACTTTTCCGACCTTATTACGATTAGGCTCCTTAGAACCGCTCTGTAATTTGGCAGCTTCCAGGATCTGCACCGCCGCCGGCGGTGTTTTAATAATAAATTCGAAGGATTTATCAGAATAAACTGTGATCAAAACAGGAAGAACCTTTCCTATCCTGTCCTGGGTCCTGGCATTGAACTGCTTGCAGAATTCCATAATATTGATTCCTTTGGAACCAAGGGCAGGTCCGATGGGGGGAGCGGGATTGGCCTGACCGCCCTTTACCTGCAACTTAACATAACCGGTAATTTCTTTTGCCATGTTTGCTTTTTTTGGTGATAACGTACCGTTTAACCGGTACTCCCAAATTGGGGACGCGAAATTAGTGAAAAAAACGGAAAATCAATGTGAAAATGTGAAAATATGTAAATGTGAAAGTGGTAGGCCTGCAATGCCTTAAAATCCTTGTATTGGGTATAAGTATAAGGTTTCCGCGGTTTGCCAGAGGGCATCTTCACATTTACATATTTTCACATTTTCACATTTGTTTTCAATTGTGTGTACTCATTTTTTTCTATATGAAGATTTCTGTTTAACTTTTTGCCACAATCTACAATTGCACTCAAAATCATTTAAACTATCTTCAAATCATGGCAAAATCAAAGAAAAAAGCCGCCAAAAAGAAAGTTGCTTCTAAAAAGAAGTCTGCGCCGAGAAAAGCGGTAAAGAAAGCAGCAAAGAAAAGAGCTCCGGCAAAAAAGAAAGCAGCAAAGAAAAAAGCTGCTCCTAAAAAGAAGGCGGCTCCCCGGAAAAAGGCGGCTCCCAAAAAGAAGGCGGCAAAGAAAAAAGCAACGCCGAAAAGGAAAGCAGCACCTAAAAAGAAAGTAGCTAAAAAAGCAGCTCCCAAAAAAGCGGCGCCAAAGCGTTCTGCCAGAAAGACTGTCCGTGTTTCCAAGCCGGCTCCTGTGCCGCAGGAAGTGCCTGCAATGCTGGATTCACCGGCCAGCTATATGCCAGATTCCTCCAATGAAAATAATCGCGAAGGAGGCAGTTCTTCTTTCTAGGGTTTTGCACTTTGACGATAGGGAGGATGGCGATAAATTGACCAGATTTAAATAAAAAAGACGCAGGCTTTCGATGCGTCTTTTTTTATTTAGATTGATTTTGCCCGGTTGTGTCCCGGCTATGAAACTCAGGCGATTTTTTCTACCTGCATATAATTCAATTCCACGGGCGTGGACCGGCCGAAAATCTTTACAGTAACTTTCAGTTTCTTCTTTTCATCATTCACTTCCTCAATGATTCCATTGAAGTCGTTGAAAGGGCCTTCGATGATTTTGATGGTTTCTCCGATGATGAAGGGTTCGCTCATGCTCATGCCGCCGGCTTCTGCCATTTCATCCATTTTCCCCAGCATCTTGTTCACTTCTGTTTTCCGCAGGGCAATGGGATTCTCTTTTCCCAGAAAATGAATGACACTCGGCGTGTTTTTAACGGCATCCCGGAGATCATCTCCCAGCTTGCCCTCCACGACCTCAACCATCACATATCCAGGGTAGTAGTTTCTTTCCCGCATTACTTTTTTCCCGTTCTGCACCTTATAAACCTTTTCTATCGGGAGAAATATCTGTTTTACAACCTCGCTCCAGCCACCGCGGGAGATTTCCTTATCGAGGTATTCCTTTACTTTTCTTTCCTTGCCACTGACCACCCGAAGCACATACCACTTGGTCTCTTTTTGCGGGACCGCGGGGGTTTGTTCCTCAGAAGCAATGGCCGAAGGTTGATTTGTTGTTTCCATCAGGAGAATAATGAATAAATGAATTTGAGAACGCCGTTGGATATTATATCCATTATGTACACGAGAAAAGTAATCAGCAAAATGGCTACCAGCATAATAACTGTTGACTGCTGCAGTTCCGACCACGAAGGCCAGGTCACCTTTTCCAACAGCTCTTTGTAAGATTCTTTAAAGTAAGTCGTGACTTTGTTCACAAGAATAATTTGAAAATTTGAGAATTTGAGAATTTGAAAATGAGTGATTTTCCAATTGCAAAACAGAAGCCGGTAAGCTCCATTTTCAAATTATCAAATTCCCAAATTTTCAAATTAACCCGCACGGGAACTAGGATTCGAACCCAGATCAAAGGTTTTGGAGACCTCTATTCTAACCGTTGAACTATTCCCGTAGAAAGCTAAAAGCTATCTCGAGTGAAACGAGACAGCTTTTAGTTACTACAAATATAGGTAATTTCTGATTTATCCAACCCTGGCCCGCGGCCCCTGGGAAGGGGTTATTTCAGTATTTCTGTTACCTGTCCTGCGCCCACTGTACGGCCACCTTCCCGGATCGCAAATTTCAATCCTTTTTCCATCGCGATCGGCTGGATCAGTTTTACGGTAAGTGCGCTGTTATCGCCGGGCATCACCATTTCGGTACCTGCCGGCAATTCTACTTCCCCGGTTACATCCGTAGTACGGAAATAAAACTGAGGACGGTATTTATTGAAGAACGGAGTATGACGGCCGCCTTCTTCCTTGCTCAACACATATACTTCACATTTAAATTCCGTATGGGGTGTGATAGAGCCGGGTTTACAAAGAACCATTCCACGGCGGATCTGGGTCTTTTCAATTCCACGCAGCAGCAAACCGGCATTGTCGCCCGCTTCACCCTGATCCAGCAGTTTACGAAACATTTCTACTCCTGTTACGGTAGACGTTAATGGAGCTTCCATGAGACCTACGATTTCAATGCCTTCACCCACCTTGATGCGGCCTCTTTCAATACGGCCCGTTGCTACGGTACCGCGGCCTGTGATCGAAAATACGTCTTCCACAGACATCAGGAACGGCTGATCAACGGGGCGCGGAGGCAGGGGAATATAGCTATCGACAGCAGCCATCAGTTCGTCAATGGCTTTTACCCATTTTTCTTCGCCGGCGAGAGCGCCGGTAGCTGATCCCTGAATGATCGGGGTATTGTCTCCGTCAAATCCGTAGAAAGTAAGCAATTCACGAATTTCCATTTCAACGAGTTCCAGCAATTCCGGATCGTCCACGAGATCGACCTTATTCATAAACACCACCATACGCGGAACGCCTACCTGGCGGGCCAGGAGGATGTGTTCCTTGGTTTGCGGCATCGGACCGTCTGTCGCAGCCACAACCAGTATAGCGCCGTCCATCTGGGCAGCTCCGGTGATCATATTTTTAACATAGTCAGCATGACCAGGGCAATCCACGTGAGCGTAGTGACGGTTTGTCGTCTGATATTCTACGTGCGCTGTGTTGATGGTAATCCCGCGCTCTTTTTCTTCCGGAGCCGCATCGATTTCATCATACTTTCTGGCTTCGGCCAAACCTCTTGTAGACAAGATGGTGGTAATGGCTGCGGTTAAAGTGGTTTTACCGTGGTCAATATGACCAATGGTTCCAACGTTAACGTGGGGTTTATCCCTTTTGAAGGTCTCTTTTGACATTGGTATCTAGTTTTTAATTGTGTTTTTTAAATGAATCAATACTATTTTCCTTAGTTCTTCTAATTCCACTTTACCCCGACCAACAACTCTTTCTTAACCATGAGCCGTTGAAGAGAATTGAACTCTTGACCTCTTCCTTACCAAGGAAGTGCTCTACCACTGAGCTACAACGGCAAGCCATCGCTGAAGCTTCGGCTTGCAAGCAAGAGCAGCTTTTTCGGCAGATCTGCCCGCCAAAGCATTGTTCATGGCAGGCTTGCCCGCCGTAGCCCTGGCGCAGGCAGGTGAGAGCGGAAGACGAGGTTCGAACCCGCGACCTACAGCTTGGAAGGCTGTCGCTCTACCAACTGAGCTACTTCCGCGAAATACAAATGTGAAAATATGCTAATGTGCTAATGTGAAAATTGCGCACGTTTCAACCATTTTCAAAAACAAAGATCTTCAAAAATACATCTCCTTATCTTCACATTTTCAAATTATCACATTTTCATATTGTCCAGCCCACCTTTGCTAAAGCTTCGGTGGATAAGTGGGCAAGGATGGATTCGAACCACCGAACTCCGAAGAGAACAGATTTACAGTCTGTTGTCGTTGGCCACTTGACTACTTGCCCGGATCTGCTACAAACCGCATTTTCTGCCAGTTGAGCCAGAGAAGGGAATCGAACCCCCGACCAGCTGATTACAAATCAGCTGCTCTACCATCTGAGCTACTCTGGCAAATATTCCTTTTAACGCCCTGAATACAAAGAACTAAAACTGACGGATTTATCCACCTGTTTTTTTGGGAAGGCAAAGGTAAGCGAATTTGTTAAATTCAAAAATTTTGAAGTGTTTTTTATAAGAAGAATATATCCTCGAACCCGATTGTTCCTGACCTGACACAAATAAAAAAACCCCGGATCCGGGGTTTTGAGTATTATGCTGCCTGTTTGTCTTTTTTTCGTTTGATCAGATTGATCAGAGAATTCATCGCATTGTCGAAAGATTCTTCGAATGATTTAGAGGAACATTTGACAAAAAAGTCCTGTTTGGGTACATGTACTTTGATTTCGGCAATCTTGTCTTTAATCGTGTGTACCACGTTGTCGAGCTTCAGGAACACATCAACCTTTACGATTCTGTCGTGAAAAGTATCAAGCCGTACTAATTTTTTGTTGATGTAATCTACCAGCTTGTTGTCTGCCTCAAAGTGTACTGTCTGAATATTAACGTTCATAGCTACGCTTTTTAAACAATGAAACAATATTTAAAAGAACTCTCCGCTGAAAACCTTCGGGTGTTCCGCGGTTGATTGAAATTAACCCCTAAACCTAATTTTTCCAAATATTTGATCCCTAAATTGAGGCCAATCTTTCAGTGTCCTGTTCAGTGTCCGGGGTTAGCCTCTGGGATGGGTTTTTTTGTGTACATCCCGAAGTTTTTCTATGCTGTTGTGGGTGTATAACTGGGTAGCGGCGAGACTGGAATGCCCAAGCAGCTCCTTAACCGAATTCAGGTCTGCCCCATGGTCCATTAAGTGGGTGGCAAAGCTGTGCCTGAGCACGTGCGGACTTTTTTTATTGATTGTGGTTACCCGGGACAGATATTTCTTCACCGCCAGGTAGGCATATTTTGCATATAGTTTTTTGCCCTGACTGTTTACCAGCAGGGTGTCGCCGGTATTCCGGCCCGCCTCGGTTTTCTCTTTTATATAATCCTGTATTTCGGTTATCAGAAGGGTGCTTAGGGGGATCATCCGTTCTTTATTCCCTTTTCCCAGCACTTTCATCATGGCGGCATTCAGATCCACCTGGCTGCTTTTCAGGCCGATCAGTTCGGCGAGCCGGACGCCGGTATGATAGAAAATCAGGATCAGCAGACGGTCAGTTTTGCCCTGCCAGTTACGGGGAAATTCCACATGGCTGATCAGCAGATTCATGTCTTTTTCCTCCACATACACCGGAAGTCTTTTCCCTGATTTCGGACTGATGATGCTGCTCATCGGTGTTTTTTCCAGATTGCCGGTTCTCAGCTGGTATTTGAAGAATGACTTCAGGGAAGAAATTTTCCGGTTGATGGATTTCGACGTGATTTTTTTTTCCTTCAGGCTGGCCAGCCACGACCGGATATAATTGGGAGAGATCCTGGCAAGTTCCTGCTGGCCATACATGGCGTCCTGGAAGCAAAAGAATTGTTCTAGGTCGTCTGTGTAGGCCCTGACGGTGTTTTGGGAATACCGTTTTTCGAATTTCAGGTAATCAATGAATGACCCGATGGATTCACGCAAAAGAAAGGTTATTGGTTCATTCAAATATAAAATAAAAAGGCCATCCGGGAGGATAGCCTTTTAGTATTCGGTTGAATAAGTGTATTATAGTTCAAATTTACCACTGGCCAGTTGCTGTTTGTATACGGCCTTCAGTACTTCACCCCGTCTTTTAATAGACGGTTTTGTAAAAGACTGGCGGCTGCGCAACTGGATCAACACCTTCGCTTTTTCAAATTTCTTTTTGTACTTCTTCAGCGCCTTGTCAATATTTTCGCAATCTTTTGAGTCGATAATCAGCATAATGTTCCGCTTTTAGAATTGAATTACGGCCTGCAAAGATAGGAGATTTTACAAAATAAAGTAATAAAAAGCTTGGAAATTCCGATTTTTACAACATGTTTACCGGCATTATTGAGGCCCAGGGCGTAATACAGGAGATTACCCGGTCCGGGTCCAACAAAACTTTCCGTATTTCTTCCGTTTTGGCGCCCGAACTCCGGGTGGACCAGAGCCTTTCCCACGACGGGGCCTGCCTGACCGTAGAAGCGGTTTCGGGGGATACTTATACAGTGACCGCAATTGAGGAAACCCTTTCCAAAACCACGCTCAACCAGTGGAAAACCGGAGACCGTGTCAACCTGGAGCGCTGTATGCAGATCAATGGCCGGCTGGATGGTCATATTGTACAGGGGCATGTGGATTGCACGGCTGTTTGCGTAAGCCGGGAAAATAAGGACGGGAGTTGGGAGTTCCGGTTTGAATTCCCGGAATCTTTTAGTCACCTGATGATTGAAAAAGGATCCATTGCAGTTAACGGGATCAGTCTGACCTGCTTCGGGGTGGCGGAAAATGCATTCAGGGTAGCCATTATTCCGTATACCTTCGAACATACGAACGCGAACGCCATTCAGTCAGGATCTGATGTGAATATTGAATTTGATATGATTGGAAAATATGTGAACCGTTTTTTGACGAGCCGGTCTGCCATCAGCTAACCCCATAAATATGGTTCAAAAATATTTGATAAAGAGGTATAAGAACTTCAAAAAGCAACTTTATCTTAACAAAGACGTAAGTTATGATAATCAGTACGCTTTTATCGGAGCTGGGAATCATAGCCTGAATAATCTTTACCCATGCATACAACATCTCGGGGTGCCCCTTAAATACATTTGCACTGAAAATATTTCAAATGCAAAAAAGATGGCCGCACGGTTCCGGGGATGTACCGGAACAGATAAAATGTCTGATGTCGTAAATGATCAGGAAGTGAACGCTGTTTTTGTATGCCTTCCCCCGCTCTTGCATTGCGAAACCTTAAAGAAGCTGTTTTCTGTTTCCAAACATGTTTTTATTGAGAAGCCCGTATGTTATTCGTTAAAGGATTTGCAGAATTTAATATCACTACAGCAGAACAGCATCTGTATTCCCGGATTGCAAAAACGGTTCTGCAAGATCAATCAATTACTTAAGAAAAAATCTTCTGACACATCATCCTATCACTACAGATATCTTTCCGG
>JAUZOD010000002.1 GCA_030706635.1 Bacteroidota bacterium
AAGACAATACTAGCAATCCGGCTCCGCTGGAAAATAAACCGGATCCTAATGAAATGGAAAAAGCGAAATCGCATATTATCATTCATAACATCAAAGCCTGAGCCATTGTCTGCTATCGATAGCAGAATCGTATCGTTATTTCGAGAAAGATCAATTTTTACCACTGAAGCTTTTGCGTGTTTTATTATGTTATTTAGTTGTTCCTGCACAATTCTGAAAACGTCCTGATTAAATTTTGCACTCATTCGGGTATGAATTTCAGAATCCATCGTACAACTTATTTTGATGGGATAGACTTCCATCAGGTCCTGCGTCATTTTATGAATAGCATCACAGAGTCCGATATTTTGAATGGCATCATTAATGAGCCCCTTGGCTAATTTTCTGATTTCTTCGATAGCGGTAAGCGTGTATTCTGATGAACGGGTCAGGTTTAACTCCCTGTTCACCTCATTTCTTCTCCCTATGTCCAGATATATCCTCGAAGCAGCCAGCAACTGATTTACATTGTCATGCAGTTCTTTGCCAAGGTCAGACCTTTCAATCTCTTTTGCCTCCGTTATGGCATCTGCTATCTGTATCTCTTTTAGCCGTGTTTCCGCTGCCCATTCTTTTTTGAAAAGTTTTTGCTGAATCAGGGACGACGACTGGGATTTCTCCTTGGCCGTTATTTCTTTGTCCAGCTTATGTTCCAGGTCGTCCAACCGGTTTGAAGTGGCATCTGACTTCGACAGAGCAAAAATAATTTCGTCGGCTACTTTTTTTCCTTTTTAGTGTCAATTTTTTTTTGCCTGCGGATGCCCTCGCTTCTGTCCACGAGCGTAGTAATAGCTTTTTTGACATCATTATCACCGGTAAATATCACCGAGGTAATTTGGCAAGGCAATTGCCGGCCATTTTTTTTTGTGGCCATAAGATTCCCTGTAGCTTGCCCCACGGCTGCTCTTCGTTTTATCATTTGAGTAAAACCGCTATCCGCCCCATTAAAAATATCTCTAAGATTTTTTGTCAGGAGTATTTTCTTCGGATATCCCAGCAGTTTTCCCGCCGCCCGGTTGACGGAAATGATTTTTCCGTCTTCGACGACAGATATGATATTGGGCAGAAGGGAGTTATCAAAGGCCTTTTGGTGCAGTTGGCGGGGTATGGGCTTTAGCGGTTTGTTATATTCTGACGACTTTTTAATCATGAAGAAACATTTGGCGGACTCACGGGCTTCAAAAGGTAAACTCTTTATCTGGTTAATCGTTTAAAACTGTGAATCTTGCAAGCTTTTATCATAGTTCTGTAACTAACGCTGATGGAAGCACGTATTCAGTCGTTACACAGTTGGCCAAACAATTGCATCCAGACAAAACAATATGAGCTGGGCTTTAATAACAGGGGGAAGCAAAGGTTTGGGCTATTCTATTGCCGAGGCATTAGGTGGGAGGGGATATGATATCCTGTTGCTTGCGCGCAACAAGGAGGACCTTGTGTCTGCAAAACACAGACTGGAAAGCAATTGGTCCATACAGGTCGAGACATTTTCGATTGATCTTTCCTTACCCGGATCTGCGGAGGAAATTGGCAGTTGGTGCCGCACTCAGGCATTTGAAATAAAAATCCTTTGCAACGTTGCGGGTCTGGGAGGAGCAAAAGATTTTCTTAGTCTGCCATTGTCTGACCTGATCCGTATGGTAAGCGTAAATTTTGAGTCTCCCATGAGTCTCACGCTATCCTTGATTCCCATCCTGCAAAAAAATGCTCCTTCTTTCATATTGAATGTTGGCAGTTTGGCCGGGTTTGCGCCCATCCCGGCAAAAAATATTTATTCAGCTACTAAGTCCGCCCTGCTTTTTTTCAGTTATTCCCTCAGGTGTCAACTTAAAGAGAAAAATATTTCCGTTAGCTGTCTTTGTCCCGGCCCCATATTTACAAAACCTGCCGTTGAAAAAGAAACTCGAAAAAAATTAGGATGGCTTGGTTCGCAGATGGCTGTTGAGCCTGCCAGGGTGGGAGAGATGGCTGTCCGCAACACGCTCAAACGCAAAATGCTTATCATTCCCGGAAGACTGTCCACCCTCATCTCCTTCGTACTCCGGGTGATGCCAGCAAGATTATTAGCCCGGATTTTTTCGGAAAGCATCAGGGGCGATGAAAAGAAAAGAGAAAGTCAGCGCAAACAAACTGACCAAACATGAAAAAGCTAGTGGTTCTTCTTTTATTTGGCTTTAAAGGATTGATGATTTTCGCCCAGGCAAACGATGAAAACAGATCGTCTGCCGACGGCTCCCGGCCTTATGCCCTGGTCGCTGGCGGAAGCAAAGGAATCGGTTATGGCATTGCAGAAGCGTTGGCCAAAAGAGGGTATAACCTGATATTGATTGCAAGGCATCTGGACACCCTGCAGGCTGCAAAAAGAAAATTGGAATCAGTCTATTCCGTCCACGTGGAGATATTGACGATTGATCTGAGTTTTGAAAGATCGGCAAATGAAATTGCGCAATGGTGCAAAGACCGCAATATTCATCTAAAAATTCTTTGTAATGTGGCCGGTTTGGGAGGGGCTAATGATTATTTATCCTTTCCTCTGGATTCCCTGCGTTATATGGTCAGGTTGAATATTGAATCCTGCATGGCGCTTTCTCTAACACTGATGCCATTGCTGGAAAAAAACACGCCTTCTTATATCCTGAATGTTGCCAGTATGGCCGGCTTTGCTCCCATTCCGGTTAAGAATTTATATTCCGCTACCAAATCAGCTGTCATTTTCTTCAGTTATTCGTTACGCTATCAATTGAAGACCAAAAATATCAGCGTAAGCTGCCTCTGTCCCGGCCCCGTTTTTACCAAACCGGAAATTGTAAAAGATACCAAAGCAAAGCTGGGATGGTTTGGTATGAAAATGGCCCTTGATCCTGGAACGGTGGGCGAAGTAGCGATAAAAAAAACGCTCAGAAAGAAACTGATCATTGTACCCGGTTCCCTGGCCAAAATCAGTTCCGTTGTGATCAGGATATTGCCCCGGCGCTGGGTTGTTTCTCTTTATGGAAGGGCCGGAGACAAGAGCAAAAAGCGAATGAAGTCTTCATGACGGTCCCGGGTTCCGGGTGCTGAAACCTGATACCGTTGATAATGGCGATACGTCTAGTAGCGACCAGTTATCCTTTCCCCCGCCGCCGCATCCAACAGGATCTCACAATCCGGATGCAGTTGAATCACCGATGCGGGTATATCTGTAGTCACCGGTCCGAGGATGGCTTTTTCAATGATCTCCGCTTTGTGTGCGCCTTTGGCTACGAGAATCAGCTTGCGGCTATGCATGATGTTCTTAATGCCCCGCGTTAATCCGCCCAGTACAATATGATCCGGCACTTTCGTTTCCCTTCTCACCCGGGCTTCGAAATCAGGATCCATCGGAGAAACCCAGGTTTCGCTTTCAAATGGCGTTCCCGGCTGGTTGATGCCGATATGCCCGTTGGCTCCAATACCCAGTATCTGCAGGCCTGCACCACCGCGCTCTGCCAGTCGCTGTTCAAACAACCTGCACTCTTTTTCAAAATCATCTGACATGGTGGGCGGCATAATAAAATTTTCTTCCGGAATACCCAAAGGACCGGACAGCTGATTCAGGATCATGGTATGACAACTTCCGGTATATTCCCCGGGCAGGTTGGTTAGTTCATCCACATTGAACAGGGTAATCCGGGAAACATCAAAGGGGTATTGGGCATGAATTTGGGAAACGATCCGGTGCATGCCGATGGTAGTCTGTCCGGTAGATAAGCCGATGACGGCATTGGATTTATTCAGGATCTGCGCTATGATGCGCCAGGCCGCCGTTTCATCGAACTCCTTTTCGTTTTTAGTTATGGTGATCTTCATAAATGCTTTAATTGTTCATTAAAAAATAAGTCAACGGCACTGGCTGCCATCACTTCATCCTCTCCTTCAATCAGGATGCTGATGGTGTCGCCACCGGGGGCGGTCAGCCTCACGAGCGCCATTGGAAAAGATCACCAGTTTGTCTTCCGAGTTCACCTGTTCCCACACTTTTTGCTGATCGGCATCGACGGATTTATTGCCGTCCAGATAGGCCTGAATGAGAAATACATTTTCTGCCGGGCCGATAATAATGTCCAGTGAAGATTGAATTCCTTTGGCGAAAGCTTCATAGGCGGCAATCAGAAATTTCCGGATTGTGACGTGATCCTTCATTTTGAATAATATCGCACCTGCAATATGTATAATAAATGCATTGAACTGTGCATTTATTTTCAGAATCTTATGATAAAAGCAGATGTCGAAGCGGAGCTATCACTAAAATTTTAACAGGCGGCTTCAGGCACTCCCGAATTGAAGCGGCGGAAATAACCATTAGATTTGACAGATCTTCATTCCATGTTTATGACCAAAATCAGTAACGGGCGGAAGTTTTTGTTTTTGCTTGCTTTCTTTCCCGTCGTGCCGGCCGCTATTTCAGGCGGTAGAGTCCCCACCCCGGTTGGGCTGAAGGATGATCATAAAACACTGGCTATCGGCGCACCCGCGCCGGATTTCCATTTGCAGGGTGTGGATGGGAAGATGCATTCCCTGAAGTCTTTTGAAAAGGCAAAGATATTCGTGTCGGCGGAAAAAGCGGTCTGGATTCAGAAAGCCGCCGTCAACTGGGCAAACGAACCGGTGAAACAGGATACCATCGGATTGAAAGGTATCGGGGGATTGGTGAAAAGCCCTACGGAAAAATTGAGGCTCATCAACGTCTGGGCTACCGGGTGCGTTCCCTTTGTACAGGAATTTCCGGTTATGAATCGGCAAATATTATGAATAAACAATTCTTCAAACCATGGATGCTGCTGACGACGCTTGTCACGATCCTGATGTCTGCGCCGGTTTTTGTAAAATGCCAGACAAAACGTTTCAATGTGCTGGTGCTGGCGTCCCGGGCAAAGGATCATCTGAAAATGATCTCCGCGGCAAAACCATTCCTGGAGAAAATGGGTGCGGAGAATAATTTTTCGGTAGATTTTACCGATGACAGCAGCAAGATCAATACAGATAATCTGGCCCGTTACCAGGTATTTGTTATGCTGGATCTGGCGCCCTTTGATATGTCCTATTCCCAGCAGGCCGCGCTGCAGCGGTTTGTGGAAGAAGGCAACGGCTGGGTGGGTATCCATGCCGCAGGGCTCACCGGAAAACAGTTTCTGGCTCCCGGAACCCGCTACTGGCAATGGTTCGAGGATTTTATGGGAGGGGTCGTCTATTCCCCCCATCCGGCTTATCAGAAAGGGACCGTTATCATCGAAGACCATAAACATCCTGCCATGGAACATCTGCCGGAGAAATTGGAAATCTCCGACGAATGGTATGAATACAATAAAAGTCCCCGCGCCCATGTCCGTGTGCTCGCTACCGCCGACGAGTCTACATACAAACAAAATAAACCGATGGGAGACCATCCCATTATCTGGACAAATGAACGGTATCGCCGCATGATCTATATTGGTATCGGGCATGATCCTTCCATATTGAATAATGAAGGTTACGATCACTTACTCCGGGATGCCATTCTCTGGGCTGGTTCTTCCGGGATGCCCATGCCCATGAAAAATGGAATTATTCATTATGAAAAAAAATATGGTCCGGAAAAGGATTTGGATGGAAAAGAAAGATATAAACGCGCCATGGAGTGGTTTGCCAGATCCGGTCCGCGGGTCTCTAAAAAGATAAAGTATGCAGACGAAGAAGAAGGAAAAATTGCCGGAACGGGCATGTTCAGGGTGGTCACCGGAAATGCCGGTAATTATTACGAGCTGAAATTTGATATAAATATAACGGTGACGGATACCGGTTGTTCTTTCAGCACCGGACATTATTATGAGAAATCTGTGGAAAAAGGGATCAGCAATGAGTATTCAAAAATTGGATACCGCTGGTGGGATTTCAGGCAGGGAAAACCCTGGTCAGCAGAGGATAGTATGTTATTTGCAGGACTCGATTCGAATAGTCTGGCGTTAAGGAGTTCCTTTGAGCAGTTTATGTCGCCCCGTTTCCGGGTACTCGTATTGTATGAAAATGGAGGGCATCATATTGATTATTCCAAAAGAGCGGTGATATGGCTGAACAAACTCGCCTCAGACAGCAATTTCAGGATCGATTACGTAACCAATACTGACAGCCTCAATGAAGAATTCTTATCGAAATACGGGCTCGTCATTCAGCTGGACTATGCGCCCTATGCCTGGAAGCCCGATGCAGTATCCGCTTTTCAGCATTATATAGATCAGGGAAAGGGAGGATGGATTGGGTTTCACCATGCAAGCCTGCTCGGTGAATTTGATGGATACCCGATGTGGCCCTGGTTTTGGAACTTTATGGGCGGTATCCGCTGGAAGGATTATATCGCGCGTTTCGCGAGTGCCACCGTACACGTGGAAGATCATCTCAGCCCTGTTATGAAAGGTGTGCCGGATTCATTCACGGTGCAGAAAGAAGAATGGTATACCTACGATAAAAGCCCCAGACCCCGCGTACACGTGATCGCCAACGTGGATGAATCGTCCTACCGCCCCGATACGACCATTAAAATGGGCGACCATCCGGTGATCTGGACCAATGAACAGGTGAAGGCCAGGAATGTATATATTTTCATGGGTCATTCGCCGATACTGTTTGACGATTCCGTATACAGGAGAATTTTTTGCAATGCCATTTTCTGGGCGTCCGAAAAACCAAAACCGGCATTCAAAGCACTGGCATTCTATTCTACTACGGTTGAGTCTGACCATGTGGATTTTGCAAAAGATGCCATCCGGTTTTATTCCAGGTTGGCAGCTGAAAAAAACTTCGTTTTTGATACCACAACCAATTGGGAAAACCTGAATGAAGTCAATCTGAAGAATTATCAGGAGCTGATATGGCTGAATGATTTCCCGCACACCGAACAGCAAAGAAATGCTTTCCAGCATTATATGGAGAAAGGCGGCGCCTGGCTTGGCTTTCATGTATCGGGTTATAATGACAAGGATACAAAGTGGCCCTGGTTTGTCCGCTTTTTTGGAGGTGCGGCTTTTTACAATAATAATTGGCCTCCGCTCCCGGCCAAACTATTGATTGATGATACCCTGCATGCAGTGACCCGCCATATGCCCGCCTCGTACACGGCGCCGATTAACGAATGGTATGGATGGGATCCCGATCCCCGGCTGAATAAGGACGTCCGGGTACTGATCACTCTGGATCCGGTAAATTATCCGCTGGGTAAAAAAGATATTATCACCCACGGGGATATTCCGGTGGTCTGGACCAACACCCGTTACCGGATGCTGTATATGAATATGGGACACGGCGACCAGATATTTAAATCTGATTTACAGAATCGTCTCTTTGAAAACGCCATCTGGTGGCTTGGAACTAAAGGGAACCCTAAGTGATATTTAGTTTGCAGCGATCATTGGCTGACGGAAGTTGCTGTTGGCATTTGCAAAAACCAGGCTCCATGCAGTTTCAGATGTGGATCGGTTGCTCATTCATCATTTTGTGAAACGAGGTCATTGATGGAATGGAAGTGCACAACGAGCTTTGCTTTTTTATTTACGACTTTCTTTCTCTAACATTGCAGCGTGTCGGCTATTTGTTTTTAATTACCAAGATACTGCTATGTTTGAAAATAATGCAAGCCGGAAGGCGTTTGAACTGCCAACGGTTGTTTTCGGAACGAGTGCACTGGGAAATTTGTATACGGCTCTGGATGATGATATTAAACTCGGGATTGTCGCCGAGTGCATACAGCATAGTTCCGGTAAGGTCGTATTCGATTCGGCTGGAAAATATGGCGCCGGGCTTGCTCTGGAATCCCTCGGTAGATCACTCAGATCGCTGCTGGTTGATCAGGAAAATGTCATGATCAGCAACAAGCTGGGATGGTACCGAACCGAATTAAAAACGGATGAACCGAGTTTTGAGCCCGGCGTTTGGAAGGATTTGAAATTCGATGCGGTTCAAAGGATCAGCTATCAGGGAATCAGGGAGTGTTTTGATCAGGGAAATGAATTGCTGGGTGGCTATATTCCTCAAATGCTTTCCGTGCACGATCCGGATGAATACCTTGTACAGGCACGTAACGAGCAGGATGAAGAAAAACGATATCTGGATATCTTGGGAGCGTATCAGGCCCTTGCTGAACTGAAAGCCCAGGGTAGAGTGATGGCCATTGGCGTAGGAGCTAAAGACTGGAAAGTGATCAAACGGATATCAAATGATGTGTCGCTGGATTGGGTTATGATAGCCAACAGCATGACGATTAAAAGTCATCCGGAAGATCTGTCTGTTTTTATGAAGAGTTTGAAAAGCAAAGGGATTCCCATTATAAATTCGGCTGTTTTTCATTCCGGGTTTTTAATCGGGTCTGATTACTATGACTATCGGCTGATCAAACCGGATAACAACGAGAACAGGGAAATCTTTCAGTGGAGGGCAGATTTTTTCAAACTGTGCAAAGCATTTGATGTAACGCCGGCACAGGCCTGTGTTCAATTTGCCCTGAAGGCGCCAGGTGTGAAAAGTATTGCGCTAAATACCAGCAATCCGAAACGGGTAAAGGAAAATATGGCTATGGCAAATGCAGAAGTCACGGATCGTTTTTGGAAAACGATGAAATCAGCGGGACTGATACGAGCAGATTATCTCATTTAAACTTTCGCGTCATCCTTGTTTATTTCCCGGATGCGCAATCCGGCCGGATTACGCTGTCCAAAAGCGACATTAACATAGAATTTTGAAAAGCCCTGTAAGCGGTATCCGATGGGTATTTTCTTCTTGCAATTTGCGCAAACAATAAGATATTCCTGGGAAAGACTATCCTCGACGCAATCGGAATTGACATAATAAACGTATCTTGTAAGAGTGAGCCGGGAACAGATCCCGGGGCCGGTATCAGATTTATTCATTAATAGTTCTTTATTTATGGCTTTTATTGATGAGGTTCTTCAAAAACCTTCTTATGGTTGGATGGACGCGCAGGGATCGTTGATAAAGCCGACCATCCACCAACTTTTTTCAGAAGCGTTCTCGCGTATTAATATTTTTAAAAGCAAAAAAAATTGGATTTCCCTCATCAGCTGGTTTATGGCCATCTGCATGCTCCCGTTCTTTTTCTTTTTTTTATTTGATTTTCTTTCCTGGAAATGGGTCATCGTACTCACTCTTTATGCGATGATTGTTATGAGCACCCATGGCACCATCTGGCTTCACCGGTTTTGCACCCACAAGTCCTATAGGTTCAGTAATAAAATCTGGCGGATCATCACACAAAATCTGGTGATTAAAACCTTCCCTGAAGAGATCTATGTAGTTTCTCATCATGTGCATCACGTCAAATCTGATCAGCCGGGGGACCCTTATAATCCCCGGGGAGGATTTATGTATTGCATGCTCTCCGATGTAAATCATCAGAGCATTTCCAGGGATCTGAGTAAAGAAAAATATGAACGCATCCGTCATTTCATGGAGCATACTGGCGTTGCCCTTAATTCTTATAATCAATACCAGACCTGGGGTTCCGTATCCCGGCCTTCCTATGTGATTGGCATGTGGCTGCTCAACTGGACTGCCTGGTATGCCATCTTTTATGTCATTGGCGGCCATGCGCTGGCCTGCTGTTGTTTCAGCGGAGCATTTTTATGGTTTGTTCTGGTAAGGGCCTTTAATTACACGGGTCATGGTAAAGGGAAGGACAAACATGTGGCAGGAATCGATTTTGACCATTCCAATTTATCTATTAATCAGACCCGCCCCGGCATATTTTCGGGAGAATGGCATAACAATCATCATCTTTATCCGGGCAGCGCCAGAGCAGGCTTTTTGCCCTATCAGCTGGATCTGGCATGGATCTATATTTACAGCTTGTTTAAGCTCGGAATGGTTTCTTCTTACAAAGATTCTAAAAAGGAATTTTTAAACAGATATTATACAAAACGACCGTGAACTGATTCCTGGAATTGTAAACAGGGAGGCCGTCTTGTTGCAAGAAGCGGTCTTTTTGAAAAAGGATTGGCAGTTGATGCCAGGATGCAGCAATGCCGGTTTAATTATCAGGCTGACCGCTAATTGAATTTATCTTTCACGTATTCCTTCTGGTATTCCTGGGGCGTTTTGCCTGTTATTTCCTTGAAACATTTATAAAAGCCGGCGGCATTATTAAAACCGCTTTCGAAACAGAGCTGTTTGATGCTGAGCTTATTTTCGATGAGAAACTTGCAGGCATAACCTATTCTTATCTCCGTTAAGAACTGGGTGAATGTTTTGCCGGTTCTGGATTTAAAGTAACGGCAAAAGGAATTGGGCACCAGACCGGCTACACCGGCTATTTTATCCAGGTACAATTTATCCCTGAAGTTGGAAAGCGCATAATCGTAAATGGCGTGCATCCGTTCATTTTCTGTTTCAGAAAAAGTTTGCTGAAAACTGATGGACGAAAGCAGGTTAAGTTTGGGGATATGTCCAAAATATGACAGGCATTGAAGCAGCGCAATCATCCGTTCGATACCCTCTGATGTTCTTATTTTTTCGATGAGGACCTGGACGGCAGCCGCATCGTTCGGGCCGACCATAATTCCCCGTTTTGCCTTGTCCAGAACCACCTTAATAGATTTGGTTTCCGGAAGATTCAGAAAAGATTCACCCCAGAAATGCGCGCAGAAATGAATGACGGTGGAATAGACCGTTTCTTTTTTCCTGCCCGTAAAGAAAGAATCATCATATCGCCAGTAATGAGGAAGGTTGGCCCCCACCAGTACGATATCTCCCGGTCCGAATCGTTTTATATTGTCTCCCACGAACTGGGTTCCTGTACCCCGGTGAAAGCAGATCAGTTCAACTTCCGGATGATAATGCCAGCGGTTATTGATATAGGGAAGGGTATCCTGCCTTACACTAAAAGAGTGATGAGGACTGGTAACAACTTTCAGTAACTGGGGTTTCATAATCAAAACTATTCATTAATTTAATGAATGGTTTTGAAAATATGTTAAAATAATGGAGTACCCGGATAATTGGCTGGCGGATTACCTGATTTTAATCGGTTTCTTTGGATATTGAACAGCCGTTTTTTCACCCATCGTGCTGTAAAAAGTGTATATGAAATCATTGGTTTGTACGAAACCGGGCGTGTTTGAGTACCAGGAAGCCGATATGCCTGTATTATTACCGGGGTATGCAATCCTTAAAATTCAACGGATTGGTATTTGCGGAACTGACCTGCATGCTTTTGAAGGAACCCAGCCTTATTTTAGTTACCCGAGGATTCTGGGACATGAATTGGCGGGGGATCTGGTAGAGATGTCCGGATCGGGTGATTTTAAGACGGGAGAAGCGATAACCATTATTCCCTATTTTAATTGTGGACATTGCATTGCCTGCAGAACGGGCAAGCCCAATTGCTGTGCTTCCATAAATGTTTGCGGCGTTCATTCGGATGGCGGTATGGCGGAGTATTTCCAGGTGCCTGATTATGCCCTGGTCCACGGAGACGGATTGGCTTATGATCAATTGGCGATGGTGGAACCCTTTGCCATTGGCGCACATGGAATCCGGAGGTCGTCGGTAGCTGCGGGTGAATTTGTCTTGGTGGTTGGCTCGGGTCCGATTGGTTTGGGAGCCATGGAATTTGCGCGGATTGCCGGGGCTGAGGTGATTGCTCTGGATTTTAATGAACAACGCCTACAGTTCTGCAGGGATGTTTTAAATATACCGCATGTTATCCGGGCTGGTTCAGACAACGTGATGGAGCAACTGAAAGAAATTACGCATGCTGATATGCCTTCTGTCGTTATAGATGCTACTGGCAATAAAAAGGCGATAGAAAAAGGACTGGACTATCTGGCTCATGGAGGCAGGTATACGCTTATTGGACTTCAGAAGGAAAATATTTGTTTCAGCCATCCGGAATTTCACAAGCGGGAAACAACGCTGATGAGCAGCAGAAACGCGACACGTAAGGATTTCGAGCAAGTGATTGACGCCATCAAACGCGGTAGCATAAATCCGTCCTCTTATATCAGTCACCGGGTCTCCTTTGATAAAGTCAAAGACGTATTTGGAAACTGGCTGAACCCGGCCAGCGGGGCGCTCAAGCCGATGATTGAAATGGAATAGTGCATTTTCTTCTGCCCGTTCTTATTCGCAGGAGTACTCTTTACTAAGTAAGTTTCTTTCATTGGAATGGATATACCGGCATTGAAGCATGTATCTTTCATAATGGTCAATGATTTCTTCCCAGTTATACTTTGTCGTGATTTTTTTCAGGTTGACGCTGACCATCCGGGTTCGGGTCTCCGGATGACATTTGTGTTCTATGAGTTGTTTAATATCCTGAGCGGATGAAAAATAGAAAGCTTCTTTTTCCAAAACGGTTCTGTTGAAAACATTGTCATGAGCAGCAATCAGACAACTGCTTGCCATGGCTTCCAGAAGAGAAGGGTTGGTGCCGCCGCTGCTGTGTCCATGAAAATAGAGATGCGAATAATGGCGCAGGGTATGAGTTATTTTGTCGTCATACAAAGAACCGGTAAACCGGATACGTTTATCACATCCGAATTTTTTAGTCAGATATTTTCCAAAATTATTTTCAATATTGCCGACCACCAATAACTGCTGTTCAGTATTGCTTAACGAAAAACCCTGCAGGATCATCTCAATGTTATTTTCGGGTTCTATTCGGGCAATGAGCATCAGGTAACTATCCGGGGTAAGTTCGTAATTCTTCAACACTTCTTCATTCACTTCCGTGAATAGTTCCGAACCGTAAGCAATATATTCCGTACTGAGATTATATTTGTCCAGATAGTAAGATTGGATAGGGGGAGAATCTGAAATATGAAAGTCACTGAGTCTTACAGCGAGTTTCTCGGCGTATAACAAAAACTTCCTGGTGTTGTGAGAATATTTAGATCGTTGCCATTCCAGGCCGTCCATATGGTAGATGATTGTACTACTGCGGGGAAGGAGACGGGTCCAGATTGAGCTGCTGGTATAACCCAAAATCAGGATGATATCAAATTTCCTGCTCCGTGCATCGAGCATGCAGTTGAGGTCATATATAAATTGGCCGCTGCATCCGATGAGGTGTTCGGGATCATAGCAATGAATGATATTAACACCGCGCCAGGTATTTTCAACGTAAGGGTGGTTGTGCGAATTGTAGACACATACTTCATGACCCTTGTTTACCAGGCCGCGGGAAAGTTGTTCTGCCAGGCGCTCAAAGCCTCCGTAATGATTGGGAATACCCCTTGACCCTATTATTCCGATGCGGATGCTCATATGTATGTTGAATGTGATGGTAAGCTTTTGCAATTCGGGCGGCGGCCTGTGGCCAGGTATAGACTGATAAGATTTTCTCTCTTAGCTTCTTTGGAAATCCGGAAACGGCGGCTTCGTTGACTGCCTGCAGGATCGAAGCAGGTGATTCCGGATGGCAATAAAATGCGTATCCTTCATAATATTCCCGTGTATATCCATTGGCCGTGATCACGATGTTACAGCCCATGGCAGCAGCCTCCAGAGATGAAAGTCCGCAGGCCTCAAACCAGCTCGCTAATACATGCACTTTTGCCCTTTGGTAATAAAGGGCCAGTTCAGACTGCTCGACGAAATCCATAAAATGCACATTGGAGGCTGCGGTCCTGCGGCATTCGCGGTAATAGGTCGGTTGATTGGGTGCCGCTGAACCAATGATCAGGAGTTTGTATTTTGTGTTATTCAGCGCTTCGATCAGGTTAAGCTGATTTTTAATGCCTTCAATACGGCCTACGCACAGAACCAGCGTTTCATCCTTACCGATTTGTTCATTATAGGCAAAAACCTCCGGATCCACGCCATTGGACACAGCCACGCAATTTGTATTAAGACCGTACCGTTGTGTAATTTTTTTTGATTCCATATGAGAATTTGAAAAAACCATCGCGGCATGCGTTAATATCTCCTTAATGCATTTGCGTTGTCCCATCCATACGTAGGACCTGGTCATTAGTCTCTCCTGTCCTTTCAGGAACCTGGCCATCGCCTTTATATATTCCGCGTTGTCTGCAGATAAAAAACGCAGAATAAAACCCGAAATTCCTTTTCTGTAAATCTTATCGAAATCGCTGTAGTCGATTAATATGGTCGTAATAACAAAAGGTTTTCCGGCTTTTTGGATATGAAAAAGTATATCCGCCGGTCTGGTTATATTGAAAAAATGCAACAAATCGTAGTTTGAATAATTGATCTTCTCCTGGGTGAGTTTCACGTCTGCCGAAATGCCCAGTCGGGCCAGATGTTTCGCCGTTTGAAATACTTGTATGGTATCTCCGCCTTTTACTGTAAGCAACGTTGACCTGGTTATGAGAACTACCTTCATATTTGGATCGTATCCCTGAGTCCATAGGGCGCTGACGGGATAAAATATACATTTAAAACGCATCACAAAACGGGGTGGTTGCCTGACGGTTTTTCAATTCAGTTAATTTAAAAGCAATTGAATTTCACGCAACTCCGGCCTTAAAAAAAACGTTTTAACAGAGAATATAATAACATGCCGGTGGCTTTGAGCTATAGCATAAGGAAGGTGTTGACTTACTTTGATCTCTTTGATTACCCGCTTTTAAAAGAGGAAATAGTATCCTTTCTGGATCAGCCTGTACATTTGGATAAGCTGGAGGAGGTCTTGGAACAGATGCTCGATGAGCAGTCGGTGTTTCGTTATGACGATTACTATTCTATTCATAAAGATAACGGCCGGGTGATGCAGAGGATTGCGGGAAATCACCGGGCACAACCCCTATTGCGTACTGGAGGCAGGATTTCCCGGTTTCTGTACCAGGTTCCTTACGTGCGCGCAATTGGGATTTCAGGTTCTCTGTCAAAAAATTTCGCCAGGGAGGATGCGGATATTGATTATTTTATTATCACCAGGGCCAACCGGTTGTGGTTTGCGAGAACGTTGATGCATATTTTTAAAAAATTTAGCTTTTTGTTGGGCCGGCAACATTGGTATTGTCTGAACTATTACATAGATGAGGAAGCACTTGAAATTGAAGAGAAAAATATCTATACGGCCATTGAGTTGATTACGCTGTTCCCTGTTTGCGGGAATGGTATTTTGCATGAATTCTACCGGAAAAACGGCTGGGCAAATTCCTTTTATCCGAACTATCGCCTGAAAATTGATGATGGCGATTTTTCGAAGACGGATTCGAAGCTAAAGCGGATGCTGGAATCGTTGTTTAGCGGCAGACTGGGCGACTGGCTGGACGACTATTTCATGCGGGTGACAAGCCGGCGCTGGAAAAGAAAGGAAGCCCGCCAGAAAAAGTCAGTAAAAGGCGCCAGGATGGGGCTGCATACGGGGAAACATTTTTCAAAACCGAACCCTTTGTTCTTCCAAAAGGAAATACTCGATCTGTATAGTGAGCATCTGAAGAGACTCTCCACTAAGTAGTATTTCCGGTCAATGGGTCAGACCTTCTTCTTCAGGGAAATTATGTAGTAATCACCGAGGTGGTTCCAGGGCCATTTGTTTTTTAATCTGTCTTCCTTCTTTTTAAGATACCGATAGATCAGAGGATGTTTTTCAGGGAAACCTTCCATATAACTGGGTGGAACAATACTGCATAAACCTTCCAGACTTAACAGATGGAAGCTGTTGCGAAGTGTGCGGGTAATAAAAGACGGATTATAGTACCAGCAGGTGAATTTTTCTCCAGTAACCCGGGCAGGAACTCCTTTTTTGCTAAAGGCTCTCCTGAATGCTGTGCGAAACTTTCCTTTAAACAGCAGTGCGGATTCCCACAGGCAAAATTTTGGCATGATGACCAGGATGGCCAGGCCCCCTGGATTTAACAGGTCCTGAAAGCTGTTTAATACGCTGGCTAATTCCGCGGTACAATTTAATCCGGCAAAATTGGAGAAGACCAGATCATAGGGCCCTCTGTGTTTCAGGGAGCTCAATTGGGTAAATGAGCAGCATTCCGTGCTGACAGAATCCTGTAAGCCTTTAACGGCCACTTTATTTCTGAGTACGTCTTGCATGCCGGTAGAAAGATCCGTGGCATGTACCCGGTAGCCTTTTTCGGCAAACCAAACAGCATCTTCCCCTGTACCGCTGTTTAGTTCCAGGATATGGCCGCCCGGCCGAAGATATTCCTGAACCCGTTCCCTTACTCTTTGCCGTTTATACTGAATGATCGTGTTGCCTATAAAGAGAGAATCAAAAATTGCCGACTGTTTCGTAAAAGCTGCGGCAACGAGTTGTTCATTCGTATCCATAGCCTTAATTTAGAGTGGAACTGTTTTTTCCAGCTGTCTTAGTTTTCTTTTTTCAAAAAAGGTAGCTGGTATATAATACAATCCGGATAATGCCTTCTTTAAATGGGTGAATCGACCGTTTGCCGGATGCTTCAATAACCACTGTAAATTATCAAAAGCGATGTGTTTGCGATAACTTTTGTGGACAAACCGATGTAATTGCTTGTAAAATGCGGGAGAATAAGTATTCTGAAACATCAGGGCCATCTCGTCAGAGTCGGTCCAGTTTGTTTTTTGACGTATGTTGCCCTTTACTTTTTCATAAAAAATGGTTCCCGGCAGCGGATAGGAAACCGATATGCCAATTTCGTAAGGCAATAAATGATTGATCATCCGGATGGTCATATCAATATCTTCTTTGGTTTCCCCCAGATAGCCAAATTGAATGAAGAAAGAGGGCTTCATGCCCAGTTTTCGGATCAGTCGGGTAGCCTCCTCTATTTGTTGTACGGTAATCCCTTTATCCATAGCATCCAGTATTTTCTGGGAACCACTTTCCGCACCCATCCAGATATTATCGCATCCGGCGCGGGCCAGGGCGCGGACGTTATCCTCCTTGAGGAGAAGATCCGCTCTTGCCTGTATCTTAAATTTGAAATGCAGGTTCTCCGTCTCGATCAGGCTGGCGAATGCATTTACCCAACCCGGTTTGAGTCCAAAAATATCATCACAAAACCAGATATGATCAAATGCATATCGCTCTTTGAGCCATTTCAGTTCTTTCACCACATGCTCCGGCGACCTGGCATGATAGCGGTTTCCGTAGATGGGCTTGGCGCACCAGTTGCATTTAAACGGACAGCCCCGCGTGGTGGCCATATTTAGGGAAAAATAGCCAGCATGATTTATCCATGCACTACGGTAAGGATTCAGGTCAATTAGATCCCATGCTGGCATCGGTAGCAGGTCAAGATCCCGGATCACTGTACGGGGCGCTGTTTTTACATAATCCTGCCGATCCCTGAAAGCGATTCCATTGATCCCGGAAAATCCCGATTTACCATTTTGAATCCACGTAATTAATTCGCGAAGTGTTTCTTCGGCTTCACCCAGTATCACGAAATCAGCTCCTTTGTCCAGGTATTGCCGATAGCGATCCGTTGCATCCGAGCTGGATACGATTACCTTACAGTCCCGTCCCTTTGCCTGCCTGATCATCCGGAATGCGGCTTCCCGCATATTGGTCAGGCACATTTTGGTTAAATAGTTGAAACCATCGTCGCAGACAACAAAAAAATCAGGCTTGATTTCGTCCAATACCGAAATGATCTCCTCCGGCTTATGGCAAAACATGGTATCAAACAGAGATACTTCATTTCCGGCTTCTCTTATGCAGGCAGCAGCGTACAGGGTGCCGAGTGGCGGATAAGGCTGACCCGTAGCCCATTGCTTCGGGTCGAATCGTAAAAAATAGGAATGCGAAAAAAGAATTTTATTCATTGCGTGGATGATGAACTGCCTATGCCGGGTTTTTGCCGGGAGGCAGGTTTAAATAACAGACACATTGAATACAGGTCTCATTGGTGCTGACATCTAAATTTCTTCGGAAGTCGATCGCTCCCGGACTGTTTAAAATGGCATCCAGTGAAGTTTCATGAATATTTCCTATGGGCTTATGAAAAAAACAGGGCCGGATGGTTCCGTCCGCTTCAACGACGGTGGAAACCCAGGGGGCGTTGCATTTCTTATAAGGGAAAGGATTCATCCCGTAAAATGCGGCATAATAGGTATATATTTTCTCCAGTTTTTCAGGTGATTCCGCAATGAAACGGGATTTGAACAAGGGCTCGAAATCACGGAATAGGCATTGGATCACTTCCTTGAGTTCCGGTAATTCTTCGCGCGCCAACAGAATTTCCTGTTGCCTGGATTGATCCCAAATCTGCTCCCGGTTAAAGGCCTGACTGCTTACATCTGCAGGCAGGAAACTGATTTGTTTAAGACCCAGATCCCGGGCACTGCGAATGACGGAGGCCCAGATCCTGAAATTCAGCCGGTGAATAACGGTCCTTCCGGTGATGGGATATTGGGGGTTCAGGGAATGCATATGGGCTATTCCTTCTTTTAATTTTCTGAATGCCCCCGGAATGTTCCTGATCTTGTCATGGATTTGTTCATTGCCATCCAGTGATACAATAATGTCATTCACCCATTCAAGCAGAGCGCCCGAATTTTTTTTCAGGAGAAGACCGGTGGAAAGCAGGGAGATTTTTATTCCTTCGTTCCTGAATATTTCACACAAAGCAAAAAAATTAGGATTTAGCATGGCTTCCCCTCCGGACATGACCACCTGCTGTGTCCCGAATTTTTTAAGTGTCCCCAGGAGCGTTTCGATATCTGCTTTGCTGAGCTGCTTCAGGTTATTATTTCCTTTCCAGATATCACACATCACGCATTTGCAATTACATGCGCTGTGCGGCATCAGAATAACCACCGGTAATACGGAAATCCTGCCAGTGTGTAAGGTGCGGTATCGTTGAATGGTATGTTGGATGGATTGGGTATGCATGCAATTGTTCATTTTTTGACGCGGATCCAGTGGAAGCAATCTCGGCTTCCTAAAAACCTGTTGAAAACAGAGTTTGGATTTTGCATGATCTTGTGGTTGAATACCTGGAGTTCACGGATGTCATGATGGAAATAATACTCGCTCATTTCGGGATATCCCAGAGAGTCGTAGTAAGAAAAGGTTCGCTGCTTTGCTGCTTCGATTTCGCCGCTGAGATACAACGGAGAATCGATCAGATGAATTTCACCATCCCGCTTCAGCAGTTTAAGACATTTGCAAAAGCTGTCTGTCAGCGAATGGAAATATTGAATGGAAGCGGCAAAAACGATTACATCAAAAAGCCGGTCATGCAGTATGCCCGATGTGATGTCGCCATAAATAAATCTCAAATGCTCATGTTCGTTAAATACCCGGGCAGCCTGTTGAAGCTCGGTAAAATTTATGTCGAGGCCCGTTACTTCCGCTCCGGGTATTTCTGAGAGGCCATGGGCCAGCCAGCCATTGCCGCATCCGACTTCCAGAATATTCAACCGTCTTTTTCGAGCGGTCAGATAACGGATGAGCCGCTGACTGGATCTTTTCCTGATGATCCATTCGGAGAAATGGGAATGTTGGCGGGAGATGTCGGGAAGGCTGGCTACCTCGTCATCGGAATACAGCCTGTTTTCCATACACCGGATGCTGATGTATTTTTTTTCAAATAAGGAATTCCCGGGATTTTCGTTTCCGGGAAAATGGATATTGGTTAATATGGATGAATCGGGAAGGGTCATATCCGGGGTTTAGAAACCCTGGGTTTCCGGCTGCCGGTATTTCCAGAGTTTGTGTAAAAGTTTGATCTCATAGGGGTATTGATAGAAACTAGCCTTATAACGCAGCCCCGAGAGCCATCGCACAAGCCTACGTTTCACTGTGTTCAGCCTGATATCTGAAACGGTGGGATAATAGCCGTTCAGCACCGTTTCGAAATTCCGGATCTTGTCGATCATCCCCGGAGTCAGCCAGGGCGTCAGGGGATTCTTACGCATGTCGAAATTTTCCCAATGCGGACTTATCCAGTCTTCCAGCGTCTGAGGGAAGGCGAAGCCCTTGGAGAGCACTTCGGCGTATAGTTCGGAACCCTCTGTGGGAACCGGGCTGTAGGTGTACATGACGATCTCTGTATGGGGATTGATCGCCTTGATTTTTTTAATGAAATTGATATCGAACTCAATCTGTTCCATCACCTGTTCTTCCGTGGGTGCCGGGGTGCCCAGTACAAATGAATACTCAGGGATGATATCGAATTTCTTCATCCGCGCCGCGAAACGCGCGATCTGATCCCCGGTCTGCGTACCTCCTTTGTCGAGCTGCTTCAACACTTTGTCATTACCACTTTCGGCGCCGAAGAAAATGATCTTGCACCCGGCTTCCCTGATCAGGGTCAGTGACTCATCTTTAAAGCGGTCCATCGTATCAATTCGGGCCATGCCCCACCAACTCATCTTCTCAGGCTTGATGAGGCGGGAAAATTCCACAGTTCGTTTTTCGGAGACGAAGAAATTATTATCGTGGAACTCGATGGCATCTGCGCCCCAGCGATCTTTGATATACTTGATATCCTGGTAAGTATGCAGTGCTGATTTAGCCTTCCACCGGGCTTCATAGGTGGGCACTACTGCACAGAACGAACAGGTAAAAGGACATCCTATGCTCGAATGGTAAGCCAGGGTCTTCTCGCCCAAATAGGTTTTGCCGAGGTATTTACCGATAGGGTAGATGCGATCCAGCTTATCGTATGGAAGGGCCGGCAAGCTGTCCTGCTCAATAAGATCATCTTTAGCTGTCTTCAGCACCTTATCCCCCGATCGGTAGATCAGGTTTCTGATAAGCTCGTAGGGCTTGTTGTTTTCAAGGGCATCCACCAGACGGGGGAAGGCATAGTCGCCGGGTCCGTTGATAACGAAATCCACATAACCGGATTGCAGAATCACCTTGAACTGGTTAGTGGGAAAGTATCCTCCCCAAATCATAATCGTTCCGGGAAAGTCCTCCCTGATCTGCCGGGCAAAGGGAATGGCCTGTTTTGCCTGGGGGCCGGGCATTACGGTAAATCCGACATATCGATATTCGCCGGTACTCAGGCAGGATGCAATTTTTTTATATGGATCAGTTTCACGGTTGCCGTCAACGATCACCCAATCATAAATGCCTTCCACCGATGCGGCGATGCTTAATATAGAATTGGGGATGCGGAATTTAGACGGAGCGCTTCGGGGATTGAACAAAAGAACCTTAGCCATGTTTAATTGGAACAATGATTACTTTTATATTTCTGCTTTCTATTATAAACGGTTTAATTATATCAAAGGATGCCTCTGTTCGGTCGGTTTAAACAGTCATTTTTCCTGCAGCGCAGTAAGGGAGCAGCATCTTCCGAGGCGTATGATCAATGGTCGGCAACCTACGACAGCCAGCCTGATAATCTTATGCTGGCGCTGGATGAACAATTGACCGCTGAGTTGTTGAAGGGAATCAGTCTGCAATCGAAGATTATTGCAGATATAGGTTGTGGGACCGGGCGTCACTGGGAAAAAATAAGGAAAGGGAACCCGGGAAGAATTTTTGGATTTGATGTTTCCGCGGGCATGCTTGCCATATTAAAGCAAAAATACCCACAGGCAGAAACCTTTCTTCTAAGAGACAATCATTTGCCTGGGCTGGAAAATGATTCCTGCGATCTGCTGCTATCTACCCTCACCATCGCACATATCAGGAACCCCGCACAATCCATGAAGGAATGGTGCCGTGTACTTAAGCCGGGAGCCAGGATGCTGATTACTGACTATCATCCGGCGGCTCTGGCCAAAGGCGCCCGTCGTACATTCAGCCACAACCATCAGACGATTGCCATCCGGAATTATATTCATTCCATTGAAAAATTAAATAAAATAGCCAGGCAACTGGGCCTGAAGCAGGTGCGTTTTATAGAGAGAAAGATTGATGAAACCGTAAAGTCATATTATGATAAGCAGCAGGCCATTGCCCTTTACGAAGATTTTTATGGAACGCCCATTATTTATGGCTTGCTTTTAATTAAATCCGATGCTGGTTCGCCATGTTAATATCGTCGGCAAGCAGGATTTAAAAGATATTCTTATCCGGGAAGATAAAATACAGGCGGTTTATGCTACGGCTAATGGCGCAGACGAGAAAGATAAACTCTCCCTTTCATTCACGCATGCCATGGCTTTCCCCGGACTTATCAACTCCCATGATCATCTGGATTTTAATTTGTTCCCCCCGTTAGGCAACAAAATTTACAGGAACTATACAGAATGGGGAAAGGATATTCATACTGCAAATAAGGAGGCGATCGACCGGATTCTCCGGATTCCCCAGGATCTCCGGACGCAATGGGGAATCTATAAGAATCTGATCAATGGAATAACCACCGTAATTAACCACGGAAAATATTTGCCGGTAAAAGATGATTTGATAACCGTATTTCAGAATTCCAAATCCTTGCATTCTCCCGCATTTGAGAGAAATTGGAAGTGGAAGATCAATTTCCCGTTTGGCAAAAAACACCCGGTCGTTATTCATGTCGGCGAGGGAACAGACAAGAATGCCGGTCGCGAAATTGACAGGCTGATCCGGTGGAATCTTTTTAAAAGAAAAATTGTGGCTATTCATGGCGTTGCCATGACTAAAAAACAGGCTTCTGCATTCAGGGCATTAATCTGGTGCCCTGCTTCCAATTATTTTTTACTGAACAAAACGGCGCCTGTCCATACGCTGACCAGTCAGGTCGCGGTTATGCTGGGAACTGATTCAACTCTAACGGCAAGCTGGAATTTCTGGGAACATCTCCGGCTGGCCAGGAGCGAAAAAACATTGTCTGATGAATCCATATTGAATATGATTGGCAATATTCCGGCAAAAACCTGGGGCCTTGAGCATTGCGGAAGCCTGTCAGAAGGCGGCCAGGCGGATCTGGTTATCGCGTCCTGCAAAAAAGAGATGAAAGCAATGGATCAATTTTATGCTTTAAATCCGGAGGATTTATTGTTGGTGCTTCACAAGGGCAATATCAGATTGTTTGATGCGGTTCTTCTCGAACAACTGGTTGCGGGTGATTTCCCGGTAGCCGGGTTCAGTAGAATTTCTGTAAATGGCAGAGTGAAATATGTTGAAGGTGATTTGCCCGGATTAATGCAGAATATCCGGAAATATTATCCCGAAGTGCAGTTTCCCGTTTCGGCGTCCTGAGACCTTTTTCAGTGTAGACTTTTAGCCATGAAAATAAACATAAGCAACCCGAGGCGACTGGCCGGAATAATTATTCTGGCAGCCTATTTTATGATTATTTCCGGGCTGCTGATCCGTTCATTTCACAAGCCCGAATACAATTGGGATATGCTGGCCTATATAGCAGTTGTCTTATCCCGAACGCATAAAGATATTGGTGAGATTCATCGCGATACCTATGCCGCTGTCAGAGATCAAATACCTTCTGCATCTTTTCAGCAATTGGTAAACCCTGCTAACAACTACAGAATCAACGTGTATCGGAATGATACAGCATTCTATCAGCAACTACCATTTTATGTTGTTAAACCTTTATACACAACCCTTGTTTATCTGGGTTACCGGTCTGGATTTTCACTGCCGGCATCTACCGTATTGCCTTCGGTTCTGGCATGTTTATTCATCGCCGGCCTGCTGCTCATCTGGTTCAGCAGATATCTGTCTCTTTTCTATGCCGCAGCAGCGGCTTTGCTTCTCATGCTTTCGGCCCCTTTGTTGACGGTTTCGGGATTGTCTACTCCAGATGCCCTTTCTGCTTTTTTACTGCTTTGTGTTTTTTATTTTATCATAGAAAAGCCCATGCTGGTGCCGGTGATTTTTTTTATGACGGCGGCCATTTTGACCCGTCTGGATAATATCATCGCCTGTGTTCTTATCGTTTTTTTAATGGCCATTGCAAAAGAACCTCCGTTTAAAATCAGGGTATCCGGATTCCTAGGTTTGTTCTTTTGGTTGTCTGCTGTTTATTTTATGGTCTCCCGGGCAGCGGGTGCGTTTGGGTTCGGTATTTTATATTATCCTTCGTTTTTAAGTTATCTGAATATGGCGCATCAATTCCATAGCGTTTTTTCCTGGTCAGCGTACCTGCAGGTATTCCGCTCAGATGCAGTAAGCGGATTTTATCATTCTGCGATTGCTCTGTTTGGATTCTTAGCCTTATTGCTTTTTTACAGAAACAGGAGCGGCCCTTTGAGAAGTTTATCTTTTTATTCGCTGCTGCCGGTGTTGCTTTGTGGTATCATAGGGCTACGGTTTATCCTCGATCCTGATATATCAGACCGGTTCTATATACCTTATTATCTGTTCATTGCTGTTTTATGGGTTAAAAGCTTCACGGAGAGCGGCGTTGCCGCTTTTCAGCGAACCAAAATATGATTTTCCGATGGAGATATTAGCTGTGAAATGGAAGAAGCACCGGGCTCCCCGCAGGGTGCTGGCTATCCGTTTGCAGGCCATGGGAGACTTGGTGATCACCTTGCCTTATTTGCAGGGATTGAGGAACATGCTTCCGCCCGGTACGAGACTGGATTTGCTGACCAGGGAGGAAGTAGATGCAATTCCGCGAAATATGAATCTGTTCAACCGGGTTTATTCTATCGGGGGCGGACGCATCACGAAAAAACAATTGCTGCACACGGCCATGCTGCTGCCACGGCTCCTGTTAAACCGGTATGACGTGGTGATCGATCTGCAGGACAATATCATCAGCAGGCTTACAACGAAATGCCTGAGACCAAAATCCTGGTCGGTGTTCGACCGACTTTCAGAAATCCCCGCCGGGGAGCGAACCCGCCAAACGATTGAGGCTATTGGTCTGGGAACATGTTTCCCGGCTGCCGGGTTTAACCTGGTCAATAGAACGGATGCGATGAAGTTATTGCAGGATAACGGGTGGATAAAAGAATGTAAGTTGCTGCTGTTAAATCCTGCCGGCGCTTTTGAAACGCGTAACTGGCCCTTAGATAACTATACACGTTTCGCTGGCCTGTGGCTGAAACGATTTCCCAGAACCCAGTTCCTGATCCTGGGTACAAGCTTCATTGCCGATAAATCGATCTACTTAGAAGAGGCGTTGGGCGGATTATGCATTAACCTGGTTAATAAAACAACGCCGGCGCAGGCATTTGCCATTATGCAGGAGGTGAAATTCGTATTATCGGAAGATTCCGGACTCATGCATATGGCCTGGGTTTCCGGCGTACCCACGATGGCTCTTTTCGGTTCCACTGGGAGCCAAAAGGCAAGACCCCTGGGCGGCCATACCGCATTTGTTGATTCAGCAGATCTGGAATGCGGCGGCTGCATGCTGGAAAAATGTAAATTTGCTGACACGCGCTGCCTGACCCGTTATACTCCCGAATTGATATTTAAGAAGTCCATTGCTCTGCTGGAATCATAACAGATATCAGGCGTCCGCATAATGAAACAGGGCCATTAATTTCTTTGCGCTGTCGTCCATCGAATAAACCAGAACCCGGCCGTAATCTATATCCCGGTCAGTTATTATTTTTTGGGCTACGGCGGCCATCTCTTTTTCGTTCTGAACCGTATGCCAGTGGGATATCTTACCCATCATGGGATCGCAAAGGCTGATGACATGTGCGCCGGTATACAATGCTTCCAGGCATACGGTGCTAAAACCTTCATAGCGTGAGGGATGAAGCAGTATTTTACAACGCCCCATCCATTGCAATACTTCAGCATGATCTCTTTCGCCGGTAAGCGAAATGTTTTTTTGAAGATCATGGTCGAGGATCATTTTCCGCAACCGTTCTTCTTCGGGTCCTTTGCCACAGATAAAGCAGGTAATGCCCGGAATGGTCCCGCGCAGTTTATTTACTACCCGGATAAAAGCATCATACTGCTTTAGAGAAATTAAAGAACCCACGCCAAGAAGATCAATATCCCGGTTTTCATTTCCTGGGGGAAAAAGGGAGCTGTCTAAACCATTGGGAATAATATGTGCCGGTCTTATGCCATGGTTTTTAAAGAACTCTTCCGCAAGAAATCGGGATACGGCCAGCAGATTTTCTGAAGCGGGTTTTATCCACGAAACGAACTTGTTTTCTTTGCGGGCATCCTGACCGAGTATCCAGATGAAATGGGGAATACGTCTTTTTTTCCCGAAGCGACTCCCAAGTAAGGCACATTCCGTACACCAGAAACTCAGGATTCCGGCGACGTCATTTTCTTTATTTATTCTTTTCAGGGTTTTCCATGCTTTTAACCAGGTAAGGAGCCTGTTCAATTTTCCTTTGTTCCGGCCAAATAACGGAATAACCTGGTTGCCATTCCATAAATAGGGTGTGGAAACGAAAGGGTACTGAAAGGAGACTAAAATGATTTTTAATTTTTTGAACTGTCTGTTGAGTGATTGTATTAACACCTGTTGCGCAGGAAGACAGGTGCTGTCCGATTCATTTGCCGGGAAACCAGGCGTCAGAACAACCAAAGTTTTGGCGACGGCTTTCATTTATACAATTTTGCATTTTTACCTGTTTTCCGATCGGAATATGACCAGAACGTTTAATTCAGCAAGGCTATTTGGTTTTGCGCGTGTTTCCCGCGATCAACCAAAAACCAACGAAAGGAATGTTGATCATCTCCATGCCGTGGATATATGGAAAACCATAATATTTTTCAGCCGCTTGTCTGAATAAGTCCGCAAATTTATTTTCGTTCAAATCACGCACGTGACAAATGCCGATTTTTCTGAATTGAGTTTTTTCTGCAGAATTGCTTTTGCTTTGAAGAGATTGGATTTCGACGTGCCCACCATGATGCCTAGTTTTTTTGCAATTTCAGCATGGGAGTAACCTTCAATCACGTGCAGGTTAAATACCAGCCGGTACACCGGAGGTAATTCCCGGATCATACAAATCAGTTCTTTAAACATCAGGCTATTGTCTGAAAGCTGGCTGTCGTCCTTATATTCGCAGCCACTTTGGGTCAATTCGCTGATTTCCGGAATATTTTTTTCTCTTCTCCTGTAGTCAATGGCAGCATTGATCACAATCCTGCGCATCCAGCCCAGCATTACTATCTCCATTCTTTCCCTGTCCCTGATTTCGAACCGGCTGAAATTCCGGAAGATCTTTACAAACCCGTCATTAGTTACTTCTACGGCTTGCTCATAGGTATCCATATACCGGAAAGCTACCTTAAGGCAGGTTCCGTAGTACTGCTCATAAAGTATCTTTTGACATTTTCGGTCCTGTATGGCACAACCATATATTATTTGGAGTAGTTTTTCCAATCTGGGCTGGGTTACACTGAATTGAATAATTATGTATATAAACGCCTAATTTCCAAAGGGGGTTGCGTGAGATTCTGCCGGATGACCGGACAAGAGAGTAAATGGCCGGTTATTTAAATCCGGCGGGGTATACGGCGAAATAAATGTCAGATTAAAAATAAAAAGCCGGCAATGTTGCCGGCCCGTAGTTTGATATGTGCGATCCTCGTGTTGACCAGCATATTTGACAGCGTTTTTGGCGCTTTTGCCCCTCTCTTCCACTTCAGCTGTTTTTTTTGGCAACCTTTTTCTTTGCGGGGCCCCTTCTTTTTTTAGTAACTCCTTTCTTTTTTGCCGCAACTTTCTTTTTGGGTGCGATTTTTTTCCTTGGAACCTTTCTTCCCTGTTTTCTCGCCTCGGATAATCCGATGGCTATAGCCTGTTTACGGTTTTTAACTTTCCTGCCGCTCCTCCCGCTTTTTAGTTTCCCTTTTTTCATTTCATCCATTGCTCTTTTTACTTTCTCCTGACTGCCTTTTGAATATCTGGCCATGGTATCATTTTTAAATGAAGAAATAATATATATACAGATATCAAATAACCTGCCAGGTGATTTGGAGAAATCATTGTTTTTTTGATGATTATTTTCCCCGACAAAAATAATTATTCAGAGTGCCGTCTGCTCTTGTTGATGCGATTTTGTGAATTGCGGGAATGAGTTACGATCCGGGAAATTCAAAGCCGCGTCTTTTTTTCTTTCCGGATTTTTCCGGTCCTGTCTTCAGCTCTTTCAACAGATAACCATAACCTTTGCTGATCAGTTGGCTGTAGGATGCGTGTTCAAAGGACTTGATTTTTCCCGTTGCTTTATCAATCAGGGATAGTTTCATAAGGGTTTCTTCTTCCATGGACAACGCCAGGTCGTATTTCAGTAAGATTTGTTTTAATTTGGTTGTGTTACGCATGGAAAGTCGTTAAAGTTAATATTTCGGCTTTAAAGAAAATCTTTATAAATCATTCGACGGCTATGTATACCTGTTTTCAAAGAATTGAAGCCTTTAATCAGGGAAGGATCCCGGATATGCTTCGTGTGAAATACGATCTTATGCGACAGAATCTTTTCAGGTTTTTTCGCGGGACCGGTCATTTATTCTATGAGGATCTGTATGCGGACAATACACTGCCTGCGTCACCCCTGGTGTGGGTTTGCGGAGATCTCCATCTGGAAAACTTTGGCAGTTACAAAGGCGACAACCGGTTGGTATATTTTGATATCAATGATTTTGATGACGCCTTGCTGGCTCCGGCAGCCTGTGAACTCGCCCGGATGGCCTGCAGCATTTTTGTTGCTTTTGATACGCTGAAAATAGAAGAGAACAAGGCGTATAACATGGTGCAGCTTTATTTAAAGACGTATGCACAAATTTTAACTAAGGGTAAATCTTATTATATCGAGCCACAGGTTGCCAAAGGAATTGTGCGCGCTTTTTTAACGACAGTCAGTAAAAGAGCGGAAAAGCAGGTGCTGGAAAAACGGACGGTTCGAAGAAGGGATGGTCTGACCATCCTGCTGGAGCATCCCCGCCACTTTGAACTGGATAGGGAATTAAAAGCCGCATTAAGCAGGCACATCAATGAATGGATAACCCACAACAGTTATAGTCCGTATAATTTCGAAGTGCTGGACGTGGCTTTCCGCCTGGCCGGCACGGGTAGTGTTGGTTTAAAGCGATATATTTTTTTATTGAAAAGTACAAACAGGAAGAATAAGTACATGTTGATGGAGATGAAACAGGCTGCTCCGTCTGCGCTTAAAAAGTATCTGAATATTCAGCAACCTGAATGGAAGTCCGAAGCCCAGCGGGTAGTCAATATCCAGCAGCGGATGCAGAATATCCCGCCGGCGTTGCTGAGTTATACGCTTTTCAGAAATGAATCATTTATTGTTCAGGAGATGCAGCCCATGAAAGACAGTTTTGATTTTAAGATCGTGCGCGATCAATATCGTGACCTTTATCAGATCATTCATGACATGGCTACGCTTACAGCCTCTGCGCAGATCAGGAGTTCCGGATGGAAAAGCGCGGCCGTAGTAGATGAGTTAAGTGCCTTTGGAGAAAATAAGCAGTGGCAGGAACCCATACTGGAATATGCGAAGCGGTATAAAGCAACCATGCAAAAGCATTACTCGGAATTCTGGGAAGAAAGCGCAAAGATTACCGCAAAGAAATCAAAGAAGAAAAAGGACCGCTAAGGATATTATGAATCTGGAATCAGCCATCCGGGAAGAGCATTCAAAGGCACAGTGCAGCAAAATTGTTGACTTCATTGGAGACGAGCCGGAACGTTTTGCGGAATTGATGAAGCTGTTTTTCAGCGGGGAATATCGGCTCGCCCAGCGGGCTGCATGGCCCATGAGCTATTGCGTGAGAAATCATCCTTCCCTGGTTAAGCCGTATTTCAAAAAATTATTGGATCGGCTGATGATGGCGAATGCGCATCCGGCGGTAAAGCGGAATATTGTCCGGTTGTTGCAATATGTGGAAATTCCTAAACGATATCAGGGCAAGCTGATGAGTATTTGTTTCGGTTTCATTGCTTCTCCGGAAGAAGCCGTTGCCGTAAAAGCTTTTTCGTTAACCATTCTGGAAAACCTGATTGTTCAGTATCCGGCGATCCTTCCGGAAATAAAAATCGTTATTGAATCCAGATGGGAATACGAAACGCCGGCCTTCCGGAGCAGAGCCAAACGGATATTGAAAAGGAAATGAAAAATGTGAGTCTTTTTTCGCCCGATTGTATGACCAATGCCCTGGGCGTTCGGTTAAAAGTTGGAACAATGACCGCGGAAAATAATTATCCCCGGGCTTTCCGTAATTGAGTGGTAAAGCGTACTTTTGCTCCCCGCGATAAAAAGAGCGTTCGGGGCGTAGCGTAGCCCGGTCATCGCGCCTGGTTTGGGACCAGGAGGTCGCAAGTTCGAATCTTGCCGCCCCGACTTCGCCCGCCGAAGCTTTAGCGAAGGCGGGCTTTTTTATTTTCAGGCCGGCTTATATTCCCGAGAGGGCATTGCCGGGCGAAGCCCCACAGGAATTCGGAATTTGTCCAGAAGGGTCGACGAATATAGCATTCAAACAAAATCAAAAGCTCGTAAAGCTGAATGGTTACGGGCTCTTTGAGGGTTCCTTCGTTACCCGGAACTTCGGTTGCGATGGCTTTGATCTTACTGCCGGCGAGCGGGCTGTTCGCCTGCGTGGCCGTATAGATCCAGTCAACGCCGTTGACCTATTGTTCAGCATTACCTTTTTCCAGTAGGGTTCCGTTGGCAGTATAGATTTCCAGCTGCACGCCGGTTACGCGGAAATCATCCACGGCGCGGACCGAGATCCCGCTGCCGCTGACGCCGGTGTAATTACTGGTGCCGATGATTTTAACGACCGGCGGAGACATAAAATCTTCCACTGGCCGGCTATACAGGTTTTGTCTGGTTCTCAGCGCCGCGGTATAAGCGTCTCTGATTCCCTGGTCCTGGCCCTGCACTACTGATTTGGCATATCGTGAAGCAAGCAGGAATCTTTCCTGTATTTGCACCTGTGCCGGGCTGGGGTCTCCCTCCCTGACTTTAGGTGCTTTAGCCACTACTGTTTTGCCCTCCCACTCGCGGAATACGAGCTATTTACCCAGGCTCCTCTGAATTTACCTGGTATGACACTGTTGTTTGAGTTTGCCATATGGTACTTGTTTTTGAATAGTTATTGAATCTGGTTCACTTTACCGGTTACTGCCAGGGGAGCGGGTTTCCGGGGTCACACTTCCCGGCAGCCCGGTGTGAACAACTCCCTTGTCAGCGACCGGTAAGGCAAATGTATATCCGCCCCGGACCCTTCCGGTTAGAAATGTGACGGTGTTTTAGGAAACCTGTGTCGGTCTTCTCTTAAAAGTGTGACGAACTGCAAATTCTCCCCGGAAACACCCCGGTTCAACCCGGTTTGTTCCAATAACCTTCCTATTGCCTATCTATTGTTTCCTCTTTGGGTCCCCGGGAATCCAGGGGGGCAAAGAGAAGGAGCAGAGGAAGCAAAGAAGAGGCAATAGGGACGAGCACGGTAGCAAAGGGAGGCGATGCATCACACGGCACAGTGAAAAATGGTTAAATGGGTTGAAGGACGAACCTGAGACGGAACAGGGGGCAAGATCAGCCTGAATCCAGGCATTTTTATCAGGTAGAAGCGATTGAAGCATTTCTTTTGTTTAAATTGGGGAGCACATTCCAGCAGCTGTTTTTGATCTTTACAGCGGTCCTGGTACAATTACCCAACTTTTAATACGCACTTGATGAAACTATACATCAAAAATATGGTGTGTATCCGCTGCAAGATGGTGGTGAAAGACGAGTTGACAAAACTGAGCATACCTTATACCACCATCGAACTCGGTGAGGCTGAGATCCCGGGATCTGTCTCCGAACTACAGCGCGAGCAAGTCAGGGTAGCTCTGCTGAGATCAGGTCTGGAATTAATGGACGACAGGAAGGCTGTGATTGTTCAGAAAATTAAAAACCTAATCATTGAGTTGGTTCATTATTCAGAGGAACCCTTAACGATCAATTTATCAGAATACCTGAGTCAGAAATTAAACTACGATTATACTTACCTGGCCAATCTTTTTTCTGAAGCACAGGGTATTTCCATCGAAAAATTCTTCATCGCGCACCGGATAGAACTGATTCCGATTCCATTATCCCGGATCTCCAGAACACATTTGTCATTAATGGATTTGGTGGCCAGTATCAGCTGGCCATTTACGGCAGGCATGGCATCTATCGCATTAATGATGATGTTGGTAAGGGCTATGATGACTTTCGGCTTATCCATCATGACCTTGCAATCCACCGTACTGTAATCTTTCCTGACCTTAATATTTTTTAGTGCAATCCGGTCTCCCGTCATCGCCAGTACTTCATCCAACAACTTGTGTACGGATTCATGTTTCTTTTGCCTTTTGCCGGTACGAAAGGAAGCCAGGAGCTCGGCGACTACTTCATTAATGCGTTCGGAACCCCGCATAATAAAATCCAGGTACAAATGCTGATCCTGGTCACTAAGGGTAGGCTTTAATATTTCCACTGCCAACTGGATATTGGCCAGTGGATTGCGGATCTCATGCGCCAGCGCCGAGGCAAACTGAACCGGCAGTTGCTGAATCACTTTTTGTGGTGCAAGGGATTGAAACAGGGCCGCTGATGTGGGATGCCTGGTTTGTTTCCTGACAGCAACCGTGTTGCGAGGGCTGTTCATTTTTTTCATTTTTAGTCTGGTTCTCCGCCGCGCAAGTAATTCACAACCACCTTTAATGATAGGCGAGATCATTGTATTTTGAATTTACCCAATACCCCCGGGGCTTCTTTGGATAATAGGTTCCCAATTCCACTTGAAGTTCCTTTTTATTTAGGCGTTTTTGTTACACTAATTGGAGTAAATATTATAAGATTCACACATTTACAAGAGATCTATATGCTCCATGGACGGATAAGGTGTGAATGTTGTAACATTAACGAAACTATATGTAACATTTGGTCAGAAAAATAATTGGAACTTGATTCATATGTCCGGGAACGGCGACAATAAATTTATTTCGAAAGCAAGTGATCTTCTGGAAATCGGTCATGGTAATGGTTATTCCGGGAGACCTATTTCTGAATTTATTTCTAATGGATTCTTCACTGTCGATCAAAACTGGATGGTTACTTACTGGAACAGGGCAGCGGAGAAAATAACCGGCATACCGTCAAACAAGATTGTTGGTGAGAACCTGTGGAAAGAATGGGATGGCATCCTGCCAACAAAACTTTTTGAACTTTATCCTAATGCTTTTTCAGAAAATATTCCTGCTCATTTTCAGGAAAACTGGGGGGAGATGGGATCCTGGTCGGACGTTATCAGCTACCATTGCGAAAATACTTTATCGGTTTCTTTTAAAGACGGTAATCAGGCCATATCTGCTGAAAATCCAGAGTTGCAATTGAAAGCGCTGAATCAATTGTACCGGTTTGTAACAGAAATTTCCAATGATTGCCTTTGGGAATGGGACCTTCAACGTAAGGAAATGTTTTGGATAGACGGAGGTCATAAAAGAGTTTTCGGTTATCCGATAGAAAATGCGCTTATCCCGCAAAGTTTCTGGGAGAATCTCCTGCACCCCGATGACAGGGAGCGCATTTCTAAAAAAATAAGCAAAATTACTACGGAGGAAATGGGCAGCGTATGGGGAGACGAATACAGGTTTAGAAAGGCAAATGGAGATTATGCCTATGTATGTGATCGCGGACACATTATTTATGATGAAGATAGGCTGGCATCCAGGATAATCGGCGCTACCCAGGATATTTCTTCTACGAAAATTGCGGAGATCAAATTGTTGGATGAGCGATTGGCCGCACACAAGGAACTTGCCTGCGCCATATCAACCGCCCGGCAGAATGAAAGGGCTGAGATTGGAAAAGTCCTGCATGAGAACCTCAGTCAGATCCTGTGCGCTGCCAAGCTGCAACCGTGCAGAACGATATGATGGAAATGTTGAAATTACCTCCAATCCCGGGGAAGGGTATGAGTTGAAAGTCACCCTGTCATTATTTGCGCGACACAAGGAATTGCAACAGCAGTTGAGCGATTACGACGATTCCGAATAGTCATTCAAAATAAGTGACCTGTGAAAGGCCGGCAGAAGAGTCGTCTTAATTGATTTTAGGACGACTTTTCGATTTTATTAATGATTATGAAGATAACCTATCTCGATGCAGCGTGAAGCTGCGTGAACTTGTTTTGACTTTCGAAAATGGCAACGCTTAGAGACAAATGCCAGGAGGATTTGCACAGATCTCCGGGAATTGCCTGACTTGATTACTGTCCGGACCTTTGAAATGGAATAAATTTATTATTAATAGTAAAGGAGATCAGAGTAGAAAAAGTGTTGATTATCAACAGCTCAAAGAAAATATTTGGTTGTTCTGGAAACATCCCTGATTTTTAATGGTTATTACGATGTTAATTTCCGGTTTCAAATTCAGCTAAAACGCTCCTTATTTCTAGAGAACAAACAGTGAACGACACACAAACGAAAGACATCAGAGAGGGTAATCTCCGGGCTTATTATCAGGTTTTTGAGGAATACCATCTTAAGCTTTACCGGTATATTTATAAATATACCCAATCTGCTTATTACGCCGATGAAACGGTTCAACTCTCCTTTATAAAATTGTGGGAAAAAAGAGAAGGTTTGTCTGAACAATACAGCATTTCTTCCCAATTATTCAGAATTGCCAAAAGCATACTAATTGATCTGATTCGGAAAGAGAAGATCCGCGACACACAGGAACTTTCTGACGTTTTTATCTCCGATACGAGGGAGGATGAAAAGTTTTTATATAAAGAAGAGCTGCGGCATATTCTTTCCTCCATAGATGGGTTGCCTCCGCAGAGCAGGCAGGTATTTAAGTTGAGCAGGCTCGATCATCTTTCCCATAAAGAAATCAGTGCCCAGCTTTCCATTTCCCCCAAAACGATAGAAACCCACATTTCAAAGGCTATTAAATATCTCAGAAAAAGCCTTTCCATCTTTCTATAAAAAACGTTATCGCGCAATGTGCTCAGATTTAATGCGGCCAAAGGTCTGTATGCCAGGCAAAATGCCGGTAATCGAACAGAAACTAAAAAAAATTTCCCGCTGAACTAAGGGATACGGCATTTTCAAACGAATACAATATATGGAGGTTTCAGACCGGTTGATTGAGCAGTTCTTCTCCGGCGGTGGCACGGAGGAGGAAAGAAGGTTGGTGGCGGATTATTTAAAAAATAATCCGGATAAGCTGAATCAGTATCTCACTGAACAAAGTTGGGAGAGTTTTAATTCGGATAGCCGGAAGGAGCAAGTGCCTACGTATCAAATCCGCCAATCAATAGAAAGAAAGATAGGCAGGGCGCCGGTGAGGAGCATAATGAATAACCGGATGGCAGCAGCTGCTGTTATTTCTTTGGTTTGCCTGGTTGCTTTTTTTCGTTGGTATGCGGGCAGGGAAATTAAAAGCGATACAAGACCCGTCATTGAGGCAACAGCGCAGGCAACAATAAAAGAAGAAAAAACTAGCGGACCTCAACCCGTAATACAGTCTATACGCAATGAGTCGTCCAAGATCAAAATATATTCTTTACCTGACGGAAGTAAACTGGAATTAGGCGGTCACAGCATGATTTCCTTTAGCCAGCCTTTTATCAATAACCGAAGGGATTTCTTTTTAACGGGCGATGCCGTTTTTACCGTAATGAAGGATAAGGCAAGGCCTTTCGCCGTTCACTCAAAAGGTATTATTACAACAGCATTAGGCACTGTTTTCCGTGTAAACGATAAAAACCGGCTGTTCACCACTGTTCGTCTTTTCAGCGGCAGGATTGTTATTAAGAAAGAAGTGCCCGATGCAGGTAAATCGTTTAAGGACATTTATTTAACACCCGGGCAGGAACTGGTGCTGAATAACGAGGTCTTCTCGGTGCAGATAAAAGCGGATCAGCCAAAGCTTGTGTTGTCAAAAGAGGAGCGCGGGCCGTTGCAGCCGCAAATTTTGAAGTTTAACAGACAATCCCTTGCGGAAATATTTTCAATATTGAAAAAAGAATATAAAACGAAAATTTCATATAATTCTGCTGACATGAAGAATATAGATTTTACGGGCACATTCGACCAGAATAAAGAAACTCTTGAATCTTTTTTAAATACCCTGTGCATCCTGAACGAACTGAAAATCAAAAAAACGAACAGCAACGGTTTTTCCATAAAGGAAAAATAAACATCCTGTAAAACAATCAATCAATCAATGGTCGAAAAAACACAATTAAAAATGTGATGGGTATGCTATTGCCAAAAAAACATGAATCATCAAAACAAACGCTTATGAAACGAACGCTACTCTGGTTAATGGTATTATTCATCTGTTCCCTGCAGGTGATGGCACAGGTTCACACGAATGTTGCTTCAGGCATTATTAAGGATGAGAATGGGGAAGCGTTGGACGGCGCAGCAGTGTATCTGCAAAACGAATCCAACGGGTTTAAGCAAACCACGCTGAGCAACAGCAGTGGCCTTTTTAGCTTTAGCGATGTCCCTGCAGGCCGTGGGTATCAGTTTATCATCAGCTACGTCGGATACGCCAGTGATACATTATCCGGTTATGAAATGAAGGAAAAGGGACGTATATCTTTGAGTATTATCCTTCATGACAAGAATTTGGGTTTGGACAAAGTGGTGGTGATCGGATATGGTACAGTGAAGAAAAAAGACCTGTCTTCTGCGGTAGCAGATGTGCCGGATATGAAGCAGATCAAAGAGCGCCCGGTATTGGATGTAGCCAATATGATACAGGGAAAGGTTCCTGGTGTTACGGTAGTGAGCAACGGGGGGTATCCGGATCAGGCTCCTTCGATAGTAATCCGTGGTATTGGTTCCCGGAGTGGAGAAAGCGTATTAACGGTAGTAGACGGTGTTCCGGGTGCGCCGTATAATCCGGCCGATGTGGAATCCATAACCATTTTAAAAGATGCCGCTTCGGCAGCTATTTATGGGGCATTTTCGGGGTCTGCAGGCGTTATTCTGATAACAACCCGCCAGGCCAAACAAGGCAAGGCCGCTATAGAATATGATGCTTTTGCGGGGGCTAAGACCGCCTGGAAACTGCCTCAGTCGTTAACGGCGGATAAAGCTGCCGAAGTGTCCAACCTGGCCCAGACCAACGCGGGGATGCCGCTGCTTGACGGATGGAATGCCACCCTGAATCCGTACGATCAGGTGACCCGTACCGATTGGATGCATACTATATTCAGAACTGGTCTCATTCAACGGCATAATATTGTGGTAAATGCAGGTACAGAGAAATTCTCAACTCTTTTTGAGGGCCGGTATGAAGAAAATCAGGGTACCCTGATCAATACCTTTGCAAAGAACATCTCCGGACGTTTCAATGCAAACTATAAGTTCAACTCCAAAATAAAATTTAAGCAGGATATATTTTTAAATAATAGTGACATCAGGGGTACCAATGGTTACCAGGGTAACAATGGCACCGATGCTCAAAGTGGTTACAGTGGCGTGATTTTGTCCGCTATTTACATGCCCCGCTCGGCTGCCAGGTATTATGACGACGGAACTTTCGGCGGCACGGGTCCTCGGAATTCACCTTATCTGGGTATTCATGGTGATGCCATTAATCCCGAGGCCTCTCTACGGCGTTATCAACCCTATAATAAGGGAAATGACATACAATCCATCTCTGAGTTGAATATCTCAGATATTGTAAAAGGTCTTTCTTTCCTGACCCGTTTTTCCTATCGGCAGGGTTCCATTTTATACAAAGACTTTAGCCCCAAACGCACTGAACCGGGAAAGCCCAATAATCAGAATTCCCTGTATTATTACACGGATAAAAGCTATCACTGGATCTGGGAAAATACGCTGAACTACGACCGGCGTTTTGGAAGGCATCGCCTTGGGGTGATGGCCTCAACAACTTCTCAGGAAGCTTATGATATGGGCTTTAGTGCCGCGGCCAAAACTTTTGATAATGAGGCCACCTGGGCGCAGTTTTTTGTTAATGCCGGTAATTTTACTGATTTGAGACCCAGCGATTGGGAAACAAAAGATCGCAATCTTTCCTATGTAGGCAGATTGTCTTATAGTTGGGCAGATCGTTATTTTTTAACAGGCAGTTACCGTTATGATATAGCCGGAAGGCTGGCTCCCGGTCATCGTGCAAAAGGATTTCCCGCTGCAACAGCTGCATGGAAAATAAGCTCAGAACCCTTTTTCCACCTGGCCGCTGTAGATCTTGTTAAGATAAGAGCCAGCTGGGGTCGTATCGGAAATATCGGTTCGGTAGGTCTCTATTATGGTTATCCGACACTGAGTTCGGACTATACCTACCAGATTGGTGATGGGGCGCCTCAGACGAGTGCCCTGTTGATGACCAACTTTAACAATCCCAGCCTCTCCTGGGAAACATCTGAACAAAAGGATTTGGGCTTGGATGTGAGTTTGCTAAAGGAAAGGCTGAACCTGACCTTGGACTATTTTGATAAACTCACTTTTGACCTCATCAAGACCCAGGATAATAACTGGCCCAATACATTTGGCCTTGGCGCTCCTCTGATTAACCAGGGTGAGATCAGGAATAGTGGTTTTGAGTTTTCTGCTACGTGGAGAGGTCAGGTCGGGAGATTGGGATATACGATAGGCGGCAATTTTGCCACACTGAAAAACAGGGTTGCCTATATTGATGAAAACCCCAATTCATTTTGGGCGCATGGCGATGCCTGGAGAGGTACCCTCGCTCCTTACCGTTCTACCGTTGGCCAGCCTTATTATTCTTACTGGCTGATCAGAAACTCCGGAATATTCCAAAGTGATAAAGAGGTACAGGACTATAAAGGACCTGACGGAACTGAGATTCAGCCCAATGCCAAGGCCGGCGATTTAAAATTTGTAGATCAGAATCATGATGGCAAAATAGATGATAATGACCGGGTTTATATGGGCAATGCCTTTCCTAAATTTACTTATGGGTTTACGGCGAATCTCTCCTGGAAAAACTTTGACCTGAGCATGTTCTTTCAGGGAGTGGCCGGTGTAAAGTTGTTCCATGCATTTAAGGAATCCACACTGAACGGAGCAGAGCAGGGTTATAACCGCTGGAATAAAATTCTGGGCGCCTGGTCACCGACGAATACCGGTTCCAAAATCCCGATTATTTCCGCCAGCGACGCCAATAGTAACTTTCAGACACCGTCTGACTGGTATTTGGAAAGTGGCGATTACCTGCGTTTGAAAAGCCTGGTGATCGGCTATAATTTTCCAAAATTCATTAAAAGCAGTAGCCTGCGGGTCTATGTCAGTGGCGATAACCTGATCACCATTACCAAATACAGCGGATTAGATCCCGAAGTGGGTGGCATAGGCCTGGACGGCGGTCAATTCCCCGTATCGAGGGTTATTTCCGGTGGTGTAAAACTTACTTTTTAATCTGAAAATACTGAACAATGAAACGCTCGAAATTTATATATTCCCTGTTATTGCCGGTATTGGTGCTGTGTTCGTGCAGTAAAAACTGGGTGGATACAAAACCAAACGGCACGGCATCATCCGCCAATTTGTGGGATGGCGAAACGAATGTGCTGAAAGGCGTTGCCGCCTTATATGTGCCCTTCCGTTACGAATCCACCTGGGGACGGGATCTTTTCTGGATGCAGGTTGCCAGCGATGACCTGATCGTCGGCAGATCCAAGGCAGCGGCGGAAAACATTAAAAATTTTGTATGCACCGGCAGGGAAGGTTATATGTCCACCGGCTGGCATGATCTGTATGCGATGCTGAATAAGACAAATATGGCTATTGCCGGTCTTCAGAATGCCACAAACATTTCGGATGATCTGAAAAACCGGTCTTTGGGGGAAGCTTATTTTCTCCGCGGGTTTACCCATTTCTGGATTGCCTACCTGTGGGGGGAAAAAGCCCAGGGTGTGCCTTATGATGGCGTGGAAGACCCCGAATTCGGTAAACAGATTCCACCTCAATTGCCTTCGGTTACAGACAACTATGCAATTATAGCGGCTGATTTTCAAAAAGCCGCAGATCTGCTTCCTCTGTTTAGCAGCTATGGTCCGGCCGACCAGGGACGCGCACACAAAGCAGCAGCCTTGGGATACCTGGTGAAGACCTATGCTTATTGGGCGCAGTATGATAATACCAAGTGGGCATTGATACCAGATTTATGCGACCAGATAAAAGCCACTGGCCGGGCGCTGATCACGGGACAGGCAACGCCATCGGCTAATTTTAAAGCCGTTTTTTCAGTAGATAACAATTGGAGTTCTGAATATATATGGTCTGCTACCTCAGGTACGCAGGGCGGCTCGGAATTTCCGGGCGTTGTATTGGAAAATACAGGATGGGGCATCTTCAACGGCTGGGGCTATTTCCAGCCTACCGAAGAACTATATGACGAGTATGAACCCAACGACCCCAGGCGGGAAGCGACTATTTTAAAGTTTGGGGATGAGTTTACTTACTTTGGAGTGGACAGGCTATATTACTCCACCAACAGTCTCTCCGGTTTCCAGATCAATAAATACATGGATCCTTATCGTTACGGGAGCAATAATCAATCAGGAACAAATACAAAAATTAATCAGAGTGGCGATTATCCGACGACTGCACTCAATTTGTCTTTGATGCGTTATGCGGAGATTTTATTGTTTAAGTCAGAAGCGCTGATACAGACAGGTCAAAATGGAGCCGATCCGCTCAATGAGGTACGTGCCAGGGTGGGGCTGGCTCCCATTGCCAACCCAACCATGGACGACCTGAAGCATGAACGCCGTTGTGAATTGGCGTGTGAGTGGACAGATCGATTTGAGGACCTTAAAAGATGGGGTGATTATGACAAGATAAATGCTCCCCTTCATGGACGTATTCATACAAACAAAACCGATCCCGCCTCGCCTTATACTATTCAAACCGTCTGGGCTGCCCGTAATTTCAATCCGAACAGAGATATGGCTTGGCCTATTGATCCTGATGAAATTTCCAGAAGCAACGGTGTTTATAAGCAAACGCCGGGCTGGTAGTATATATAAGCAGGCCAATGGTTCGCAAAAGCCCTCACTTAAACGAGTGGGGGTTTTTCACTTCCGTCATGAGCCCAAAGGCCGGTAGAAGAATATTTTACCGGGATAATTCCGCCTGCGGCGGATTTTTATACTCCCACAGCGTAATGATGAGGGTGCTGATCAGAACCAGTACGCCGCCGGCCATCGACAGGATGCTGAGTTTTTCGCCCAGCCAGATGGCGGCAATGGGAAGGGCAAAAAAAGCAATTAGAAAATTGGACAGGGCAACCTGAATGGCTTCCAGATTCTTCAGCGCTTTAAAGAAGAGGATCATGGACAGGAAATTGTGAAAAACAGTCAGCAGCGCCAGGCCCGTCCAGGTGCTCACGGTAAATGACGGTATATTTTTCAGCATATTGCCTTCATAGTACCAGACGAGCGGGGCCAGCAGGATGATCATGAAGATGTACGTATAGAAAAGCATTTCCATTTCTGTATAGTCCTGCGCTATTTTTTTGCAATAGGTATTGTAGAACCCGCTGCCCAGCACACCGGCAAAGATGAGCCCGTTGCCCAGAATATATCGCACGCTGAAGTTCACACCGCGAATATCATTCATGGAACAAATGATGACGCCCGCAACAGCAATGAGAAAACTGACCCATCGCAGACGGGTCATTTTCTCTTTCAGCATCACGACCGCGAAAAGGGCCGAAATCACCGGTAGGGTGAGGTTGATGATGGCGCCGTTGCTGGCGGTGGATTGCTGCGTGCCGATGGTGGTGAGTACCTGTGCCGGGAACTGACCTAATAAAGCCAGGAAAGCAAAAATCTTTAAGTCCCCGAATTTTCTTTTCTTATTTGTCTTTACGGTTTTATAAACAAACGGCAGCATAAAAACAGCCGCCAGCAGCATCGGTATGAATACCGTACTAAAGGCCCCGATTTGATTTTGAACCAGTTTGATGCAGGTAAACTGAAGTGACCACATCAGATTGCAGGCAAACAGTGCGCTCCAGGAAATGATTGATTTCTTCATTATTTATGAACGTCCCACAACCGGTTGTACAAATTTCAGTTCCTCTGCATTTTTGGGTTTTAAAAAATCAAAATCACAGCCTTCGTCAGCCTGTAATATCTCGCGTTCATACAATGCCGGATATCCGCGAACATGAGCGCTTGCCGGCACCGTCCAGCTTTTCAACCGCTCTGTTATCGTTTGATCATCCACTAATAGGCTGATCTGCCTTTTTGGAATATTTATTTGAACAAAATCTCCATTCCGTATAACTGCAAAAGCGCCTCCCAGGGCGGCTTCGGGAGTTACGTGCAGGATTACAGTGCCATAACTGGTACCGCTCATGCGGCTGTCGCTCACCCTGACCATATCCGTTATGCCCAGGTTTTTTAGTTTCTTTGGTATGGGAATCATACCCCATTCCGGCATACCCGGCACGCCTTTGGGTCCGGCATATTTTAATACCAGCACGGAAGACGGATCAACGTGCAGATCCGGATCATCGATTCTGTTCAGCATATCTGCGTAGCCTTCAAATACAACTGCCATGCCCGTATGAATCAGCAATTGCGGATCTGCTGCCGATACTTTAATCAGGGATCCCCTGGGAGCCAGGTTGCCCTTTAATATGGCGAGTGTGGGCGCCTGACTTAACGGATGATCGTGAGGCCGGATGATTTCCTGATCTATCGCTTCATTGTTCAGCAATTCTTCCAGTTTCTTTCCGGTATATGTTCTGGCAGACAAATCGATGATTGCACCCAGTTGCCTGATCACGCCAGGAATTCCGCCAGCCGTATGCAATTCATCCACCAGTCTTTTTCCTGAAGGCTGAACATCGGTTATGCAGGGTGTTTGCCTGCCGATTTCCTCAAACTCATCGGGAAAAAGAGAAATATTCAGCCGGCCCGCTACGGCGGTAAGATGAATAACTGAATTGGTGGAGCCGCCAAGCGCCATGCAAACACGAATGGCGTTTCTGAAATTATTGAGGGTCATGATGTCGGATGGTTTCCAGTCTTCATAAACCATTTCCACAATTCTTTTTCCTGCTTCCTGTGTTATGGCATACCGTTCTTCACCATCCACGGGAAGGGTGCTCAGGCCCAGCGGCATCATGCCCAGCACTTCGAGCATTCCGTTTAAGGTGGATGCAGATCCCATGGTATTGCAGGATCCGAATCCGCAACTCAGCTCCTTTCCAATCTGTTCCCATTCCGCATTCGTGATTTTTCCCATCCTTAGATCATCCCAGTATTTCCATAGGTCCGTACCGCTGCCCAGTCGCTGCCCTTTAAACACGCCTGCCTTTTTGGGACCGCCGTTTAACTGGATGGCCGGAATATTTGCACTGGCGGCACCCATCAGTAAACCCGGCACTGTTTTATCACAATTCCCGAGCAATACAATGCCATCCAGCGGATAGGATCGTATATTTTCCTCCACTTCCATTGACAACAGGTTTCTGTACAGCATGGCGCTCGGCTTCATCAGTTCTTCGCCCAGGGACGTTACCGGGAACTCCAATGGAATACCACCCGCTTCATAAACGCCTTTCTTCACTTCTGCAGCAATTTGCCTGAGGCTCATATTGCAACTGTTCAGCTCAGACCAGGTGTTGGCAATACCAATTATGGGTTGACCGGAATAACTATCCATGTTAATACCGGCTGAACGCAGGGCCCCTTTGTGCTGGATGCCGAGTTCGTTGGCTGCATAAAACCAGTGATGACTTCTTAACTTATGCATGGCGTCAAATGGATTTCAAAGCCTCCCGGGTTGCGGTAAGCGTTATATGAATATCATTCTCCGTGTGGGCATAACTGACGGAGCCCTGCTTACAGGCAATGGGAATATGATAGATTCCGTTCCGGATAAGCGCATGACGGTATTTCCTGTCCAGGGGGAAATCAACGTTTTCCAATAAATCATGCAGATCATACGGGCGGTGACCGGCGAAGTATACGCAAAAGGCCGAGGCATTGCTGGAAATGACTGCGGGAATTCCCTTCTCGGCAAGGAGCTTTTCAAGTCCCTCATACAATTGCTTACTCCTCCTTTCGATCTGCCGGTACACCTCCGGATCTTCCAGCATCTCCAGGGTCGCAATGGCTGCGGCTGTGTTCACAGGATGGGCGTTGTAGGTGCCTGCGATCAATACCCGTTTGGCCGGATCGGGATGATAAAATAATTGCATGATTTCTGCCTTGCCACCGATTACCCCCAGAGGATAACCATTCGCCACTGCTTTTCCAAAAACGGATAAATGTGGTTTTACATTTTCAACCGACTGGTAACCACCCAATGCGGATCGAAAGCCCGTTTTCACTTCGTCAAAAATACATACGGCCCCGTGTGCTTCGCATAAATCGACCAACCCTTTCAGATATCCGGGCCCGGGTAAAATCACGCCGACATTTTGAAGGACCGGCTCTGTTAACACACAGGCAATGGGATACCGCTTCAGCATGGTTTCAACAGAATCCAGATCGTTGAAATTGACGATGTGCACCTTGCGTTTGTTATCCTCCGGAATACCGGCAGAGTTTGGGAGGAAGGGATATTCTTCCCTGGAAACCCGCCCGCCCAATTGTTTGAGAGAAGGCATTACCGCCCTGCAAACATCATCATTCCATCCGTTGTAACCGCCTAGCATAAGTATCACGTGTTCCCTGCCAGTAAAAGCGCGGCTAAGCCGGATGGCATGCGAAACAGCCTCACTGCCGGTGTTAACGATCTGGACCAGTTCGAGCGACGGAACTGCTTGGCAAAGCAGTTGCGCCAGACGAATTTCGAGTTCATTGGTTCCACTGCCAATCAAGGAAAGATTTTCCCGGATCGTATCCAAAACAGCATTGTTTACCTGTTCATTGTTATGGCCCAGCAAATGCGGCCCGAATGCCGCATGATAATCTATATATTCATTTCCTTCCACATCTGTAATGCGGCATCCTTTTCCGGTGCTGAAAACGATATCCGGCTCCACCTTACGGTTAAGCGAAGAGGCGCCTCCGGCAATATACCGGGCAGATTCTCGGGACAGCTGGCCGCTGCACACATGCATTTTCTGGAAGTTCATCGTTGTGAATTACCTTTGTATACAAATATAATGTTTACGTTAACAGCATTAATTTGTTTACAAAATTTATATGAAAACCGATTCCCTGACGTCTAAGGCGTATCATGAGATCCGGAAAAAGATTCTTTCCAATCAGTTTCCCGCGCATACCCGGCTAAAAGAAGATTTCTGGGCTAAAAAGTTAATGGTCAGCCGCATAGCCATCCGGGAATCTCTTACGCGATTGCTGGGGGAGGGTCTGCTGACAACGGGAGAAAAAGGTGGCTTTTTTGTTTTGGGCCTGAATGCCGGAGACGTCCACCAAATCAGGGAGTTGCGGGAGATTTTGGAAATTGGTGCGCTAAAACTGGCAATCCGGAAAGTAACCCGGCAACAAATAGATCAGCTGGAAAAAATCTGCGATGAATTCCGCACCATGGCAGATCGGGGCTATTTTAATGGAGCCTGCGAGGCAGATATTAAATTTCATGAAACCCTGATTAAATGTGCAGACAATGAAAAATTATTTGCCGTGTATGTCTCCAGTCATATTCCGATCTTTCATCAAAAGCTTGGGAATATCCAGATTTATCTGGATGATTATAATCAGTCAGATAGGGAACACCGGCAAATTGTAAAGGGCCTGAAAGAAAAAAACTTATCCCTGGCTCAAAAATATCTGATCAGGCAGTTTTCCAGGGGAGAGACAGCGATACTGGATCTGGAGCCCGGTGAAAAAATGTCCTGACCGGCGCAGTGGCCATGATTACCCGATTTTTATTTTATTTAATAAAGCCTCTCCGGGCTTCTGTCCTGCCAGTTGCCCTCCGTCCGCTATCAATATCTGTCCCGTTATGAAACTGCTTTCATCGCTGGCCAGAAATAAAAATAAAGGTGCAATTTCCGCCACGTTCCCCGCCCTGTTCATCGGAATGTACCGATTCACAAAATCCTGCGTAAACTCCGGTGGATCTATTTCCATAGACATCGGCGTCTGAATATAACCCGGGCAAACGGCATTCACCCGAATGCCGAGATGGGCCAGTTCCAGTGACATCGTTTTCGTGAGCATAATTACGCCGGCTTTTGATGTGTTGTAATGGGCATATCCGAATTCCCCGTCCAGTCCGTTCTTGCTTCCCATATTGACAACCACCCCTTTTTTTCTGCGGGCCATAAAACGGCAGACTGCCTGGGCCACATAGAACATGCCGGACAAATTGATGTCCAGAATTTTCCTCCATTCTTCTTCTTCAATATTCAGAAAAGGGGTTTCAAAAGCGATGCCTGCATTGTTGATCAATACGTCAATGGGATGAATTTTTTCCGCGGCAGCTATCGCTTCATTCACCTGCTGTCTTCTGGATACATCCAGAAGATAGGGATAGACTTCAGGAGCGATCCGGCCAAGTTCCTTTGTCGATTGCGAAAGTGTTTTTGCATTAAAATCAATAATGGAAAGCACGGCAGCTTCCATGGCAAATTGCCTGGCGATTTCAAAACCAATTCCCCGGGCTCCGCCGGTAATCAGCACGTGCTTACTTTCAAAACGTTTTTCTGATCTCATGTCCAACAGTTTATGCTTATATCCTATCGAATATTTCAAATGATCACTGGTGGGTATCAGAGGTAAGTCCCGATAATTTGAAATGGATAAGGTTTGAGCCGCAAGGGGAGAGGCAATTTAATAAATGTTTACGGATTGCAATAAAATTAGTTTACAAAAAATGCAAAACAAATTACTCATTTAAAAGGGAATGATCCTGATCAATGGTTTTTTACCCAGAATAATCTTTGAATTTCTTGGAACGATGGGATCAAACCGTTCCGGAATAAAGAATATGATCAATAGAACGATCATGGGGAAAAACGCATAAGCCATAGCATCACCCCAGATGCAGATGGGCGTATTTATTTTTGCATCTGAAAAGTCATTCTTTTGATAACGCACGGAAACCGGATCTCCGGGTTTTACATCCAGGTTGATGTTCCCGTTAAATTCAACCGTATCGCTGCCGGCTTTAAACCGGATCACCGGGTAAGTGGAAATTCCCAGTGCTGATCCCAGATTGCCATGCCCGATAAAATACACGATCCCGTCGGTCTTTCTTGTGGTAGCCAGCCATAATAACTTATAAGCAAAAAATGGCATGATGGAAATGGCAAACAAAAGGAGGAAGAATTGATTTCTGCTAAATACCATGTTCCGGTTTTGATGGAAACGCTTTCCCAATGCAATTTCTGCTATTCTCCCGTTCCGGCAACGGAAGAATATTCCAGACTGGACAGGTTCCGGCTGATGCGCTGTGAGGAGTGGATTTACCCGAGCTTTTGGTAAATGACTGTTCCGTTAACAATCGTGGTTTGTATATTGATGTCCTCATCAAAAACAACCACGTCGCCATCTTTTCCGGGCGCCAGCGATCCTTTCTGATTTATACGCATAATGCGCGCGGGTGTTTCTGTAATCATGCGGACGCATTCCGTGAGGGAGAGGCCGGTGAGTTGGCGCATGGTCCTGACCAGCCTGTCTGCCGTGGCCACACTTCCCGCAAAGGAACTCCGGTCGGGCAGTTTGGCCACCCCGTCTTCCACGATCACTTTTAATCCGTTTTGTTTTGATCCCAGGATGCTTTCTCCCGGAGGCATGCCGGCTGCACGCATGGCATCTGTGATGAGGGCGATGCGACGGGTGCCCTTTATCTTATGGATCAGTTTTAAGAGGGGCGCGGGCAGATGAACACCATCCGCAATAATTTCCACGTCAATTTCGTCCAGGAGATAAACACTTTCTATAACACCCGCATAGCGGAAGGCATTACGGCGCATAACACCGGACATGCCCGAATAAAAATGCGTGGCCAGGGTATATCCATTCTCCAAAGCCTTCAGCACATCGTCGTACACGGCATTGGTATGGGCGATGGCCGGCAGGATCCCCTTTGATTTCATGTACCGGCCAAATTCAATAGCGCCGGGCAACTCAGGAGCAGCGCTCCATCGGACAATGATATCACCCGCACGGGCAATCACTTCGCGGTATTCCTTTTCATCTGGGTGGCGGATATACCGGGGATCCTGCGCCCCGCGCTGTTCCATATCGAAGTAAGGGCCCTCTATATGCATGCCCATAAATTGAGCGCCCCGATTATTTTTTTTATAAGCCTGCCGGTAGATATCCAGCGTATGCAACAGATCTTCTTTTTCAGCCGTTAGCGTAGTGGGTACGAGTGAAGTGGTTCCGTAGCGGGCATGTAACTCTGCAATTTTTAAAAAAGCATCCACCGTTCCATCCATGAAATCGCTGCCCCCGCCGCCGTGCACGTGGATATCGATAAAACCGGGGGAAACGAATTTCCCGGCTGCATCCAGGATAACCGAAGCGGATGAATCAATTCCGGATTCACTGATTTCGGTTATACGGCCTCCGGAAATGAGTAAACTTCCGTTTTTAAGGATTCCGTTTGGCGTGATGATCTGCCCGTTGATGATCTTTGTCTGGGGGATGCTCATGGGTTGTTTTCTATCAGAGAGGCTGCCTGCTTATCCAGGAATAAAAAGCAGGATTGATGATTTCTCAGGATGCTGGCAGGACGAAGATTGCTGATTTCTTTTTCCAAACAATCCCGAACGGCTGCCGCTTTGCGGCGGTCGGGTACTGAACAGATGATGTGTTTGGACAGCAGGATCTGATGGACAGACATGCTGATAGCTTTTTCGGGCACATCGGCCAATGAGGTGAACCAGCCTTCATTCAGTTGCTGTCTGCGGCACGCTTCATCCAGATTCACAACCAGGAAAGGCTTATCTGTGTCAAAATCTGCGGGCGGGTCATTAAAAGCCAGATGACCATTTTCCCCGATTCCGATCATGGCGAGATCGATGGGATGTTCCCGGATGATCTTACCCAGCCGTTCACATTCTTTTTCCGCATCGGATTCGCCCTGAACCAGATAAACGGCTTTAAGAGGGGGGACCTTCTCCAGAAACCTTTCTTTTATGTATTTCCTGAAGCTCGCGGGATGTGTATCTGACAAACCTATGTATTCATCCAGATGAAACAGGACTACCTTGCTCCAGTCAATTTCTTTTTCGGTGATCAATTGCTTCTGGGTTTCGAACTGGCTGGCCCCCGTAGCCAGAATGATATGGGCACGGCCTTTTGTTTTTATTGTCTCGACGATCAATCCGGCGGCTTTCCTGCCTGCGGAAAAGCCCAGGTTTTCCGGAGAATTCTGAATACTCAATTCCATCCGATTTGATTTTGTAAACGATTTCCAGCCTACCGTGCGCACAGCAGCAATTTCATTGTGATGGAAAATTACCTTAAATGACAGCAGAAACAAAATATCGGAGTGTTTGCCATAGTTAATATATCATACAGCCCTGTTAAACCAAATGGTTTTTGCTTTCGTAATTTTGGGCAAAACCGAAGCAAACCGGGCAATATGAACCTGTCGAAAAATAATATGCAGGCGTTTGATCAGTCTGGCATAGAGATTCCATCCAATGATTATTTTCAGCTCCCGGAGAAAGTGCTGCAGTTCGGAACCGGCGTGTTGCTTCGCGGATTGCCAGACTATTTTATTGACAAGGCAAACAAACAGCATGTTTTTAACGGGCGTATCGTTGTGGTTAAGTCTACAAATTCCGGCAATCCTGATGGATTCGAAAACCAGGACAACCTGTACACGATCTGCGTCCGGGGCATTGAGGAAAATAAAAAAATAGAGAAAAATATTATCAGCGCTTCCATTAGCCGCGTACTCTCGGCCCCTGAAGATTGGGAAGCGGTTTTGCGTTGTGCAGAAAACCCGGACATGAAGATTATCATTTCGAACACAACGGAAGTGGGCATCGTGTTGTCGGATGACAGAATAGAGGATAACCCGCCGGGTTCCTTTCCCGGCAAACTGCTGGCTTTCCTGCATCACCGGTATAAAACATTCCGCGGAGATTTGAGCAAAGGAATGGTGGTGATCCCGACGGAATTAATCCTGGATAATGCAGACCATTTATATGCCATCCTCCGGCAACTGGCCGTTCGGCAGTCTCTGCAACCTGCTTTTCTGGAGTGGCTGGGAAAGGCAAACTATTTTTGCAATTCTCTGGTGGATTGTATTGTCCCGGGAAAAAAGCCCGGGATGGATGCCAGTCTGGGCTATACTGACGATCTGCTCATCATGACCGAAGTTTACCGTCTCTGGGCGATACAGTCAGCAGATCCTGAAGTACGGGAAATACTATCTTTCTCGGGGACGGATAACCGTGTAGTGATTGCACCCAATATTGAGTCGTTTCGCGAATTGAAACTGCGTTTGCTGAACGGGCCACATACCATGAGTTGCGCCCTGGCCATTATGGCGGGCTATTCGATGGTGCGGCAGGCACTCGAGGCGCCTGAGTTTTACCAATATATGAGCGGCCTGATGATGGAGGAAATCATCCCGGTGATTTCTGGCGGGGAAATTTCAGAGAACGCCGCAACCGATTTTGCGAGGCAGGTAATCGACCGGTTTAAAAACCCATATATAGATCATTACTGGCTCAGCATCTCCCTGCAATACGCCACCAAAATGCGGATGCGCAATGTGCCACTCATGGTCAAATACTCGGAAAAATTTGGGAAAACGCCCGAATATATGTCGCTTGGTTTTGCCGCATTCCTGCTCTTTATGAAATCGGAACAGAAAGCAGACGGCAAATTTTATGGTTCTCTTTCCGGGCAAGAGTACCTGATCCAGGATGATCAGGCGGCTTATTTTTCCAGCCAATGGAAAGAACAGGATAAAGATCATTTTCTGGACGTTATTTTGCAGAATGAGGATCTTTGGGGAACAGACCTTTCTGGGTTGCCCGGATTTGTATCGGCTGTGCAACATCGATTGGACATATTATCGACGCAAGGTGCCGCTGCGGCATTAAAACAGATTATCGCATCGAAAAAATGAACGGAATGAATAATCAAGTGCTTAAAGTAAACTCAGCAGACACCGTACTCGTTGCGCTGAAAAATCTGGCTGCGGGCAGTACGGTTAGCTATAACGGAGAGATGTACACGCTGAAAGACGCCGTGCCCGCCAAGCATAAATTTTTTATGCGGGACGAAAAGGCCGGCAACGACATCATCATGTACGGCGTGCTGGTAGGAAAAACCAGGATGGACGTGCTTGCCGGGAACCGGTTAACAACCGATAATGTAAAACATGCAGCCACTCCGTACGACTACCGCCAGCGCGAATTTCACTGGACCCCGCCGGATGTATCCGGATTCCGGAACCGGCAATTTATGGGCTATCACCGGAGTGACGGCCGGGTAGGCACAGCCAATTACTGGTTATTTATTCCCACGGTATTTTGCGAGAACCGGAATATGGATGTGATCCGCGAAGTGCTTCAGGATGAACTCGGCTATTCCGTTACAGAAAAATACAAGGCCTATACGCGGGAACTGATCCGTTCCCACCAGGAAGGAAAGAACCTCGTGGATGCGGATTTCTCTCATTCCTCCGGCAACACCCGATCTGCTTTATTTCAACACGTGGATGGCATCCGTTTTCTAAACCATGACGGAGGCTGCGGCGGTATCCGTCAGGATTCGGCCGTTTTGGGAAATCTGCTGGCGGCTTATGCCAACCACCCGAATGTGGGTGGCATTACTTTATTGAGCCTGGGTTGTCAGCACCTGCAGACCAGCGATCTGCTCCAGGATATTAAGAAAGTCAATCCCGGTTTCGACAAACCTTTTTTCATATTTGAGCAGCAACGTTCCCAGAGTGAGGAACAACTGATTGCCGAGGCGATCCGGAAAACATTTGAGGGGCTGATCACCATCAATCAGTTTGAGCGGAAACCGGCTTCCCTGGATAAATTATGCATAGGCGTGAAATGCGGCGGCAGCGATGGCTTTAGCGGCATCACGGCCAATCCCGCTGTCGGCTATTGCTCGGATCTGCTGGTGGCCCTGGGCGGAAAGGTGCTGCTGGCTGAATTTCCGGAACTCAACGGGGTGGAACAGGAACTGATCGACCGTGCCGTGAGTGAACCGGTGGCCAGGAAGTTCATCCGTCTGATGAAAGACTACGAAGCCGCCGCACAACGCGTGGGTTCGGGATTCGATATGAATCCTTCGCCGGGAAATATCCGCGATGGGTTGATCACCGATGCCATGAAATCTGCCGGCGCTGCCAAAAAAGGGGGTAGTTCTCCCGTAGTGGATGTGCTGGATTATACGGAGCCAGCCACCAGGGCGGGATTGAGCCTGGTTTGCACTCCGGGAAACGATGTGGAAGCCACCACGGGACAGGCCGCATCGGGGGCAACCCTGATCTTATTCACCACCGGCCTTGGAACCCCTACGGGCAATCCGGTGAGCCCCACCATCAAGATCTCCACAAATACCCCACTGGTAAAACGCATGGGAGACATCATCGATATAGACACGGGGCCCATCATAGAAGGAGAGAAGACAATTGAAGAAATGGGGGAAGAGATTCTAAACTATTGTATCCGCGCGGCCAGCGGAGAGGTGATCCCGAAAGCTGTCCTGCTGAACCAGAACGATTTTATTCCCTGGAAAAGAGGGGTTTCCTTATAACGCTTTGTAAACATGAAGGAATTCCTGGGCAGCGATTTTTTGTTAAATAGTAAAACCGCAGAACGACTTTATCATGAATACGCGGAGCCGATGCCCATTGTGGATTATCATTGTCACCTGCCTCCGGAACAGATTGCGGCTGATCATCAGTTTAAGAGCATTACGGAGATCTGGCTCAATGGGGATCATTACAAATGGCGCGCAATGCGCGCCAACGGAGTGAATGAGGAATACATCACCGGTAAAAAAACGGATTGGGAGAAATTTCAACAATGGGCGGCAACAGTTCCGTATACTTTCAGGAATCCCCTTTATCATTGGACGCATTTGGAATTGCAACGTTATTTCCAGATAGATAAAATACTGAACCCGGATTCGGCCAAAGAGATATTTGATGAATGCAATCGCAAATTGCAAACCAGGGAATACCGTGTTCGAAACCTGCTGAAGTCCATGCATGTAGAGGTTGTATGCACTACCGATGACCCTGCCGATTCCCTCGAACATCATCTCTCGATGAAGAAAGAAGGTTTTGAAATACTGGTGCTGCCGGCATTCCGGCCGGACAACGCACTGGCTGTTGATCATCCGGTTTTTTTCAATGAATACCTGGATAAGCTGGGCAAATCAGCCGGTATTTCCATCCGATCGTTCGGTCATTTCCTGGATGCGCTGAAAAGCCGGCATGATTTTTTTCATGCTTCCGGATGCAGACTTTCAGATCATGGCCTGGAGCAAATGTTCTCAGAAGATTTTACAGATACTGAAATTCGCAGCATTTTCGACAAAGCCCTCCTGGGTCAGAGACCGGATCCTCTGTCTGTGAAAAAATTCAGAACCGCTGTGCTGCTGCAATTGGCTGAATGGGATCATGAAAAGGGCTGGGTGCAGCAATTCCACCTGGGTGCCCTGCGCAACAATAACAGCCGCCTGCTCACCATGCTGGGTAAGGACACGGGATTGGATTCCATCGGTGATTTCACGCAGGGCAGGGCATTGTCCACTTTCCTCGATACCCTGGATAAAAACAACCGGCTCGCAAAGACCATTCTGTACAATCTGAATCCCGCAGATAATGAAATGATGGCCACCATGACCGGCAATTTCAACGACGGATCACAAGCCGGCAAAATCCAATGGGGATCAGCCTGGTGGTTTCTGGATCAGAAAGACGGTATGACCCAACAGCTGAATGCCCTGTCCAATATGGGCCTGCTTAGCCGTTTCGTGGGCATGATCACGGATTCCAGGAGCTTTCTTTCCTATCCGAGACATGAATATTTCCGCCGCATTCTCTGTGATTTATTTGGCGGAGAAATTGAAAAAGGGGAATTGCCTAACGACATCGCCTGGACCGGTAAACTGATTCAGGATATTTGTTATTATAATGCAAAGCATTATTTTGACTGGAAAATATGAACTTTGCTGGTAAGAACCGGCCCTTCAGCCGGACAACAGTGATGCGATGGGAAAAATATTATGCTTTGGGGAATTGCTGCTGCGTCTTTCGCCATCTGCCAACGGTGGCTGGCTGAAAACCCATTCCATGCCCGTTTATCTTGGCGGTGCGGAACTCAATGTGGCAACGGCTTTGGGCAAATGGGGAGCGCCTGTTTCATATTGTACGGCCCTGCCGGACAATTATCTTTCGGCAGACGTGGCCGAAGCAATCCGCGAAAAAAATATTTCCACCGAAGCTTTATTTTATTCCGGTAACCGGGTTGGAACCTATTTTCTGGCACAGGGTTCCGATGTAAAGAATTCGGGTGTTATCTACGACCGGGATTATTCTTCTTTTGCTGAATTGAAAAGAGGGATGCTGAACTGGGATCTTATTTTAAAGGATGTATCCTGGTTTCACTTCAGTGCCATTAGCCCCGCATTGAATGCTTCCATTGCCGAAGTCTGCCGGGAAGGATTGGAAGCAGCTTCAAAAAAAAACATAACCATTTCCGTTGATCTCAACCACCGACCCAAACTATGGAAAGGCAGAAATCCGCATGATGTAATGGCTGTACTGGGTCAATACTGCGACGTGATCATGGGTAATATCTGGTCGGCACATCAGCTGCTGGGCATTCCGCTTCATGATGGCCGCATTGATCCTTCCAGGCGGGAATCCTATCTTGAACATGCGAAGCAGACTTCTCTTTTAATTCTTAAAAAATTTTCCAGATGTAAGACAGTTGCTAATACGTTCCGGTTTGACCAGGGTGAAAAAGGAATCCGGTATTATGCAACCCTTTACTCGGAAGGCCATCATTTTTTAAGTTCTTCCGTGTTCGAAGCGGATACTGTGGTGGATAAGGTGGGAACCGGCGATTGCTTTATGGCCGGACTGATTCTCGGATTATATAAACATTGGCCGGAAGAAGAGATCATCCAGTTTGCCGCTGCCGCTGCATTTGGAAAATTTATGGAAGCAGGAGATGCTACCGGACAGGACCTGGCAACAATTCACGCAAGAGCCATTCAGTATGCATAAAAAGGAGGAAATTTTACAGGCCATTATCAGGCAGGGAGTGTTGCCCTTGTATTTTCATCCGGAAGGAACCGTCAGTATCCAAATCATGAAGGCTCTGTACGATGCCGGTATCCGGGTCATAGAGTATACCAACCGGGGATCGGAGGCACTGGAGAACCTGAAAGAACTAAAACAGGCGGTGAAGAAAGATTGTAAGGAAATGATCCTCGGAATGGGTACGGTGACAGATGGGGATATCGCGGAACAAGCTTTGGATGCGGGAGCCGATTTTCTGATCAGTCCCGGTTTTGTAAAAGATGTACTGGCCGTGTCCCGTAAACGTCAGGCACTCTGGATACCCGGGTGTATGACGCCATCGGAATTGATCAGGGCCCACCAGTCCGCAATCCGGATGGTAAAATTATTTCCCGGCAACCTGCTTGGTCCCGCTTTTGTATTATCCGTCAGGGAGCTTTTCCCCGATCTCTTATTCATGCCTACCGGTGGCGTAGAACCGAAAACGGATAATCTCACGGCCTGGTTTAGCTCAGGGGTTTCAGCGGTGGGGATGGGAAGCAAGCTGCTCACGAAATCGGTAATTGATAAAAAGGAATTTGCGGAGATAACAACGCTTACGGTTGCGCTTTTGAATCAGATTAAAGAGATACGACGTTCCTTGGGAAAGGTTGATAGTTGATGGATTTGATGGATCCTTGTGCGATTTTCCCAACTAAAGTCCATCAACCATCAACTGTCAACAAATGATTACCTTCGCCCAACCATCATTCTCCCACCATGAATGATTTCCTGGCAGCCCGATCACAGATGGCGCTTTCGCTGGCATTTCACATTGTCTTTTCCTGTATAGGTATGGTGATGCCTTTTTTTATGGCCGTCGCTCATTTTTATTATTTGAGGTCTGGCAAAGTGGTTTATCGAAATGTGACGAAGGCCTGGAGCAAGGGTGTGGCTATTTTTTTTGCCACGGGTGCTGTTTCGGGAACGGTACTTTCCTTTGAATTGGGGTTGCTTTGGCCCACTTTCATGAAACATGCGGGACCGATATTCGGTCTTCCTTTTTCTTTGGAAGGAACCGCTTTTTTTATTGAGGCCATCGCACTTGGATTTTTTCTATATGGATGGGATCGGTTTAACAGATGGTTCCATTGGTGTGCCGGCGTGGTGGTAGGAGTAAGCGGACTGGTATCGGGAATTCTTGTTGTTGCCGCAAATGCCTGGATGAATAGTCCGGCGGGTTTTGAATATGCCCATGGAAAGTATTTTAATGTGGATCCGGTTAAAGCCATGTTCAATGCTGCCTGGTATTCGGAGGCGGTTCACATGTGTATTGCTGCATTTGCGGCTACCGGTTTTGCCGTTGCCGGAGTACATGCCTTCATGATCGTCCGGAAAAGAAATACAGGATTCCATACGAAAGCCTTCCGGATCGCTGCCGTGTTTGCCTGCGCTGCGGCAATTGTTCAGCCGCTGAGTGGTGATCATTCAGCCAAGGATGTTGCCAGGCGGCAGCCCGCCAAACTTGCCGCGATGGAGGCGGTTTTTCACACACAATCCCATTCACCCCTGCTTATCGGTGGAATCCCCGATGAACAAAACAGAACAGTGAATTACGGAGTTGAACTTCCGGGAATGCTCAGCTTCATGATCTCGGGCGATACCCATACGGAAGTGAAAGGACTGGACCAATTCCCTATCGAAGATCAACCGCCGGTGCTGGTCACGCATCTTGCGTTTCAGCTGATGGTGGGTTTGGGTATGCTGATGCTGGCCATCAGTCTGCTCTATTTTTTCGGGTTGTGGAGGAAACACAACTGGCAGGAACGTCGCTGGCTGTTAAAATTGTTCGCTCTGGTCACACCCGTCGGCTTTATTGCTGTGGAGGCTGGCTGGACGGTTACTGAAGTTGGCCGCCAGCCCTGGATTATTTATGGATTTATGCGCACGGCGGATGCTGTTACACCCATGCCGGGTATCCTGTATTCTTTTTCCATATTTACGGCAGTCTATTTTTCGCTGGCCCTCGTGGTTTGCTTTTTACTTTATCGTCAAATTAAAATGGTTCCGGAACTATACGATATCCCGGAATAAACAGATATGATATACGTCGTGATCATCTATTTGTGGGCCGCCCTTTTGCTTTACCTGTTACTGGGCGGCGCTGATTTTGGTGCCGGCATCATTGAACTCTTTACTTCAGATAAGAACAAAGACAAAACCAGCAATACACTTTACCGGGCAATCGGTCCCGTTTGGGAGGCCAATCACATGTGGCTGATCATTGTGATCGTGATCCTGTTTACCGGCTTTCCCGAAATTTATGCGACGGTCTCTACTCATTTGCACATTCCCCTGGCCATCATGCTGCTGGGGATTATAGCCAGGGGCACTGCATTCGCTTTTCGGCATTATGACGCTGTGCAGGACGACATGCAGAAAGTATACAATAAAATCTTCCGGTATTCCAGTTTTATCACACCGTTTTTTCTCGGGATCATTGCGGGAAGTGCCGTGGCTGGAAAGATAGATCCGCATGCCATGAATTTCCGGGATGCTTTTATTTTTCCCTGGCTGAATTTATTTTCTGTTTCCGTGGGATTGTTTACGGTTACCATTTGCGGCTATCTGGCTGCGATATTCATCATCGGCGAAGCGCAAACGGAGGCGGGGAGGAAACGTTACATTATTAAAGCGCGGTCAATGAATCTGGCTGCTGCGTTTGCGGGTTCACTTGTTTTTGTGGCGGCTACCCTCGACCATATCCCGTTGGCGGAATGGCTTTTTGGAAATGGGATCGGCATCATCTCCATATTGGCCGCTGTTATTTCCCTGATCATTCAATGGCGTCAGATTGCCAAAGGAAAGGTCATTATGATCCGCGTGATTGCCGGATTTCAGATTGCCATGATCCTGCTGGCCACTACCTATTACCATTATCCGCGGATTATTTTATTGAAAGGCGGAGGTTATCTTTCACTTCTGGAACATCGCGGAGATGATCAGGCGATCCGGGCACTGGCTCTGGCTTTGCTCATCGGAAGTTTGTTTATCTTACCAGCCCTGGTATATCTCATCTATAGTTTTCAGAAGAAAAAAATGACTGCGTGATCAAAGGGTTTCGGGAATATTTTTCTTTTTTCTGGTTTTATGATAGATTTTTTTGGCCTTTTCGATCAGCTGCAGGTATTCTTTCTGCGACACGTCATTTATGTCGTAACTCGCTCCTGCCATTTTTAGCAATTCATCCCAGGATGCTTTTCCTACGAATCGCGAATTCTTCAAGAGACCTCCAAAGAGCGCTACGGAACTGGCAAACCGGTAATATTTGGGCAAATTGTTGAAATTGCTGAAACGGTAGGGAACTGTATATTGTTCCATGCGCGCTGTATCCGCATTGGGCAGCTGATAGTGCAACGACACTTTAGCCAGACAAGAGCTGAGGAAACCACTGTCCATTCGCGGTTGCGTGGGTTCGATTTCGAGCAGGGCCATTAAAGTATGCCCTGATCCAATTTCACCACCCTGTAAAATATTACTTGTGTCCGATAGAGCATTCAGCTTATTGTCGAAGCCGATCAGCCGATAGCTTTTAATCAGGGACGGATCAAAATGGATGTCTATATAAGCATCTTTGGCAACAGCATAAATAGTCTGCGCAAATTCTTCCATCAATACTTTTTCCGCTTCTTTCTCATTGTCCAGATAAGCAAAATTTCCCTTACCGCGATTGGCAAGCACTTCCAGTTTAGAGTCCTTATAATTGCCCATACCCACGCCAAGACAGGTCAGGTATATATCGGATGTCCGATAACTGCTGATCAGCCGGTTTAATTCCTCCTCCGATTGCTCACCCACATTAAAGTCACCGTCGGTTGCCAGAATTACGCGATTGGTTCCTCCCTTGATGAACTGGCTTTTGGCCAGGCGATATGCTGCCCTGATACCGCCCTCCCCAGGAGTAGCGCCTCCGGGTTCAAGCTGGGCGATGGATTCGAGTATCTTCTTTTTATTCCCACCGGAAGTTGGCGTTAACCAAACGCCATTGACACCGCCATATACAACGATGGAGACCGTGTCTTTGTCGCGCAGATTATTTACCATAAGGCTGAAGGCAGATTTCAAAAGAGGTAACCGGTTCGGAAGATCCATGGATCCCGAGACGTCAATCAGAAAGACCAGGTTGGCTGAAGGAATGCTGTCCATGTTTGCTTTTTTTGCACAAACCTGGAGAAAAAGCAACTGGTTGTTGGAGTTCCAGGGACAGGACGAAACAGCTGACCGGAATGAAAAAGTGCTGTCACCTGACGGTAAGCTGTAATCGTAGTTAAAATAGTTGAGCATCTCTTCGATCCGGATGGCATCTGGCGGAACAGAATTCTCCATGTTTAGGAATCTGCGGATATTGCTGTAAGAGGCTTTGTTGATGTTGATGGCGAATCCGGTTTCAGGATATCTGTCCGCCGGAAGAAATTCATTCTCTACCAGCGAGCTATAGGTTTCTGCGGCCACAGTCCACCTGTTCAATTCTTCCGTGGAAAGATTTTTGGTAAGAGACAATAGCCGGTTCAGGGGTTTTGGCGTTGCTGGAAACCGGGCTTTCATTATAATGGACTGAAACTCGGTGGCGTTCACGCTAATTGAACTGGGATAGTATCCATCGGCTGAAAGGGTGAGGGAATCCTTTACGTTGGGCAGTGTGATCCCAAATCCACCCAGATTACCCGAATAATAAAGGTATCCGGAGGAATGCAGCATGATCCTTACATTGCTGACCGGGTTATTAGATTCGTCTTTGACCTCTCCACGCAAATAATACTGGGCCTTGCCGGAGAGGCAGATAAGCAGTGTATACAGTATGATCGGCAAGGTCTTCAATCGGAATGGTTTGGATATCAGAATAAAAGGTACGCTTACAACGATAATTATTCCAAAAGCTGATAGATGGCGGGCGTATTTCTTCCCAAACCGTTATAATCCAGGCCATAGCCCACCACAAATTTGTCCGGAATCTCAAAACCGCTATAATCCACTTTCATAGGATAGATGGTTGCTTCCGGCTTATGGAGAAGTGCCACAATTTTAAGGGAAGCTGGCTGCTGATGCTGTAGCTGGGGCAGGAATTCGTTTAATGTTTTACCGGTGTCCACAATGTCCTCAATAATCACCACATGCCGACCGAATATTTCCGTATCAAGACCAATGGAGGTGATCACCTGTCCGCCGGATTTCATCCCTTTGTAAGAGGCCAGTTTAATGAAAGAGATTTCCGCATCAATGGTCAGCTCCTTGAAAAGATCGGCCGCAAATATGAACGAACCATTTAAGATGGCTATAAAAACGGGATTTTTTTCTTTATAATCCTTGTTTAACGCTTCCGCCAGTTCAGCCACTTTCTTTCGGATGGCTTCTGCAGTTATGTAAGGTTTGAAGTTTTTATCGTGTATGCGGATGATGGACATGGATTGATTTTAGGAAGCTGGTATTGCCGGCTTTTTATACCCCAGATTTTTGAGGGCCGGCCGGGATGTTGCTGCGTATTGAAGAAATATTTTCTCTCCGGCTGCGGGCTCTTCACCCGGACTCATCCGGTTCAATTCCAGCAGGCTCTCGTAACGTATTCCTTCAGACTGGCATATGGAATACAAGCTCTCCCCAGACCGTACAATGTGTACCGGGTTCATGCCTGTTTTCCGCTTTCTCTGCAAAAAGATTAGCTGATCGTTGGCCAGAATATCTTCCTGGCTCATATCATTAAAATCCAGTAATCGGGATAGGGGAACATCATATTGGTTGGACAGGGAAAGCAGGGAAATGCCGGCCTTTGCAAAAATAACACGGGCGGAATTGATGGAAAAAGGTCCATCGGGGTAAATCGTATTCACCAGGGGTTGCATTGTGCCCGCGCTATCAGTAAATCCTTCCAGGGTTTTCCGGGGATTTTCAGCAGTAACCGGATTAACGGCAACCGGTTCATCCGGATGAAGTTTACCCATGGCAATCAGCGTATACCGCTCCAGATCGTAATCCTGGATTAGTTTGATCAGTATCTGAGGATAGCGAGTATTGGTTGCGTACCCGGCCTTTTTTAAACCATAGGCCCAGGATTCGTAATCCTCCGGATTCAATTTGAATAAAGAAGCATATCTCGGACTGCCTGTGAGGAAATCGGAATGATCCCGGTAAGATTCCTCGGCCGTAGCGTAACTGCGGAAGCATTCCCCGCGGGCATCATCGTCGTGAAAAACAGTCTGGCCCGTCCAGGTGCTTTTGCATTTAATACCAAAATGATTATTGGAATGAAGCACCAACTCACTGGTGCCCGCTTCTGTTTCATGAATGCCCTGCGCCAGAATAATCGAAGCAGGAATACCGGAGCGTTGCATTTCGGAAATCGCGAGGCTTTTGTAGTTGCTGATATAGTTCAGGATCTGATCGTTGTTTTGCGCCCGGAGAAATCCCGAACTCATCATCATAACTCCGAATATCAGTCCTTTTAGTTTCATCCGTTCATTATATTTTTTTGTCGGATGGATCATAAAAGATTCATCAGCAGCTTTATTTTTTCCGGATGAGCAGCAGGCCATCCCGAACCGTCAGCATCACCTTGTCCACGCTTGTGTCCTGCAGAACCAGTTCATTGAAAGCCTGGATAGCTGCTGCATTTTTCCCTTTCAGTTTTTCTTCCAGTACCTGGCCATGGAACAACACATTGTCGGCCAGGATCAGACAGCCTGATCTGATTTTTGGAAGCAGGAACCGGTAATAATCTGAATATCCGGTTTTATCCGCATCAATAAAAACCAAATCCCAGGGTTTATCCAGGTTTTCGAGTACCTCTAACGCATTTCCGGTGTGCAAAATTATTTTATTACTTGTTTTAGATTTCTTAAAATTTTCGCGGGCCACAGCTGCTGTTTCTTCCCGGATTTCCAGGGTATGCAGTTCCCCTCCTGGTTTGAGCCCTTTGGCAAGACATAAAGCACTGTAACCCAGGAAGGTACCAATCTCTAAGATATACTTGGGTTGAGTGATCAAACTGATCATTTCCAGCAGTTTGCCCTGAAGGGGTCCGCTAAGCATCTGCTTTTCGGGATGGCTTTGGCTATCCTGTTCAATCTGATTCAGGAGCGGATCTCGCTGTGGGGAGAAATGCTCCGCATAAGCCTGAGCTTTTGGATTGATGAGTTCCATGGTGTAAAGGTAGTAACAATGGACAATTGTCAACTGTCCGTTGCCAACTGTCCATTGTCAGCCCTGTACGAGGCCAAAAAAAGCCCAACAAAAGTAATCAGTCCGTTAATTACCAGAAGCTCGAGGCCGATATGAAATTTTCCGCCAAACAGGGTATCCTGGTATCTGTCCAGCAGAAAGCAAAGCAGGGGTGATAATATACAAATCAAAGGGACCCAGCGGCCATGCAGCTGTCTTTTGGTAAGAATGGAAAAAGAAAACAAACCCAGCAGGGGGCCGTAGGTGTAAGCCGCCACTTTCAGGATGATGCCGATCATGCTGTCGCTCGAAATCCATTTGTATACAAGAACGAACAAAAGGAACACGAACACAAATACGAGATGGACCCTTTGGCGGATCTTCTTTTTTTGCGCTTCCGGAAGGCTTTTATTCCGCTGAATGCCGAGAATGTCTATACAGAACGATGAGGTAAGGGCGGTAATTGCACCATCCGAGCTCGGGAACAGGGCCGAGATGAGCGCAATGATAAAGATGATGGAAATGTACCTGGGCATATGGTGCAGTGCCAGTTCGGGAAAAAGATTGTCGCCTGTCAGGTTCAGATTTTCCGCGGCGGCGAAAAGGTGCAGTAATCCACCAAGAAAAAGAAAAAGAAAGATCACAAACAACATAATGAACCCCAGCACGACCATATTTTTTTGCGAATCTTTTAGTGTTCTGACAGAAATACTTTTCTGCATCATCTCCTGATCCATACCCGTCATGGTAACGGTGATGAACATGCCGGCGAGGATCTGTTTCAGGAAAAATAATTTACTGTTGGGATCCGTGAAAAAGATTTTCGAATAGCCTTTGGTATGCAGGGCTTCCATGGCGCCACCCAGGTTCAGATTCAAATGATGCAGAATATAGACCACACAAATCACCATCCCGCCCAGCATACAAGTCGTTTGCAGGGTGTCAGTCCACACGATGGTTTTCACGCCCCCCTCATAGGTGTACAAAAGGATCATCAGGAGAATGATCAGGGTAGTAAGCCAGAACGGCACATGAAAATCCGAAAGGATGGCGACCTGCAGAATATTCACCACAAGATATAAACGGGCGGTTGCACCCAGTACCCTGGACAGGATGAAAAAAGAAGCACCGGTTTTATAAGCACTGACACCGAGGCGCTCCTGAAGATAATTATAGATGGAGGTGAGTTGAATCCGGTAATAGAGCGGAAGCAGCACGAAAGCAATCAGGATATATCCGATAAAATAACCCAGGGTGATCTGGAAATAGGCAAATGATTCTCTGGATACGGCGCCCGGCACACTCACAAACGTAACGCCCGACAAAGAAGTGCCGATCATTCCAAATGCCACGAGCATCCAGTTGGAATTCCGGTTGCCAATAAAAAAGGATTCATTGTCTGAACCCTTTGACGTGCGCCAGGCAACCGCCAGCAGCAGGATAAAATATGCAACTACAAATGTGAATAATAATGCTGGAGACATGTGAGGAGGCTAAATTAGTGATTGAAAATTAGGAAATACAATATTAAAAATTCAATTTTAGTTTTCTGAAAGGAACAACATCTTATGGATATCGAATCGGTAGCGGTCTTTTGCGGGTCCCACGAAGGGAATAATCCGGTCTATGCAGAACAGGTTAAAGAATTGGGCAAGCTATTGTGCATGCTCAGGATTAAATTAATCTATGGGGGCGGTCACAAAGGCCTGATGGGCATTCTGGCAGATTCGGTACTCCGGCATGAAGGCCATATCATGGGCATCATTCCCCAACTACTCATTGAATCCGAACAACAACATAAGGGGCTTACGGAAATGGCCGTTGTCCCGGATATGCATACCCGGAAAAAAATGATTTATGAACGCTGCGATGCGGTAATTGTGTTGCCTGGTGGTTTTGGTACGATGGACGAGTTGTTTGAAATTCTGACCTGGAACCAGTTAAAGATCCACGACAAAAAAATTTATATACTCAACTCCGAAGGATTCTACAATCATCTGCAAAAGCACATCAACCTCGCAAAAAAGGAGGGATTCCTGCCCGCAGAATCGGTCGATAAAATCTTTTTCTGCAACACCCCGGTGGAGCTTTTCAACAAGATCAGCTAAAACCCGATATTATATCCCAAACCGTAAACAGCCTGGTGGTAATAAGGCGACCACATGTTTTGAATTACATCATATAGAATGCTGATCGTTATGGCTCCGCGTCCTGCAGGTATGGCTGCGCCTCCACCCAGTAAAAGAGAAGGGACAAACTGTGTGGGTATCTTGGTGGAAGTCTGTTCGGCGCCATAGTATCTGATATTTCCCCATAGATAATTTAATTCAGGTTGGGCCTGAATAAAAAACTGTCTTATGGGATAGAACCGGCCAAACACATTCATCCCCGCATAACTCTGGGAATATTTCAACTGGTCATACGTGTCGTTATATCCGTAATGGACATAATTCACGCCTACCCCCGCGGCAACCTGGTCTGTGAAATGATAACCGATCTGGGGAGAAACATTAATGATGGTATAGGTTCCAAAGTTCAACCCGAAATTTCCGCCGCCGAATAATCTGGACTTATCAAACCCCTGAGGCGAATCAGTTTGTTGTGCTGCAATAAACTGGGTAAAACCCAAAGCGAATACAAATACACATCCAATTCTTTTCATATTTTGAATATTATCGTGAAGTTCAAATTTTTATACTGCTGATCTTTAAGCGGTGGGTTAAAAAGCTGTTATTTATGACCGGGACAACAAAAAACTAATTCTTGAATGTGGGACATAGAGACTGGTGACGGTCTCCATTGTATTCAGAATAATCTCCCGGCCGGATAACGGCAAATTCCCAGGCGCCGTTTCCATTGTTGTATTGTTTAAGGGAAGAAGTGGTCACATCATAAGTAAACATCAGGCGGATGTTTTTATAAACAAAACCGACCATGGGAATAACCGATTCGTTTACCCGGTAGTACAAACCACCGATCAGTTGCTGATCTCCATCTCCAGATAAATTATACTGAATATTTAAACCGGCTACTGCTTCTGATGCTCCGGCCTGATTGGTATAATAACCCATGGGATTGATGATCACCTGGTCACTGGTCTTAAAACTGGAATTGATGAATCCTATAAATCTCGGCTGAATCCGGTCATCAAAACCCACTTCCTTGGAACTGAAAAATGATTCCCTGGGTTGATTGAAGTGCTGAACGGAAAAGCCGACGTTAATGTATTTATTTTTATCGGGGAAGTAAGCATAATTCATTCCCACCTGCATATCAAAATAGTTTATGTTGGGCTGGTCGATAAAAACGTTGGAGGTTATTTTAGACGAAAAAAACTGGCCATCAAACTGATCCGGGTATCTTAGATTGGCATCGTTGATTCGCTTGTTTACCCAACCGGTATTAAACCCAATGGACAGCAAACTGGAATATCCGAGCATCTGATGGTAGGCAATAGACCCATAAACCTGGGTGGTGGTAAGGCTGCCCGATCCGGCGACATCTTCTAAAATAGCACCGCCCAAACCGAGCCAGCCCGACTGGATACGGTTGCGGAATACCTGTGCGTCTCCCCAAACGCTCATGGTCTTGTAGGGTTCAGCCATAATAGAGGACCACTGGTTGCGATAATTCGCACCGAGACGGTAGTCGGCATCCGGAATAAATCCTGTATTGGCCGGGTTGGTGGTAAGGGGAGAATTAAACCATTGGGAAAAATGAAGATCCTGAGCTTCCAGTGCAAAGCCCAGAAACACCTGAAATGTCAAAAGCAGCAATAATTTCCTGATCTGTATCATCGGGACAGAGTTTCTCAAAAGGCTTCGATAAAGATACATCTTACCTGATTAACGTAATATCTCCCCTTCGGGTTGTTTTTCTTCCGTCACTAAAGGTAGCTTCCAGGGTATAGGTATACACATCCATGGGCTGCGGAACACCTTTCCAGGTGCCGTCCCAGCCATAATAAGGCGTATTCGACTGAAAAACCACTTGTCCCCACCGGTTATAGATCTTCCAGTCCATGCTTTCGATGCCAAATCCCCTCACCATAATGATACTGTTTTGCCCAAAACGACCCGGTGTAAAGGCATTTGGCACGTCCAGCAGGGAGTTGATGAGCACGTCTACATTGTGGCAAACCGTATCGGTGCAGCCAAACGGATTATATGCAAACAGACAGGCATTATAAGACCCGGTTTCAGGGTACTGATGCTTAACCGTATCTGCAGAAAACTTATCCGTCGAATCCCCATCTCCAAAGTAATAGGTGTAATGGGTAGCCCCTATGGAACTATTCACGAAAACGGTCGGAACATTGTACTCCGGTGGAATCGGCTGGGTGCTGAAAGAGGCTATAGGCTTTGAATGCACCTGAACGGTTCGCGTGGTGGAATCACGGATATTGCAGGTTCCCGGATCAATGACCAGCAATGAAACGGTGTAGGAGCCTGTGTCCGCATAGAGGTGGGTGGGATTTACGTCGGTAGAAGTGGTTCCGTCGCCAAAGTTCCAGAAGAATTGCTGACCGGCCAGACTGGTATTATTGAAAAACGCATTATAAGGAGCGCATCCGTCGGGGATCTCAAATTGGGCTTTGACCAGTGGTGAAACCCGCAGATCCTTGGTCAGGCTGTCGGGGTAATTGCAATAGCTGGTATCCAGCAGGATAAGTCGCACAGGATAGGTTCCCGCAGCCGCGTAGGCGTGGGTAACGCTGTTGGCGCCGGAAATCCGGGTCCCGTCTCCAAAATCCCAGGTGAAGCCGTCCGGCATAAAGGGTTTACCCGGAGGGGCAGTGGATGTATTATCGAATTGAAAGTTGAGTGACTCGCAGGGTGGTAATTTGGTAATATTAAAATCCAAGATGGCCTTATCGGTGCGCACCCGAATATTCAGATAGGCCGTATCGCTTACATTGCAGGAATTGGAATCAATGGCAATGAGCCGCACACGGAAAGTGCCTGTTGCGTTATACGTATGGTTGAGCTGGTAAGCAGTAGTGCTGGAATCGGGCGTGCCATCACCGAAATTCCAGATATATTGTTTGGCGTTATGCAGGGTATCTACAAATAACACGTCGAGGGGTACACAACCTGAACTATCGTAATGCCCATTGATGAGGGAACGCGGATCGGCGGACACGCCGGCGAAACTAAAAGCGATCTTGACGGCTGCCATATTACAACCCTCGCCCCCGGTTCCGTTTCGCGGCGACCATACGCCCGGCGTGGTTGGGAAAGGCGTCAGGCTGCGCGCGCCACAATTCGCACAAATTGCCTGGTAAATGATCCCGTTCTGGTCGTAACGGCTCGTGCCGCCATCTACGTGTTCACTGACACTTTGGGGACCATCATTCTGACCGAAATACGTGGCATACAAGAGAGCTGAGGCGTTCTTCTGAATAACGATAAAATAAAAGTCTCTTCCGTCGGTTGTTTTTTTTATTGCGGAAGGCGACACCGGCATGCCTGATGTTCCACTGAGACCATAGGGATCTTTGCTTGCGAAAAGCCACCCACCCCAACCGGAAACATAGACGTTCTCACAACGGTCCACTAAAAAAGCAACGGGAGAAATATTCGGATTGGGTGAGGCTTTCCCGAAAGTGGTGGAATAAACGTACTGAGAAAGGTCCGGCATCAGTTTGGCGACAAATTGTTTTGCCCCGACATTGATAAAACCTACATTGGCCGTGGTGGCCCAGGCTCCCGTAGTGGACCCCATCACATAAGGAAATCCATGTTTATCGAATTCAAGTCCGTAAATAGCATCAAATCCATTGGTGCCCAGATAAGTTGTCTTTCGAAGGGTGGATCCATCGCTGCTGATGATGGATATATAAGCGTCACAAATCCCCCCGGAATAGGTTGGTTGAATTGAACCTGTTTTTGTGCCGGGAAAATCTGCGTTGCTGGAAGTAGCTCCCGCCACATACAGGTCACCGTTGGCGGGATTGATTTTTAAAACAAAGCATGCATCAGTTTGCGAACCGCCCAGATAACTCGCAAAAATCAGGTTTTTGCAGTCAGGAGACAATTTTACAATAACGCCATCCTGATCCCCGCCACCAAAGGTTGGCTGAAACACGCCTGGCGTAATGGGAAAGTCTTTATCGGAACGGGTGCTGGCGGCGATATAAATATTGTTGGACGCATCAAGAATCACTTCACTCCGGGAGTCATCTCCGTAATTTCTAATCAGCGACATGGCTTCTTCCGGGGCTTCTCCGTTTAGCTGATCCTTTACGTTTACGCAATCATATTTGCTGCCGCCAATCCTGGCTGATCCGATGATGTTATTTCCGGAGGCGTTGAGTTTAACCACAAACATCTCGCAGCCACCAGGTGTGCCGAAAGTATTCTGAAAAGGGAAATCCGTGGAATAGGTCCTGCCCATAACCACCAGGTTTCCCTGCGCATCAGAAATCATACTATGGGGGCATTCTTCCTGGTTTCCCCCGATATATGTGGCATATAACCGGTTTCTCCCGTTACTGCTGAGCTTAATGATGCCTACATCGTATTTCCCGCCCTGAAAACTTCCCTCAAATGCACCTGGCGATACCGGGAAGCCATCCCCGAAAACGATCCCCCCGGCAAAAAAGGTTCCGTCTGGTCCGGGAGTTGCCGTAAAACCCCAGTTCGTTTCCCTGCTTCCCGAAAACGTGGAGAATATCAGCGTCGGGTCTATCACCAGTATGCGGCTGTTGTTGTAATGTTTTATGTCGAAACGGACGGTTCTGTCATTGGAAACCCGGTATTTGACGGATATTTCTTCCCTTCCCCGATCTCCTGACTGATAGGAGTATGGCTCCATCTCCTTCACATCCCCCACGGAGGTCTTCACCGTCAGGCGATTGTTCTTCAACGTTAATCCGTCAACTCCTTCGTACTGAAGCGCAATGCGCCGCGGGTCTGCACCCGGATGAACGATGATATCGTATTTAAGCATGCCATTGGAAGTATAATAACGCAGATCAATGCCCGGATATATATTCTTGTAGGTAACGCCCTGGTATATACGGCAATTCCTCGCCCATTTGCTGGAGTCATTTCCAATGAAATAGTTGTTATAGGAATCCAGGGGTTTGTCCGCAATGATCTCGGCCGCATCGTTCATCTGCAGAAAGTTCACGGCATAGGCATGAGACCGGAGGGTTCTTGGTCGTCCGGAAAGATTTCTTTGAGCTGCCGTTTCTTTCACGCCGGAAGAATCGAAGGAGAGCGGGTAGGTATGAGATCCACTGAAACGGGCAAGGTCTTCCGGATTATGGAGAACCACCTTTAGCCCCTTTTTATCCAGGAAAAGGCTGCCGTTACCGATCTCTGCCTTTAATATAACCCTGGAATCCCATTGACCTTTATTTTCAATGAATTCCAGGTTGGGGGATTCAGATTGTGCCGAGGCCTTCCCAAGGAAAATCAGTAACAGCAGAGCAACAAAAATCCGGTATTTAAACAAAATTTTATTTTATAATAACGTAAAACAAATCAGGTTAGATCAAATGAGTTTGTTAAAAAAAGGCAATCCTTTTCCGCCCATCAGTACAGCACTTTTTTATCGGATCAGGGTGATGTCGCCTTTCTTTGCGGTTTTTTTACCGTCAAAAAATGTGGCATCCAATGTATATGCATAAACATCCATGGGTTGTGGCACACCCTTAAAGGTACCGTCCCATCCATAATCCGGGTTGTTGGACTGGAACACTACCTGCCCCCACCTGTTGTAAATTTTCCAGTTCATATGGGTAATACCAAATCCCCTCACCCGCACGATGCTGTTCTCCCCAAATCTTCCCGGCGTAAAGGCGTTCGGTACATCCAGCAGGGGATTGATCAGGGCATCCACCGGATGACAAACGGTATCAGAACACCCAAATTGGTTCATGGCGATGAGACACGCATTGAATGAGCCGGTTTCCTGATATTGATGCTGTGTGGTATCTGCAGAATTTTTTAAAGTGGAATCGCCATCACCGAACAACCAGATATATTGGCTGCCACCTGCGGAATTGTTCGTAAATATAGTTGGGGTATTATATACTGGTGGAACAGGCTGAGTAGTGAAAGCAGCGTTTGGTTTGGAACGTACTACAATGGTTCGCGTAGCGGAATCTTTTATATTGCAGGTATTGGAGTCTATCACCAATAGCGAAATTGTATAAGTGCCGGTATCCGCATAAGTATGAATGGGATCCATGTCTGTTGAAACGCCACCGTCTCCGAAATTCCAGAAAAACTGCTGGCCGGCAAGGCTGGTATTGTTAAATACAGCTGTATAAGGGGTACATCCGTCGGGTACGTCAAACTGGGCTTTGACTACGGGAGAAACTCTTAAGGTCTTCGTCACACTGTCAGGAGAATTGCAGAAATTGGTATCCAGCAAGATCAGTTTCACCTGGTAAGCCCCGGCTGCCGCGTATGAATGGGTTACCCTGTTGGTTCCTGGGGCCCGACTGCCATCTCCGAAATCCCAGGTGAAATCCCCGGGGAGGAAAGGTTTCCCGAATGGCGGCGTGGATACGTTATCGAACTGATAGTTCAGGGATTGACAGGGTGGCAATTTGGTGATATCGAAGTCCAGTTTGGCCTTGTCTGAACGCACCCGTATATCCACATAAGCGGTATCGCTGATATTACAGGTGGTCGAATCAATGGCGATGAGCCGCACACGGTAAGTTCCAACAGTCAGAAAAGTATGAACCACCTGAAATGCTGAGGTGGTCGTGTCTGGCGATCCGTCTCCGAAATTCCAGATATATGTTTTTGCATTGTGTATGGTGTCAGTGAATAACACGTCCAGGGGAACGCAGCCTGAACTATCGTAACGGCCATTGATTATGGAGCGGGCATCTGCAACAACACCGGCGAAATTAAAAGCAATCTTCACGGCAGCCAGATTGCATCCGTTGGCACCTGTTCCATTCCTGGGCGACCAGGTGCCGGGGGTAGTTGGAAAGCTCCCCAATCCGTAGCAATTGGCACAGATGGCTTCATAGATAATCCCCTGTTTGTCGAACCGGCTCGTACCTCCGTCCACATGATCGCCCAGACCACCGTCCTGTCCAAAAAAACTTCCGTACAGCTGACTGGCCGCATCGCGTTTCATGACGAAAAAATAAAAGTCGTCTCCATCGGTTGTCGCTTTAATGGCATCTTTGGTAACAGTAAGCCCGGTCGTTTTTGAATTGTGATAAACGGCGGGATCAGGACCCCCTCCTTCCGTTTCAATACCTCCGCCCCATCCGGCTACATACACATTCTGGCAACGGTCCACCAGAAAAGCGGTTGGGGAAATATCGGGATATGGCGCGCCTTTCCCGAATACCGTAGAATAAACGTAGGCGGAGATATCGGGTTTAAGCTTTGCGATAAATTGTTTTCCCTTGGCCTGGCTGAATGCCGCGTTGATTATGGGCCAGTCGCCGGTTGTGGTACCCATAATGTAAGGAAAGCCCAGGTTGTCGAACTGAACACCATAAAGCACTTCTGTACCCGTTGTGCCCAGATAAGATGTCTTCCGCAACGTGCTTCCATCATTGCTCACAATAGACAAGAATCCATCGATGGCTCCGTTATACGTTGCAGAAATCACGGTTCCGTTAGCCGTTCCAGGAAAATTATTACTGGATGTACCCCCGGCTATGTATACGTCATTGTTTGTTGGATTCAGCGCCAGCGCAAAAGCGGCGTCGTTGCTGTTTCCGCCGAGATAAGTGCTTGCGAGTATGGTGCTTAGATCCGCATTGGTTTTGATGAAGACCCCATCCTGCATACCTGCATTCGTTTTTTGAAAGGCGTTCGGTGTTAAAAAGAAATCAGTAGACTGCGTACAGGATGCCAGGTACACATTGTCTGCATTATCCAGAATCACTTCGCTTCGTCCGTCATCTCCGTAATTTAAGCGCAGGGAACTCTGTCCCATCGGGACGATATTGTTGGAGTACTTTGGCGCGATGTTTACACCATCATTTGAACTGCCCCCAATGAGCCTGGATCCAATGAGGTTGGTGCCCGCTGCATTTAGTTTAACCAGCAAAATATCATATCCCCCTTGTAGAACATCTTTGCCTGTAGCCGTGCTTACCGTCGGAAAATCGGGAGAACTGGTTCTGCCGGCAATAACCAGATTACCGGCTTCATCCGCAACCAGGCTGTGCGGCTGTTCATTCCCGCTGCCACCGAGGTACGTGCCATACAACCGGCGGACGCCATTGCTGCTGAATTTCATTATGCTGATGTCATATTCATAAATACCATCTGTATTATCCCCGCCATGAAACTGGGTCTGAAATGCTCCCGGGCTGGCGAGAAATCCATTTCCTGCATCATTGGGGATGGAATTCAAGACAATACTTCCGGAATAAAAATTTCCATCCGCGTCGTATGTTGCTGTATATCCCCAGTTGTCCGAATGACTGCCGGTAAAGGTGGAAAAGACCAGCGTGGGGTCTATAATAATTGTTGCCGATTTCGAATATCCTGACAAACGGAACCTGATGGTATTACCCGGACCGGCTTCATATTTACAGTCCAGGTCCTTATTACCTCCTTCGGAAAATTGGTAGGTATGCGGAATGCTTTCTTTAACGTCTCCTGCGGATGTATGCACCGTCAGCTGGCGGCTTTTGATCGTGAGTTTGTCCACCCCGGAATATTTCATCAGAATATCGTCCGGATTGCCCCCTGGATGAATGACCAGGTCATACTTCAGACTTCCATTTTCTGTATAATACCGTAAATCAATATTCGGATATATGTTTTTATAGACAACGGCCTGGTAAATTTTACAATGGGAAGTCCATTTGGACGCGTCATTGCCAATGAAATAATTATTATAGGTATCCAGTGGTTTATCCCCCGAAATCTCTACACGGTCGAGGCTGTTTACAAATTCAACCTGGTATAACTGGGAGTGCATGATCAGGTTGCCCGCGGAAGGCGGCGGTTGTTGCACATTGCCTCCGCCATTTTTCCCACCGTATACAGGTGCCGCGTATCTGAAGGAATTTGTCTCTGTCGCCGGTGCTTTGGTTGCTGCGCCACCTGTACTGCTTCCCGCTGGGGAAGCATCTCCGTGCATGGAAACGCGAAGGGCATTCATGTCGGCTGGTCGCTGAAGCAGTACGGAAAAGCCATGCTTCCTTAAGAAAAAATTACCATTGGGAATATCCGATCTGAAGTTCATGGCGGTATCCCACTGACCCTTGTTTTCAACAAATTCCAGGTTGCCCAGATCCATTTGAGCCCAGGCCTGCGGCGCAGATGCGGAAAACAGAATCAATAAAATGAGTAATTGCTTTTGCAATCTTATTGTTTTGACGGAATGATTTAAGAAATCCTACTCCAGACTGTTTTACCCCTTTCCTGCATCAGTTGACCTCGCAGAAGGGCGTGATCAGCCAGTTGAAGCTCAGGGTCCTCAGCCAGTACCCGATCCGCGGAACGAATCGCCTGCTGAAGGATATTCTTGTCTCTGACAATATCCGCCAGTTTGAAATCCAGTATTCCGCTTTGTCTCGTACCTGCAATATCGCCTGGTCCACGAAGCTCCATATCTTTTTCCGCAATCCGGAATCCATCTGTAGTTTCGCACATAATGTTTAAACGTTCCCTCGCATCCTTACCTAGCTTATTGCCCGATAACAGGATGCAAAAGCTTTGTTCATTTCCACGGCCAACCCGTCCGCGCAGCTGATGCAATTGAGAAAGGCCGAATTTTTCGGCGCTTTCAATCAACATCACACTCGCATTGGGGATATTCACACCTACTTCAACTACTGTTGTGGCCACCATGATCTGGGTTTCCCCGGATATAAAACGTTTCATGTTGGTTTCTCTCACTATTGGTTTCTGGCGCCCGTGTACCATACTAATGTAATACGGTGGTTCAGGAAAGTAGGCCTTCACATTTTCGTATCCTTTCAGGAGGTTTTCGTAATCGAGTTTCTCGGATTCTTCAATAAGGGGAAAAATAATGTAGGCCTGCCTGCCTTTTTTAATTTCGTCCTTAATGAAATCCATCACTTTTGGCCTGTTATATTCATAACGCTGCACGGTTCTCACGGGTTGCCTTCCGGGTGGAAGCTCGTCGATTATGCTATAGTCCAGGTCATTATAAGCAGTCATGGCCAGGGTCCGGGGGATTGGTGTTGCCGTCATCACCAGCACGTGCGGCGGAATGCCTGCTTTTTTCCACAATTTGGCCCTCTGCGCCACCCCAAACCGATGCTGTTCGTCAATGATGGCCAATCCCAGATTCCGGAATTGAACGGCATCTTCGATGATGGCATGGGTTCCGATTAGGATGTTCAGGGAACCCGACGCCAGTTCGTGCAGTATTTTTTTTCTGGCAGCGCTTTTAACCGTTCCGGTTAAAAGCGCAACGGATATCGGCAGATCCTTCAATAATTCCCGGAAGTGGTCTGCGTGTTGCCTGCTGAGAATTTCGGTAGGCGCCAGCAGACAGCTTTGAAATCCGTTATCGGCTGCCAGCAGCATGGTCAGGAGGGCAACCATGGTCTTTCCGCTGCCCACATCCCCCTGCAGGAGCCTGTTCATCTGTTTCCCGGTGGCTGTGTCTCTCCGGATCTCTTTCAATACCCTTTTCTGGGCGCCGGTAAGTTCAAACGGAAGTACCTTCGAATAGAATTCATTGAACAGCGGACCGACCTGCTCAAAAACAACCCCCCTGGAATTTTTTTGCCGCTGGGATTTGATCATGCCAGTTCTTATCTGGTTCAGGAACATTTCGTCAAATTTCAGCCGGTTCAGGCTGTCCAGATAAGCAGCCGGACTGGCCGGGAAATGAATATCCTTAAAAGCTTGAAAACGTGGTGTCAGACTCAGGGATTCCAGGATTTGGCCAGGCAAAAATTCCGGAATATCATTTTCCCTGAGCTGGGAAAACAGCTGGTGGGTGAACTTTGATAACTGACGGCCTCCCAATCCGCGGGCCTTAAGCTTCTCCGTGCTTGGGTAAACAGGTTGCAAAGGGAAAGCTTCAGGGCCTTTCTCCTGGGTAAAGGATTCCATTTCCGGGTGCGTGAGCTGCGGCTCGCCATTAAAGAAACTCAATTTTCCATAAACCAGGTAACGGAAACCCGGGTTAAGCGTTCTTTGCATCCAGCTAATACTCTGAAACCAGACAAGCTGGAGAGATCCGGTGGCATCTTTAATTTCGGATACAAGCCGCCTGGTCCGACCCTCTCCCAGGATATTTAATGCGCCCAGGATTCCGGCTATCTGAATGAATTCTGTGCCGGCAGAAATTTCATTGATGGTATTAATCCGGGATTTGTCAACATGGCGGTAGGGATAGAATTCCAGCAGATCCCGGAAGCTGGAAATTTGCAATTCTTTCCGGAGCATGTCGGCCCGGTGGGGCCCTACTCCTTTAAGGTACTCAATTGGGCTTGCTAATATCTTTGGGAAGATCCTGCTCATGCGGGTAGTTGCAAATTTAGTTCAATTCCGCTGAGATGGGGTTTCCTGCCTTGCAATAAAGGGATTATGATTGTATCTTGTCTGAAGATTTTCCTTTGATGAAATATTATTTTAAGCTCCTGCGGCCCAGAGACTGGGTAAAGAATCTTTTTTTAATCATCCCCTCGTTTTTTGCCGGTCAGATTTACCCTCTCCTTCGCTCTGAGCATATGCTTTTCGGATTTATATCTTTTTGCTGTTTTGCCAGCTGTATCTATATTATCAACGATTACCGCGATATCGAAGAAGACCGCAGGCATCCGGTAAAGTCAAAAAGACCTCTGGCTTCCGGCAAGGTGAAAAAGCCGGTGGCGGTTATTATTGGTGTTTTTATTTTGGTATTGGGAACCGGTTTGGCTCTTTTGGCTGATCATAGTTTCAAATTTCTCTTTATCCTGGGCGTGTATTTTTTTATAAACCTGGCCTATTCGTTCGGGCTGAAAAATATTGCCATCATTGATATCCTAATCCTGGCAACGGGGTTTGTGCTGCGAGTAAAAGGAGGAGCGATCATAGCCCAGGTAGACACTTCTGCCTGGCTGATCATCATGACCTTCCTGTTATCCTTATTTATGGCGATTGCCAAAAGACGGGATGATCTTTTATTGACAGGGGCTACGGGCACGGAGATGCGGAAATCCATAAGCGGGTATAATCTCGATTTTCTGGACACCATGACGGGACTATTCAGCGCCATTATTATCGTTGCTTATATTAACTATACCGTTTCGGAGGCCACCATTACCCGGCTGGGTACTTACCGCCTGTATTATACAAGTCTTTTTGTGATTGCCGGCGTGATGCGTTACCTGCAGATCACTTTTGTTCAGAAAAAATCGGGCTCTCCCACTGATATTTTATATAAGGACGTCTTTATACAGATTACGATTGCTCTTTGGATCCTCAGCTTTTTCGTGATTTTATATTTAAAGGATATTACAATATTTAAAAGATGAAGAAGCGGATTGCAAACTGGGGCAATTATCCGGTGGTGGAAAGTAATGAAGAAACTTTTTCCTTCCCGGACCAGCTGAATCAGTTGCTGGACGAGCAGACTGCTTTTATTCCCCGGGGGAATGGCCGCTGTTATGGGGATGCATCTCTTGCCCCGCGAACCATCTCCACCTTAAAATACAACAAAATCCTGTCTTTCGATATCAGCACCGGAATTTTTGAATGTCAGAGCGGTCTTACCCTGGATCAGATTCTGGAAGTGATCGTTCCGAAAGGATGGTTTCTGCCCGTCACTCCCGGAACAAAATTTATTACCGTGGGCGGTGCCGTGGCCAGTGACGTACATGGGAAGAATCACCATATTGATGGTTCCTTTTCCAACCACATCCTGGAAATGGACATTGTGCTGGATTCCAAAGCCAGTATCACCTGCTCCCCGCAAAGTAATCAGGATCTTTTCGAGGCAACCTGTGGTGGTATGGGATTAACAGGCGTGATTACGAAAGTAAAATTTAAACTAAAGAAGATCGAAACTTCTTTCATCCGGCAAAAGCAAACCAAGGCGGCCAATCTGGAACAATTGATTCAACTTTTTGACGCCCATCAGCATTTTACCTATTCTGTTGCCTGGATTGATTGTCTTAAGAAAGGTGCGCACTTCGGCCGCAGTATTCTGATGCTGGGTGAGCATGCTCATTTAACGGATCTGAATGAAAGGCAACGGCGGAACCCGCTTCAATTGCCAAGAAGAAAACAGATCAATTTCCCGTTCAACCTGCCTTCCTGGGTATTGAATGAAACGACCGTGAAAGCATTCAATTATCTTTTCTACGCTAAAAATTTCAAAAAGGAAATCAACACGGTTGTCTCCTATGAACCTTTTTTCTATCCGCTTGATGCCATTTTGCATTGGAACCGGGGATATGGCAAGAAAGGATTTGTTCAGTATCAGTTCGTACTACCGCTGGAAGCGAAACAGGGACTGATTGAAATCCTGAGCAGAATCAGTGATAAAGGTTTGGGGTCTTTTTTGGCTGTGCTGAAAGTTTTTGGCAAACAGGAAAGCATCATTTCCTTTCCTAAAGAAGGATATACCCTGGCCCTCGATTTTCCAGTAAAACCAGGTCTGCTGGAGTTTCTGGATGAACTGGACCAGATTGTACTTCACTGTGGAGGCCGGTTGTACATGTCCAAAGATGCCCGAATGAAACCCGAAGTGCTTCAAAGCGGTTATCCCGATCTCGGAAAATTTAAGGATATTGTCAGGAAATATAACCCGGAAGGACGGATTCATTCTCTTCAGTCCGACAGGTTATTTTTAACATCTAACTGATATTCATGTCAACTGTTCTCATACTGGGCGCCACTTCCGATATCGGAATGGCCCTGGCTAAAAAGTTTGCTTCTCAAAAATTCGACGTGCAGCTGGCGGCCCGCAGGCCGGAACTATTGGAGCCGTTGCAGTCCGATATCTCCATCCGCTACGGCATAACCAGTACGCTTCATGCCTTTGATGCGTTGAAATACGGAGAGCATGCTTCTTTCTTTAATTCCCTGTCCCCGTGTCCAGATGTTACCGTGAGCGTTTTTGGTATTCTTGATGAGGAAGACCTGGCTTTCGATGATTGGTTTGTTGCAGAAAGGATGATCAATACCAATTATTCGGGTGCCGTTTCCATACTCAACCAGGTAGCGCGGAGTTATATCTCCAGGCAAAGGGGAACAATTATTGGAATCAGTTCTGTTGCCGGCGATCGTGGCCGAGCGAGTAAGCTCATTTACGCGAGTTCTAAAGCTGGCTTCACTGCTTATCTTGCGGGGCTCAGGAATAAGTGTTTTAAGGAAAATGTGCACGTCATGACGGTGCAGCCGGGATTTGTTTATACTAAGATGACAGAGAATCTATCATTACCAAGGCCGATAACCTCCACTCCGGAAGAAGTGGCCGGGATCATTTACAAAGCATATCAGAAAAAAAAGAATGTGGTATACGTAAAATGGTTCTGGAGATACATCATGCTCATCATTAAGAATATTCCGGAATTCCAGTTTAAAAAGATGAAGTTGTGAGTGATTGCAAAAAAATCGCTTTTTTTGATTTTGATGGAACCATTACCAGGAAGGATACCCTCTTGGAGGTCATCCGGTTTCAAAAGGGGAGATATTCCTTTTATAAGGGGTTTTTATGGACCGGACCAACACTGATTGCCTACAAACTGAAATTAATTTCAAACGAGGTTGCCAAACAGAAAATACTGAAGTATTTTTTTGCCGGAATGGAAGAATCCGTTTTTCAGAATGCTTGTGATGGCTTTGCCGAAACCCGGCTTCCAGCTTTGATCCGCACGGGCGCTTTGAATGAAATCAGCAAGTTGAAAGCTGCCGGTGTGGAGGTCGTGATCGTTTCGGCATCTGCGGGCAACTGGATTAGGCGGTGGAGCGACAGCCTTTCACTGGAACTGATTTCTACTTCACTCGAAATAATAAATGACCGGATCACCGGCCGCCTGAAAGGCAGGAATTGCTATGGTGCTGAAAAAGTCCGTCGTATCCGGGAAAGATGGAACCTGGATGAATTCGGAGAAATATATGCCTATGGTGATACGGAGGGAGACCAGCCGATGCTTGCCCTTGCAACAAAGTCATATTACAAGCCTTTCAGAAACGAATGAACATACTCAGTCACATATCTTATTTCATCAGCGGCTTCCTCTTTATTTACCTGGCGGCGAATACGGCTTATCTTTTTGTAATTGCTATTTGCGGACGACTGATTTCCGGAAAGAAATTTGCCACTCATCCGGATAAGAAGAAGATCGCGGTTCTGATTCCCTGTTATAAGGAGGATCTGATTATTACGGATACCGCTCTGCGTGCTGCGGGCCATGACTATCCGAAAGACCGGTTTACGGTAATCGTTATAGCAGATAAGCTTAAGCCGGCTACGTTAACCAGGCTAAGGCAGATACCGGTGCAGGTGCTCGAAGTGGATCTGAATATGAAATCACGCTCCCTGCACGCCGGCCTCGAGGCCCTTAGGGGAACGGATACTGAGATTGTGATGATTCTGGACGCGGATAATATCATGGGCCCGGAATGTCTTGAAAAAGTGAATTCCGCTTTCCATAGCCATTGTCTGGCTGTTCAATGTCACCGTACGGCAAAAAACAAAAACACGTCAATTGCGTGGCTTGATGCGATGAGCGAAGAGATCAATATCAATCTTTTTCGCAGAGGACCAGCCGCGCTGGGATTATCGGCCGCTCCGATCGGTTCCGGAATGGCCTTTGATTTCACTTTGATCAGGGATATATTTTCCACAGCGGAAATACTTCAGAATCCGGGAGAAGACCGTGAAATTGACATGCAACTCATGTTTCGTAAGATTAAAATGGAATTTATTGATGAGGCCATGGTTTACGATGAAAAAGTAGCCAGTGAAATGGTTTTTGAAAAACAGCGGGTTCGTTGGCTGGAGGCGCAGGTGAATCACCTGCGAAGGTTTTTTCATGGAGATATGAAAGCAGCCCCGAAGACCATTCTCTATTATAATAAGTTCTTTCAGAATCTGCTGTTGCCGCGTATACTCACGCTGACAGTTTTTTGTCTTATTATTATTTTGCTGCTGATTCAGGCCCTGTTGCCGGTCCATATTCTTTTTCCCGGAAGGCCGGTCTGGATCGGACTGATGAGCGTTTATTTTTTTGCTCTCTTTATCTCCATACCCGGCGTCTTTTACAGCATGAACACCCTCAGTGCCCTGGGTCAACTGCCGGTATTGATGCTTGCGATGATCAGGGCATTAATGCAAATCAAAAAAAAGCGCACAGAATTTATTCATACGCCGAAGACATTTAAGGAGGGAGAGAATTGACGATGGACAGTTGACAGTGGATAATGAAAGGCAGTTTGAAAATGGATTTTTGCAAATTATTATTTCTCTACTTAGGCAGACCCTTTCTGAATTGTCAACGGTCCATCGTCAATTCTCAACGGACGCACTGGAATGTACCAAATTGTACCCAACGCCTTTCAGGAACCATTTGATCTGTAGAAACTGTCCGTTTAGCAGAAACGAGATGATTGCTTTCGGCATGGAGAAGAACGTGAAGAACAGAAAAAATACAAGTAATTGAAGGGGATTGCTGTTTCGCCGCATAAACAATATCCTGTTCCGGGCATGGTAGTAAACTTTCACCGGATTATCTTTTCCGACGCTCAACGATACTTTGTGATAGATGGTCGCTGCGGCCTGGTACCATATAATATAGCCTGCTTTTTGGATGCGTGCGGACCAGTCCCATTCTTCATAATAAAGGAAGAATTTCTCGGGAAACAGGCCTGTCTTTTCAATGACTTCTTTTTTGACCATCATGGCGCAACCATGTGCCGCGTAGGTGGGGCCGGAAACAGGATATTGACCAACATCCTGTTCCATATCTCCGACGGTTGCCGTTCTGCCGGTAAATCGATTCATGGGCCGGAATCCCGCATACTGGATGACGTCGGGATGTTCGAAGTATTTAATTTTTGGACAGACTACTCCGATTGCGGGACTCTCATAAAAAGGTTGCAGCATCAAGCGGATCAGATCCGGGGTCAGTTCGGTGTCATTGTTCACGATGAAAATAAAATCGCCCTTCGCCTGGCGAATTCCCCAATTATTACCCCCGGAAAATCCCAGGTTTTTGTCGCTGAGCAGCAACCGGGTATTCGGGTAGTCGGACGCACGGAAAGCCGTTTCCGGTGAAATGGAAGAAGCCATGTCGCAGACCAGGATCTCGTAGTTCCGGTAATTAAGGCTTTTGCTGGATTCCAGGAATTCGCGGGTAACCTGAGCCTGATTGTAGTTCAGTGTGATAATCGAAACCAGGGGTTCCTTTTCCGGGAAGCTCGCATTCATATCCCGAAAGATACTATGTTAAGATGAACCCGGGAAGCACTTATACGTTGGACTTCTGAATCAGCGCAGACGGTGTATTGGCCATGATCCAAAGGTCGTACATGAAATTATACCTGTCGGCGTAGTCGATGTCCAGATTAATTCTTTCCTCAACCGACATTTCTTCATTTCCTCTTTTCTTGATCTGCCAAAGTCCGGTGATGCCAGCTGGCGCAAGAAAACGCTTCGCGCACTGGTCTGTAGTTAATGTAGCCGCTTCATATAAAGGCAGCGGACGGTTACCGACAAGGGACATATCGCCCAGCAGAACGTTCAGTAACTGCGGCAATTCATCCAGGCTGCTGTTGCGTAAAAAAGCGCCAACCCGGGTAACGCGCGGATCCTTGCTAAGCTTAAAAAACCAGGGACCCTGACCCTGGGCAGGGCTTGAAGCATACTGATTCAAATGAAGAAACTCATCGAGGTGTTGCTCGGCACCGGCGAACATGGTCCTGAATTTATAAAACTTAAAAATCCGGTAACCCCTTCCTGCTCTTTCTGAAATATAAAATATGGGGCCTTTCGACTCCAGTCGAATGGCGAGGGCAATCAACAGGAATACCGGGCTTAATATCAGTATGGCTGTTAGTGAAACGAGGATATCAAAGCTCCTTTTCAAAATGGAATGAATATTGGCCGGCGGAATGAGTGATTCCTCCTCATGCAGTTTGTTCTTCATTTCCACTGATTTAGCCTTCACCTTATTCAGGAAACGCACCTTGCTGATCAGCATATTCTCCTGGGTTGAATCAATCTGCATGATTTCATCGGCCAGCATGTGTCTTTTATAAACCTCTAATTCCATATCGCACAAGCTGGATGAATCCAGAATGAAAGGAATGGCGCAGAGTGCTTTGCTGTTGTCAAGAAAATGAACGAAGTTCTTTACTGCGGCAAAATCAAAGCTGGTTTCGCAGAAAATAACTTCCGGAATGATATTCCTTTCCTGGGCGATGGATCGGTTTAGTTCAGCTTTGGCATTCTCAATGTTGTCGGACGCATATCCCCGCTTGTACAATTTAACCAGGCGTTCGATATTGGTCGAGTTCTTACCAATATAATAAAATCCACTGCTGATGTATCCAGGCGCAACTACTGCCTCTCTCGTCCGGATGCTGTATCGGACAAAGGCGTTTTTCTGATATGTGGAAGCTTTGGGTAAAAATGTAAAATCCATAAATAGGCTTAGGTTATAAGTTTTCAGGTGTACGCAGCAATGACTAAACGGCTTTCATCGGATAGTAGGTGTCGAACGATTTATTCTCTATCAATTGTTGAACCGTATTCACCAGATCAACAGGATTGAATGGCTTGAGGAAATAATTCTGCACATTATAGGCGGCACAATTCATCTCCGTTTCTTCTTTGCTCAATCCGGAAAGTACCAGCACCGGAATGTTCTTATAAATTCCACTGGATGCCAGTTGCTGAATCAACTCCCAGTTTTCCAGATCAGGCAATTGCGGATCAGCAATAATCAGATGCGGAAAATTCCTTCTGGATAACCAGTGCATCGCGGAACAGCCATCAGGAACCGTAATCACCTGATATGATTTCCCGAGCACTGTCTGAAACAAAAACCGTATTGCCTTACTGTCGTCTACTGCTAAAATTTGCTTTTTCATGGGCAGAGGTCATTTGTTATTTTAGACTCTGTTCCTCAGTAGGTTGGAATTTTTAGGCAATGGCTAAACACGAGGTATTGGCATTAACCAGGAATGAACCTGAGATATGGCTCAGCAAATCGTAAAAATATTAATTCTTAATAGGGGATTTCAAGAATAGGGCTTCAAAGCCTTATTTGTTTTGGAATTGGAAACTTTAGAGTTTCAGAGGAATTGAACCGAACCTTTTCGGAATTCTACGATAAAAGTAAGTATTTTTTCCTAAGATCCAAATATTGGATAACCTTTTTTATTGTCACCAAAATGAAGGATTTGTTAAGGCAAAAACGGGGCTTTTTATCTGTTTCAATTTTCGTGCCGCCGGGCGGATTTCTCCCAAGCCACCGTCTGACGCTTTCTTAGAAACCGGTAGAATCCGATAAAAACGGATAGATTCATGAACATGAAATAATAAGGTATATAAAATGCTTTTACGCGCATATCCCGGCTGGCAAAGATCCAACCGGTCCAGGCCATTGCGTAAAACACCAGCTGTGCTATAAGGAGGAGAGTAAAAATACGAGCCCCTTCCCGGTAAACGATCAAAGCATTACTGAGAAAGAAAAGGAACAGACTCACGGGGCAAAACGTCCACCTCAGAACACGATGGGAGATGAATTGGAAAGATAAAACAGGGTATTTAAACACGTTGAAGAGATCTTTCAGTTTGATCATCGCCTGAAATGCCCCCGCTGAGATCCGGATCTTGCGTTTTTGTTCCTCCTTCATAGAGGTCGAAGCCGATTCTATGGCGTAGGCATTTGGTTCATAGCGCATTACATAACCGTCTTTACAAATCTGCATGGACTGAACAAAATCATCCAGGATCGTATCTTCAGCAGATTGATGAAACAAGTCAGTTTTTATCGAGAACAATTCTCCGGCGGCACCCACAACTGTATAGAATTCCGAATCCAGCTTTTTGAGAAAGGACTCATATTCCCAGTAAAGCCCTTCCCCCGCCCCTGCAGCCCGGTCCTTTTCCCTGGATATGATTCTTTTTTCCCCTGCTACGCCGCCTACAGCCGGATCAACGTAATGACTTACAATTTCCTTTATGCAGGCCTTATTGAGCAGGGTATTGGCATCACTGAATATCACGTAAGGGGTATGAACAAATGGCATGGCCCTGTTCATCGCCGCCACCTTGCCTCTTCGCCCGGGCTGATGTAATAATTGAATTCTGGGATATTGACGGATGATTTCCGGCGTCTGATCATCTGAACCGTCCGAAATAAAAATGAAATTGAGTTTTTCGGCAGGGTATTCCAGATCCAGGCTGTTTTGAATCTTTCTATGCATGAAGCCGGCTTCATTATATGCGCAGATCACCAGCGTTATTCCAGGCTCAAAATTCGCGGGTATTTGTTGCTGCTTACTTTTGAAGAACCAGCGTTTAAGCCTGACCAGCAGGTAGATCAACAGACCATATCCCAAATAGCTGTAAAAAATAATAATAAAACTAAACCAGAATAGAAACTTTAATAGCATACAGCCCTTGGGTAAGATGCTAATATATAGAAGATTCAATTCCGGAGACCCATTAAGTCCGGAATTTATAAATCAGCCCAGGACGATCATCTTGCCGATAAGGCTTCTAATAAATTTTACTTTATGAAATTTATTATTATTTTTGAGCCGTTTGGGTGATCCTAATTGACTGATTATCCGATTTTAATCGTCTGGAAATCAGCACATATTTTTCTTCATTTACGGGTTGCCTGCTATTTTCCCGGATTCCCAATAATCCTTTTCTTCTCTGTTAAAATGAATATCCTCCGAAGGACCGCGGTGTTGGTTGTCCCATTTAAAATAAAAGTAAAAAATCTTACCCATGGATGTTATTTACCTTTTTAAGGTATTGATCAGGAGGAAACGGATCATTTTGTTCTGTCTCGCACTTGGTTTAACCGGAGGTTTGATCTTCAGACTTTTCATACCCAGGCAGTATGCGTCCATGGCGCAGTATTCCACCGGGTTTTCCCAGACACAAAAGGTAAGTCTTCGCTTAACGGAGATCGTCGATATTGGTCAGATTGATTTCCGGATCAACAACGTGATGGAAACCTTTAAATCTCCGGTCGTGCTGGCCATGGTTTCCTATGATCTGCTTTTACATGATCTGGATTCAGATCATCCTTTTCGCTATTTGAAAGAAAAACAAAAGCGTGATACCGCATATTTTAAAGCAGATATTTCCAAAGCAAGACTTATTTTAAGGGAGAAGCTCAATAATCTCAAACTGCTTTCTACTTATGATCCCCAGGAAAAAATGGTTTGGAATCTCCTGAATTTATACAAATACGATGAAGCCAGCATACTAAAGAAACTAACCGTTGAACGGGTTCCTAAAACAGACTATATTAATGTATCCTTCAGTTCCGAAAATCCGGAACTGTCTGCCTATGTTTCCAATGAAATCGGTGTAAAGTTTAAAGAATTCTTTATCTCTCTCACATCCACCAGCACCAAAGAATCCTTATTCAAGCTCGATAGTTTAAGGGAAAGCAAGCGCAAGGAAGTAGATACCTTGCGTAACCGCCTCGAAATGTTCCGGGATAAGATTGGAACACCCAATCCGGGAGATGCCGCCACGGCAGCGATGAGTGGCCTCCAGGAGCTGACCTCCTCACTCACCGCCCAGCAGGCCAGTTTGAATGATTATAAACAAAAACTGCTGACTGTTTTGGATCAGCTGCGACAAATGGAGAATACGGGACCTGCTACGGGATCGTCGGCTGAGGGTAATCATGCGGAGGAAATTATGGCCCTCCGCAAAACCAATGATGATCTGGCGGCCAGATTAGCCCAGAAGGGTGGCGCTGATCCGGCTATTCAGCATCAGATAGACGACAATATTAATAGGATCAACCAGTTCACCCGTTCCAGTCTTCCGGGTATAAATCAGGCGCTGAGGGCCGCTGAGTTGAAGCAGGAACTGATCAGGGAGAAGTTGGACCTGCAGTCGTCTATTGCAGCCACCAGCGATAATATCGAAATGTATAAGGGCCGGGTAGAACAGTTCCGGAAGATTGCCTTTTCAGGAGGAGGACAGGAAGTGATCGCCAATGCCTATCAGAACGATTTGTCGATCGCGCAACGCGATCTGGATAAATACAATAACAGCATCTTTGCTTCGCAGGATATAGAAGTGTCTCCGGATTTTAATTTTAAGCAAATTATGCTCGGTCAGCCGCCCATAAAGGCGGAACCTGTTAAAGGACTGCTGATCATTGCCATTTCGGGCCTGTCCATGTTCTTTCTGTCGGCCCTCGTTATCATCATCCTCGAATTGCTGGATGCTTCTCTCCGAACGCCAGCCATTTTTCAGAATGAAACCGGGATGACGGTCTTGTCTGCTGTAGGGAAGATTGATCTGGATAAAATGCCCCTCCGTGATTATTTTGTTGTTGATAAGAAGCGCGACCGCCAACAGGGGCCTATTCCGGTTGATAAAAAACCTCTTCTTGATTATTTTGTATTTAAACTCCGTGATTATATTGTTCTTAATAAGGAGAGCGGCCACCAACAGGGATTTGTTCCGTTTATTGAAAACTTCCGGAAATTGCGGTATGAAATCGAAAAAAGCGGGAAACGGGTGATTCTTTTTACCAGCACCAAAACAAAGGAAGGGAAAACAACCATCATCGAATCTCTGGCGCATACGTTCAGTATGAGCAGAAAAAAAGTTTTGCTAATCGATGCCAATTTTTCCAATAACGCCCTCACGCGTGATTTTTCAGCGAATGCTGCCCTGGAAAGTTTTGTCGTGGGAGGTCAGGGGGAGATGGATAAAATAGGCGACATCATCATCCATACCTCCATTCCCGGGGTAGATATTATTGGCTGCGAAGAAGGAAACTATACTCCTTCTGAAATCCTTCCAGAAAATAACTTATTCAGAGACCTCGATAAACTTATCCGGCAATATGATTATATTCTAATGGAAGGATCGGCTTTGAACTATCACGCAGACAGTAAGGAACTTACTGAATATGCGGATGGGATCGTTGTGGTTTTCTCCGCGTTGAATTCTCTTGGGGAGATTGACCGGGAGTCCCTGGAATTCCTCCGGGAGAACGGCAGTAAATTTATCGGGGCTGTATTGAATCATGTTGACGAACAGAACCTGGATCTCTGATCCTGATTAATGCCTATGCAGTACCGCTTTATAAAAAACAGGGATATCATCATGTTTGGTTTCCAGCCATGGAACACGGAAATCGCTTTTAATTTTAAGGATATGGCGTATGAACTTGCCCGCTATAACCGGGTGTTGTTTATAGACAGGGCTCTGGACAGAAAGACGGCATTGAAAAACAGGATAACCCAGAACCTAAAAGCGGCCGAAGCGGGAAAGAATAATTATATCGAGCAGATCCAGGATAATTTCTGGGTGCTTCATCCAAAATCGTTGCTCGAATCAAGCGCCTGGTCTCCGAATTATAAACTGTTTGATTTTTTCAATCGCGTGAACAACAGACGGATTGCGGCTGAAATCAAAAAAGCCATTCATTCGCTGGGTTTTAAGAACAGTTTGCTGATCAATGATAATGATTTCTACCGTGGATTGTATCTGAAGGGATTGTTGCCGGTCAGGGAATATATTTTTTACCTCCGGGATTTTTTAACTGCGCAACCATTTTTTGAGCGTTATGGACCCCGTTGCGAAAAAGAAATGATTGAAAAGTCTGACCTCGTAGTTGCCAATTCCGCGTACCTCGCCGCCCATGCGGGCCAGTGGAATCCAAATAGCGTAGACATCGGACAAGGCTGTAACCCGGATGATTTTATTACTGCTGACCAGCCGGTACCGGCGGATATGAAGGACATTCCGGGACCCATTTTGGGTTATTGCGGCGTTGTGTCCAGTTACCGGCTGGATGAAGATATTTTAATTCATCTGTCCGAATCATTTCCGAACTACAGCATCGTGCTGGTGGGACCCTCTGACAGTGTTTTTGATAAGAGTCGGTTGAGGAGCCTGAGGAACGTTTTTTTTCTTGGACGGAAAATGCCGGGGGAAACAATCGCTTACATTCAGCATTTTACCATTTGCCTGAACCCGCAGGTGCTAAACCCACTTACGATCGGGAACTATCCAAGGAAAATTGACGAATACCTGGCAGCCGGTAAGCCCGTGGTTGCTACGGCCACAGAAGCTATGAAGATGTTCGGGGAATATACTTTTCTGTGTGCATCCAAAGAGGATTATGTAACCAGCATCGTCAGGATCTTGGAAGATCCGGAATGGACCTCATCCACGGAAAAGGAAAAACGAAGGAATTTCGCGCTTACTCATACCTGGGAGAACTCCGTAGGGGCTTTGGGAAATGCATTTTATCATTTTAAAAAGCAATATCCGGCGGTTGGCTTATGATCAAAAAAGAAAACAATAGACGCATTTTTGAAATGATCACTCTGCTGATGCTGATCATATTTTTTGTTTTTATTTTTATCAAATTTCTGTATTTCTGATGATATGTCGAATGGAATGATCTATAAATTTTCCTCCCTGGGGAATTGGTTGAAACACCATTTTCTGGAGAAAAAATTGAATACCCGCTTTGGTTGGATATTGCTGACCCTGCTTGGCTTAATCATGACCTACGGTATCGTACTGGTAGATTCCGCGATCGGCCCCTTTGTGGTTGTTTCCATCCTTGTCGTATTACTGCTGATTCTGGTCATGAGGTTTCCTTATTTCGGGTTTTACTTTCTCATCGGCTATTCTTCTATCACCACAACGATTGACCGGCTTATTACATCCTCTGTATCGGCAGGAGTCTTAGATGAAGTACTTATTTACCTGGTACTTTTTAGCGTCCTTTTAAAAAACACCCGGAAAAAAATTACGGACCACCGTTTTTGGTCTAACCCGATCACCCTGGGTATTTTAATTTTATTTGGCTATTATCTGATCGAACTCTTCAACCCGGCGATGCTGGGTACGCTTGGCTGGCTCAGCTTTTTCAATAGACAATTGAGTTATTTTGTTTTTTATTTTATAACGTACTGTCTCCTGGATTCCCGGGAACGCATCTTGTACTTCGTGCGGTTCATGATAGTGCTCACCACGCTGCTGGCGCTTTATGCCTGCAAACAACAGTGGTTTGGGTATGCCGGATTCGAATTGCGGTGGATCGGGACCGGCGGCGGACTCACGCTCTTATTACAAGCAGGTATGCTCCGCAAATTTTCTGTATTTTCTGATCCGGCTACGTCCGGGATTCTTTTCGCCAGCATTTCGGTATTGTGCATCGTGCTGTTTGTACGAACGGATAAGAAAAAAGAAAGGATCTGGCTGGGCATTGCCACTGTGTTTAACCTACTGGCGTATAGTTATTCCGGCACCCGTACAGCTACCCTGATGATTGTGGTCGGTATCGCCCTGTATTGTCTTTCCACCCTGTATGAAAAAAGGACCGCCATTTTTCTGCTTTTTTCTGTTTCATCGCTCGTTGTGCTTCTGGTTATGCCTCACCAGAATTCTATTACGAACAGGATCCGGTCGGCTTTCCTGGGAACCAAAGATGAATCGGCTGCCGTCCGGGATTTTAACCGGCACCAGGTTCAGCCGTATATCCAGGATCACCCGATCGGCGGCGGAATATATACCTGTGGATTTGAAGGGCCTAAATACAATCACGGACATTACCTGGAATATCTGCAGCCCGACAGTGGTTATATGAAAACGGTTGCCGAACAGGGGGCGGTGGGTCTGGCCCTGTTGCTGTTATTTTATTTTATCGTCATGTGGTATGGATACCGTCGTTTTTTCAGCGCGAAAGATCCGGAAATCCAAAACTATTATATAGCCTTGCTGATCATGATGTTTACCTTGATGGCTGCACAATACAGTCAGATGGCCATTACCCAATGCCCTGTAATCCTGTACTTTCACACCGCAATGATCATTTTTATCAAACTGGCTGATTCTGACAAACCAGCTCAAACCATACCCATAATAACAAACCAAAATTAATCATATGCGATATATTGTAATTTTTTTACTGCTGCTTTCGGAATCTATATTCGCCCAGCCTGCGGGCCTTTACCGGGTCGATAGCACGCGTTTGACAGATATCCGCGAACGTCTGGTACAACTTGCCATCCAGGGCCCCACTTATGAAATGGCGGATCACGCAACTCAGGCTGCTGCTTCACAAATCACCATTGCGAAAGCTGCCTATCTGGGTTTGTTCAGTGCGCAGGGAAATCTCAATGAGTTCACGGTGAGGAATGCATTCAGCAGCGGAAACAACAATCAGTATGCTCAGATTTATTATCCGAGGTATAATTTTGGCTTGAATGTTCCGTTTGATATTTTTACCCGTACCAGGAATACGGTCAAAATAGCCAAAGACAATTATTCCATAACGCTGGCGGAGAAAAATGAAAAGTTCCGCGAGATCAAGGCCGATGTACTCACCAAGTATGAGAACTATCTTCTCGCAAAACAACTTGTGGAATTCCAGAGTAAACTAACACAGAACGAATATTCTCAGTTTAAACGGGCGGAGAGCGATTTTGCAGATAACCTTATTAAACTGGATGATTTGGAAAAGGCTCAGAAGAGCTATATCACAGAACAGGTAAAAAGCCTTTCCATGCAGAGGGATCTGAACCTGTCCAAAATTGAGATTGAAAAGGTGATTGGCGTAAAAATTGAAGACGTGGAAAAAGGATTAAAATAAGCCATTTTCTGAAATGCCGGCGGTTTTGTAATTTTGGAAAAAAAGCGTTATATTGTAAAACAGCTAACTTTATCCATTGACTATGAGGCTTTTTTACCTTGTTATATTTATGGTGTTTTGTTCGGTAACCCAGGTTAAAAGCCAAAACCGGACGCCCGGGTTTCCTGACCCAGAAACGGTGGCTACGGTTCGTTTTTACCCCAACCCCGCCTCTTCTTATATTACTTTCGACCTGCTCAAGAATTACGGTAAAAACTACAGCATCCAGGTATTCAATTTCCTGGGAAAAAAAGTGTATGAATTTTCTGCGGAAGACCAGAAGACTGTCGTTAACCTGACCGATTTCTTCCGTGGCATTTATATTTTCCAGCTCAAAGATCCCAATGGAAAAATTGTGGAGTCGAATAAGTTTCAGGTAAACAAATAAATGTGAAAATGTGGAAATGTGCTGATGTGTAAATGAGATGCACTATGTTCCCGTTCTCCCATTAGCACATTTCCACATTTTCACATTTGATCAGTCACTTCAACAATCAAGAACTTCAGATAATGCGTATTCTCCATACCCCAGACTACCGGGTGGTCCGGAGACTGCGTAGAGAATATAACCTGTCTCAATTTTTTTCCTGCATCCTGCGCGGCGGATTGGATCACTTCCAGGAAATTGTCCGGTGAAACCAGGTTCGTGCAGGAAGAGGTAACCAGGAATCCCCCGTTGCGCAATAATTTCATTCCCCTCAAATTGATTTCCTTGTAACCGGTAAGGGCCTTTTGAATATGCTCCCGGTTTTTCGTGAACGCCGGCGGATCAAGCATCACGACGTCATATTTCTTCGGCTCCCGGCTCCATTTTTTCAGCACGTCAAAGGCGTTTACTGCCTGAAACTCCACTTTATCCTCAAATCCGTTCAGGGAGGCGTTATGCCTGGCCCCGGCAATCGCTTTCTCTGAAATATCCAGTCCGAGTACTGATTTAGCTCCATAATGCGCAGCATGAATCTCAAAAGTTCCTGTATAACAAAAGGCCCCAAGCACGTCCGCATCTTTTACAATGTGCTGAATGGCCCGGCGATTATCCTGTTGATCCAGGAAATAGCCGGTCTTTTGCCCATTCTCGAGATCCACCTGGAATTTCAACCCATTTTCCTGTATAATAATCTGGGTGTCAAATGGTTCGGACAGAAATCCTTTTTGCTGGACAAGCCCTTCCAGTTCCCTCACGGGCACATCATTTCTTTCATAGATTTTCTGTGTTTTGAAGATGCCGTTCAGGGCTTTCACAATGGCCGGTTTCCACAAATCAATGCCCAGGGAAAGCGTCTGCACAACAAAATGATCGTTGAATTTATCTATGATCAGGGCGGGAAGCCCGTCGGCTTCACCAAAGACCAGGCGGCAATTTTCCGTATAACCCGTCCTTTTACGATAAGCCCAGGCGGATTCAATGCGGTTGAAGAAAAACTGATCATTGATTTCTTCTTTTTCTCTGCGGGTAAGGAGCCTAACCGTAATCTGAGATCTTGGATTGAAATATCCCTTTCCCACGAATTTCTTATCCCAGGTAAAAACGGCCACAATCTCTCCGGGACTCAGCTGTTCTTCTGTTTCGGCAATTTCATTGGCAAAAATCCATGGATGGCCATTTTCTACACGGCGGCTGATCTTTCTCTTTAAAATAACGGCTGGTATCATGTGGCAAATGTAACTGAATGCATGGCCGTTAAATGAGGCCGGATATGGACAATTTGTCTCAAATCATCTCTTGGCAGAGAAATTGACAACCTTACCTTTGCCACAATTTCAATAAGATGCAAAAGAACCCTGAAAATTTTACAGATTCCGCAGATCCTGAGTCTGCAAGTGAAAGAGAATCAACGGTCGATATTAATACGGATGAAAACGTAGCGGGAACGAATCACATGCATGGCGAAACCCTGGAACCCGATGATGTGCAGGAGAGGTTTTCCGCCGAATTGCAGGAACAGAAGGATAAATACCTCCGGTTATTTGCAGAATTTGACAATTTTAAACGCAGAACGGCGCGCGAAAGGCTGGAATTGAGTCAGACTGCTGGGAAGGAGATAATCAGCTCCCTGCTGGACGTGCTTGATGACTGCGACAGGGCCGAAAAGCAGCTTCAGCAAAGCCCGGATACTGATGGAATACGGGAAGGTGTTCTGCTGGTATTCAATAAATTACGATCGATTCTTCAAAGCAAAGGGCTCAGGCCGATGGTCAGTATCAATACCGAATTTGATGTTGAAAAACACGAGGCGATCTCGGAGATCCCAGCCCCTACCCCAAAACAGGTAGGTAAGGTGATCGACGAAGTAACCCGGGGTTATTATTTAAATGATAAACTAATCCGATTCGCGAAAGTGGTCGTGGGAAAATGAACCGAACCTAATGAAAAGGGATTATTACGAAATACTGGAAATAGCAAAGACGGCCTCAGCAGATGAAATTAAAAAGTCCTATCGTAAAGTGGCTATGAAGTTTCACCCGGACCGCAATCCGGGGGATAAGTCTGCGGAAGAGAAGTTCAAGGAAGCTGCAGAAGCTTATGAAGTGCTGAGCGACAGTGAGAAGCGGTCAAAGTACGACCGGTACGGCCACTCGGGGCTTAATAACGGACGAGGCAGTTTCGGCGGCGGCGGTATGAATATGGAAGACATCTTCAGCCAGTTCGGCGACGTATTCGGAGATGATATTTTCGGCAGTTTCTTTGGCGGCAGGCGGGGAGGTGGTCAGTCCAGAACCCAGGGTATTCGTGGCAGCAACCTGCGGATCAAAATAAAACTGACCTATGAGGAAATTGCAAAAGGGGTAAATAAGAATATCAAGGTTAAAAAACATATCCCTTGTAATACCTGTCATGGCAGCGGAGCTAAGGATAAAGGGAGCGTGCAGACCTGTACCACCTGCGGAGGCAGCGGACAGGTTCGGAGGGTGAGTAATACCTTTCTCGGGCAAATGCAAACCGTTACCACCTGTCCTGCCTGTAACGGGGAGGGAAGTACGATTACGGCAAAATGTACTGCCTGTAAAGGGGAAGGCAGGGTATATGGGGAAGAAGTGGTGAATATCGATATTCCGGCCGGTGTGCAGGAGGGCATGCAATTGAGTGTGTCAGGAAAGGGGAATGCAGGAGAACGGGGAGGCACGCCAGGAGATCTGATCATACTGGTTGAAGAAGAGGCGCATCCGGATTTGCATCGGGACGGGCTGAATGTTGCCTTTGAATTATACCTTTCATTCCCCGATGCTGTTTTTGGTTTGCAGGTGGAAGTGCCCACCATCGACGGTAAAGCCAAGATCCGCATTCCGCCGGGCACACAAAGCGGGAAGATTTTCCGGCTCAAGGGCAAGGGCTTTCCTTCGGTAAATTCTTACGAAAAAGGGGATCAGCTCATTCATGTGAATGTATGGACACCTCAACAGGTATCTCCTGAAGAGAAAACAGTTTTGGACAAGCTTAGCAGCTCACCCAACTTTGAGCCGAAACCAGATAAGAATGAAAAAAGCTTTTTTGATAAGGTGAAGGAGATGTTCAGTTAAAAGCGTGGACAAAGCATTTTATTTTTAGCTGAGTTTTCACGATCCAGGAATCCGATATAGGATATGGATAGTTCAAACCCTCCATAACCCTGACTCACCGTGTTCAGAGCAGAAATATTCACATCATAACTGATGGCAATCGATAAAGGAAGCATCTCCAGTTTGACAACCGGGATGAATGCATCTTTCCATCGCAGAAACGCCCCAATGCCGAGCAGGTATTTTGGATTGTCAACAAAGTCGCCCAGTTTATAGCCATAAATAACGCCCGCAACCGTTTCTTGCGCGCCTCCCTGCGTGCTGTAGTCGGCCTGCAGCGTGAACTCCGACCGCTCATCAATGTAAAGTTTTGCACCTCCTGACACCACATATTTGGGATCAAGTTCTACGGTTGCATTCTGATAGAAATTATTCTTTGGCCTGTTGAGATGATGGTAGGCTACCCCGAAAAACATGCTGTGTTGCTGGTTCTCTCCGAAGCTGCTGTTGAAGCTCATGCCTACACTGCCATCCCAGTATTGTACATCAGGTTGCGTAAAAGTTTCGCCATCCGGAAGGGCCGGATTAAAAACACCACCGGAAAACTGGCTGTTTGTGGTGATTTTGGATCGGTCAATTCTTTTCTCTGCATAACCGCCCATGAATCCGAGCGACAAATACATGGTCCTGGTATCAGAAAGGGATTTGTGATAGTTGAGGGCGGGAAACACTTCGTTGGACACCAGCCCTGCACTGCCCGCTTTATCATACAAAACCTCGAGACCAACGGTCAGAAAATCATTGCTATGCCCGACCGGCATTTTATATTCTCCGTTGAATGATCCGGTTTTATACGCATTGGTAAAACTATTCCATTGATCCCGGTAAACGCCCTGAATCCGGTAGTCTCCGGTGAAGATCCCGGCAAGGGATGGATTCCGGAGCAGCGGCGCCTCAAAAAACTGGGAAAAATGAAGGTCCTGCGAAAAGGCAGTCGCCATACTGCCGCAGCAGATCGCCAGGATGAAGAGTGCTTTTTTAACGGGGTTCGGGTTTCTCATTTTTCAATAGGATTTCTATCTGATCAGGGTAACATTTCCATGATAAGGGATCAGGGTTGCATTATCGCAAAATATCTGGATTGTATATATATACACATCGGAAGGCGCTGGTTTGCCGTTGTAGGTTCCGTCCCATCCGCTCGCTTCATCATTCGGAGCAAAGTTTTTCTTTTCAAATACCACCTGACCCCAGCGGTTGAAGATGGTAATGGAAGGGATCACATTTAATCCTCTTCCCCTGACCACAAACCGGTCATTGGAACCATCCCCGTTAGGAGAAAACGTATTCGGTATGAAAAAGTTGCTGCCATCGCAAATCACGGTGATCCTAATGCTGTCTGAGGCCGTACATCCGCCGTTATTGACTGCGTGGAGCACATAATCCACGGTTTTGATTGGTGAAGCCAGTGGTGTAAGACAATCCGGGCAGCTCAGATTTGTTATCGGCAGCCAGTTGAGACTAACGATATCCGGGGAACCGGTTCCATTGATCTGGTAGGAAGTACCCACAGGTATGGTTACATCAGGACCCAGGTCCAGGGTTGGGTAATTAAAGGTGGTGATTTGAACGGTTTTGGTATCGGAGAAACATTTTATATCATCCGTTCCGGTAACCTGATAGCTCGTAATGCCGATCTGTGTGCTGCCTGGCGTAGCTATAGGATTTGGAATAGAGGGGTTGCTGAGACCCGCAGCCGGCGTCCAGGTGTACAGGTCGGCACCGCTGGCCGTCAGTTGTGTGCTTTGTCCAAGACATACGGAATCAGCTCCACTAACGGTCACGGTTACCGGTGTATTGACTTTTATTTTTACCGTATCATTGGCCGAACAACCGAAAGGACTCTGACCATTGACCACGAAATAAGTGGAGATAGGCGAGTTGGCCATGGGATTTGCGCAAGGGTAACAGCTTAGCGTTCCGTTCGCAGGCGTTTGCCAGGTATATGAATTTCCAGGATCGCCGGTGGCGTTCAGCTGAAAGTCAGGGCCTCCCAAACATACCGTCATATCAGGTCCCGCATCCACTTTGGGAATCGGATAAATAATCAGTGGTTGCGGAGGGGCAGGAACAGTGGATGTGCATCCGGCTGTATTTGTTGCCGCCAGCGTCACCGTATAGGTTCCTGCTTTCGGATAAGAGACCGCTGGTGGATTCTGGACATTTGAGGTCTGTCCGTTGCCGAAATCCCAGGCCCAGGTGAGCGGCCCGTTCGGGTCCGAAATGGTTTCAACACCGGTGAAGGTCAGCGTTGCGGGTTCACACTGCGGTGTGAGTCCGCCAATGCTGATCTGCGGAGCGGCAACCACTTGCACAGGCAGGGTTTTGCTGTCGCCGCAGCCGTTCACCGTTGTGATGGTCAGGGTGACATTATAGGTTTGAACACCTGTAAAAATATGAGTAACAGTGGGTAGCATGCCGGATTGCGTGCTGCCGTCGCCAAAATCCCAAAAATAATTATTGATCACTGTTCCCCGGGCCAGCGAAGAATTATCTGTGAAGGTGATCTTGCCATCACTGTTATCGCAAATCAGGGGTTTATCTATCGTAAATGAAGTGCCGATGATGGCGTCGATAAAAATGGTTTGATTACCCGTAGTCGCCACTTTACATCCGCTCGCATCTTCCATGGTCACCACTGGAATATACTGTCCGGGTTGGTTATAATGATGCGTAATGGTGGGAACTGTATCCGTTACCGGCAGGGAATTGTCTCCAAAAATCCAGGTAAATTGAACCGCGTTTCCGGTTTTCACTTCGAAATTTACATCCAGACTGTCGCAGGCCGAAGTGGGTGAATAGAGAAATACACCTACGGGACCATCTATATGAATATGTTGTGAAGCTGATTTGGCAAGGCAACCACCCGGACTGGTCACGATTAACGAAACATCCCAGTCTCCGGGAACAGGATACGTAAACGAAGGGTTCTGTAGAACGCTGAACACACCATTCCCGAGATCCCAGCGATAAGATTGTGCATAATGCCCGGTGAACGTAAAATGATCAGTAAGCGGGGGGCAGGAAGAATAGTTTGCGCTCATCGTAAATGAGGCATTCGGAGTATCAATATTAATCGGCACCGCCATAACAAAAGGAGCGGCGGAGCAGCCTAATGCATCCGTAATGCTCAGGGTCACCGGATACTGACCTACAGCCGGGAAATTATGTAAGGGTGGGTCTTTACCAATAAATGTGCTGCCGTCTTTAAAGTCCCAGGTGTACACCGGGTTAAATAAACCCTGAGACGTGTTGGTGAATTTAATATTGGAACAGGTGCCGAAGTCGGTGCCGGTAGTGGTAAACGATGCCTTCGGCGCAGAGAACGTGATATAGCTGGGGTAGACAACACTATCGGTGCAGCCATTTGCATCCGTTACTTTTAGCTTAACAGAAAAAATGCCTTCCGTTGTATAATTGTGCGTTGGGCTTTGCTGATTCGACACACCGCCGTCTCCAAAATCCCAGGCCCATGTTGTGATGGGTATGCCGGCCGTAAAGCTGGACAAATCCGTGAATGTTGGTGAAAAATTATTGCATCCCTGTTGCACCGGCGTCGAAAATTTTGCTGTAGGGCCGGTGATATGCATCGTATAAGGCGCCGACGTGGCCGAACATCCGGTGTTATCTGTGGTCTTTACGGTAACCTGATAATCCTTTGCGATAGTGTAGGTATGGGACGTAGCTCCGCTTGACGAATTAGCGGTCGTGCCATCTCCGAAATCAAATAAGTAGCTTACAATATTGTTCGGGTGCGTGGTATTTATTAATACGGTATTGTTTTTACAGATCGGGTTAGCTGAAACACTGATCGCTGTCACCTGGTTGGCTGTAACCGATTTGGTGATGGAACTCTGGCAGGCTCCGTTCGTTACAGTTAGGCTAACGTTGAAGGTCGTGGGAGCTCCGGGAGTAAATGAATGCGTAGGATTCTGGGCGGCAGATGTGCCACCGTCTCCAAAGTCCCATGCCCAGGTGAGGGGCCCTGTTGAACCGTCTTTGAACGAGAAGTTATTTGAGTTTGTGCAATCAAATGAATAGCTGAAATCCGCCAGCGGATTGTTGATCGTTATATTGACTGTTTTGGGTGTTGGTTGATAACATCCGTCGTTATACGCTGTCAGCTTAACGATAAAAGTGCCTGGCTTCTGAAAGGAATTAGCAGGATTTTGGAGTGTAGATGAATTGCCATCCCCAAAATCCCAGAACCATTGATTGGCGCCTCCGGTCGATTTGTCTGTAAACTGTATGGGTGTGTTCACACAGGCCGTCAACGGGGATGCGGTGAAATCCGAAACAGGTTGAATACTTCCCACTTTTACCGTGCCCGATGTGGAAGCTGTACAACCGCCGTTGGTGGTGATGGTAAGCGTCACCGGAAACGATCCGGTTCCATATACCTGCGGGGGTGGTGTGGCGCCATCAAAGGTAGTTCCGTTGCCAAAATCCCAATGATAACTGGCGATCCCTTCAGCCTGCGTAACAGAAATGCTTGGATTAAAAGTGTAGGGGGCACAACCATAAGCCGGGAGACTCGGTATGGAGACAATCGGCTTAATAATGTTCACAAAGGCATTTTTTGTTATGGAGTTGGAACAACCTCCGGCGCTGGAAGCCGTCAGGGTCACATTATAACTGCCATACGCATTGTAAGTATGTGTTGGATTCTGCAGAGTGGACTTCGCGCTTCCGTCGCCGAAATCCCATAGCCAGGATGTTGCACCGGTGGACTGATCGGTAAAGGATGCAGTCAACGGTGGCTTGCAGCCGGCAACACTGGTGCCAATAAATGCAGCGGTTGGCGGGCCGACCACCTGAATGGTCTGCGAAACGGAACCATTACAATTTGAAAAATCATTGTTCAGGGTAACCGTATAGGGACCGGCTGTGTTGTAGGTATGTAAACCGTCCCGTACATTATCTATGGGCGAACCATCACCATAATTCCAGGATGAGCTATTCGGAAAAGGCGTCGATGTGTTAGTAAACGTAGCCGGAGCGTTGATACAAACGCTGGCTGCCGTAGTAAAGCTGGAAACGTTGGCGCTGGAAGCGATTTTTACCACCGTGGTAACCGTGTCCGAACAGCCCTGATCACTGGTGGCCGTAAGCTTCACATTATAATTTCCGGCAGCACTAAACGGATGAATGGGCGAAGTCTGGGTGGAGGTGCCACCGTCTCCAAAGTCCCAATTGTAAGTGACCGTTCCGGGTCCGGTAGTTGAATTCGTAAAAGTGGCGTCCACAGGCACCTGACAACTGTTGGCCAGAGTTGTGTTATAATTCGGAATCACTCCGGTGGATAAAACGATGGCCCCGGTCTTTACATTTGCTTTTCCCACGCAACCATAGTTGTTGGTTACATATAAGGTTACCGGGAAACTTCCGCCTTGAGTATAGGTATGGCTGGGATTTTGCGTATTCGGATCCACGTTTCCGTCACCATAGGACCAGCTCCAGCTGACCATAGTGGCGCCGCCAATTCCCGGGCTGGACTTGTCAGTAAAATGAACGGTTGTCGGAAAACAGCCAGTTAATTTGTCCGCATCAAAATCTGCTGTCGGTGATGGAAAAACGGTGATCTTGAACGGAGCTGATGTATTGGTGCCGCTGGCATTAGAAACGGTGAGGGTAACAAAATAGGTGCCTGGCACTGTGTATATCACGCCTGCATTGGGATTGGTGCTTGTGCCGGGGTTTACAGTCGGCGGAGCTCCGCCAAAGTTCCAGCTCCAGGAAGTAGGGTTGCCGGAAGATACATCATTGAAACCGACAGCCAGCGGTGCGCATCCCGCAACCGGAGAGGCCTTTATCATCGCCACTGGCGCCTGTGCCAATGCGCCACAGAGGAAAAAGAATGATAAAAAAGGGGTTAGCAGTAGTCTTCTGTTCAACGGATAGCGATTTAAGGATGAATTACTTCATTAGTATTCAAAGGGGTTATGCGATCTTTCAGACATCGGTCTGAAGAAATACAAGGTGTCCGGATTTGCAGAAGATATATAGAAGCGGAAATATCTTTTCTACGTGAAACCATAACGTGGAAGCAGCTTCAAAATTGTTTTTTCTAAACTTTCAGGGCCGAAAATACCCTCTTTTAGGGGTATACCCTGCCCGATCCTTAGGGTCGCGGGGTTAAATGGGAACGTAGCCTGATCAGTTCTTGTGCAGTTCCAGAAAATTGTAAACGCTGTCAACAAGAGTCCTGGCAGATACGGAGTCCGAATAACTGTCTGTGACTTTCCAGGTATAGTTCAGCTTTTTCAAAGGATCATCTGCATTCGGGAAATCGGATTGGATGGTTCTGGCATTTACGTCGGCAGACCATGTGCCGGCAGTTGTTTGTGCCCCGATCACCCCATCCACCGTCCCGTTCGATCTGAACTGGAATACATACCCGGTAAAACTTGCGGTAATATCGGTCTGGTGATCCTGGTAACGGGAAACACGCCAGGTTCCACTGGTAACCAGGTTAATCAATGCATTTTCTTCCTGGTGCTGGATATATTTTTTACAGGAGGATGGATAAGTGAAGAGGGAGCAAAACAAAAGGTTAAGAAGCAGGCGTTTTTTCATAAGACGGTTTGGATGGGCCTTTAAAATTGATAAATTTTTCTGTATTTGTCAAGGATATAATCCAGGAAATACTGTACGTTCAGGGTTTCCCCAGTCGCTTTTTCACACAACTCCTCACTGGTATAAGTACGACCATGGGCATGAACGCGTTGCCTCAACCATTGCAATAGTCCGGAAGTTTGGCCACTCTCTATTTCCCGCTCCATTTCCGGAAGATCTTTCTGTGCTTTACAGTATAATTGGGCAGCATAGAAGCTGCCCAGACTGTAGGTAGGAAAATAGCCGAAACTTCCATGACTCCAGTGCACGTCCTGCAGACAGCCCTGTTGATCCCCGGGTACGGCAATGCCCAGGTATTTCTGATATTGTTCGTTCCAGCAGACCGGGATATCGGCGGTTTTCAGTTCTCCGGCGATCAGCATTTTTTCGATTTCATAACGGATCATGACGTGAAAATGATAAGTTACCTCATCCGCTTCGGTACGGATCAGGGAGGGTTTAACCATATTGATTCCGGCATAAAATGCTTCCCGTGAAATCTGATGTAGTACTTCCGGAAACTGTACAACCAGCGCCGGGTAATGAAATTTCCAGAACCCGGCGCTTCGGCCTACGTGATTTTCCCATAGGCGGGATTGTGACTCGTGCACTCCAAGGGAGGCAAATTCTCCCGACGGCAATCCGTACTCGCTCTCCGGCAGGCCCTGTTCATACAGCGCGTGCCCTGTTTCATGAATGCAGCTCCAGGTCATGTTGTTAAAATCATTTTCCTGAATGCGCGTGGTAATGCGTACGTCGTTTTTATTAAAGCTGGTAGTAAACGGATGCGCCGAGAGATCCTGGCGTCCGGCTTCAAAATCAAATCCGAGATCGCGGATGATCTTCATGCCGAAATCCCATTGCTTTTGCTTGTCGTATTTCTTTAGCAGAAATGAATTATCCACCTGTTTTGTTTGCCCGATCAGTTCGATCAATTCCTGTAGCCGGGGCTTCAGGTCGTGAAAAATCTTGTCCAGCAGTTTCACTGTGCATCCCTTCTCGAATTCATCCAGCAGGGCATCATAGGGATGATCTGTAAACCCGACGATTGCGGTTTCTTCTTTTTTAAGCAAAATGAGTTCGTCCAGATCTTTTTCAAAAAGAGAAAACCGGTTTTCTCTTTTTGCCGCGATCCAGGCATTAAAACTTCTGGATATGGTTTCACTCATTTTCCGCACAAAAGCCGCGCTGTATTTTTTTTGCTTTTCAAAATCTGCTGCGTTAAGGGTTATGTTTTTTCGTTCGGTTTCCGAAAGCCCCGGCGCGTCTTTTAATGATTTCAGAAGGCCTTCCAGTTTTTCTGAGGTAGCCATGCTGTGTGCCAGCTCAGAAAGTGTGGCGATCTGTTGTGCGCGGAAACCGGCCCCTTTGGCGGGCATATAGGTTTCCTGATCCCATTGCATCAGGGCCAGGGCATTGCGGATATCGGCGAGTCTGGTCATATGCTCCCGGTACGCGGCATATTGTTCTTTATCTGAATGGATTTTCAGCATCGGGGGTTTATTATCGTTAAAATTAAAATTCGTTTTTATTTCTTAGGCAAGATAACAGAGATTTGCCCTAATTTTTACCATATGAACCGGAAACAATTATCGCTCTGGCTTTTTATTGTTTTGTTTATACCCCTTCTGGTTTCTGCTCAGAAGATTGATTCCATGATGATGATCTATGCGGATAAATTTCCGCAGGAAAAAGTATATCTCCAGTTTGATAAGCGCGTGTATAATCCGGGAGAGACCATCTGGTATAAAGCGTATTTGTTCACCGGATTTGATCCGTCTCCCTTCAGCAGAAATTTCTATGCAGAAATGTACGATGCTTCCGGCAATCTGCTTCAGCGTAAAACTTCACCTTTATCTGAATCTACTTCAGCGGGAAGTTTTGAGATCCCGGAGAATTTTAAAGGATCCCGGGTTCACATCCGGGCATACAGCACCTGGATGCTCAATTTCGATAGCAGTTTTGTTTTTGAAAAGGACCTCCGGATTGCCGGCATTCCGAAGGATTCCGCAGGCAGCAGTGTGTCGGAAGCCAGCATTCATTTTTTCCCCGAAGGCGGAGATTTGGTTGCGGGAATAGAAAACGATATTGCCTTTAAGGCCAATGACGCTTATGGTGCACCCGTGCGGATCACAGGCAGCTTGCATGATGCCTCCGGTAAGGATCTGCTGGAATTCTATTCTACGCACGATGGTATGGGAAAATTCATCATCACGCCGGATAAATCAGATGTATTTTATGCTACCTGGAAAGATGAAAAGGGGATTGAACACCGCACCGGGTTGCCCCCCGTGAAAGCTTCCGGGGTGGTTCTGCGGGCATTGAACTATAGCAGGAAACTGGTCTTTTCTGTTGCCCGTCAGCCGGATAATGCGACTTATGAAAAGTTAACCGTTATCGCCCACATGAATCAGCAACTGGTTTATAAAGCCATCGTGAATCTGAAAGACAATTTTATGAGCGGCGGGAGTATTCCCGTTGAGCAGCTTCCCACAGGCATTCTTCAGATAACGGTATTTGATATGAACGATAACCCGCTGGCAGAGCGGGTGGTATTTGTAAACAATCACAATTATGGATTTGATCCGAAAATCAGGATGCAGGCAAAAAGTGTTCAGCGGAGAGGACGGAATGTGCTGGAAATCGAAGTTCCCGATACGCTGAAATGCAATATGTCCCTTGCCGTGACCGATGCTGAAGTGGACGGTGTCCGAGACAACGACGATAACATCGTCTCCCGGCTTTTACTCACGGGCGACATTCACGGATATGTAAAAGATCCTTACTACTATTTCAAAAATAATTCCGACACGCTGGCCCAGCAATTAGATCTGGTGATGCTTACACACGGGTGGCGGCGTTTCCGTTGGGACCTGGTCAGGGAGGGCAAAACGCCGCTGATCAAATACCCGATCCAGAATTATCTCTCGATCAACGCAGATGTGCTTGGGGTTGACTTCAACAGGATCGCGCAGGATGAAAACCTTAACCTGATTCTCCGGAGCAAAGATTCCAGTACGAGAATGCTGGATCTGCCTCGCATAACAAAAGGAAGATTCGGGGTAACGGGTTTGATTTTCTTTGACACCGCCAGGGCTTTTTATCAATTCAATGTGAATCGTAAACTGTCTAATGAAGCTGCCGTTATTTTTAATACCGGCTTGAATAACAGCCCCAGAAAACTGAGGTCAATAAGCATGACGCTGCCTTCCTGGTCTCCGGAAGATTCTTTGCTGATCCGGAAGAATCAAATGGTTTTTGTGCAGGCAGCGCGGCTTCGGGATGAGGAAAAGAAAAGAGTGAAAACCCTGGAAACTGTAACGGTGACCGGCAGGGTCAAATCCGATGCCGAGAAACTGGACGAGACCTATACCAGCGGTATGTTCAGTGGCGGGGATGCCAATACCTTCAGTCTGTTGAATGACCCGACCGCCAATGCCTATCTCGATATCTTCAACTATCTTCAGGGAAAGGTAGCCGGGCTGCAGATTTCTACTGTCGGGCCTACTCCATCTTTGTCGTGGAGGGGCGGAACACCCTCCCTTTACCTGAACGAAATGCAGGTAGATGCGGAACAGCTTAAAAGCACACCCGTTTCGGATGTCGCCATGGTTAAGGTATTCAGGCCGGGTTCTGGTGTTGGTTTTGGCGGCGGAGCCGGCGGTGTAATTGCCGTTTATACGAAAAAAGGAAGTGAAAACAAACCCGACCCTTCGATCAAAGGACTTGATCAGGCCCGGTTGATCGGATATTCTCCGGTCCGTCAGTTCTATTCGCCCGACTATCTCCGCCAGCCGGAACTGGAAGGGCAGGATGTGAGAACCACGTTATACTGGAATCCCTATATATTAACGGAAAACGGAAATACAAAACGTGAGTTCACCTTTTACAACAATGACGTAACCCATAAACTGCGGGTTGTACTGGAAGGATTTAACGAAGAAGGAAAACTTACCCATATAGAACAGATCGTTGAATGAGAATGCCCAATTTCAGGATATGAAAATAGCGGATATCAGTAGCTTTCTTGAAACCCTGGCGCCACTGGCTTTTCAGGAGGACTATGACAACTGCGGGCTTCTCCTGGGAAATGCCGAAGATGATTGTCGGGGCATCCTGATAAGTCTGGATACGACCGAAGCCATCATCAGCGAAGCAGTACAAAAAAGCTGTAATCTGGTGATCTCCCACCATCCCCTTATTTTTCGTGGTCTCAGACAGGTCAATCCCCGAACAGCAACTGGGCGGACGGTAATGGCCGCCATTCAAAAGCAGGTGGCTGTATGTGCCATTCACACGAATCTGGATAATGTATTAACGGGTGTTAACGGAGCAATAGCGGATAAGCTGGGACTGATGAACCGGCGCCTCCTGCTGCCGAAGCCTGCTCAAATCAGGGCGGGCATAGTGCCGGGTTCAGGACTTTTCGGTGAACTTCCGGAATCCCTCAGCGAAAAACAGTTCCTCGAACTGCTTCAGGCGCAATTCCGGATACCTGTGATCCGGCATAGTATGCTTACCGGCAAGCCGGTTCGGCGGGTAGCCTTGTGTGGAGGCGCAGGTAGTTTTATGATTACCAATGCGTTACATGAAGGTGCAGATTTTTTTGTTACATCAGATATCCGGTATCATGAATTTTTTGAAGCGGAGGGTCGGCTGGTGATAACGGACATCGGACATTATGAAAGCGAACAGTTTACCCAGGATCTGCTCCATGATGCAATCCTCAAAAAATTTCCTAACTTTGCCGTCCTTAAAGCGGGAGCAGCAACTAATCCCGTCCATTATTATTTATAAACTATGCCCAACGTCAAAGAATTTTCTGTCGAAGAAAAATTAGCCTCACTTATTTCCCTTCAAAAGATAGAATCCAAATTAGACGAGTACAAAGTATTAAAAGGGGAACTTCCTATGGAAGTAAGCGATCTGGAAGATGAGATCCAGGGATTGAATGCCAGACAAACCCGTGTTGAGGAAGAGATCAACGGGATACAGGAGTTCATCAGCCAGAAAAAGCAGCTGATGAAGGATGCCGATGAGCTGATCAAGAAGTATGACAAGCAAAGCCAGAACGTTAAGAACAGCCGTGAGTTTGAAGCCATCAATAAAGAAATAGAAATGCAGCAGCTGGAAGTAAAGCTGTCTGAAAAGCACATCAAGGACGCAAACGAGGAAGTGGCGGAAAAAGTGATTCTCCTGGATAAAGCCAAGAAAGCGATTACTACGAAGGAAACGGTTTTGAAAAATAAGAAGGAGGAACTCGATAAAATCATCGCGGCAACAGAAAAAGAAGAACGCCACTTTGCGAAATTGTCTGCTGATGCCAGAGAAAAAATCGAACCCCGGTTATTGCATTCCTACGACCGCATCCGGACCAACTACCGGAACGGCCTGGCCGTGGTTCCCGTTGTCCGGGATGCCTGTGGCGGTTGTTTCAACGCTATTCCCCCCCAGCGCCAAAGTGAGATCCGCCAGCGTAAAAAAATCATTGTTTGTGAAAACTGCGGCCGTATTCTGGTTGACAATGATCTCAACGATGTAGTGGAAGTGAAATAAGCTTTTGCCGGATGGATGGCTCGCTTAACTTGCGGTCATGTTTTCGGGGTATCATTTTTCATTTCCCGTGTTTTGCGCCTTCCTGTTCATGGCGCTGATGCCTGTACGTTATGCCCGTGGGCAATACCATTACGATTTTAACCCGGCATGCCAGAAGGCCTATGAAGAGATCATCCACCTGAAGCTGGCCTCTGGAAAAGAACTCACCGCCTTCGAAAAAAAAATACACCCGCATAATCTCATTCCCTATTTCCTCGATAACTACATCGACTTTTTTACTCTTTTTTTTAACGAGGATCCGGCGGAGTATTTAAGCAGAAGACCTTCCCGGGACAGCCGTTTGGATCTTATGAAAAAAGGTGATCCACGATCTCCTTTCGCGTTGTTTACGCGATCCGTCATCTATTTCCAGTGGGCAGCCATCGATATTAAGTTTGGGAATCACTGGGATGCCGCCTGGGCTTTCCGGAAATCTTTTCTTTTGGGAAAGGACAATCTGCAGCGGTTTGATGGGTTTCTGCCCTCCCTGATGCTTCAGGGTGCAATGCAGGTGGCTGCAGGAACCATTCCCCCCGGTTATCAGTGGCTCGCCGGCTTACTGGGCATCCGGGGAACCATTGCCGGAGGTATGCACGACCTGGAAACCGCACTGAACAGCGCCGATCCCATTGCAAAGATTTTTCATGAGGAAGCTATTTTTTATTATCTGTATCTGAAATTCTATATTCAGAACCAGCGGGATGCCGTATTTCAATACATCGCAAAACAGCAACTGGATACGCGCAATAACCATTTATATACTTATCTCGCGGCCAATCTCGCCCTTAACGATCAGCAAGCCGCTTCCGTCGAACAGATCATAGGCGACAGGAATCAGGGGCCGGGATACCTGGACATGCCTTTGTGGGATCTGGAAATGGGCTATGCAAAAGCAGACCATCTTGATCCGGACGCTTCTGTTTACCTGGAACGTTTTCTAACCCGCTTCAAGGGAAAGTTTTATGTGAAAGACGTATTGCAAAAGTTGAGCTGGATCTATTATCTGCAGAAACAACCGGACAAAGCCGCCCACGCAAGAGCCCGTCTTCTGCACATGGGCAATACGGAAACGGAGGCCGACAAACAGGCCATGAAAGATGCCCGGTCCGGTCGCTGGCCGAATGAGCTTCTGCTGAGAACGCGCCTGCTGGATGATGGCGGTTATTTTCATGAAGCCCTGCAACTGCTCGCGGGAAAAACATCCTCTTCATTTAGCAACGCTGCTGACCGGCTGGAGTTTGCCTATCGGCTCGGCCGGCTCTATGATGCGCTTGACCGGAAGGATGAGGCCATTGAGGCGTATCTCACAACCATCAGGCTGGGAGAGCACAGGACAGAATATTATGCAGCGCGCGCTGCTTTGCAAACGGGGTATATCTATGAGAACAGGGGCGACAGGGAAACAGCCATTCCTTTTTTTCAGAAAGTGCTTGATCTGAAAGACCACGATTACAAAAATGCATTGGATCAGAAGGCAAAAGCGGCCATGGAGCGATGCAGGAATGGTTGAAAATATTTCTTATATTTAATTGAATACTGAAAAAATTATCTATGCTGCGGCATCTTCAAATACAGAATTACGCCATCATGGAAGATATCTCCATGGATCTTTCCTCCGGCCTCCAGGTGGTCACCGGTGAAACGGGCGCCGGAAAATCCATTATGGCCGGTGCGCTTTCCCTGGTTCTTGGAGAGCGCGCCGATACCACGGCGCTGATGGACAGGGATAAGAAATGTATTGTGGAAGCTGCCTTTGCCGTGGATGGTAAAAAAGACGTTGAGCAATTTCTTGCAGACAACGGGCTCGACGCAGAGCGGGAACTTATCCTGCGCAGGGAAATCAGCGCCAACGGCAAATCCAGGGCGTTTGTAAATGACACGCCGGTAAACCTGGATCAGCTTCGTAAACTGGGTTTACTGCTGGTGGACCTGCATCAGCAGTTTGATATGATGTTGCTGGGTGAATCGGGTTTCCAGATGTCGGTGCTGGACGCCCTGGCCGGCCATGCCGATCTGCTCAGGGAATACCGGCAGGCTTTTCGTCAATTGCTGGAGCTTCAAAAAGAACTGGCGTCTTTAAAAATAAAACAAGCGCAGGCGGATAAAGAAAGTGATTATCAGAAATTTTTATACACTGAGCTGCAGGAAGCGGGGTTGCAGGAAAATGAATTTGAAAAAGCCGAATCAACCCTAAAATTATTGAGTCATTCAGAAGCCATAAAAGGGGTATTAACCAGTATCTATCATGGAATGCAGTTGTCAGAACAGCCCGTGGTGCAACAAGTTCGTGTAATCCGCCAGCAGCTGGAACCCTATTCCGCATATCACGCCCGGTTTCCGGAACTCCTGAAACGACTCTCGTCCGTGCACATCGAATTGCAGGACATTGCGGAAGAGATCGGCTCCGTCAACGACCGGTTGCAATATGATCCGGGACAGATCGAAAAACTCAATGAACGCATAAACACCGGCTACAAACTTTTTAAAAAGCACAACGTTCATAGTACCACGGAGCTGATGCAGCTACAGCAGGAACTGGAAAATAAACTGCTGGATGTATCGAACATGACAGACGCCATTCACGCCCTGGAAAAACAAGTGGAGACGCAGGTGAAAATAGCGACTGAACATGCTCATCGTTTGTCTCAGGGAAGGAAGGCGCAGGTAGCGGGTCTGGAAGAAAAAGTAAATGCCCTTTTGAAAAAAGTGGGTATGCCGAATGCGCGCATCCAGGTAAAATTGTCGGCAACATTATTAAATCCCTTCGGAGAGGATGAAGTGGAATTTCTTTTCGATGCCAATAAGAGCAACCGGTTCGAATCCCTGAAAAAAGTGGCTTCAGGAGGTGAACTGAGCAGGCTCATGTTATGCATCAAGTCCCTGGTTGCTCAATCCATGGACATGCCCACTTTATTATTTGATGAAATTGATTCCGGCATTTCAGGAGAAGCGGCGCGTCAGGTGGGTCTGATACTTAGGGATCTTTCCAGGAAACGGCAGGTTATCTGTATTACGCACCAGCCACAGATAGCCGGAAAGGGAGATGTTCATTTCTATGTGTATAAGGAAATTCTTAAAGGCAAAATGCATACCCGCATTCAGCTTCTGGATAATGAAGCGCGCATTGTGGTGATTGCTAAAATGCTTTCGGGCGAAAAACCTACGGCGGCAGCCCTGGAAAATGCCAGGGAGCTGGTGAATTAGAATTTGTATGCGTCGTTTATTTATACGCCTATTGACCGGGATTATGATGACGGGAATTGCTTTTATTCTCCTGTTTACTTTGCTGACCCTGATTTTCCCCTTGCGCGACCGGGTCGAATATTCCACCGTGGTACTCGATGATCAGGGTGTGGTGATTCACGCTTTTTTGACCAGGGACCAGCAATGGAGAATGAAGATTGTACCCGGGGAGATCAGCCCGTTGTCAGAGAAAACCATCCTGGCCAAAGAGGATAAATATGCTGGTCTATTAATAACCGGTTTCATAAATCCGCTGATGCGGGGTCCCGCCAGTTTTTTATTCCGGATGAGGACCAGGTAAAAATTTCCCGTACGGACGATAAAAGACGGAACAGGGATGTGTGGATTAAAGTGAGATATGTTGACCTGTGATCATTCGGCCTTGCCGACGCTTCCGGCGCCGGAAACCCGCTGGCTCACATTGGATGCATTTCCTTTATAACGGACATTGCCTACCCCGCTTACATCGGCGTCTAGTTTCATGCTCGCATATACTTCCGCGCTGCCCGCGCCGGAAATATCCACCTTGGCATTTTCTGACAAAAGATCGTAGCAATAAGCGTGTCCTGCGCCGCTCAGGTTGATGTCCAGGTCCTTGGTCTGGCCTTTCAGCCGGATGGAACCGCTGCCTGAAATGGCAGCAGACAATTTTGGGGCGTCCACATCCATTTCGATGTCGCCGGCGCCGCTGGCCTCAAGTTCCAGATTTTCAGAATTAGTGATTTTATTCTGACCCTTTATATCACTTGCTCCGGATACCGAGATACTGCTGTAAACGGGCGCCGTTACATAGACAATCAGGTCGTTGGAGGGACTGATATTATATCCGGGCCTGGTTCTGATCTCAATGCTCTCGCCGGACTGATTAACCTCAACATAAGGCAGGATATTTTCATCGCCCTCCAGTTTAACGGGTTGAAACTCACCCTGGGAAACCATCAGTTTTATAGCGCCGCTGGCTTCCACCTGCTTAAACGGAGAAACGTTCCTTTCTTCCGTTTTAATTACGCCGTTCCCCCTGATCCGCTTACCCATAAAACGGCCACAGGAGATCAGCATGATCAGGGCAGTTGTAAAAAGAAATATCTTTTTCATGGATGTTTTTTGAGACACAAAAGATCGCATTTTATCCTGATTGGAAAAAATCATTCGCAGGATGGGACGCCGGCTTACAGGGAAAGGTTACACCCGGTCCGGGGCAATGAAAACCCGTGATCGGGTTGAACAAACCCCAAATCCTTTCTTTATCTTTGCCACTCCATGACTGAAAAGATTCTAATCCTCGATTTCGGTTCCCAGTATACCCAGTTAATAGCCCGTTCCGTTCGCGAAGCCAATGTGTACTGCGAGATCATTCCCTATCATCAAAAGATCAACCCGGACCCTTCCGTCAAAGGGATTATTCTTTCCGGTTCGCCGTCTTCGGTGAATGACAAGACCGCGCCCCTGGTGGACGTTAAGGCCATACATCATTCCCTGCCCATCCTGGGTATTTGTTACGGGGCACAGCTCACCGCCCGTGAATTCGGTGGAAAAGTGGCTAGCAGCAGCAAGCGGGAATATGGAAGAGCCCTGCTGAGCAAAGTAAAAGAAGATGTGCTGCTTCAGGATGTGAGCAACCTGAGCCAGGTGTGGATGAGTCACGCGGATACTATTCTTGAGTTGCCTGCGGGTTTTGATGTGCTGGCCACAACGGAATCAATTCCCTATGCGGCATTTAAAAATAATGGGGAAGGATTCCCTTTATATTGTCTGCAATTCCATCCGGAAGTCTATCATACCATCGAGGGGAAAAAGATCATCCGCAATTTTCTGGTGGAAGTATGTAAATGTTCGCAGGACTGGACGCCGGCTCATTTCATTAACGACACGGTGGAGCAACTGAAAAATAAGATCGGGAAAAAGAAAGTGATCATGGCGTTGAGCGGGGGAGTGGATTCCACCGTTGCAGCTACGCTGATACACAAGGCCATCGGTAAAAGATTGTCCGGGATTTTTGTTGATAACGGAGTACTGCGCAAAAATGAATTCCAGGAAGTGCTCGATGCTTACAAACGCATTGGCCTCAATGTGCTCGGCATTGATGCAAAGAAAATATTCTACAAAAAATTAAAGGGCAAAACGGATCCTGAGGAGAAACGCAGGACGATAGGAAAATTGTTCATTAAAATTTTCCTGAGGGAAGCAGAAAAGCTCGATGGTATTGATTTGCTGGGTCAGGGTACCATCTACCCGGATGTTATTGAAAGTGTTTCCGTACACGGCCCTTCCATGACCATCAAATCCCATCACAATGTAGGTGGCCTTCCCAAAAAGATGAAACTCGGTCTGGTGGAACCGCTCCGCTTTTTATTTAAAGATGAAGTAAGAAGGGTTGGTAAAGAGCTCGGTATTCCCGAAGATCTGTTACAGCGTCATCCGTTTCCAGGTCCGGGCCTCGCCATCCGCATCCTTGGCGAAGTGAACCCGGAAAAAGTAAAATTATTGCAGCAGGCTGATCATCTTTATACCCAGGCGCTGAAAGATCATAAACTGTATGGCAGCGTCTGGCAGGCGGGTGCTATTTTATTGCCTGTTAAAAGCGTTGGCGTCATGGGCGATGAACGCACCTATGAATATACCCTGGCCCTGCGTGCAGTTACCTCGGTAGACGGGATGACGGCTGACTGGGCTCACCTTCCGTATGATTTCCTGGCGCAGATTTCAAGTGATATCATCAACCAGGTAAAGGGAATTAACCGGGTGGTGTATGATATCAGCAGCAAACCGCCGGCCACCATCGAATGGGAATAAATTCCGGATGTTTAATACGATCCAGCGCATAATAAAATAAAAATAATCGGATGAAATATACCGGTGCTTTATTATTTAGTTTAGTATTCCTGGCCTGCGGGTATTCAACATCTTTTGCACAAACGATGTCTGCCCGGTATCATGTGGCTGTTTTTCTCCCGCTCTATCTCGATTCTGCTTTCGATGCTTCGGGTAATTACCGTTTTGATCAGAATTTTCCTAAATACATCAGCCCGGGATTGGAATTTTACGAGGGATTGGAGCTGGCCATGGATTCCCTTGAAAAAGCCGGAAGCCAGCTGGATGTAACGATTTATGATACACGCTCTGCAGCCAAAAGCCTTCAACAGGTGCTGGATGAACCCGTTTTTGATTCCACGGCATTGATCATCGGAATGGTTAATCTCACCGAACTGCGGTTGCTTTCCCGCGAAGCGAGGGCAAAAGGCATCCCCTTTATTAATGTGAATTTTCCGAATGATGGGGGCATTACCAATAATCCGCAGTTTGTTATTCTGAATTCAACTTTAAAATCACATTTTGAGGCTTTGTACAAATTCATCCAGCGAAACTGGGCCACGTCCAATATTATTTATCTGAGAAGAAAGGGCGCTCAGGAAGACCAGATCCAAAATGATTTTGCAGAAATTGAAAGAAATACCCTTTCGGTACCACTTCATATGAAGTACGTCAACATTGAGAATCCCGCGGATCCGGGGCAATTTTTGCCTTATCTGGACAGCAACACAAAAACCATTGTGCTGGTGGGAAGCCTGGACGAGAACTTTGGCCGGCAGGTTTGCACACAACTGGCCTCGTTGTACAAAACCTATAAAACAAAGGTATTTGGCATGCCTACCTGGGACGGCATTGATTTTTCCGGCACCGAATATACGGATGAGGAAATATACTATACAACACCCTTTTACAGTAATCCGAATGACAGCCTGGTTTCCTCGATTCAGCAATATTTTAAGACACGCTTCTATTCCCGGCCATCGGATATGGTTTACAGGGGATATGAATCCATGCTCCATTTCGGTCAGTTGCTGGCGGATCACCAGGGCAGGCTTAACGGAAGCATTGGGGAAAGAAAATTCAAGGTTTTCAATGACTTTGATATACAACCTGTTTTCCTGAATAAACAGAATCCAACCCTGGATTATCTGGAGAACAAGAAGCTTTACTACATCAAGAAGGTCAATGGCAACGTTGTTGCAGTATATTAAACAACAACTTTTCTTAATTTTAATGTTCGGGTTATTTCGCCTGGAAATGATTTATGAAAAAACTCCTGGTGATTTTCGGATTTGCCGTTCTGGGTCTGGCGTTTACTTCAACGATATTCCCATCAGCGGGCGAGCAGCCGGTCCCCATTCCCCCGAGCAAACAAAGAACGGGTGATGCAGAAACGGGGTTTACTTATCTGACTACGGGAGATTATCTGAAAAGCGGGATTCCGCTGTCCTATTTCAGGATGATGTTTAGGAAAAACTCAGCGAACTATCTGAAGCGCGAAGGAGAAAACAAAGAAATTCCTTACGATTATACGGCAGTCAGGGCGACCAACGGTGAAATGGTTGTGGCTCCGAATTGCCTTCAATGCCATGCGCAGGTTTTTGATGGAAAGCTCATCATCGGTTTAGGAAACAGTACGGTTGATTTCACGCAAAGCCAGAAGCTGGACCCGAAAAATGCAGCTGCAGCGGAAAAACTATTGAAAAATGTGGATCCGAAAAAATATGAAGCGGCAGAACCATTTCTGAGGGTGGTGAAAGCCGTAGGCGCGAAATTAACTACACAGGTCAGGGGAGTAAATATTGCTGATCGTTTGGCAGCCCTGCTGGTCAGTCACCGTGATCCCAATACCTTTCGCTGGAGCGATTCGGCTTTGTTACAGGTTCCTGACGAGGTTATTCCGACGGATGTACCGCCCTGGTGGCTTTTATGGAAGAAAAATGCGATGTTCTACAACGGATTCGGGCGTGGAGATTTCGGCAGGTTTCTGATGGCATCCAATCTGTTTACGGTTAACGATACATCTGAGTCACGGGAAGTGGACAGCCATTTTAACGATGTCCTGGCCTATATTCAATCGCTCCGCCCACCGCCTTACCCAAAGCAACTGAACAAATCCCTCGTTAAAGAAGGGGGCGTTTTATTTGTGCGGAACTGTTCAAAATGTCATGGCAGTTATGGCAACGGTGAAAAATATCCCAACCTGCTGATCCCCGAAACGGTGATCCGGACCGATTCCCTTTTATTCAAAAGCAATTACCAGAGTCCCCAGTTTGTTGCCTGGTTCAACAGTTCCTGGTTTTCTCAGGGAGATCATCCGGCCAGGCTGGAGCCTTTTGACGGATACATCGCTCCGCCTTTGGATGGGATCTGGATCACGGCGCCTTATCTGCACAATGGGTCTGTTCCTGATCTGGAGACCCTGCTGAACAGCAAGGAAAGACCCAAATACTGGTCCCGCGATTTTGACGATCCTCAGTACAATTACGAAGATCCGGGATGGAAATACCAGGTTCGCACTGCTCCGGAGGGAACTTCCGTGTACAATACCACGCTACCGGGATATGGAAATTACGGGCATACCTTTGGAGACAAACTCAGCAAGCGGGAAAGAAAAGCCATCATCGAATATCTGAAAACATTGTAGGCCGCGGGCAATTTAAATTCGCCGGAAAGATTTCATTTCATGTCATTACAGCATTCCAGGGGATATCAGGTGGTTCTTGCATGGTTCGAATCAAAAGGACTAACGCCGTTTGTATTCCAGGAAGAAACCTGGCAGCATATCGTACAGGGTCATTCGGGCCTGGTGAATGCGCCAACCGGATGCGGTAAAACATTTGCTGTTTTCCTGGGATCGGTGATCAACTTCATCAATGAAAATCCGCAGGAATATAAAACCAGGTCCGGAAATCGATTACAGCTCTTGTGGATAACCCCGCTCCGCGCGCTGGCAAAAGACATCGGCAGGGCCATGACGGAAGTGGTGGAGGAACTGGGTCTGAAATGGAAAATCGGCATACGCAACGGAGATACGGAAATCACCGAACGGGAAAAACAGAAGAGGCAAATGCCGGAGGTGCTGATCATTACTCCGGAGAGCCTTCATCTGTTACTCGCCCAAAAAAATTATCCGGAAATTTTTAAAAAGCTCAGGACGCTGGCCGTTGATGAATGGCATGAATTGCTGGGATCCAAAAGAGGCGTGCAGGTGGAGTTGGCGGTGTCCCGGATTGCGCATCTCATGGAAACTTACCATCCGGCGTCAGAAAAAACATTCCCACTTTCTGTTTGGGGTATTTCTGCAACCATCGGAAACCTGGATCAGGCACAGGAAGTTTTGTTATCTCCCCTGTTATCTAAAATACATCACCCGCCGGTAATTGTGAAAGCGTTGATTGATAAGCGCATTGACATTGAGTCAGTGCTTCCGGAAGAAATAGAAAAATATCCCTGGGCGGGTCACCTCGGAATTAAATTGGTTCATAAAGTAATTCCCATTATTGAAAAAAGCCGTACCACACTGATCTTCATTAATACGCGGGGAATGAGTGAACGCTGGTATCAGGAAATCCTGAATGTAGCGCCCCACCTGGCCGGCGCCGTGGCGCTACACCACGGCTCGATCGACCGTGAGCTGCGTTTGTGGGTGGAAGAAGCCCTGCACAGCGGGAAGCTGAAAGCCGTTGTTTGTACAGCAAGCCTGGATCTGGGGGTTGACTTCCGGCCGGTGGAAACGGTGATACAGGTCGGATCACCCAAAGGAGTTGCCCGCTTTTTGCAAAGAGCAGGGCGAAGCGGCCATCAGCCCGGCGAACAGAGTAAAATTTATTTTCTGCCTACTCATTCACTGGAACTGGTGGAAGCTGCTGCGCTGAAAACGGCCATGGGATTGAATTTTATCGAAAGCCGCGATCCGATGATGCTTTGTTTTGACGTATTGATCCAGTACCTCGGCACCCTGGCCATCGGAGAAGGTTTTTATCCTGACCCGCTCTTTGAAGAAATTGCTTCCACTTATTGTTTCAGGGATATCACCGAAAATGAATGGAATCAAATCCTGCATTTCATCACCGAAGGAGGAGAAGCGCTGCAGCAGTACGACGAATTCCGCAAAGTGGAAGTGATCAGCGGGTTATATAAAATAAATGGGAGACGGGTGGCTATGCGGCACCGGCTTCACATCGGAACCATCGTGAGCGATGCCATGATGAAGGTTAAATTTATGAGCGGCGGGTTTATCGGTGTGATTGAAGAATATTTTATTTCACGATTAAAACCCGGCGATGTCTTTACCCTTGCCGGACGCAACCTGGAATTCGTGATGATAAAAGAAATGACGGCCATTGTAAAAAAATCCACTGCCCGCAAAGCGATCGTGCCCAGTTGGAACGGAGGGCGTATGCCCCTGTCCGCCAATCTGGGCCTCATGCTGCGTAAAAAGTTTAACGAGGCCTGGCTGGTCGCGGAAGGGAAAATGGTGCCGGATGTTGAATTGCGCGCTTTAAAACCCCTGTTTGAACTGCAACAGCAACTCTCTCACATTCCGAAAGAAGATGAGTTGCTGATTGAACAGATCGAAACGGCCGATGGATTTCACCTGTTCGTATATCCTTTCGAAGGGCGTTTGGTTCATGAGGCGATGGCAGCCTTGCTGGCTTTCCGGATCAGTCGCATTACACCGATTACTTTTTCTTTTGCGATGAATGACTATGGATTCGAACTTTTGAGTGATCAGCCCATCCCGGTAGACGACAGTAATGTGTACGAACTTTTTTCTGTGAATGAGCTGAGCCTGGACATTCAGCGCAGCGTAAACGGTGCAGAAATGGCCCGCCGGAAATTCCGGGATATTGCCGTGATCGGCGGACTTATTTTCCAGGGTTACCCGGGAGAACATAAAAAAACAAGGCACCTGCAGTCATCCGCCGGGCTGCTCTTCAATGTATTCAGTGAATACGATCCGCATAATTTATTGCTGAGACAGGCCCATCACGAGGTGATGGAACAGCAGATGGAAGAGGGCCGCCTGCGGAATATGCTCGAGCGCGTCGGGAAGAGCCGGATCGTTATTGTATTTCCGCAGAGACTTACACCTTTTTGTTTTCCTTTGAAAGTGGACAGCATGCGGGAAGATCTTTCTTCTGAAAAGCTCGAGGACCGGGTAAAAAAAATGCAGCAGCAGTTAAGTAAGGGTTGACGGTTGACGGATGACGGTTGACTGAGTTTGTGTGGATCATCACGATAAAAAATTATCATGGTGCTGCATTGGAAGACGGTCAACCGTCAACCATGATCTACCATTGCCAGCCGGCAACAAACCAATATATTTGCCTCCGGCCATGCATTCTCCTTTTCCCCATAAAATATTAAATCAGCAATTCTGGCTTACGGCTGACAGAACATTGTTCTGGGAGCAGGAAAAGGCGCTGGTTGTTTCCGATCTCCATTTCGGGAAAACGGGTCACTTCCGGAAATCGGGCATTGCCGTTCCGCAGTCTGTTTATAAAGAGGATCTTCAGCGCCTGGTGGCGCAGATCCAGCATTTTCAGCCGGAACAACTGATCATCGTCGGCGATATGTTTCACAGTGATGCCAACAAAGAGCTGGAACTCTTTCTGAAATGGAGAAGCGATTTTCCGAACCTGCAAATTCAGCTGATCCGCGGCAACCACGATATTCTGAATGAGGAGTGGTATGAAAAGGCGGGAATTTATCTGAGCCTGCCGACCTTCACCATGAACCGGTTTCATTTTGTTCATGACATCACGGACCTGCCCGGTGCAGGCCTGTCGCCTGCGGCTTCCACGAAAACAGGGGTTTCCTATTTTTTCTCGGGACATATTCATCCGGGCATCCGGATTCAGGGCGCAGGCAGGCAGTCCCTGTGCTTTCCCTGTTTTTATTTCGGAAAGCAGTATGCGGTGTTGCCGGCATTCAGTCGTTTCACGGGCGTCGCACTTATTGATCCTGATGATGAAGATCAGGTCTTTGCCATCGTGAAGAATGCCGTGATGCGGCTGCAATAGACCTATCGAATAAAATTAATTCCATGGATAGAACCGTAATAAAAAAAAGCAGGGATGTTTTTGTCCTCCATAAGATGGCTTTTTATTTTTCTCCTGAATGTGGCTGTGGTCAAACCCTTGTTTTCACAGTCCCATAAATCCCATCCCAACTTTATTATTATTTTATGTGACGATTCTTGGTTACGGCGATATTGACGTGAACGGCGGCCTGATACCAACATGGACTCAGCGATTGAAAGAACTGCAGAAGCAGGATTAATTCCTCATATTTCCGGAAATCGACCTCAATTCATTTTTCGCTTCAGCGTACTCACCTGGTCCTGCAGATTGCTGACCAGGCTGGCCAGTTGGTTCACATCCCAGCGCTGCTGAACATTCGCCTTGCTGAGCACCATCTCGGCTTTCCAGATCTCGATCACATCTTCCACATTCACCGAATACGGCTGGAACACGGTATTGTCGCTGATGAGCGTCAGCTTGTTTTTCAGTTTATTGTTTTTCATCACGCGTTTGTACACGATGCCTTCATTCCGGGATACGACGATATAGGTAAAATTGCTTTTTACATTTTCAACATCGTCCAGCTTTTCTGCAACGATCACCGATCCGCTGGGCGTGGGCAGCATGGAATCGCCCACGATCTCAAAAGCCCGGTAATTACCCGGCGCAAGCATGGGCAGTGTAAATGTGTTCAGCTCATCCAGGAACTCCGGATCTCCGTAACCAGCCAGGTAACCGGCAGCAGCTTTGACGGGCACCAGCTGAATCTGGTTTGAGGCTGCGGCCAGCTTCTGGGCCCTCCGTTTCGCCAGATATCCATTGCCTTTGGCGCCATCCTGCAGACGTTTTCGCAGCAGTTCGTCCAGGGATAACCTGAACATATCCCCCACTATTTCCAGCACTTCCAGACGGGGCTCGGCACGCTCTTCCTCGTAAGCCCCCAGTAAGGATCTTTTGATTTTGAGTTTGTTGGCAAATTCTTCCTGCGTCCAACCCCGGAGCTTACGCAGGTATTTCAGGTTTTGAGCAGCTACTGACATAACTAATGCTTTTAGCGAAAATACTAAATAATTTGACAAAAAGAAGTTCTCCCAAAGAAATTTCCGCAGATTTACCGCAAAGTGGTATGTTTTCAGGTTGCAGCTTAACAAACGGGCCGCTTCTGCGGAGGCTGCAAATGCCATATACAATTTCCGATTCCGTACCTTTGCAAACTGTCAATTTGACCCTGCAATCCGGATAGCACCATATTTGACAAGCTTAATCCAGTTAAAACTCAATTCTGTTTATTATGGCAGGTTTTTTTTCGATGTTGTTTGGTGGAAATAAGTCAGAAAAAGATATAAAAAAGATCAATCCCCTCGTGGATCAGATCAATGAGTATGTGAAGGCCTACACAGCTTTGTCCAACGATGATCTGCGGGCTAAAACCCAGGAGTTCAAACAGCGGGTCAGGGATCATCTGGCCGGAGTGGATAAATCCATCACCGATCTGAATCTTCAGGCCGAAAACCTGCCTTTCAGCGATATCGGTGGTAAGGATGCACTCTATACAGAGATTGACAGCCTGAAAAAGAAACGGGACGATCTGATTGAAGAAGTGCTGGATACCCTGTTGCCGGAAGCTTTTGCCGTGGTGAAAGAAACGGCCCGGCGATTTAAGGAAAATACGAAACTGGTTTCAACGGCTACCGACCATGATCGCGATCTGAGCATACAAAAAGACTATGTGCTGATAGAAGGGGATAAAGCCATTTTCAGCAATACCTGGACTGCCGCCGGCGGGGTCATCACCTGGAATATGATTCATTACGACGTGCAGCTGATCGGCGGTGCGGTATTGCACCAGGGCAAAATTGCGGAAATGGCTACCGGTGAGGGAAAAACGCTGGTATCCACGCTGCCTTCCTATCTCAACGCCCTCGTTGGTGAAGGGGTTCATCTGGTTACCGTGAACGATTACCTTGCCCGCCGTGACTCTGAATGGAACGGACCAATTTTTGAATGGCTGGGGATTACGGTAGACTGCATAGATAAACATGAGCCCAACAGCGAGGCCCGGCGCAAAGCCTATATGGCCGACATCACCTATGGAACCAATAATGAGTTCGGTTTTGATTACCTCAGGGATAACATGGTGCACTCCCCCGACGAAATGGTGCAGCGCAAACACCATTTTGCGATGGTCGATGAGGTGGATAGTGTACTGATTGATGATGCCCGTACGCCACTGATCATCTCCGGACCGGTGCCGCGGGGAGATGACCAGCAGTATCATCTTTTGAAAAGCCGGGTGGAACGACTGGTGGAAGCACAGAAGAGAGTCACCAACCATTTCCTCAGTGAAGCCAGGAAAAAATTTGCCGAAGGTAATGACGACGCCAAAGATGGTGGCCTGGCACTGATGCGCGCCCACAGAGGTCTTCCCAAAACAAACGCCCTGATTAAATTTCTGAGTGAACCGGGCATCCGGGTGAAACTGCAGAAAACAGAAAACTACTATCTCGCCGACCAGAGCAAGGAAATGCCGAAAGTGGATCAGGAATTGTATTTCAGCATAGATGAAAAAAATAATTCCGTTGACCTCACCGATAAAGGGATTCAGACCATCACGGGCGAAGGAGAAGATCCTGATTTTTTCATACTGCCCGATATCGGTATTAAACTCGCGGAAATTGAAAAAAGCGATCTGAATGCAGAGGAAAAACTGCAACAGAAGGAATTGCTGCTGAATGATTATTCCATCAAGGCAGACCGTATCCATACCGTGCAGCAGTTGCTCAAAGCCTATACCTTATTCGATAAGGATGTGGAATACGTGGTGCTTGACGGTCAGGTGAAGATTGTCGATGAGCAGACGGGCCGTATCCTGGATGGCCGCCGTTACAGCGATGGACTGCATCAGGCCATTGAAGCGAAAGAAAATGTAAAGATCGAAGCCGCCACGCAAACCTACGCCACCGTTACGCTTCAGAATTACTTCAGGATGTATCATAAACTGGCTGGCATGACCGGTACAGCGGAAACAGAGGCAGCGGAACTTTGGGATATTTATAAACTGGACGTGGTAACTATTCCGACCAATGTTCCCGTGATCCGTAAGGATTCACAGGACCTCGTGTACAAAACCAAACGCGAAAAATACAGGGCTGTCATTGATGATATTGACCGGCTTCGCCAGGAGGGACGTCCTTCCCTGGTCGGAACCACTTCAGTGGAAGTGAGTGAACTGCTGAGCAAAATGCTGCAGGTAAAAAAGATTCCGCATAATGTGTTGAATGCAAAACAACATGCAAGAGAAGCCCAGGTGGTGGCCGAAGCGGGACTAACCGGTGCCGTTACCATCGCCACCAATATGGCAGGCCGCGGTACAGATATTAAACTTGGCCCCGGAGTGAAAGAGGCGGGCGGACTCGCCATCATCGGCACAGAAAGGCATGAAAGCCGGCGTGTGGACAGGCAGTTACGCGGTCGTGCCGGTCGTCAGGGTGATCCGGGAACCACGCAGTTTTATTCTGCGCTGGAAGATGACCTGATGCGCATGTTTGGCAGCGAACGTATTGCCTCGCTGATGGACAAGATGGGTTACAAAGAGGGTGAGGTAATCCAGCACAGCATGGTGACCAAAAGCATCGAGCGCGCTCAGAAAAAGGTGGAGGAAAACAACTTCGGTATTCGTAAGCGTTTGCTGGAATACGATGATGTGATGAACAAACAACGGAACGTCATCTACAAGAAAAGAAGTCATGCACTGTTTGGCGACCGGCTTGCCCTGGATCTGGATAATGCCTTTTATGTTGTGGCGGAAGGGCTGGTCAATTCATTTAAGGAGGGGGATGACTACGAAGGCTTCAAACTGGCCGTGATTGTGAATTTCGGTGTGGATACATCGATTGAGGAAGAAGAATTTCAGAGAGGTGACGCCGTGGCCCTCACGGATAAGCTGTACAATGAGGGCACCCTGAATTATGAAAGAAAAATGGGAGATGTACAGCGGGATGCGGTGCCGGTTTTTAAAAATATTTTACTCACCCAGGGCCGTCATATCGAGAACGTGGTGGTTCCCTTCAGTGACGGAAAGAAGGTGATCAATGTAATGGCCAATCTCCAGAAAACGCTAGACACCCAGGGCCGTGAACTGATGAATGCCGTAGAGAGGCAGATCACCCTGGCGATCATTGATGATGCCTGGAAAGAACATCTCCGGTCCATGGATGACCTGAAACAAAGTGTGCAGACCGCCTACCTCGAGCAGAAGGATCCGCTGGTGATTTACAAGATGGAAGCCTTCGACCTGTTCCGGCAGATGGACAGCACCATGAATAAAGACATCGTAAGTTTTCTTTGTCATTGCGCTATTCCGGTGGAACAGCACGCACCCATCAAAGAAGCCCGGGAGCAGAAAACGGATATGAGCCGGATGAAAATCAGAAAAGATGAACTCGTGGGCACTCCATCCGCTGCCGGTGTGATTACGGATGAAGGAAGGGACTATTATGATCCCTCAGAAAACCAAAAACAGGAGCCCATAAAAGTTGGCCCCAAAGTAGGGAGAAACGATCCATGCCCCTGCGGCAGCGGAAAGAAATACAAGCAATGTCACGGGAAGGAGGCGTGAGCTGTTTAATATCACGACCCGGTATATCCTGCAAGCAGTCCCGCCCTGTTGCCCTTTGATTTCGGTAAAGGTGAAAGACAGCCTGTCCAATCTGATTCTTAAAACAATTGCTTCATGAAACAAACGCACTTATTGCGATCATCGCTGTTCTCCCTGGCGTGCATTATCATGGCGTCCACCGGATTGCCGGCCCAGGACGGTACGGTCATCCCGTTATGGAAAAATGGGGCGCCGGGATTTGAAAATCTGAAAAACCAGCCAGAACAGGCTAAAGACTGGTGGGTAAGAAATATAAATAACCCAACGCTGACGGTGTTTTTGCCACCAAAAGAAAAAGCAAACGGCGCAGCCGTGGTTATCTGTCCCGGGGGAGGCCATACCAATCTCGTATATAACGCGGAGGGAAAAGATGCCGCTGAATTTTTGAACAGTATCGGCGTCACTGCTTTCGTCCTGAAGTACCGTTTGTTCCGGGAACCGAATTCACCTTACAGAATGGAAAATGTAAAGCAGGATATATTCCGCGCCATGAGGCTGGCAAAAAGCCTTGCCGGAACATATGCTATTGATACCGCCCGGCTGGGCGTGATGGGATTTTCTGCCGGCGGCGAAGTGTCGGGCTGGGTGTCCTATCATTTCAATGAAAGCCATTCCACAAATGCCGACGGAATTGACAGGCTTTCGGCGCGTCCCGCTTTCCAGATCCTGATTTACCCGGGTCCGTTGGCAGTTCCCGATTCTGTACCCGCCAATGCGCCCCCCACATTTTTGCTGGCAGCCAACGGAGATCCCTGCTGCTCCGAATCCATCGTGCGATTGCTGTTGTTACACAGAACGGCAAAAGTGCCCGTAGAAATGCACTTGTACCAAAATGGCGCCCACGCTTTCAACATGGGCAAACGTTCGGAATATGTATCTCTGAAAAACTGGTCCGCCCGATTGGAAGACTGGCTCCGGGACGATGCATGGCTGAAAAACTGATCTTTGCAAAAATCGTGGTCAGGATATAAAAATGAACCTTCCTGGTTTTGAGATGACCTGATGATATTTTAAACGAAAAAGCATCCGCCCCGGATGCTTTTCAGAAAGTGTAACTTACAGAATTATTTAGCAGCAGCCAACTGGTTCACTCTCCGTGCCAGTTTACTCTTCAGGTTGGCCGCTTTATTTTTGTGAATGACACCCTTCTTGGCTAAACGGTCAACCAGGGAGGCAATCTCTGGCAATTTTTCACCAGCTTCTTTCTGTTCCTTGATCACTTTCAGATCCCGGATAGCATTTCGCGTGGTTTTGCCATAATAACGGTTCCTTTCCCTGCGTTTGGTTGCTTTCCGGACATCTTTTTTTGTTGCCTGATGATTAGCCATGAATTCGAAAATTTGGACGGCAAAGGTAGGAAAACCAGGGAAATACCGAAAATTAATCCCGAACTTTCTTTTGCCGATATTTGCAAAGCGATTAAACGGCAAATTTTAATGAATCTTTCCGGATAAAATTTTAATAATCGCCTGCGGGTGATGAACTTGCAGAGCAGTTTCCATTGTCATCTGACCCGGGGGCAAAATAAACCCGAAGCCGGCGTCATTATCCTCTGAACTACATACATTCTCCAAGATGAAAGACGTACAATTTATTACCAATTCCTCTCCGGCCTTTATTGAAGGTCTATATCAGGATTTTATAAAGGACCCGCAAAGCGTTGATCCTGAGTTTAAAAAGTTCTTTGAGGGCTTTGATTTTGCCATTTCCCAGGGCAGGAACGGAGATTCACACACCGCTGCGGCAACGCCTGCCAAAGACGCTGGTATGAAAACCGCAGACGGCGTTGACTGGAAAAAAGAGTTGGGCGCCTACCGGCTGATTCTCGGTTACCGGAATAAGGGTCACCTGGTGGCTAAGACCAATCCGATCCGGCCCCGGAAGGATCGTGGCGCGAATCTGGACATCGGTTTTTTCGGATTTACGGAAGAAGACCTGGATAAGCAGTTTTTTGCGGGAAACCTGATCGGCCTGGGTACGACCAGCCTGCGGAATATCCTCAGCCACCTGCAGAAATGTTATGCCTGGCATGTGGGCATTGAATTCAAATACATCAGTGACCAGAAAAAGATTGACTGGCTGACCAATGAAATGGAGAAAAAATTCCTGGATCCGCTCCCGCTCCAGAAAAAGCAGCGCATCCTCGAAAAGCTGAATGAAGGGGTGATGTTTGAAAAATTCCTTCATACCAAATACATTGGCCAGAAAAGGTTTTCACTGGAAGGCGGGGAAACCACCATTCCGGCGATTGATGCCATCATCAATACTGCCGCCGACCACGAAGTACAGGAAGTGGTTATGGGCATGGCCCACCGCGGAAGGCTGAATATTCTGGCGAATATTCTCGGCAAGACCTATGAACAGATTTTCAGTGAATTTGAAGGCACGGCAAAAGTGGATCAGACCATGGGTACCGGCGACGTGAAATACCACCTGGGTTTTGGCAGTGAGCTGATTACACCGAATAACAAGACTGTACACATAAAACTCATGCCCAACCCGTCCCACCTGGAAGCAGTGGATCCCGTGGTGGTGGGTTTTGCCCGGGCTAAAGCCGATGTGTTGTATCAAAGTGATTACGATAAGATTCTCCCGATATTAATTCATGGGGATGCATCCCTGGCCGGCCAGGGCATCGTTTACGAAGTATTACAGATGTGTGATCTCAAGGGTTACAATACAGGGGGTACGATTCATTTTGTAATCAATAACCAGATCGGATTCACCACAGATTTCGACGAAGCCCGCAGTTCTGATTACTGCACCTCGCTGGCTGCTGCTCTCCATGCGCCTGTATTGCACGTGAACGGCGACGATCCGGAAGCAACCGTTAAATGCGCAGAGATTGCCACCCGTTACCGCCAGGAATTTAATGCGGATTTTTTTGTGGATATGGTTTGTTACCGCCGGCACGGACATAATGAAGGGGATGATCCGAAATTTACACAGCCCACCATGTACGCGTTAATTGAAAAACATCCCAACCCGCGCGAAGTATATACCCAGTTTCTTATGGAGAATGGGGAAGCGGATGCAAAGGAGCTGGCCAATGGCATGGAGAAAAAATTCTGGAATGATTTGCAGGAAAGGCTGGATGAAGTAAAACAAAAACCACTTCCTTACAACTACCAGCAACCGGAGATCTGGTGGAAAAGCCTTCGCCGCGCCACGGCAGAGGATTTTGACAGATCTCCCGATACCGCTATTTCAGAAGCGGATCTGAAAAAGGTTTTTGACGCCATGATGAAATGGCCCGACACGTTCACGCCCATCCGGAAAATAGACAAGCTCCTGCAGGATAAGGTGAAATTATTTAATGAAGAAAAAAAGCTCGACTGGTCTTCCGGGGAACTACTTGCCTATGGAAGTATCCTGCTGGACGGAAAGGATGTGCGGATGAGCGGACAGGATGTGCGACGGGGTACCTTCTCCCATCGTCACGCTGTGCTGCGGGATGAAAAAACAGACGAGTCCTATAACCGGCTCAGCCGGATTCCGGATGCTAAGGGTAAATTCAGAATCTTCAATTCCCTGCTCAGCGAATATGGCGCCCTGGGGTTTGAATATGGCTATGCCCTGGCAAATCCCAGTGCCCTGGTGATTTGGGAAGCCCAGTTCGGCGACTTCTGCAACGGAGCCCAGATTATGATTGACCAGTTTATTGCAGCGGGAGAACAGAAATGGCAGCGGATGACCGGTTTGGTGTTGCTGCTGCCGCATGGTTATGAGGGTCAGGGCCCCGAACACAGCAGCGCCCGCATAGAACGGTTTTTGCAAATGTGTGCAGAGCTGAACCTGGTGATTACCAATATTACCACATCTGCCAATTATTTCCACGCGATGCGCCGGCAGCTGGCCTGGCCGTTCCGGAAGCCGCTGATTGATTTTTCCCCAAAAGCTTATCTCCGGTATCCGGGTACTTACTCTAAGATTTCCGAATTTACCAGCGGGAGATTCCAGGAGGTGATTGATGATCAGTTTGCCGGAGAACCTGCCCAGGTTAAAAAAGTTTTGTTCTGCTCGGGGAAAATTTATTTCGATCTGGCAGAAAGGCAACTGAAAGACAACCGGAGAGATATTGCCATTCTCCGTTTGGAACAGTTGTATCCGCTGCCCACAAACCAACTCGATGAGTTATATAAGAAATACCACAACGCTACCTGGTTCTGGATACAAGAGGAGCCTCTGAACATGGGCGCTGCCTCCTTCCTGCAAATGAATCTTAAGAATATCAACTATGGATTTATCAGCCGTCAGCCGGGAGCTTCTCCTGCTACCGGCTACGCCAAAGTGCATGCCCAGGAACAGGCGGAGATCATTGAAACCGCATTCAGTATCTGATCAAACGAAATCGAATCGCTTCCAGGTTAAATAAATTATCTTCGTCCCCGTAAAATCAATAGCAGATGATCGATATTAAAGTCCCGTCCGTTGGCGAATCCATTAATGAAGTCACCCTGGTGAAATGGTTAAAAAACAACGGGGAATATGTTGACCGGGATGAAGTGATTGCTGAACTGGAAAGCGAGAAAGCTACTTTTGAAGTGAATGCTGAAAAAGCGGGAACCTTGAAAACCGTGGGAAAGGAGGGAGATACTTTAAAAATAGGAGATGTGGTGGCCCAGATTGATGAATCTGCGGCGAAACCTGAAAAACCCGCGGCTGAAAAAGCCGTTGCGGCCAATAAAAATGCTGACACGATAAAAAAGGAAGCGGCTCCTGAAATCACGGCCAGGCATCCGGTTGTACAGGAACCTGCGGGTCATCCGGCTTCCGCAGATCAGAAAGCAACGCCGGTGGCTGCGGCCATCATTACGGATAAAAAAGTGGACAGGAGTTCCATTACGGCATCCGGAGCCAATGGAAAAATTGTAAAACATGATGTACTCGAAGCGCTGAATAGTCCGGGCCGCTTGCCTGGTAAACCGTTATTCGGCCGCGAAAGCCGCAGGGAGAAGATGAGTAATCTGCGCAAAACGGTTTCGCGCAGACTGGTGGAAGCAAAAAATACCACGGCCATGCTCACCACTTTTAATGAAGTGGATATGAGCCAGGTCATGACCCTGCGCACGAAATACAAAGAGAAATTTAAAGAGAAACACGGTGTGAATCTGGGCTTTATGAGTTTTTTCACCAAGGCCGTTTGTTTTGCGCTGCAGGATTGGCCCGCCGTGAATGCTTATATTGACGGAGATGAATTGATCTACCACGATTACTGCGATATTTCCATCGCTGTGTCTGCGCCAAAGGGACTGGTGGTTCCGGTGATCCGGAATGCAGAGAGCCTGAGCATGGCAGAGATTGAAAAGAAGGTGGTGGAGCTGGCCGGCAAAGCACGCGATAATAAATTGAGCATGGAAGAAATGCAGGGTGGTACGTTTACCATCACCAACGGCGGCGTGTTTGGATCCCTGATGTCTACCCCGATCATTAATATTCCGCAGTCTGCAATCCTGGGTATGCACAAGATAGAGGAAAGGGCTGTGGTGTTGAATGGCCAGATCGTGGCACGCCCAATGATGTACCTGGCTGTCAGTTATGATCACCGCATCATCGACGGAAGAGAGTCCGTGAGTTTTCTGGTGCGGATTAAGGAACTGCTGGAGAATCCCGAACAATTGTTATTTGGGAAGGATCCGGTAAAGACGCTGCTCGAACTTTAATTTTCCTCCATATTCAGTCCCGTTGATGCGTTTACATGAAATTTGACAATCTGCTTCGTTATGCCGTACGGATCATAGACGCATATTCCGGCGAAAAGCCATTACATATCTGGCTCAAAGAGTTTTTCCGTGCGAACCCGCAAATGGGTTCCCGCGACCGTAAGCTGGTGAGTGAAATGGTTTATTGCTTTTACCGCCTGGGGCATTCCCTGAAAAATATTCCGGTTCACGAACGCATCCTTTCCGGATTATTTCTCTGTAATGAAACGCCCATGGAGGCCTTGCAATACCTGATCCCCGAATGGAATGAAGCCATAGACCGGACCCTGGAAGATAAAATCCGTCTCCTGCAGGAAAAATACCCTGATTTTTCTATAGAACAGATTTTCCCCTGGCAGAACCTGCTCAGCGAGGGTATCGACCATCGGCAATTCTGTTTATCTTTCTTAAAAAAACCGGACCTCTTTATCCGGGTGCGTGCGGGGAAGGAGCAAACTGTGTCTGAAAAACTGGGGAAGGGAAAACTTGTTTTCAGGGAACAGGATCCGGGCGAAGGGTTGCTTTTTAAAAGCTACTCCTTTTTCAATGGAACGCGGCTTGAAGACGTGATTGATCTCAACCGCGATGCTGTTGTACAGGATTTGAGTTCCCAGAAAACGGGTCGTTTGATGTGCATACCGGATTTAGACCCGGAAAAAATCATCCGGGCCTGGGATTGCTGCGCCGCCAGTGGCGGCAAGTCGATTTTACTCGCCGATCTTTATCCTACACTGGATCTAACGGTTAGTGACATACGCAAATCAATACTGGAGAATCTGCGGATCCGGTTTGTACAGGCGGGCATAAGCCGGTATCAGGCTTTGATGATGGACCTTACTTTGGAAAAAGATCTTCCGAAGCAGTCATTTGACCTGATTGTGGCAGACCTGCCCTGCACCGGCAGCGGCACCTGGAGCCGTACGCCGGAATCACTATATTTCTTTGATCCGCAAAAAGTGGAAAGCTACCGGGACCGGCAGCAGCAAATGCTTTCGAATATTATCCGGTGTTTAAAACCCGGAGCGACCCTGGTGTATATCACCTGTTCGGTTTTTGCTGCAGAGAATGAACAAATACTGGAACGCATGCTGGAAGACGGCAGCCTTCAGCGAACGGGTCAGGAAATGATTACCGGGTATCGTGAACGCGCAGACTCCCTGTTTGCAGGTAGATTTAAGAAAAGATTCGTTTAGTTATGACTCACCATACTGAAGGTTAGACCGTATCCGACGGTAGCGCCGGCCGGATTGCTGGCATTGGGTGACTGGTATTCGGAATGAAAGAATTTTCGGTAAATCGGACCTATGCCCTTCCCGTATATCTCCTGGCTGAAGGTGGTCTGCGTATAAGTATTCGCATTTCCCGTTGTTTCATCTGCCTCGTTCACGGTAACCGTAGCGGGAACGGTGCCGCCGGCCACATCGTATGGAAGTCCGGTATTGGCATAGGTATAATTCCAGCCATCCATATATGGAACCTGCGATGTATCGGACTTGGTATCAATATAGGCGTTCCCCAGCCAGGAAAGATAGTCCTGAACCGGCGTAACCAGTTTGATAATGCGGAGATTGTTTTCCACTGTTTCGACCGAATTGCGGGTTGCTGTAACCATATAAGCAATGGACGGCGTCCAGGGTGCGGTTCCCGTGGTATCGCTCAGGTAACGGATTATCCGGAAACCGGGCCTCCCGAGATTATCCGAAAGTGTATCATCCACCACTTCCTTGGCAAGATAACTGATCACGGTATCCGAGGAGCCTACATTGATGAATTTGATCGAATCCATCCGGTAGATGATATAATTACCTACCTGAAGAGGATAATAATCCGCCGGGGTATCTGTTATTAATGGGTTTTTCTTATTGCAACCGGAAACGATCAGTGTCATGAAAGCGATCAGAAAAGCAGGTCCGGGTTTCAGTTTCATCTGGGGAAATAATAACAAAAGATAACGGATCCTTTCCGGATTTATTGTGTCGTGCCAGGGCGTTTTTAATGTTAATACCGGAACCCGTGCTCTAAATTACGCTTATCTTTGATCGAATTGAATTGACAACCTTGCCTGCAGTCCTTTACTATTTCACCCTTCCTTTTATTTACCTGCTTTCGGTTTTACCATTTTCGCTGCTTTATCTGCTGTCTGATCTCGTTTATTATTTGTTGTATTATGTGCTGGGTTACCGGAAAAGAGTCGTTATGCAGAATCTGCGAAATTCCTTTCCTGAAAAAACGGAGAAGGAAATCCTTGCCATCGCCCGGCGGTTTTACCGTTATTTCTGTGATCTTTTTCTGGAGACATTCAAAACCCTCAGCATTTCCCCGAAAACGATGCTTAAGCATTGCTGGTTGGACGCTGATTCCCTGCGTCTTTTTGGTGAGCTGGCGGCAGAAAACCAAAGCATCATGGTGGTGATGGGACATCAGGGAAACTGGGAGTGGGCTGGAAACTCTTTCAGCCTGGTTTGTAAACATCAGCTGTATGTGATTTATCATCCGCTGAGCAATAAATACTTCAACGGGCTGGTTTATAAAATGCGCACCCGTTTCGGAACCAAACTGATTGCGATGAAAGATACCCTGAGGGACATGTTGAACAACCGGGATGAACTCAGCGCCACAGCGTTTATTGCCGATCAGTCGCCGCAGCCTGACCGGGCTTACTGGATGAACTTCCTGAACCAGGATACGCCGGTTTTTCTGGGCATTGAAAAGATTGCGTTAAAGATCCGTTATCCTGTGGTGTATGTAGCCATTAAAAGAGTTAAAAGGGGTTATTACAGTATGCATGCTGAGAGAATAGAATTACCTTTGCCGGCGGATAGTAGCAGATTGGGGGAGATCACCGAATTGCATACCGGAAAACTGGAAGCAGATATCAGAAAGCAGCCCGAGACCTGGCTGTGGACACACAGAAGGTGGAAACACAGCAGAAATTAAGTTAATTTTCAAAAATATGCTTCACGGTAAGGAACTTATATTAGCCACACGCCCCTACGCAAAAGAGGTTAGAACCAAGAGCTGGCTTTACACGTTATCTACCATTCTAATTCTGGCGTTCGTTTTCGCAGGAATTATTTTTATTCCTTACCTGGCCGTAAAATTATTGTTCGGTGTGCTGGCCGGTCTGCTGCTCGTCAGGATGTTCATTATTTATCATGATCATCAGCATCACTCCATTTTGACCCATTCAAAAATGGCCGATGTGCTGATGACGGCTTTTGGGTTTTATATTCTTTCGCCAACCAGTATCTGGAAGCGGTCCCACGATCATCACCACAAGCACAATTCTAAATTGTTCAGCGCGAGTATTGGATCTTACCCCATTGCTACCCGGAAGAAATTCCAGGAGATGTCTCCCCGGCAGAAATTCGGGTACCTGGCCGTTCGCCATCCGCTGACTATTGGACTCGGCTATTTCTCGATGTTTATTTTTGGTATGTGCATTGCCTCTTTTGTGAGTAATCCGCGAAAACATTTTGATTCCCTGGTTGCCCTGATATTGCATATAGCAGCCTCGGTATGTATTTTTATATTCCTGGGCTGGCAGATCTGGTTTTGCCTTTTCTTCCTGCCTTTTATTGTTGCCTTTGGCCTGGGGGCATATCTATTTTATGCACAGCATAATTTCCCCGGTGTCACGTTTGCCGAAAATAATGAATGGGCTTATGAAAAAGCGGCCATGGAATCTTCCAGTTATATGATGATGAACCCCGTCATGGCCTGGCTCACAGGGAATATCGGTTATCACCATATTCATCATCTCAATTCCAAGATCCCCTTTTACCGGTTGCCCGAAGTGATGAAAGATTTTAAAGAATTACAGAACTGTAAAAGGACCTCTTTGAATCCCAGAGCCATTATGGCCTGCCTCCGGTTGAAGATATGGGATCAGGAAAAACACCAGATGGTGGGATTGCGGGATATCCGGTAATTTATGCCGGTTCTGCAGGATGATCTGATACTCTTAAGAAATTGCCATACCATTTTCCCGAGTCTTTTATTATTCTTTCCTGGGTTTCAAAGTTTACATATACGAGCCCGAACCGCGGATGAAAGCCTTCTGCCCATTCAAAATTATCCATCAGGGTCCAGACAAAATAACCCTTCACCGGAACACCTTCTCTTTTCGCTATCAGAACCTGCTCAATATGGTCCTTTAGATATTGAATTCTTTTGTAGTCACTGACGGTACCGGCTTTACAGATATCCGCAAATGCCGCTCCATTCTCCGTTATAATAATTTCCTTCACGTTTTTGTATTTGCTCCATCTCAGCAGCGCGTGATGAATTGCCGGCGGGTATACTTCCCAATCCATTAAAGTATGTTCAACCTGTCTTTTGCTGGCTTTGATGATCCTGGCTTTTACAAAAGGCATGAAGGGTGCATGACGAACCAATTCGCGGGTATAATTCTGTAAGCCCAGAAAGTCCATCTCGAAAGCCAGCCTGGCCGAATCGCCCTGTTTGTAGTAGTTTTCGATTTTCCGGAGCATCCTGACCTCTCTAAAGGGGTATCCCATGCCGAGCAGGGGTTCAATGAACATCCGGTTCAGGAGGGCGTCCGTTTTTTTGGCTGCGATAAGGTCTTTCTCCGTATTCCGGAATGGTTCCACATGGGAGTACGAAAAGGTAGTTCCCACTTTGCAGCTGCCGCGAAGGGATTTAATAATTCTTCCTCCTTCTGCCTGACATATCGCCGCATGATGCGCCGCGGATAAGAAATTGGAGAGCCCCTTTTTACCCGGGGCATGGATGCCCAAAAAATACCCGGCGCCTGTAAATACCATGGGTTCATTCAAAACTATCCAGTGTTTTACCCGGTCGCCGAATCGTTCAATGCAGCAGGCAACATAATCGCTGAACCAATGGATGATTTCGCGGTTCGTCCACCCACCCTTTTTTTCCAGCGTATCCGGCAGATCCCAGTGATAAAGCGTGATCCAGGGTTGAATATCCAATTCCAGGCAGAGATTGATCAGCCGGTTGTAAAAATCAATTCCTTTTTGATTGACAGGGCCGCTGCCGGAAGGAAATATTCTGCTCCAGGCAATGGAAAACCGGTAATTGGAAATATTTAACCGCGCCATCAGTGCGATGTCTTCCGGGTAACGGTTATAAAAATCACAGGAAATATTTCCATGGTGATTGCCGAGGATCTTTTTCTTTTTTTGAGAAAAGACATCCCAGATAGAAAGCCCCTTGCCATCTGCGGAATATCCCCCTTCTATTTGATGCGCTGCAGTAGAAACACCCCAATGGAATTCCGGACCAAAATCCTTCCTGGATATTTGCATGTTATTTATTTGCCAGTTGATTTAAGATCGCTCCAAGGCTTTTTTCCCGGAGTCTTTTCACTGAATGAATGGGGCTGTGTGGAGGAATTTCTGGATCTGCTTTTTTATTTCTGTATTCATGGATGATCATATCCAGAATGGCTTCGGTATGGTCAGGATAATGAACCGATATGGATTGATCTGATCTTGTCCATTTTTTTATCTGGTTATGGTGTTTTTTCTTTAAACTTTTCAGCACTGGTACGCCGAGCTTATGAACAGCCGCGGCATTACATTGTTGTTCATACTGACCTTTCATCGGAATCACCATCAGTTTCTTTTTTAAAAACAGCGCTTCTGCAGGCGTTTCAAAACCAGCTCCGCAAAGGATCCCGGAACAGGTGATCAGACTTTCAACAAATGCTTCATTCTGAACCGGCCGAACATGAATTTGCCCATCCCTATATTCTTTCCTGCTGTGTTTGCTGAATACCTCCCATTCAATATTTTTTATCTCACGCAAGACCCTGATGATCCGCTGATCACTGTATGCCGGGAGGTAAACGGTGGAATGCTTTTTATCTTCTGCGATGGCATTCCGGATCTGGCTGCGGATGACCGGCGTGAAAATTGAATTTTCATAAGCTTCAAAATGGAATCCGTAAGCGCTGGTAACCGGGGCATAATTAAATAATATGGATTTCCCTATAGGGTCTTTCTTTTTTGGTTTTGGCGATTTTTTGCTGATAACGGCAGCCTGATGGCTAAGGCCGATGCATGCTTTATGCTTCATTCTGCACGCCCAGGCGCTCACCGGCTCAAAATCGTTTATCACCAGGTCATAGTCTTCAACCGGAAGAATTTTCATCTCCTGGTATAGTCGTTTCAGATTGCTCTTCCGGAAAGTAGCCATTAAATCAATGCCCCCCTTTTTGCCGAAGATGAAGCTCAGTCCGCTGAGTTTATATTTAACCGGGTAAGGAAGCCCAACGTCGGCCTGACTTCCACTGATCAGAATATCCAGATCCCCTTTTTCCCGGAGCAGGGGGATGATATCCCTTGCCCGACTCAGATGTCCATTGCCGGTGCCCTGTATGGCATAAAGTATTTTCAACCGGGTTGCTGCCGGAGGATGATCCATCAATGGGTTTTAAAGCTTTTCAATGCCGGGTTGAAGCCGGACAAACGGGTGAGAAAAATCCGGATGCCGAGTTTTGTAAAAAAATAGCTGATATGTTTCATGTGCGTGGGTCTTTATTTTCGTGCGATTGAACCAGCGCCAACGGTCTATAAAATAAGAAAAAGCCTGTGATGTACAGATTTCCGAATTGTTATCAGATCATTAAATATCCGGGTTCCCTGTTGCAACGGTTTAGCTCAGGGCATCAGGGTTTTGGCGGCTTCCCATCCGATCATGGCTGTTTTACGGGTGCTCCCCCAGTGATATTGTCCGAATTCTCCGGTGGCCTTGATTACCCGGTGACAGGGGATTAAAAAAGCGACGGGATTGCGGGCTATTGCCGAACCCACGGCGCGGGACGCTTTCGGATTATTTAATTTTTCCGCAATGCCGGTATAGCTGGATACTTCTCCCATAGGGATTTTCAGAAGGGCTTCCCAGACCTTGATCTGGAAAGGGGTTCCTTTCAGATGCAATTTGATCTCACTGAGTTTACTCCAGTCCTGGTTAAAGATAAACAGCGCATCCTGCTGGATCTTATCCGTCAGTTGC
>JAUZOD010000020.1 GCA_030706635.1 Bacteroidota bacterium
ATTACAAGTAATCAATAGATCATTATAAGGTATTTTACTTATTAGAACCTTATTAATACCTTGGGATAATCTTAAAATGAATACTCCCTCTTTATATTTTCACTAACCTCCCGGGGGAAGAATCAAGAGCTCTTTTATAGGTGATTTGAAACGATTAGCCTTGTCCCAACACGTATATAGTTGCCGCCTTAAAAAACTAACACCCATTAGCTTTTTGCGCTAAATTTGTTGATTATCAGCTGGTTTCTTTATGGAAAGCGCTACGCAACGATTGAGGATCGTAACGGCTACCTCGCTGTTCGACGGGCATGATGCTGCCATCAACATCATGCGCCGGATCTTTCAGAGCAAAGGAGTGGAAGTGATTCACCTCGGGCATAACCGGAGCGTGAGGGAAATCGCCGAGGCCGCCATAGAAGAGGATGTTCAGGCCATTGCCATCACTTCCTACCAGGGCGGTCATATCGAATTCTTTAAATATCTGAAAGACCTGCTGGAGGAAAGTGGCTGCGGACACATCCGGCTGTTTGGCGGAGGCGGTGGAACCATCCTGCCGTCTGAAATAAGAGAGCTGCAGGAGTACGGTATCAGTCGCATTTATTCTCCCGATGATGGCCGTACGATGGGTCTCGAAGGCATGATCGAAGACGTTATCCGTCAAATAAAAAAGACATTCGATCCGGACACGCCAAAGGAAAAGCAATTCTGGAAAGCCGCTTCGCACTGGAATGGGATTCCGCCGCTGGGCGAATACAAGGAGATACGCCGCATTGCCCGGGAAATCAGCATCGCAGAGAACGAATTGGCCGATATTGAAACAGAAGAAAACAGGGATGGATTTGCCGGAACAAAACCTAAAGGAAAAACGCTTTCTCCTGCTGCGGACAAAGGGGGTATCATTTCTTCGCCGGTAATTGGTATAACGGGCACTGGCGGTGCGGGAAAAAGCAGTGTCACCGATGAAATCGTGCGCCGCTTCCTGCAGGGTTTTGCAAATAAAACCATCGCCGTTATTTCTGTAGATCCCTCTAAGAAAAAATCGGGCGGCGCGTTGCTGGGAGACCGGATCAGGATGAACAGCATTCATTCTCCCAGGGCTTATATGCGTTCCCTCGCCACCCGGGAAGCCGACGTGGCGCTGAGTCCTTATGTTCGCGAAGCGCTGGATGTTTGCCGCGCATCGGCCTTTGATCTGATCATCCTGGAATCCGCAGGTACGGGTCAGAGTGATTCATCCATTCTGGATTACTGCGATCTGAGTATTTATGTGATGACGCCTGAATACGGTGCAGCCAGCCAGCTCGAAAAAATCAATATGCTTGATTATGCTGACCTGATCGTGCTGAATAAATCCGACAAGCCGGGAGCCGCCGATGCGCTGATTGAAGTCCGGAAACAATATAAACGGAACCACGGCCTGTGGACGGCAAAGGATAGCGAATTACCGGTACAAGCTACAACCGCTTCCTTATTCAATGATACCGGCACTCAAATGATGTTCAACCAGCTGCTGCAAAAGCTGGACGAGCGATGCAGAACCCGGTTTGTATCTGAAATTCATTTACCGGAAATCAGGACCCATACCGAAAAGGCGATTATACCGGCTTCCAGGATCAGGTACCTGAGCGAGATCCATGAAGCGATCACTGAATATAATGACCTGGTAAAGGAACAATCGCGGATAGCCACCACACTTTATCAGTTACAGGGAGCGATGCAGGAGATGCGGAAAAAAGCTTCCGTTGAAAAACCAGAGGATGATAAGGAAAGTGAAAATTTACTGAACCTTCTGCAGCACCGGATCTCCTTCCATGAAGCCCGGCTCACGCCGGTAAGCCGGAAATTGATCAGGAACTGGCCGGCAAAAATAAAATCTTACCAGCAGGATCAGTACAGCTATAATGTGCGGAATCAGCGGATCACCCAATCTCTTTTTACGAGTACCTTGTCCGGAACGCGTATTCCCAGGGTAGTTCTTCCAAAATATAATGACTGGGGCGATATCCTGCGCTGGCAGGCTCAGGAAAATGTTCCGGGATCTTTTCCGTTTACTGCAGGTGTTTTTCCGTTGAAGCGGGAATCGGAAGACCCTACCAGGATGTTTGCAGGGGAAGGAGGGCCTGAACGCACCAACAAAAGATTTCATTACGTGTCTGCCGGTCAGCCCTATAAAAGATTAAGCACGGCTTTTGACTCAGTGACTTTATACGGGGAAGATCCGGACCCGCGGCCGGATATCTTCGGGAAAGTGGGAAACAGCGGTGTGAGTATTTGTACCGTGGATGACGCGAAGAAATTGTACAGCGGCTTCGATCTTTGTGATCCAGCGACTTCAGTCAGTATGACGATCAACGGCCCCGCTCCGATGATCCTGGCCTTTTTTCTGCATGCGGCCATTGATCAGCAATGCGAAAAGTATATTTCAGAAAATGGTCTCTGGGATCAGGTGAACCGGCAGATAGACAAACAATATGCTGCGGGCAATCGCCCGGTATATCTTGAACCGGGCTCAGAAAAACTACCGGAGGGCCATAGCGGGCTGGGATTAAAGCTGCTGGGCGTGTCCGGTGAAGACGTATTACCCAAAGAAGTCTATGATACTTTAAAAGCAAAGGCGCTCAGCCTGGTACGCGGAACGGTTCAGGCAGACATTCTCAAGGAGGACCAGGCACAGAACACCTGTATTTTCTCCACAGAATTCGCATTGAAGCTAATGGGTGATGTGCAGGAATATTTTCATGTAAACAGCGTCCGTAATTTTTACAGCGTATCCATCAGCGGATATCATATTGCAGAAGCCGGCGCCAATCCCATCACCCAGCTGGCTTTTACGCTGGCCAACGGATTTACTTATGTGGAATATTACAAGAGCAGGGGAATGGATATAGATCAATTTGCACCCAATCTTTCTTTCTTTTTCAGCAATGGTATGGACGCTGAATACAGTGTGATCGGTCGTGTGGCGCGCCGGATCTGGTCAAAAGCCATGAAGTACAAATACAAGGCAAACAAACGGAGCCAGATGCTGAAATATCATATTCAGACCAGTGGCCGGAGCCTGCATGCGCAGGAAGTTGACTTCAACGATATCCGTACGACCCTCCAGGCATTATACGCCATCTATGATAACTGCAATTCCCTTCATACCAATGCCTACGATGAAGCCGTCACAACACCAACAGAAGAAAGTGTGCGCAGAGCGATGGCCATCCAGCTGATCATCAATCGCGAACTGGGAACAATAAAAACGGAGAATTTTATTCAGGGCTCATTCCTGATTGAGGAACTTACCGATCTCGTGGAAGAAGCTGTTATGAAAGAATTTGATCGTTTAACGGAAAGGGGCGGTGTGATGGGCGCTATGGAACGGATGTATCAGCGCAATAAGATTCAGGAAGAAAGCCTCCATTATGAAAGCCTGAAACACACCGGGGAATTGCCGATTGTGGGTGTAAATACTTTCTTAAATAGATCCGGGTCTGCTACAATAACGCCGCGGAATATTATCCGGAGCACCCGGGATGAAAAAGACCGGCAAATTGAGAACCTGCGGCAATTCCGCAAGCGCAATGAATCGAAAGCAGAAGAACATCTCCTCAAATTGAAAAAGGTGGCCGTTGAAAACGGAAATTTATTTGAATGTCTGATGGACACGGTAAAATATTGCAGCCTTGGCGAGATCACGCATGCATTGTATGAGGTTGGCGGTCAGTACCGGAGAAATATGTGATAAATCAAGGTCCTCATCCGTTAATTCGATGTTCTGCTCCTTGATACGGTTTCTTACCACATCCCAGGGTTTATTCAATTGCAGGGAAGTTTTCTCCATATCTATGATTTTGTATTAGCCCCGGTTGGACAAATCGCGGGTACTCCGGATAAGACCAATACCGGCAACGAAAAAGAGCAATCCAAGAACGCCATACATAACCACGGCCCGTATGCTGTGATTGCTCGCCGTATTGCCCTGGACAAATTGGTAGGCTGCCAGGATCAATCCGGCAATTCCCAGCACAGTGAGAATTACACCAAACACGCGTTTTTCCATTTTTAAGGGTTTTAAGTTGATGAAGGCAAAGAGCATGCCTGCCCGGCAATCATGCCATGACCCTGGCCTGTTTTTTTCTTGTTTTATAAAATGAAATATTATATCGGCTGTTCAGGCTTTTCTTATAAGGAGTGGAAAGGAGAATTCTACCCGGAAAAATTGCCGCAGAAGGGCTGGTTTGCCTTTTATGCTACCCAATTCAATACCCTGGAACTGAATACAACCTTCTATCGTTTCCCAACGCCTGCCATGCTAGGCAATTGGTTTGACCAAAGTCCGGATGTTTTTCTTTTTTCGGTTAAGGCTCCGCGACTGATCACCCATTATAAAAAATTTCAGGATACGGAAGGACTGTTGCAGGATTTTTACGGTACAGTTTCGGAAGGTCTGAAAGACAAACTGGGCCCTGTACTCTTCCAACTTCCGAAACAGCTTGTTTATTCTCCGGAGTTATTGGAAAGAATTATCGGTTCTCTGGATAAGAAATTCCTGAACGCTGTAGAATTCCGTGATCCAGGCTGGTGGACAAATCATGTTGAAGCTGCGCTCGCGGATCATAAAATTATGTTTTGCGGAATCAGCCATCCTTCGCTTCCCGACAATATCGTTTTGAATACTACGAATGTTTATTACCGGTATCACGGTGTGCCAAAACTGTACTATTCGGAATATGATTTAGACATCATGAAGGCTATGGCGGAAAAACTTCAATCTCCCGCCGTGGCACATGCTTATATCTATTTTAACAATACGGCAAAAGGAGCTGCTATTCATAACGCAAGACAATTGAAAGAGCTTATTTTTGCATCCTAAAAAAGCTGCATGAACAGGAGATCCTTTCTGCTTTTTGCGATATTGATTTTAGGATGCCGGACCAATCCTTACCATGCATCGAACCGGGTTTACAGAAAGCAGGTAAAAGAGCTCAGTCAGCGGCTCAGGGAACAACCGCCCAATTATTTTCAAACAGTGGCGCCAGATGCGGGTGAAGTGTCAAAAGAAAATTGGATCGGTACAGTCAACTTCGATTTGCGGAAACCTGATTTTATCATCATTCATCATACGGCGCAGAATGCATGCAACGAGACCCTACACGCGTTTACGATCAAACAATCAAAAGTAAGCGCGCATTATGTGATTTGTAAAGATGGCACGGTTCATCACATGCTGAATGATTATCTCCGCGCCTGGCAGGCCGGAGCCAGCAAATGGGGACAGAATACCGACATCAATTCCTGCAGCATCGGTATCGAACTGGACAATAACGGATTTGAGGATTTTACCGATCCACAGATCAACAGCCTGATCACCCTGCTGGATACGCTTAAAATGAAATACAGGATTCCTCAGGAGAACATCATTGGTCATGGGGATATTGCTCCGGGAAGAAAAGTGGACCCCAACTGGCGCTTTCCCTGGAAACTGCTGGCGGATCATGGGTTTGGGGAGTGGTATGATGATACCAGCCGGGTTATTGTTCCACCTGGATTTGACGAATATCAGGCGTTGCGGGTGATCGGTTATCAGGTGAAGGATACTATGGCCGTAGTGAACGCCTTCCGGCGTCATTGGATGCAGGACACGGTTTACCGGCCACTTGACAGTGTTTCGGACAAGATCCTGTATAATCTCTCGCAGAAATATCAATAAAAAAACCACTTTTCAGTGGTTCTTTTTACGATGACTACCTGTGTATATAGACGGGACGGATCAGTTCATAGGAGATGGTTCATGAATGCCTTCCGCAAATTCTTCAATCATTTTTTTGTTAAATGCTTCCAGATCAGCCGGACTCCGGCTGGTCACCAGTCCACGGTCCGTTACCACTTCCAGATCCGCCCAGCTTACACCCGCATTTTCCAGGTCGGTTCTGATGGAAGGAAATGATGTCATGTTTCTTCCACTCAGCATGCCTGTTTCAATTAGCAATTGCGGTCCGTGACAAATAGCGGCTACCGGTTTTCCCTCTTCCAGAAATTGTTGCGCGAAATCCACACAATCGGGATTGGCCCGCATCTGATCGGGATTCATTACCCCGCCCGGAATCATCAGTGCATCGTAGTCCTCGGCATCTGCATCTTCGAGGTTTACATCTACGGGAAGCTGAACAGACCAGTGGTCGTGATTCCAGGCTTTTACTTTATCCTTTTGCGGAGACACAATATGCACCGTTGCTCCCGCATCCATCAATGCTTTCCGGGGACTTGTTAATTCAACTTCTTCGAAACCATTCTCCGTGAGGATGGCCACCTTCTTACCACTTAACTTTCCCATACTGACTAAATTTAAAGATGAATTTAATAGTTGTTCAGGCTGAATGGGTTCAAAAACAATACCAGTACAAAACAGATCCTTCATCCGTTAGTTAACTAAATCGTAATTTTAAACCGGATGAATCCACTTATGACAATTGAGCAGAAAAGACTGGTCGTAAATTCCTATAAAAAGATACCCCTCGAACAATGGGGCCCTTACCTGAGCGAGCGGCAATGGGGAACAGTAAGAGAAGACTACGGACCTTATGGGGATGCCTGGAATTATTTTCCTTATGATCATGCCCATTGCAGGCAATATCAATGGGGCGAGGACGGCCTGGCGGGGATCTCCGATTTTTTCCAGAACCTCTGTTTTGCCGTTGCCTTGTGGAATGGCAAAGATCCGATTTTGAAAGAGCGATTGTTCGGGTTGGGAAACACGCAGGGTAACCACGGCGAAGATGTTAAGGAATTGTATTATCACCTGGATAATATTCCTTCTCATTATTATATGGAATACCTCTACAAATATCCGCAGCAGGCATTTCCTTATGAGAAGATCCGGGAGGAAAACGGAATGCGCTCCAAGAGCGATCCGGAATATGAAATCCTCGACACCGGCATTTTCGACAGAAATGAATATTTTGACGTGCTGGTCACTTATGCCAAACAGAATGCCAATGATATTTTCATACGGATTGATATCAGCAACCGGTATCACGAGGCCGCCGATATCACGGTTCTTCCCACATTATGGTTTTACAATAAATGGAACAATGATCCGGAAAAAAAACCCAGGATCAGCCAGCGCAATAAAAATTCAGTAAAGGCGGAACATCACCGGCTGGGCAGCTATTATCTATATTTCCAGTCCCCAAAGGATAAATGGTACACGCATAATGAAACCAATACCGAAAAGGTTTCCGGAATTCCGAACGAAACCATTTTTGTAAAAGATGCATTTCATGAGGCGCTTATCCGGGGAAAAAACATAGAGAAGCTGAGAAAGAAAAAAGAAGGAACCAAATTTTCCCCGGTTTATCAATATCATATTGAAGCGGGAAAAACCCAAACAGTTTTTCTGCGGCTCTCGAATAAATCCATCGGGAACCCTTTCACTTTTGGATTTGAAAAAATTTTCCCGCAACGCAAATCAGAGGCCGACGCTTTTTATGACAATATATTTGATCCGCAGGGCGATGCTCATCTGAAGAGACTTCAGCGCCAGGCGATTTCCGGATTGCTCTGGAGCAAACAATATTATCACTTCGACGTGGAGAAATGGCTGGCTAAAAGTGATGGCATCACGCCGGTGAATCAGGGAAAATTATCGGGGAGGAATCATGATTGGAAACACCTCAAAAATCAGGACATCATCGCCATGCCCGATAAATGGGAATATCCCTGGTATGCTGCCTGGGATATGGCATTCCAGAGTATCCCCATGGCCCTGGTGGATCCGGGTTTTGCGAAAAACCAGTTGCTCCTCATCATGCGCGAATGGTATATGAAACCCGATGGCCAGTTGCCGGCCTATGAATGGAATTTCAGTGACGTGAACCCGCCGGTGCAGGCCTGGGCCGCCCTTCAGGTTTACCGAACGGAGGAGCAGAAGAGCGGGTACGCGGATATCAATTTTCTTAAACGGATCTTTCAAAAACTGCTCATCAATTTTACCTGGTGGGTTAACCGCAAGGATCCGAGTGGCAATAATATGTTTGAAGGTGGATTCCTGGGCCTGGATAATATTGGCGTATTCAACCGCAGTATTGAACTGCCCGGGCAAATGCAGCTTGAACAGGCCGACGGCACCAGTTGGATGGGTATGTATGCCCTGAACATGATGGACATGGCGCTGGAAATTGCCATGAAGGATAAGTCATTCGAAGACACGGCCACCAAATTTTTTGAACAGTTTGTACTGATCGCGGAGGCGCTGAATGAGCAGGGTATGTGGAATGAGGAGGATAAGTTTTTTTATGATACCCTGGCCATTGCCGGTTCCGCTCCCCTGCAGCTTCGTATTCATTCCATTGTGGGCATCACCACTTTGTTTGCCGTGTCCATAATTGAAAAGAAAAAGCTGGATAAACTGGTGGATTTCAAAAAGCGCATCAGCTGGTTTGAACATTACCGTCAGAAGAACAAAAAATTCTGGCCCAATGAAGAAAAAACCGATGGCGACACGATACTGCTTTCACTCATCCCGAGGGAAAGGCTTGTCAGCCTGCTGGTCAGATTACTGAATGAGGAAGAATTCCTGTCACCGGGCGGAATCAGGGCTTTGTCCAAACACCATGAGAAAAATCCATATTCGGTCACCATTGACAATATCAGCTATACTATTCAATACGATCCCGGTGATTCCACTTCCAATCTCTTTGGTGGAAATTCAAACTGGCGCGGGCCGGTATGGATGCCGATCAACTACCTGATCATTCAGTCCATACGGAAATACGGTCAGTTTTATGGCAATGCGCTGAAAGTGGAATGCCCGACAGGTTCGGGTCACTATCTCAACCTGGAAGAAGTAGCCGATTTCCTCACCCGGCGGGTGATCAGTCTGTTTCAGCCCGACGAATCGGGCGCCATCCCGCAATATGGTCCATACAACTGGTTTTATCAACAACCGGGCAATGAGCATCTGAGTCTATTTTATGAATATTTTCATGGAGATAGCGGGCAGGGGCTGGGAGCTTGCCAGCAGACCGGCTGGACGGCCCTGCTGGCCGAACTGATCAGTGAACAACAGCGGCGGGAGAAAGAAAAAACGCCGGTGGCAACACCGGAAATAACGGTAGTTACTTAAGCAATCGTTTCACGAATGACTATGGAAAATATTAATGAAGAGATCGCCGGATTGTTTGCCGGTTATCGTAAAGAGCCGCTTGTTTCCATTAAAAAGATTCCGCAATCCGGGAGTATACGGATCTATTACCGCATCCATACGGCAACACAAAGTTATATTGCCACCTATGGCATTAACATCAGGGAAAATCAGACTTTCGTCCGGTTCAGCCGGCATTTTAAAAGCAAGGGTTGTCCGGTGCCGGAGATCTATGGGGTGAATGCGGAAGGAACCTTATATATACAGGAAGATTTCGGAGATGCGTCCCTGTTAAACAAACTCGAGGAACACGGATTTACGCCGTACGTATTCGATTTGTTTAAGCAAAGCCTGAAATCCCTGGCGCATTTCCAAATCCGGGGCGATGAAGGACTCGATTACGATAACTGGTGCCTTACGTCCAGTGAATTCGGGAAGCAGGCCATCCTCAGCGATCTGTTGTATTTTAAATATTATTTCCTGGATACGCTGCAGCTTCCCTACGACAAGGAAAAACTCATTGCTGATTTTGAAAACTTCGCTTCCGATCTCAGTGAAGTGGATTATAAATATTTTATGTTCCGCGATTTTCAAAGCCGGAATATCATGATAGAAGAGGAAAAAGTTCATTTTATTGACTACCAGGGCGGCATGAAGGGCGCGCTGCAATACGATGTGGCTTCCATGCTCTGGCAGGCAAAAGCGGAATTACCCGATGATTGGAAAAACGACCTGCTGGGATATTATATGGACGTGGTGGAAGAAGAGCTGGATCGGAAAATGGACCGCGAACGTTTTGCCAGGCAATATCGCGGGTACGTGCTGATCCGCCTGATGCAGGTACTTGGCGCTTATGGATTTCGCGGATTGTTTGAACGCAAGGCCCATTTTCTCATCAGCATTCCGCTGGGGCTAAAAAATCTGCGATCCTTTTTGCATCATCATTTCACCGGGAGGGATCTGCCGGAGTTTGAAAGGGTGCTTCACCTCATCGTGGAAGACCAGGTGATCGAGCGCTTCGTGCCGCTCCGGGCGAATTCGGAAACGCCGCTTCTGGTGCACATCAACAGTTTCTCCTATAAAAAAGGGATTCCGGCGGATTCATCGGAAAATGGCGGTGGATTCGTTTTTGATTGCCGTGGCATTTTAAATCCCGGTCGTCAGGAAATATTCAAAGCCAAAACCGGCAGGGATAAAGAAGTCAGTGATTTCCTGGAACAGGAAACCAAAATGCCGGAATACCTGAACAGTGTCTTCGATCTTGTGGATATTTCCGTGGAAGATTATATCAAACGCGGTTTCAAAAGCCTGATGGTGAGCTTTGGATGTACCGGCGGCCAGCACCGGAGTGTATATGCTGCAGATGCGCTGACCCGGCATCTTAAAAATAAGTTCGGTGTTCAGATTGAACTGCATCATGTGGAGCAGGAAAAGAAAAACTGGGTAAACGGATGAGACAATCTATCAGCGCAGCTTGAAAATGATCCCAACCTGTACAATAGAAATATCAAACCCGGCTTCTACATTAAATCCGAAATGACGATTCAGGAAATAGGAGGCTCCGACAAACGCGCCGGCGACAGGATAAACCTGGTCATGATGACTGCCGTCCAGGTAATAAACATCGTCAAGATTAATGTAATATCTGACTCCCAGCGAGAGTCCTGCATAAGTATCCAGCCGGCGGACATGCCATCCATAATGCCAGGCTGATCTTGCAGCCAGAAAAAAGTTGTGGCTCAAATTGTCGTTGGAACTGCCGATCTCTCCTCCCAGTGTTATCATGCCGGACCCCGCTCGCCAAATCCCATATTCAAGCGCTCCTTTAATACCGTAAATGAAATCCTGATGAGGACACTCATGGGAAATGCCTGTTCCCCCTCCTGCATTAAACAAGATGCTTCCTCTTGCCATAATCGCTTCCGGGTCGGGCTTGCCGGTTTGAGCAAGAGAATTGAATGATAAAAAAAGGCTGAAGAATCCAAATGCAGCAGTCGTTAGGGTTTTGGTCATGGCAAGTTATTTTATTACCGCAGACCTGCGTTAAAGTAAGATACAAACCGCAAAGCTGCGAAAATGTTAAACCTGATTTTAGCCGGTTATCAGCGTAGTTTAAAAATAATCCCCGCCTGGATAATAGAAATATCGTACCCGGCTTCTACATTAAAACCAAAGTGGCGATTCAGGAAATAAGAGGCGCCGATAAACCCGCCGACCAGAGGAAAAACCTCATCCTCATGACTGCCGTCCACAGAATAAACTTTTGAATCATCACTATAAAACCCGGCCCCGACAGAAACCCCACCATAGGTATCCAAACCACGGACATTCCATCCGTAATGCCAGGCCGATCTTCCGGCTAAGCCAATGGAATGACTCAATTCATTTATAGAAATACCGAATTCACCGCCCAGTGTAATAACACCGGGGCCGGCACGCCAAAGGCCAAACTCAAGAGCCGTTTTGATACCGACGGAGAGATCATTGTAATATTTATAGGTGAGACCGGGGCCGGCGCCCAGGTTAAGCGTTGTGCTTCCCAGGGACACGGGGGATTCCGGATCATGCACGCCCTGAGCACAGGAATTGAATGATGCAAAGAGGCTGATAAGAACGAAGGCGGCTGCTACTCGTATTTTGGACATGTAAATAATTTTATGATCTTGAACCTTTTTTAGTAAGATGCCTGTAAGGTCGCTAGTAATGATTAAACTTTCTGCATTGTATTTGCCCTAATCTCGTACAACCAATTTTGCTTTTTCTTTTGCGGTGCCGATGGTAGCTATTGCTCCTGAGTTGAAATTAAGGAAGTCTGCTTCAACGCCATCTGAAAATATTACTCCATGCGTTGGCATATAGGATTCTAAAACCAATTTTATAGGCCCGGTTAGTATACCGGCGTTCAGATCAATTTGCGTTTTCTTGCTTTGAAATGGTTCTCTGACCGCAAATAATAATTGGTTGTCTTTAAGTTTCACTATTTTCTTTCTGGTATCATCTTTTTCTATGAATTTACGCATTCCAAAGGTCATATTGAAAATGGAACTCAGCCAGCCTGTGGAACCGGCTTTTGTTGATACAATAATTCCCGATGAAGAGTGTTCTTCTATTTTGTTGTTATAGGATATCTTATAACGGGCTGAAACATGAGAAGAAGCCCCGATGAATAAATCATTAAATGCCAATATCCTTTGCCCGTCATTTAAAATGGCTTCTGCGAGTATTGCGATTTTTGACTTGAAATTGTTGGTTATTACTTTTTCAACTGCCCCGATGAAGTTGCCAGGATTGAAAGGAAGCAGAAAACCATCATACCGCCCAATGTCGGGGTTTACGGCAACTATCGGTACTTCATTTACATATTTTGCAGTGTTTGCGACCAGTCCATCCTGTCCTATTACAATTATTACCTGATTCTTATTGAATAGAAAAGACGGCAGGAAATTTCGTTCTATGATTTTGTTTTTTATCAGTTTGGAGAGCTGGCGCTGGACGAGTGAAAGTGAATCGTGAAAATTTTGATGTTCAATTTCATAGTCTTCAAAATTCCCGCCTGAACGTTCAATAAAAAACTTGGCCTGGGCCTTGGTATTAAAGCGTTCAATCAGCGCTTCAAGTCGTGTTTTATTCTTTACAATTATAGCATATTCAATACTCATCTTTTGTCCGTCTTATCTTTGAGAACTGATTCTAAGAGTTCCGGGCTGATATTTAAATTTCCGATCTTATTTGCATTTTCTGCAAGTTCCCTAAATGCCAATGCAATATTAAATTTCGGATCAGGATTGTTATTGAGGGCCGTAATTATTTTCCAGTCCATTTCCTTATAGGGTTTCAAGGTTGTTTCTACTACATAACCTTGAGTGTCTGCCTCGTTTCTTTCATTGGCAGTCTTCTGTTCAATTAAGAGTTTTCGTTGATTTTCAACCGCAATATCTGCCTGAACTTTCATTTCGCGCAGTTTACGGTCATTTTCTGCTATCTGAATTTCAGCTTCCATTTTCTTTTCATTAATCTGTTTTTTCTTTTCTTCTACAGCAATCTCTGTGTTTAATTCTGTTTCTTTTATTTTTCGTTCCTGCTCAACAGCAAAATTCCTCCGCTCGTAAACTGCCAAATCCGCCTCCTGAGATAATTTTTCTCTTGTTTCTGTCTCCAGCGCTCTCTCCATCTCCGGAGTAGCCTTGATGGCGAGGATATTTACAGTTAGTATTTCAATGCCCAGACTGGAAATGGCCTGGGATGCATGAAGGCCCTCTGTAATTTTTGTTTCTATTGTTTTTGCCGAACGGATTGATTCTTTTAGTCCAAGACTGTGTATATAGGAAGATGTAGCTGTTTGGGCTTCATTTATGATTCGCTGATTTAGTTTTTCAGCATCGTTCTTTTTATAAATTCCCTTACTATCCACAGTAAAGTCCAGCAGCTCGGCCAATTGCTTGGGATTACCGATTTTATAAGTGACCTGCCCCTGAATGGAAATGCTTTGATAGTCGGTTGTTGTTTCATTGAAAATAAACGGAAGGTCGTTGCTTCCGAGAGGAATCGCGGCAATTGAACTGTTTGGGGCATAATAGAAAAAGGAGAGGCCGCGCCCTTCATTTTTTACCCGGCCATTTTTAAAATGGATGACATAGGTCATTGAATCAAATTTGATATAGCTTATTCCAAACATATAAATCTCTATTTTAGTTATTTTAAGGGTTTAAACTTTCTTTGCTGGAAGCGAAAGGTATTCTGGTGTTTTTACCTGAGATAAAATTAAATTTTATAACACCAAATACCTCACTATATTCTATTACATGAAGATAATATTTAAAACTAAAAGACAGGTGCTGTTTTAGCAAACGGGAAATTCGGAAATCTTCTAAGGAAAGAAACTTTCAGCAACGGCAACTGCTTCCTGTTTCCCCACATCTACCAGTTTCGAACCGGAGTGATCAAATCCCAGAATCTGATGAGAACCGGCGAGATCAAGGTAAACATCTACGATTGAAAATTTTCCCTGCTGATGCATGAGTGGAAATATTTCAGGAGACAGGATATGTATGCCGCTGAATGCTTTTTGTTTCCAGGTGGCCGGAATATTTTCTTCGCTGGTTTTTGTAATTCGTTCTGAAGGAGAACGAACTACCAAACGCTGTTCCCCTGTTTTCATATTCCGCCATCCGCGCAGGTGGTCTTCTTCATTAAAAAGGAAATACCGGGACGATACGCGATCCGTCAGGGCGAGTGTTGCCAGCGGCAAATGTTTGCGGTGAAAGGAGATCATGGTTTTTAAATCGAGGTCCGTCAGAATATCCGCATTCATCAGCACAAAGGGTTCCTCGGTAAAAAACCAGGCCGCTTTTTTTAACCCGCCACCTGTTTCCAAAACTTCATCACTTTCATCGCTGATGGTAATCTTACTTCCCCAGCCATCATTTGTTTCTATGGCATTGATGACTTGGTCCGCGAAATGATGAACGTTCACCAGCACTTCTGTAATGCCGTACTGGTGCAGGTAAAGGATATTCCGCTCTAAAAGACTTTTTCCGTTAATGAGCGCAAGGGCTTTGGGATGCTGATCCGTCCAGGGTTTGAACCGGGTTCCCAATCCTGCGGCCAAGATCATTGCTTTCATAAGCGAAGACTATTTTCTTATAAAACTAAGACCGGCATCTTCAGAGTACAATATTCTGAACCAGACTGCTCTTGCCCGGATAGTCGGTGTTGAAATGAAGACCCCGGCTTTCCTTCCGGAACTGAGCTCCCTTCACGATCAGAAACCCGGTGGTGATCAGGTTTCTCACTTCACAGAGTTGCGGGGAAACAATGGTGGTTTCATAGAGGGATTCTATTTCCTCATGCAGGAGATCGAGTCTTTTGCTCGCTCGTTCCAGCCGGATATTGGTGCGCACGATGCCGACATAATCACTCATCAGCAATTGCAGCTCTTTTATGCTTTGGGTGATGAGGATCATTTCGTTTGGGGCTGTTGTGCCTTCCGCATTCCAATCCGGGATTTTTTCGTTAAATGCAATATTCCCGATCGTCGTAACGCTGTCCAGATAGCAACGGTGTGCAAAGACCAGCGCTTCCAGCAAAGAATTGCTGGCCAGCCGGTTTGCACCATGCAATCCGGTGGATGCACATTCGCCGCAGGCATATAAATTCCGGATGGAAGTATGACCCCATTCGTCCGTTTTAATGCCGCCACAGCTATAGTGAGCGGCGGGCGCTACGGGAATCATCTGGGTGGCCACATCGATGCCGATGGATTTACATTTTGCATATATATTCGGGAAGTGCTCCCGGAACTTCTCCATATCCATGTGACGACAGTCCAGGTACACATGTTCCGTACCTGTTTTCTTCATCTCGCTGTCGATGGCCCGCGCTACAATGTCGCGGGGAGCCAGGTCCTTCCGTTCATCGTACTTCGGCATAAAGGCTTCCTCATTCTTGTTCCGCAGGATGCCGCCATCGCCGCGAACGGCTTCCGTGATCAGGAAAGAAGGGCTTACTCCCTGCTGATACAGGGCCGTGGGGTGGAACTGAATGAATTCCATGTTCTCGATCCTCCCTTTTGCCCGGTATACCATGCCGATGCCATCGCCGGTGGCGATCACCGGGTTGGTGGTGGTCCGGTAAACCTGCCCGTTGCCGCCCGTAGCAAAAACGGTAATGCGCGATAATATTTTTACAATACGGTTCTCCCGCAGATCCAGTGCATAAACGCCATAACATTCGATGTCCGGAGTTGACTTGGTAACCAGGTATCCCAGGTGGTGCTGGGTAAGAATATCCACCACAAAACAATGCTTGATGATCTCAATATTTTTCTGTGCACTCACCGTGCTGAGCAGCGCGCGTTCCATTTCCCTTCCGGTAACATCCTTATGATGCAGGATCCGGAATTCGGAATGACCGCCCTCTTTCCCGCGTTTAAATTCACCTTCTTCGTCCTTATCGAATTGGGCGCCCCATTCAATCATTTCTTTTATCCGTTCTGGTCCTTCCTTCACGACGATCTCCACAGTTCTCGGATTACAGAGTCCGTCTCCTGCGATCAGCGTATCCTCAATGTGTTTATCGTAACTGTCGTGTTCCAGGTCGGTCACCCCCGCGATACCACCCTGCGCATATTTGGTATTCGTTTCGTCGGCGATGGTTTTGGTAATCACCAGCACCTGCTGATCCGGGCAGGCACGGGCCACCTTCAGTGCATAGGTTAATCCGGCAATACCTGAACCAACCACCAGGAAATCCGTTTTTCTGATCATAGCTGATATCCGTTCCTAATAATTAATTGTGTATTCAAATTTTTCAGGATGGGTAAACACCTCGATGAGGTTGTACTGCATAACCACCTGCTTTTTATCGGGAGATAATTTAGCCAGGATATTGTCCACTTTTTTTACCGGTCGCGGCAGATTAATGGTTAAAGTATATGGTATGGAAATCCCCATGTTTCCGGCGTCCTTCATTTGCGAAAACTGCGGAATTTGCTGCAGGTCTTTCCATTTCTGCTCATTTAATTTCCGGGAGATCAGTCCATCGTGGCTTTTAAAATCATAGATGGCGTTGAACTGATTCATGTCCGGCATATTGTTGTCACTGCCTGCGGAATCTGTTTTCCCCGTCATGCCTTTGAAAAGCTGGGTAAAGCCGAGAGATTGATTGTTCATAGAGTTGTACAATTTCTCCAGGTTCGCCTGACTGGTGAATGGGATATGGATATCACTTTTGAAGATCTTCTGCTCCATGTTCAGTTTCATATGCACGGCGCCATCTTTTACCAGCTCCTTATTTTCCGGAGTCACGTCTTTGGCACTGTCCATCAGGGTTTTCATCATCACCGTCGTGTCCAGGTTTTTACCGGGTAATTGTTTTTCCATTTCCTCCTGGCCGAGATAGCTCTGCATGGCTTCCAGCAATTTGCTCATATCGGTGTTGATGGTCAGGTTTCCATTTCCATCCGGTTTGATGTCAATTTGTTCATGGATCTCGAAGCAGCTGGCCAGCAGGAGGGCCAGTACCCCGGTAAATAAATATTTGAGCCGGTTCATCGTTGATTTTTGTTTTTTTGATGACGCGCCGTATCCTGTCCCGGGTGGTCAGGAGCCGTGTAAAAATACAGGCGGAAAGGTACGCCTTTACTGCAAACCCAGCTGGTATAACACGCTAAAAGTTTGTGAATGACCAGGTTCCAGAATCATCAGCCCCAGGCCATTATTCAGGCAATCCGGTGCCGCACTCAGGTTTTCAATGGCAATGCTGTTGCGGTCGTCCGGTGTATAGATCTGCAGATAAGGATATGTTTTATCCGGAAAGAATGAAAGCGTTGCCCCGTTAACGGGATTGAATAACGTACAGGCGGGCCTGCCCGGGTGAAATTCCAGGAGAAAACAATGATCCAATGCAACGGAATCAATGCGGGTCGTTGAAAAAAAATGATCGAAGCTGATCCGCGCTCCTGTGGGAACAAGGGTTGCATCAAAAGCCAGGATCTCCCGGGCGTCCAGGGTCAGGAGCCAGTCGTCTACTTTCCCACCCAGACTGAAATAAGGATGCCAGCCATCGGCTATGGGTATGCGCCCCTGGGATAAATTGGTGACGGTGGATTCCAGGAACAATAATCCTTTTTCTTTTAATGTATATTTGACATTTAACCGATAAGTAAATGGATATCCCGGGTCTTCCCGGTCGTACAGATATTCCAGCATAACAGAGGCCTGATGATCATCTTCATTCTCCTTCAGAACGCGGAAGGGTTTGTCTGATAGTACCCCGTGAATCGCAGATCCGTCTTTGAATTTATTTTTGAATTCGTAGCTTTTCCCTTCAAATTCATACCGGCCGCGGGCAATACGACAGGGGAATGGAGACAGTTTCGCGCTCCGGTAGAAAAGCGGATGGTTTTGCCGGAGATCGGAAAGATCTTTATAGCCGCTGACCGCCTGCAAACGCCTTTCCTTCACGGGAATGGAAAATTCATGCAGCAAAGCTCCGTATTCGGGCAGTATCTTTACCTGTATGCCGGTTTTGGGCTCTGTGAGTTGCAGCAGGTTTAGATCCTGTTCGGTTGTTTTTGAAATCGTAAATGGCATTTGTTCAATTGATAATTTCTTTGATGGAAAAACAGATTCGCAGGCAATTTCAGCAATATTTCGGAAAAGACGCCCTGATCGCTGCGGCGCCGGGTCGTGTTAATCTCATCGGCGAACATACGGATTACAATGAAGGTTTTGTACTTCCCGGAGCCATTGACCGGAATATCTATATCGGCATTGATTCCAACACCAACAGGCTGCTCAATGTTTATGCTGAACAGTATCAGGAGAAATTTACTTTTCCGATTGATGACGTTCACCCCGTTAAAGGCTGGCCCACTTACCTGCTCGGGATGATCTATTATATTCTGCCGCACAAACAACTTTCTCAGGGTATGGATGTGGTGGTAACAGGGAATGTGCCGGTGGGTGCGGGCATGAGTTCCTCTGCGGCTTTGTGCTCGGCATTCGGCCTCGCCCTGAATGAGATTTTCAGACTGGGCTTATCGCGTATGGAGATCGCTCTTGCAGCGCAAAAAACCGAACATCATTTTGCCAGTCTGAATTGCGGCATCATGGATCAGTTTGCGAGCTTGCATGGTAAAGCAGGTCATGTGATGAAACTGGATTGCCGCAATCTGGAATATGAGTATATCCCGTTTGATTTTCCCGGATACTGCATTGTACTGGTGAATTCCATGGTAAGCCATTCGCTCGCTTCTTCGGCCTATAATGAAAGACGGCGCCAGTGTGAAGAAGGCGTTTCTTTTCTGAGCCGGTTTTATCCGGAGATCCATTCTCTGCGCGACGTGCGCCTGGAACAGTTAAACCATCACCGCAGCGAACTGGATCCCGTGGTGTATAAACGATGTCTTTTTGTACTGCAGGAGAACCAGCGTTTACTGGAGGGATGCGATTTTCTGGAAGCAGGCCGCATTGAGGCCTTCGGAAAACTCATGTATGCTTCCCATGAAGGATTAAGCAGGGATTATGAGGTGAGTTGTGAAGAATCGGATTTTCTGGTCGAAGCTGCAAGAACATTTCCGGAAGTAAAAGGTGCGAGACAGATGGGCGGCGGCTTTGGAGGCTGTATCATCACCCTGGTGGAAAAAGACCACACGGATCATTTTGTAAACGGCATCCAGGAAAAATATGGAAAGACGTATGGGAAAACGCCGGATTGTTTTATCATGCAGGTAGCGGAGGGAGCCCGCATCCTCGCCTAGATTTCAAAACACTTCCCCGAGATTTACAAAAAATCCTTTGGACCCGTCGATACCGATTCCGTAATCAATGGCGATATTGGTATTGGAATGCTTATTCACTTTAATACGCAATCCCGCTCCTGCCGCCGGCCACAATTTGCTGAATTGCCGGGAAGGATAGTCGGAGAAGCTTTGCATGTTTGCGAAAGCCACGCCGCCGAAAAGGCCGTTTCTGCTGATGGGAAAACGATATTCCGCTTCCAGGTAGAGCATATCATCTGACCTGAACCGACCCTGGATATAACCCCTGCCCGTGTTGTTGTAAGTATCCCATCCGGTTGCCGGCAGATCCAGATAAGGGGGCTTCCCGGATAATGTTAACCAGTCATAACTCCAGAAAGCCAGCATGCTGCGGCCGTCTGCCGACAGCTTTAAATAGGTGCGCAGATCCAGCGTAAGGGATTGCCAGTTGGAATCACTCCCCAGGGCTCTGAGGTTATCCCGGTAAAGAATATCTGCATAAAAACCACCCTGCGGGTTGATGGAATTTTTCCGGCTGTCAAATAATATGTTCAAAACAGCTCCCGATGAAATGGTTTTCTCAGGCAGCCCATAGAGGAATGCATCAGAGTGCTGGCCATTGGACTGCCCTTCCTCTTTCACATCCCAGTGATAATCGAGAAAATACCCTGCACCGGCATATAAGTTCTGCACAACCTTTTTTAAAACCGACTGATGGATGCGGAACTGGGAGTAGTCAATATTATCCTCGTTGCTCAGCGAACTGTAACCGCCAAGGCCGTACGTATCCTGGGGATATTTATAGTAACGCCAGTCCAGGATAATATTATACTGGTTGTTCCGCGTCCAGTAATTCATCAGCAATGGAACGGTAAGCTGCTGATATTGTGAATACACAAGCTGAACCGCAATATTGGAAACATTGGTTCTTGCCGGATCATCGGTAAAAAATGCCACATTGGATGCCAGGATGCCGGCGAACCCGGTACTCAGGGTGTATCCGATGGCTGGTACAAAAGAAAAATGATATTTAACCGGGGGCGCGGGTTCTAACGGGAGACTTTCTTTCTTTTTCCACGAAAGAGAATGTAAAACATCGGTCATGTCTTTTTGCGGGTAGGGCGGAATGGGTGTTGAATCAGGAAGGCTGATGTTTTGGTCCGGCTTAAGTCTGCTGCTGTCTGTTTGTGCAGACAGATCCACAGACAGGAATATGAACCCGGCAATACATATATTGATTAAGACCCGTTTACTTCGCCTGGTTCGACCCACTCGTTGCTTTCTTTTAACAAATTGATTAATTCATCCACGGCTACCTCGCTGCTTACAGCCCGTTTCATCACCTCTTTTCCTTTATACAGGGTAATTTTTCCCGGACCACTTCCCACATATCCAAAATCTGCATCGGCCATTTCCCCGGGTCCGTTCACGATGCAACCCATCACAGCAATCTTCAAGCCCTTGAGGTGACTCGTAACGGAACGGATTCTGGCCGTGGTTTCCTGGAGGTCAAAAAGAGTTCTTCCGCAGGAAGGGCAGGAAATGTATTCCGTTTTGGAAATCCTCGTTCTTGCTGCCTGCAGAATCGAAAATGCGGTGTTGTTCAGAAATTGCTGATTATTTCCGGACGGGAGATAAGTTCTTCCGGTCACCACGGTATCCACGATCTTTTCCGGATCGTTTTTCAACCAGATACCGTCTCCCATTCCATCGGTTAGCAGGGCGCCGGTTTCAACGGCAAAATGGATCAGTTGTTTATCAATGCTGGTTTCGCAGGAGGTAACGGAAAAGATCACCGGGTTTTGGATTTTCCCGTTCATCATGTCCATCATGAATCGTCTGGTTTCCTGAAATGGATTACCAGCCGATGAATATACGCAAAGAATAACACCCGGGATGCCTTGCATCCGGGAAAGCAAATCCAGATTCCCGGGTTTGCCGGCATCCAGGGAAACGAAGTTCATGGTTTTTGAATGCCGGCCGGCTTTCAACACTTCTTCACCGGCATATAAAGGGAAATATTTTTCTTCACTGGAAACAGCCTTTGTCAGTATATGGTTTTGCCAGCAGGAGTAATCACAAATCACTTTAAGGGTACCGGGCAAGGCAAATTCAGGAATGATTCCTGCGGTATATATGTAATCGGCAGCGGCATCACCGATATTCCATTTATCAATCCCGGGCTGATACCGGTATCCGATGTTTTGCAGGGTTTCCCGGGATATATCCCCAGTTGCCGCGAAATCAGCCACGACTACGGGTGGATGCGGGGTTCCGATATTATATTGGGGAATGCTGATTCTTCTTTTATACTCAAACGGGGAATGGGAAATATTTTCGATAGCAGGAGCTTCCCTATCCGGTTTTCTGTTTGCATACCGTGCTACGATATCCTGGCAAACAGGGATTTCAAATTCCGGATCTTCTGTAAGGGAAACCCGGATCGTGTCTCCGATTCCGTCTTCCAGCAGGGTTCCGATGCCAATTGCGGATTTTATTCTTCCGTCTTCCCCGTCGCCTGCTTCCGTTACACCGATATGCAGTGGATAAAGGATGCCGAACTCGTCCTGCATATTGCGAACGAGCAAGCGGTAAGCCTGCACCATAACCAGCGGATTGCTGGATTTCATACTCAGAACGATCTGATGATAACTTTCGCTGCGGGCGATACGGAGAAATTCCATCGCACTCTCCACCATGCCCATGGGCGAGTCGCCATAGCGGCTCATGATCCGGTCGCTCAAAGAACCATGGTTGGTGCCGATCCGCATAGCGGTTCCGTATTCTTTGCAGATGCGGACCAGCGGAACGAACCGGTCGTATATCCGCTGGATCTCTTCCGAATATTCCTGATCGCTGTATTCAATGAACTGGAATTTTTTTTTGTCAACATAGTTGCCGGGATTCACCCGTACTTTTTCCACGATCCGGGCGGCGATCTCGGCGGCATTGGGAGTAAAATGGATATCGGCAACAAGCGGCGTTTGATAACCTCTTTTTCTGATCTCGTTTTTGATGTTGAGCAGGTTCTCCGCTTCACTTTTGCTGGGAGCCGTGATGCGGATGAGTTCGGCGCCGGCTTCAATACAACGGATGGATTGCTCAACGGTAGCCCGGGTATCCATGGTATCCGGTGTGGTCATGGTTTGAACCCGGATGGGTGCATCGCCACCAATCACCAGGTTACCCACCTTTACGGGTACGGTTTTCAGTCGTTCGTATTGCGTGAGAGAATTTGTATAAAATTGCATGATGGGGCCTTAACTGAATAATGGCAAAATTAATGATTCGGCGCGGTGCTTACCAATCCTTCTCCGGCTGGTCGGGTGTGTGCGTTTTGTTCTGGTTCATTTTATCCTGCACGTCTTTTTCCCGCTGAATGAGGGAACGAAGGTACTGCTCCACCTGTTGTTTGCTCAGCTTGCTTTGCTGGGGTTTGGGACGATTGTCTTCCTGATTTTTGGGTTGTTCTTTTTGCTGCTGATCCTTTTTATCCTGTTTGGGCTTCTTGTTCTTTTTATCTTTATTGTTGTCGCTGTTCTGCTGTTGTTCCTTTTTCTTTTTTTCAAGCAGGGCTTTCACCAGGTTTTCCCGCGCCTCCTGATCATCCGGGTTCAGCTCCATGGCATGCTTCCAGGCGTCGATGCTTTCGTCCAGCTTGTTTTGTTTGATCAGCGCCACCCCTTTATTGTACCAGGCGTCTCCCCGGGTCTTGGCGTCGGTCCCTGTATTCAGTACACGATCATAGCTGGACGCAGCATTTTCAAAATCGTTTTTCCTGAATTCAGCATTGCCAAGATTATAACTGGCATCCGCATTTTCGGGAGATTTTTTCAGGGCGTTTTCGTAATTGGCTTTCGATTGGTCGTATTGCTGCGCTTTGTAATCACGATTTCCTTTCCGGATCAGGGCGTCTGCCGGCTGGGCTTGAATCATCGCTGAAACCAGCATCATGGGGAAGAGAAATAATATGCAGGGTATGTGTTTCAGGCGGGTTTCGTTTTATGATGGATCATTCTTTTTCTTTCCGGCAGATATAATTCAATTACCAGCAGGATTAGGGCAACGGCAATGAACCAGGGAAAATAATTTTTATAGTTAACAAATTCATTTTCCGTCAGTGCGCGCTTTTCAATTCCATCCAGCCGCTGCGAAAGGGTTATGGTGGCGTCTTCCAGATTGTCGAGCCGGATATAAATGCCATTGCTGGCATCAGAAATTCCCTGGAGCTCGGGTTCATTCAGCCTGGAGATCACAATATTGCCCTTTTCGTCCTTTTTCGGCTCATGGGTTTCCGGGTCAATAATGATGGATCCTTCCGGTGAACCAATGCCTACTGTATTGATCATGACCCCACTTTCTGCCAGTTGTTTGGCTGTTTTCACACCTTCCGGGTCATGATCCTCCCCGTCTGATATAAGAACAACCGCCTTGTATTTGTGTTCATTCCGGTTAAAGGAATTGTTGGCCATTTGGAGTGCCTCTGCAAATACGGTCCCCTGAGTGGGAACTGCATTGGGACTTGCTTCGGAAATATACAATTTTGCCGCACCATGATCAGGGGTCAGGGGCATTTGCATATAGGACCTGCCGGCAAACAGGATTAGCCCCAGGCGGTCGTTCGCCAGTCTGTCCACCAACCGGTAAAGCAGTTGTTTAGCCTTGTCCAGCCGACTGGGTTTTACATCCGTAGCCAGCATGCTTTTACTTACATCCAGCACAATCATTACGTCCACCCCCTGCCGCGTGACATTTTCCGACGCCCCCCTGGCTCTGGGGTTGGCCATGCCGGTGATCAGCAACAGGATGACAAGGGCAATCAGGACGAATTTAATCAGGAAATTTCTGGCTGAAAACGATTTTACCAGTTGGTTCACCAGTTGGGGATCCCCGATTCGCCCGCTCACCGTTTTTTTCCACCGGATCAGCCGGATGAAAAAAAAGACCAGGCCGGGAATCAGCAACAGGGCTATCAGGTATTCCGGGTTTTCAAAATTCATAAGTCTGTAAGATAACGAACCCCCTGCCACTGCATTATTTCTTTCCGTTAAAAAATCCTAAATGAGACAGGATTCCCTTCAGGATATGCAGGCGAACATTCGGCATATCAATATTTTTATCGGGCGATTCCAGGTTCAGGACAAAGAAATAAGGATGCCTGTTTTCTTCTATCCAGCCAACCACCCATCCCAGCTGATCCCCATTCTCGTTTTGACCCCAGCCCGTTTTATAACTCAGTTTGTAGTTGGTATCTTCTTCTCTCAGCATAACTTTTTTCACGATTTCCTGGGTACGGTGAAAAAATGGGAGTTCGCTGAAATATAATTTTTTTACCAGCCCGAGTTCCTCATCGGGTTTCAGCTTCAGTGTATTGTTCAGCCAGAAAGAATCAACAGGACCGCTGATATCCCGGTTTCCGTAACCCAGGGAATCAATCCAGTGTTTCATGGTGTCGTGGCCAATCCGGCGGGCCACTTCCTGATAATAAGGAACAGACGAAACGGCAAATGCCTGTTTCATGGTGAGGTCCTTGTTCCAATCCTGGTTCTGACGGGTTACCCCATCCCATTTAATCAGCATGTTTTCATCACTGATCTTGCCGGTTTGAATGCCAATCAGCGAATTCACAATCTTGAAGGTGGAGGCAGGGGTATAGGAGCTGTCCCGGTAACGACTCAGATTATAAATAGTGAAGTCATTCTGCGAATTGTTGAACAGGGCAAAGCAGCCGGTTACTCCCGCGGAATCAAAATAGGCCTTCAGGCTGTCGTCTTCTTTTACATTGCTGGTTTTACAACCCATCAGCAGCAGAGGAATCAATGCATAAATTAAAAACCGGCCCATGGTAAAATTTTAGCAAAAATAAGAAGCCGGGAACGAACGGTATATTAGTTATATTTAAGGGAGAATTTTTGCATGTTAACAAAAGCGGATATTGAGAAATATTTTATTGCGGAGAAGCACGAAAGCCTGCTTTTCCTGGTCATCGGTCTGCTGGCTATTTTAATTGCCCTGGTTTTTTATTTTGCGGTAAGAACACATATCGGGAGAGGAGCAGCCGTCCCTTTGTTGATTTTCGGACTGATCCAGGCTGTCGCCGGATACGCCGTTTACCAGCGCAGTGACGACCAGCGCATCAACCAGGTCTATGCTTACGATATGAATCCGGGCCAGCTGAAAACAGGAGAACTGGCCAGAATGGGAAAAGTGAACCGTAATTTTAATATCTACCGTTGGGTAGAGGCCGGCGCCGTAATCGCGGGGATCATCCTGGTCCTCATTTTCCGGAATGATCCCGGCAAAGAATTCTGGGTTGGACTGGGCATTGCCCTTGCGGTGATGACGGCAGAGTTGTTTATAGCTGATTTTATTGCAGCCAAAAGGGCTTTGCATTATACGCAGTTGCTGGAGAAATTTGCAAATTTGAGGATTTGAAAACGCCTTTGCCCCGGTAGTTTTGGCGAAGGGTCATTCATCAACTAGAACGAGCGCCTCCGTCTCTGCGTATCTCTTCACTACGTCCTCCAGCACCATTTCGATTTCTTCCAGGGAATTTTTTTGTACCAGTTGATTCCGGAAATCCTTGATATAAGGGAATCCCCGGAGGTAATTACTGTAGTGCCTGCGCATTTCCAGGATGCCCAGCATATTTCCCTTCCATTCCACCGAGCGATGGAGATGCTGGCGTATGGCTGCCACCCGTTCTTCTATGGGAGGAGGTTGCAGCCGGGTGCCGGTTTGAAGAAAATGTTTTATTTCCCTGAAGATCCATGGGTAGCCGATGGCCGCGCGGCCGATCATGATGCCATCCACGCCATAGCGGTTCTTGTACTCCAGCGCTTTTTCGGGAGAATCGATATCGCCATTGCCAAATATGGGAATCAGAATCCGGGGATTATTTTTTACACGGGCGATCAGGCGCCAGTCGGCTTCGCCTTTATATAACTGGGCGCGGGTTCTTCCGTGGATGGTGAGGGCGCTGATGCCTTCATCCTGCAGTCTCTCGGCCACTTCTTCAATATTTTTGGATTGTTCATCCCATCCAAGCCGGGTTTTTACCGTTACAGGAAGTCGCGTGGATTGTCTTACGGCACGGGTAAGGCGCACCATGGCCTCAATATCTTTCAACACCGCCGCGCCCGCACCTTTGCAAACCACTTTTTTTACCGGGCAGCCAAAATTGATATCTACAAGATCGGGATTGGTGGCGTCAATGATCCGGGCGCTGAGACCCATGGCTTCTTCATCTCCGCCAAACAACTGGATGCCGAAAGGCCGCTCATATTCAAAAAAGTCCAGTTTCTGTTTGCTCTTTATGGCGTCCCGGATCAGGCCCTCACTGGAAATGAACTCACTGTACATCAGGTCTGCCCCGTACTTTTTGCAAACAAAACGGAAAGGCGGATCGCTCACGTCCTCCATGGGCGCCAGTAATAAGGGAAAATCCGGTAGTACTATGTTTCCGATTTGAATGCCCATCCTTAAAAATTAGGGGAAAATCACAAATATGCTGTTCCTGATCCCGTTCTGCCGAAAATGATCCGGTCTTGCTTAAATTCGCGCTGCTTTCTGAGAGCAAAGATAAATCATTTAGCCAGAAGCGGAAAGCACTACACATGCATAGCCAATTCGGAATCGGTAATAAGCCTGCCTGGATGCAGTTGATCATTTTTGGTGGATTAGTCGGAATAATCCTTTTTTTGACCCTGGGCCTCGGCATTTCAATCGTGGCTCGCGTTAATGACCTCACGGTCCGGCAGATTGCTTCCATGAGACCCGAAGACTACGCCAGGCCGGAACTTGCCGGAGTTGTACGGGGTTTGCTGGTGGTGCAGTCCATCGGTCTGTTTATCCTGCCTTCGCTCTTTTTTGCTTTTTTGGCAGACTCCCGCCCCTTTGCTTTTGCAGGACTAAAGGCCCCGGATAAAAAGTCATTTATTTTCTGGGGCGTGATCATTATTGTGGCTGCCTTTTTTATGGTAGAATGGCTTGCGCTGATCAACCAGGAACTGGTGACCCATCTCCTGACGAAATCTGCAAGGGATTGGGTGGAAAAAGGAGAATCGGACACGGACAATACGTTGAAAAATATACTAACGCTGAAGAGTACCGGCGATCTGCTGGAATCGGTGCTGCTGGTGGGTGTTTTGGCTGCTGTTGGAGAGGAGCTCTTTTTCAGGGGGATTCTTCAAAGACTGTTTATCCAGATTTTTAAGAGTGCCTGGCCGGGCATTATTTTTACTGCGGCCCTGTTTTCTGCTTTTCACGGACAATTCATGGGGTTCATTCCCCGCATGATCCTGGGCATAATCCTGGGCGCCCTGTATTGGTATAGCGGAAGTATAATACCCGCAATGATCGGCCATTTTATTTTTAACAGCGGGCAGTTGCTCCTGGTCTATTTTAAGGTGGTGGATCTGGAATCTACAAGCAATGCCAATACGCTCACAACTGTATTAGGCGTTGCTTCCCTGCTACTGGTTATTTTTCTGCTTAATTACATGCGTAAACACTCGCAGACGACCTATTCGGGGATGTTTCCGGAGGCGGCGGAAGACGCTTCACGAGGGGTTGACGGTTGACAGTTGACGGTTGACCGACTTCAGGTGAATCATTACGCTTAAATTCAGTTAGGTTGTTGCGTCTAAAGTCGGTCAACCGTCAACTGTCAACCGTCAACCAATAATTACATCATTTCCGTAACTTCACTAAATGTCACTTCAAACCGGTACATTCAGAACCAGGGCGCTCACATCGCTGGTATTTGTTGTGGTAATGCTTGTCGGATTACTCTGGAACGAATGGAGCTTTTTTGTCCTTTTTTCCATCATCCATTTCGGATGCTGGTATGAATATCAGAAATTACTCAGCAGGATAGATCCTGCTTACCGGGAGATCAGCGTTTTTCAACGGTATGGCGTCATGATCGCCGGATGGTGCATCATGATGTATTGCAGCAAAGAAGGCAATGGCAAGCCGGATCTTTTGCTTCACAATGTGGGATTGTATGGCAGCATCATTTTTCTTTTTATCCTGCCTGTTACAGAAATATTGTATGTACGCAAACCCCACGTGCACAATATGGGTTACTCTGCGCTGGGACTCATTTATATTTCTTTAAGCCTGGGCTTATTACTTAACCTGCGCACCTATTATCCGGGACTCGCCCTGGAACCGGTAAATAAATTACTTGTGATCATGATCATCCTGAGTTTATGGGTGAATGATACCATGGCTTACCTGGTGGGTTCCCTGATCGGGAAAACACCCTTATCGAAAATTTCGCCAAAGAAAACCTGGGAAGGAACCATCGGAGGCATCCTTTTCTCCATCGTGTTTATGGGTGTTGCCGGTTATTTCCTGAGCAGTGATTTTGAAATGCAGGCCGTCAGCCAATGGGTGCTCGTTGCTGCCATTGCCTCTGTTTCCGGAACCCTGGGGGATCTGCTGCAAAGTAAGCTGAAACGGATGGCAGATGTCAAGGATAGCGGCCAGATCATGCCCGGTCATGGCGGGTTCCTGGACCGGTTCGACTCCCTGCTTTTTGCCACGCCATTCATTTGGCTATACATTACTATGTTTGCATAGTTTTTCAGTCGGAACTTTACTTCTACATCAATGACCATCCACAAAGAAGGATATAAAACGATTGCCATCAGTTCGATTTTATTTGCCGTACTGAATCTGGCGTCTTTTTATTTCATAAGTTTTTATCAGCCCTGGCTCAGCTGGCTGATTTTTATACTTAGCGCTGCCTTCCTGCTTTTTATCATTTCTTTTTTTCGTGTTCCGTCAAGGAAACCCACGCTGAACGAAAATTATATTGTTTGTCCTGCCGATGGGAAAGTCGTGGTGATCGAGGAGATCACCGATGAAGAGTATTTTCATGACCGTCGTATCCAGGTTTCCATTTTTATGAGCCCTGCCAATGTTCACCGTAACATAAACGCCATAACCGGAGAAGTGATTTACAGCCAGTATCATAAAGGAAAATACCTGGTGGCCTGGAACCCCAAATCATCAACGGAAAACGAAAGACACAGTATTGTGGTTAAAAACAGCAAGGGGGAGATCCTGGTCAAACAGATTGCGGGCGCCGTCGCCAAACGCATTATCAATTACCTGGCCGTCGGCCAAAATGTGAAACAGGGTGAAGAGATGGGCTTCATTAAGTTCGGATCGCGGGTTGATGTATTGCTTCCTCCGGGAACAGCATTAAAAGTGCAACTTAACCAGGCGGTGCAGGGCGGCGTTACGGTGCTGGCGGAATGGTAGGTTGATATTAATGTGCTGATGTGGAAATGTGCTGATGTGGAAAATGAAGGCTCGGCGGTTTAAAATATATTTTCCAGCTCTTTCAATGAGGTTACCGTATAAGTCGCTTTCACGGGTTCTGGATTCTGCGTGTGGTTCACATATACCTGGTCCATGCCGGCATTGAGGGCTCCCAGAATATCAACCTCAGGCGTATCCCCGATCATGATGCTTTCTCTTTTTGCGGCCCCGGTTTTTAATAAGGCATAGGCAAATATTTCCGGGTGCGGCTTCAGGCTGTTTGAACCTTCGGAGGTGATCACTTCCTGAAAGAATCCGTTGATGCCGGAACTTTTCATCTTTGCATGCTGCGTTTTTTCAAATCCGTTGGTGATGAGGTGAAGCTGATAGGCTTTGGCCCTGAGATACTGAAGGATGTACACCGTATCGGGAAACAAAAGCGTTTTGGTCGGTAAAAGCTCTAGAAAAGCATTTCCCATTTTGTGCGCCAGCCCGTCGTCACCGATTTTAAAATCGAGCAGGGCCAGCGCCATGCGTTTCCAGCGGAGCTCATCCACCTTGATCTGACCGTTCCGGTATTTGTCCCAAAGCCTGTTGTTGTGTGCGAGGTAATTCGAATGGAAAATGCCGAAATCATCCACACCTGCTTCTTTCAGCGAGAGGGAAGTGTAAATGTCCTGCAGCGCTTCGCGGCTGTTGCTGTCAAAATCCCAAAGAGTATGATCGAGGTCAAAGAAAAGATGCTTGTACCGCATGCCGCAATTTACTTCATGTTTGCATATTCATTCTATCCTGCCAACACCCGGGCCAGCGTGGCGGTTGAAGAAATGACGTGTCGGACAGGCACAAAGGCTATTTTCAAATTCTCAAATCATCAAATTTTCAAATTCTCCAGTTCCCACCGGAATCTTAAATTGCATACCATGACGATCATTATCACCGGTGCATCGCGCGGCATTGGTTATGCCCTGGCGGAAAGCTTCGCAAAAGAAGGGCACGATCTTTATCTCACGGCTTCGAATGAAGTTAACCTTTATCGTGCGCTGGAATCCCTGATGGGACGCTTTCCGGATCAGCGGGTCAAAGCGAAAGCATTTGACCTGTCATCAAAAGAAGGAGCCGTAGGTTTTGGGAACTGGGTATTGGATCAACAGGCAGCCGTTGACGTCCTCGTCAACAATGCCGGGCGCTTTATTCCGGGAAGTATTTATAACGAAGAGGATGGCGTGCTGGAAGAAATGCTCGCTGTCAATTTAATGAGTGCTTATCATCTCACCCGGGTGCTGCTGCCATCCATGATCCAAAGAAAAAGCGGTCATATCTTTAATCTCTGTTCCATTGCTGCCCTTGCAGCTTACGCAAACGGGGGCTCCTACAGTATCAGCAAATTTGCGCTTTCCGGATTTTCTAAAAATCTCCGTGAAGAAATGAAACCTTATGGTATAAAAGTAACGGGCATTTATCCAGGCGCCATTTATACAGATTCATGGGCAGGCAGCGGGGTGGATCCCAACCGGATCATGAAGCCTTCCGACATTGCAGATACCATACTGCAAATCTCAAAGCTCTCACCCCAGGCCGTGGTGGAAGATCTGGTGATCAGGCCATTGTTGGGAGATTTATGAATTTGTTGACGGTTGACGGATGCCGGTTGACGGATCCGGGGTGTAAATTTGCACATGAAGACCGTCAACTATTAACTGTCAACTGAAATGTTCTTATTTAAACCAGGCGTTATCGATTCAATTTTACCTGTCCGCTGTTTTCTTCCCTTATGGCTTTGCCTGCTGATGAGCCCGGCGATGGCGCAGGTAAGCTTTACCACGGTTGCCAACACGAAGGATATGGGCAAATCGGATTATGTCCAGATTCAGTATTCAATAGAAAATGCACAGCAGATCGATCACCTTGAACCCCCGGATTTCCCGGATTTCACAGTTGTGCAGGGGCCCAGTGAATCCACCGGCACAACGATTGTGAATGGTGCCGTGAGCCAGAATAAATCCGTGAGTTTTGTTTTACAACCCAAACATCCCGGCAAATTCACCATACAAGGGGCAACTGCGCTGGTTGACGGGCATCCGATGCGTTCCGGCCCGGTCACCATTAATGTAAGGAATGTGAGCAGTTACGGAAACTCATCGCAGCCCAATAATTTCAATCCCCTGCCTGATCCGGGATGGCCGTCAGCAGAACCGCAGGTGGATATGGAAACCGTGATCAAACCCGGAGAGAATGTAGCTGAAAAAATAAGGAAGAATCTATTTATCAGGGTAGACGTCAGCAAGAAGGAATGTTACCTGGGGGAACCCATCGTGGTTACGTATAAACTCTACTCCAGGCTCCAGTCAGAATCCCGGGTATTAAAACATCCCTCTCTGAACGGGTTTAGCGTGTACGATATGCTGGATCCCAGTAGCGACCAGTCTTCCGTGGAAAAAGTGAACGGAAAGAATTTTACCGTGCATGTGATCCGGAAGGCACAGTTGATTGCACTTCAGTCCGGCGACATTGTGCTTGATCCCGTAGAAATAGACAACAACATTTATTTCACGAAGCTTGAAAAAGCCCAGTCATCCAAACAGGGATTCGGTAGTTTACTGGACAGACTGTTTGGTCAGGAATCTCAGGGAACTCCTTTTTCGCAACATCTTACCCTGGACAGTAAGCCAGTGACCATACATGTAAAGCCATTACCGGAAGCCGGCAAACCTGCAGATTTCAATGGCGCGGTGGGCAGGTATTCCATCGGGGCAGCCCTTGACTCTAAGGAAATACATGCGGGGGATGCGGCCATTCTTTCGCTAACCGTAAAAGGAGATGGTAATCTGCCGATGATCAACGCACCTGTTGTGGAGTGGCCTGCCAATATGGAATCTTACGATGTAAGCAGCAAGGAGAATATCAACAAGGAGACTGCCCCGCTCGGCGGATCCAAAACATATTCTTACAGTTTCTCCTGCACCAAACCGGGACAATATATATTACCTCCGGTGAAACTTTGTTATTTCGATCCGTCTGCAAATGCGTATAAAACGGTTCAGAGTGATCCGGTACATGTTCAGATCAGCCCTGGCGGCAAAGGAAAATCGTCACCGGTGCCGGTTATCTCCATACCCACTACGCTGATTGCCGGAGGGTGGGTCAAGAATATTTTATGGATTATCGGCGGTATACTGATTGGTTCCCTGGGCATTTATTTTCTGATGCGGAAAAAGCGTGCGATCAGACCAGCTGCTGTTCCGGCAATAACGGAGCCGGTTGTGCCGGTTGCGCCCATAGAACCACCTGCGCCTGTTATTGATCCTTTGCGGGAATCGAAGGAATATGCCGGGTCGGGCGATTACGGGAAATTTTATGCCTCGGTGAACCGGGCTATCTGGAAAGCCGTTTCGGATAAACTGAAATTGCCCGCGAGCGAACTGAATAAATTAAACATATCGGCCGGCCTCCGGTCCAGAGGTTGGGATGATGAAGAGATCATTCAATTGAAAAGTCTGTTGAATGAATGTGAAATGAAATTATATACCCCCCATTACAGCAGTTCGGATGTGGTCCGGACCCTGGAAGCGGCTGAACGGGTGACCGCGCAACTGGTTACGGCTTCCTGAAAGTTACTCAGACCCTGATGCTTGGGGGCTGACGGTTGACAGTTGACGGTTGACGGTTGACGGTTGACGGATATCAGGTGCGAATTCCCACTTTAATACGGTCAACCGTCAACTGTCAACCGTCAACTGAACTAAGCCAATCTTACTCGGTATACTTATACCCCACTCCTCTCACCGAGTGAAAATGCTTCGGATTGCGGCTATCGTCTTCAAAATACTTTCTGAAATTCAGAATGAAATTGTCAATAGTTCTGGTATTCGGGTAGACCTGGTATCCCCAGACGGCCTGCAGGATCTTTTCGCGTTTCACCACTTCGTTTTTATGCTCGATGAGCAGTTTGAGCAGCATGGTCTCCTTCTTGCTTAGCGGAAACCGTTCGTTTTTTTTGTTGAAGGCTTCCTGGGCTTTAAAGTCAATCCCGTTCTTTCCGAAGAAATATTTATCGGGGGCGGTATTTTTTTCCTGCAGTTTTTGATTCTTATCTATGAGCTTATGCACCCGGAGAAGTAATTCTTCCAGGTTAAAGGGTTTATTGAGATAGTCGTCAGCCCCTTTTTTTAAGCCGAGAACGCGATCAGTGCTCGTATTGCGCGCACTGAGCATGAGAATCGGAACCGGGTTTTGTTGCACACGAATCGTTTCGGCTACGTTGATCCCGTCGATACCGGGAAGCATGACATCCAGGATCACGAGGTCGAAGTATTCTGACTTCACCGCCTTCAGGGCTTCGTTGCCATCGTAGGCGGAACTGACCTGGTAGTTTTCAAGTTCCAGGTTTAGCCGGAGGGCATCGTGCAGATTTTTTTCATCTTCCACCAGTAAAATGGACTTACGCACAGGTTCCGTCATGACGGGGTCATATTAAAATGGACTGTAAAAATACTACCCTGCGGCTGATTGGAAACCATGCTGATGACCATTTTATGATCCCGGGCGATTTTACTGCACAGGTAAAGTCCGAGGCCGGTTCCCTGGGTGGAGCGGGTATCTTCATTTCCGACCCGGTAGAATTTCTGAAAAATGCGTTTGCGTTCTTTCTGTGATATACCGACACCTTCATCCTTAACCTCCAGCAGGCCTTTATTATTCTGGTTTTTCAGACTGATGTAAACAGGCGCATCGGGCGCGGAATATTTGACTGCATTCTCAATCAGATTGTTGACCAGGATTTGTATCAAAAGGGGATCGCCGGTAAAATAAATTCCGTTCGCAATTTCGGTATGCCAGGGTCTTCCGGGAAAGCGGGCGATAAAATCCTGACAGGAATCACCTACTATTTTAGACATATCCAGCGATTCCTTGTCAAAACGGTAGGAGCCGCCTTCCAGTTGCGCCGAAACCAGGATATTGCCCGTAAGTGTATTGAGCCGGTTGATTTCCTGCAGGGATGATTTCAGCAGTTTTTCTTTTTGAGCATCATTCAGGGCATGCTTTAGCAGGGTCTCCAGATTTAACCGGGCAATGGAAATGGGGGTCTTTAGTTCATGGGTAATGGCCATCATGAAATTCTGCTGCTGACGGTGAATCCGATTTTGCCGCCGGATCGCGGTATATAAAAAGATGGCGCCTACCAGAATCACGATCAGGATAAATAGTCCCTCGCCGATGTATTGAGCCGTTTTCCGATCCCGGTCGGTGTAAATTTTTTCTGCTTTGGGAATATAGCTGATATCATCGTGGGTGAGCAGGCTCAGTTTATACTCGGTCATCTGACGGTTCTGGATGTTCAGGGCGATGAACCACCAGGCTAAGGCAGCGATGATATACAGGAGCAGGAACCAGTAGACCAGGTTCGGCCGGTTAAATCGTCTTTTTTTATAAATGTTTCCAGCCATGATGCTGCATCGTTTTAGCTTTTTGCAGCCCCGCGATTATGGAATCTTTTCCAGCCGCAATCCCACGCTCAGGATATTTTTCAGCGGATCTTCCCGCATGAGCTGTTCCATAATAAAATGATAGGATCCGGTTTTGCTGAACCTGGTTTTGGGCTGAATGATGATGCGGGTGTCGTAAATATCATCCATGGCAGTTCCGGTCCATCCTTTTTCATTGGTGGCCAGCAAGAGATCATAGTCGCCGGTTTTCGGATGATTTTCGCCGGGTTCCTTTACCATGGCCCGCACATACAGATTATTATAATGATAGGCATCCGTATGCCGGAGCACGATGTAGATATTGTACAGGGAAAGGGTGTCTGTAATGGTAAATTCGATGTCCGGTTTAAGGGAAGAAGGCCATTGGTGATCGGGTAGTGATATGCTTTTTTCAAATGTGCCGGTGGTCAATGAACAGGAGCAGAGAAAAAAGCAGATCCATCCGAAGAAAATTGTTCTTTTCACTGTAAACTTCTTGGGTTATAATACATTCAATATTTGTTCCTTGGCTTTTTCCAGTTCATCCTTCATCAGCACAACAGCTTTCTGAATGGTTACATCATAGGCTTTGGAGCCGGTGGTATTGATTTCCCTTCCGATCTCCTGGAGAATAAAAGAAAGCTTTTTCCCCTTGCTGTCCTCCGGTTCGGCGAGTACTTCCTTAAAATAGGAACAATGGTTTTTGAGTCGCACCTGTTCCTCGCTGATGTCGATCTTCTCCAGGTAGTAGATCATTTCCTGTTCCAGCCGGTTGCTGTCATAATGGTCCTTGCCCACATGTTCTTCGAGTAGTTTTTCAAGTCCGTCCCGTATTTTCTGCTGACGCAGGGGCTGGAGTTTTATTATTTCCTCCTGCTGCATGCAGATGTTATTGATACGGAGAATCAGGTCATCCTCCAGCACCTTGCCTTCATTCAGGCGATGGACGTTGAGGTCATCAATGGCCATTAACACCACTTTTTTGAATTGTGCCCACTCTTCTTCTGTAAGGGTATCTCCGGTCGGAGTGATTACTTCGGGGAGTTTCACCAGGGTGCTCAGGATGGCCGAAGGATCCAGGGAAAGTTCTTTAGACAATTCCGCGAGGGCCTGGTAGTAGGCTTTAGCCAGATCAGTATTAATAGTAACCGGTTTTGCATTACCAGTCTGCTTCAGGGTAATGCTGCAATCCAGCGAACCACGTCCCAATTTTTCCGAAAGGAGCTTCCGGATATCGAATTCATAGGGTTTCAGGAAGCCGGGTAATTTCAATTGAAGTTCAAACTGTTTTCCATTGAGCGATTTTACATCCACCAGAAAGGTTTTACCCCCCACCGTCTCTTCCGCCCTGCCAAAACCCGTCATCGATTTTACCATAATAATCGTGTTTGTAAACGGAAAGGTAATAAATTAAATGAGCGTATCGAGACCGAGCTTTTGGTAGTATTCCTTTTTATCCATCTCGATCATTTCGCCGGGTAAAAGGGAATGGATACTTAATTCAGAAATGCGGTAACGCAGGAGTCGAAGTGTAGGAAACCCTAAGGCCGCAGTCATTTTCCTAACCTGCCTGTTCTTGCCTTCGTGGAGGATTAGTCTGATCCAGGACGTGGGAATATTCTTTCGGAAACGGATGGGAGGCTGTCTTTCCGGAACCGGTGGCGTTTCGGTGAAAGATTCGGCACTTGCTTTTCTCGTAATGTATTTTTTCCCGTCCAGCGCAATGGAAACTCCCGTACTCAGGGAGTCAAGCGCTTTCTTTGTGATGACCCCCTCCACCTGCACCCAATACTCCCGTTCGTGTGCAAAGGAAGGATGCAGTACCTGATAATTCAGGGATTTGTCGTTGGTCAGCAAAAGCAATCCTTCACTGTCATAGTCCAGACGACCCAGGGGGTAAACATCGGGGGGCACCTTAAAAAAATCCTTCAAACAGGCTTTCCCGTTTTCCGGGGTAAACCCGGAAATCACCTGAAACGGTTTATATATAATGAAGTATCTGTACAAATGAATTCAATGAAAGCGTTGCGCACAATGGGTTTCAAAAGATCGTAAAAAATAAAAAGCCCCGCTGGCGGCGAGACTTTTACTATTTGGATGGGTTAGTAAGTACAGGGAAATAAATTTCCCTACACAATATTAGAAATAATTTTGTCGATCCGGAAAAATTTTCCAATAAATTTTATGCACAATTTTTTTTAGGGTGTGGAAAAGCACTTTAATGTAGGTTTACGCTAAATTTTTCTCCCATGCAATTCCCTTCCCCGGTTTCGTTGTCCTGGTTGTCTGAATTTCTTGGCGCCTCCCTCATGGGCGATGTAAAGGGATCCGCTACCGGTATCAATGAGATCCACAAAGTTGAAAAAGGCGATCTTGTTTTTGTAGATCATCCAAAGTATTATGAACAGTGCCTTCGTTCGGCGGCTTCTTTCATTATCATCAATCAGGTAGTGGAATGTCCGCCCGGCAAAGCCTTGCTGGTTGTTGACGAACCATTTGAAGCCTACCTGAAAATCGTAAAGCACTTTCGTCCTTTTGAAGGCGCTGTTCAACCGGTAAGCCCCGATGCACAAATCGGAAAGACCTCTTTTGTTTATCCGGGGACCTTTATTGGTAACCACGTGCAGATCGGAGAAAACTGTCTGATCCATCCTAACGTAAGTATTCTCGATCATTGCATCATTGGCAATAATGTGATCATCCAGGCCGGAACCGTGATCGGATCGGATGCTTTTTATTATAACACGAAAAAGAACCGGGAGATATGGTATAAAAAGATGCTGAGTTGTGGCCGGGTGCTTATTGAAGACGATGTAGAGATCGGAGCAGGTTGTACCATCGACCGGGGTGTTACCAGTGATACGGTGATTGGAAAAGGATGCAGGCTGGATAATATGGTTCACATCGGCCACGATACTACCCTGGGAAAGAACTGTCTGATCGCAGCCCAGGTAGCTGTTGCCGGCGCCGTGGATATCGGGGATGGGGTCATCTTATGGGGACAGGTTGGTGTAAGTAAGACCCTCCGCATTGGTGATCATGCGGTGGTACTTGCCCAAAGTGGGGTGGGCAAAGATCTGGATGCGGGTAAAATCTATTTTGGATCCCCCTGCGATGATGCATCTGTAAAAAAACGGGAACTCGTTTGGGTTAAGCGGATACCGGAGCTGTGGAAGAAGGTGATGGAGAAAGGTTGATAGTGTATGGTGGATGGTATATGGTGGATGGAATTCAGGCGCGAATTCCTGCTTAAGGTCCATCCACCATATACCATATACCATCAACAAAAGAATTCCGGATATTGCTACTCCGGATTATAATCATACGGAACCAGTTCCGCCAGCTTCTTCCATGCCCAGTATCCCATATTGGTCACTTCGGATTGCTCATAGAAATAACCATTCTCTTCTATCGAAAACCCGTTGGGGATGTCCAGCGCGGAGATCTGGATTCTGGCGGTCAGGGGGAATTTGTTTTTTATAAGATAGGCTTTGTCCGGCACCCGGTTTTTATATTTTATGCGGATGCGTCCTTTGAGGGATATATCCACGGTGCCACTATCCAGAGAATAAAAACTGGAATCATAAGGATTTTCAAGCAGGGTTCCCTTTTCCGGATTCGCAGAGTCCAGGATCTCTATCTCAAATCCCTCGTCCTTTAAAGTGCTGTCGTACCAGCTTCTCATAAAATGCAGGCGGGATCCGATATAGGTCAGGTACCTGTTCTTTTTCCAGAGTTCCTGTTGCTCGGGGGTGCCTGTAAGTTCTTCAAACAAAGGGTATCCGGTATAACTGCTGATATGCGTATCATAATGATTTACGAAAGAATCGAGCTGGTAATGGATTTTATAACCCAGGGCTTCATTAACGATCAGCAACTGCTCTTTGGCCTTTACTTTCAGCCTGTTGCTTTTCTTGTAGTAATAAAACTGGAGGGCGTCCTTATTCATGATCGTGCATTGTGTTGCATTATTACTGGTTCCAATGAAGTTCTCGAGGAAGAAGTCTCCGTATCTGGCCCAACCATCCTTTAAGGCCCCGCCGCCGGTAACCACAACTTCCGTCATGCTTTTATCTTCTTCTTTCAGCAGGATATTGAGTGAATCTTTATCCTTGCTGCTGTTGCTGATACGCAATACCTGGGTTTCATACCCCGTGTAAGAGATAACCAGATCATAGCCGCCATTGGCCATACGCAATGAAAAAAGGCCATCATTGCTGGAAATTGTTCCGCTGGTGGTATTCTGACAAAACACGGAAGCACCTGCCAGCGCGCTGCCGGATTTTGCATCCATTATCTTACCCTGAATGCTGAAGGTTTTTTCCTGGGTAAATGCAGTAACTGAAAGCAAAATAGCGATGCAGCTGAAAAGGAGTGGTTTCATCATGGGAATATCCGGTTTTATAAGCTTAATCAGATTTCACAAAATAGAACGAAATACCCGGTATTGGAAATATGGGGTTGTTAATTTATGACAGCTGATGAATGAAGACACATCGGCCCGGGACTGTTAACCGGGTTGTATATTTTTAAGATACCGGGAACAGGCATTCCGGATTGAATCTTCTATGGGCGTGAATTGGAATCCCGTCAGTGCTTTTAATAATTTGCTGTTGTCATAAACACTTTTCCTGCGGGCAATGGCTGCAGTCTCCCGGGTAAGCATCGGTTTTTTCCCATTGAAGAGGGATTTGAATTTTTCGGCTCTCCAGGCAAGACCTGCAAGAAAGGGGGTGGCTTCTTTTGAAGGATGATTTTTATGAAATCCATCAGCAATGCAGTTGAAGAGATGCCTGTAATCCCAGTTTTCGCCACTAACAATAAACCGGTCGTTGCGAACAGGCGACTTCATCAACAGGGCAATGACCCTGGCCAGGTCTTCCACATCTACAAATCCATTGCTGCCATTAACATACCAGGGGAATTCCTGATACGCGGTTTTAAATATGGCGCAGCTGCCCTGGTTCCAGTCGCCATAACCTAAAATGGTGGATGGATTCACAATCACTGGCGTCAATCCCTCGCCCATGCCACGCCATACCTCCATCTCTCCGTAATATTTGCTGATGGCGTATTGTGACTGACGGGAATTGCTTTCCCATTTTTTTTCCTCGTTCAGCATCTCTGCGTTATTCGTTCTCCCCAGCGCACCCACGGAACTGATATGTATAAAATCCGGAATATTATTTTCCAGCGCGGCATTGACAACGTTGGCCGTTCCTTCAATATTTACCTTCCATAATTTTTCCCGGTCACCCGGATAAAATGAAACCAGGGCAGCAGCATGGATGATGCAATGGCAGCCTTTCATGTATTCGTCCAGGCAAACCACATCCAGGATATCCCCGGAGACCCACTCTACTTTTTCCGACAGCTCCGGCGATAAATAAAATGGGACAGGGTGATTCTCCCGGCGCAGGGCGCGAACAGCATAGCCCTGCTGTACGAGTTCCGTAAGAACGTACGATCCGAGAAATCCGGTACCGCCGGTAAGGAAGATCATGGAGTTAATGTGGTAATGTGAAAATATGTAAATGTGTAAATGTAATACATCGCAGTAAACTGTCTTTTATTTCCACATTTACATATTTTCACATTATCACATTAACCGCTGTATTCAAAAAACCCGCTCCCCGTCTTTCTCCCCAAAGCACCCTGCTCCACTTTTAATTTTTGCAGCGGAGAAGGCTTAAGCCGCGCGGGCATACCGAGGGCGTTATAAAGGGAGCAGCTCACAGTATAATTAACATCATTTCCAATCAGGTCCATCAGACGGAAGGGTCCCATTTTAAAACCTGCTGCTTCTGCCAGCCGGTCCACCGTTTCCACATCGGCAACATCATGCTCAACCAATCTCAGCGCTTCGAGATAGAAGGGCCGGGCAACATGGTTCACGATAAAGCCCGGCGCGTCTTCGCAGATCACAGGCGTTTTCCCCATCCGGATCGCCAGGTCCCGGATTCTTTGAATGCTGGTTTCGGCAAGATGGCTGGTCCTGATAATCTCTACCAGTTTCATCCGGGGAGCGGGATTGAAAAAATGCATTCCGACAATTCTTTCGGGGAATGAGGTTTGCTCGGCAATCGTTTTAATGGAAAGAGAAGAACTGTTGCTGGCGAATAGGGTTTCGGGAGCATTTATTTTTTCAAGTCCGGTAAAAAGAGCCGACTTGGCTTCTGTTTGTTCTACGATGGCTTCCAGAATGATTCCGGCCCGGCATTCCGCTAAATCTCCCGTAAAGCGGATCCGTTCCAATATCCCGTTTTTTTCCAAAGCGCTAATCCGGCGCTTCTCTGCAAGCTGCTGCAGATCCGTTTCGATTTGTCCGGATGCTTTCGAAAGCACGGAAGGGTCAAGATCATATAATATTACGGAAATGCCGTGTAGTGCGGCTGTCTCTGCAATACCCGAACCCATGGTTCCCGCTCCGCAAACACATAAGAGATCAGGCATGTACAGTGGGCATGATTTGAATAGTTAAAGGTACGCAGATAAAAGGGGATGACGATCTTGCCCTCAGTAGCTTTCTTCGATCCTGCGCCCCCGCTGAAGCTATGGCGCATGTAACCGAAGCTTTCTTCGACCGCCGGAGCCCTGGCGAAGCTGGTAGCGAAGGAGGGATGACGGATCATAAAGCAAACTATCCTTAAATTTGGCATATGGAAAAGAAAATCATCAATACCACTGATGCTCCGGCGCCCATCGGTCCGTATAGTCAGGCTGTACAGGTAGGCCAAATGCTATTCCTCTCAGGGCAGGTTGCCATTAATCCGCAGACCGGAAATCTGGAAACAGCGGATATTCAAACAGAGACCCACCAGGTGATGCATAATCTAAAGGCCGTATTGCAGTCGGCGGGCATAGATTTCAGTCATGTTGTTAAAACGACGATTTTTTTGTCGGACATGGCGCTCTTTTCTTCCGTGAATGAATTGTATGGAAAATATTTCACCGGCAATTTTCCCGCCAGGGAAACGGTGGCCGTGAAGACGCTTCCGAAAAATGCAAATGTGGAGATCAGTATGATTGCCATTTTGGGTTGACCGTTGACCGTTGATGGTTGACCGTTGACCGACTTCAGGTGCGAATTCGCAATAAAACTCCATCAACCATCAACCATCAACCATCAACTTTTCTGAAGCACCCCCAATTCCTTTCCCACTTTCACAAATGCTTCCACAGCCTTATCCAGGTGCTTTTTTTCATGTGCTGCACTCAGTTGCACCCGGATCCGGGCCTTTCCTTTCGGCACCACGGGAAAGAAAAAGCCAATGACATAAATACCTTCTTTCAGAAGTTTGGCGGCGAACTCCTGGGCGATCACAGCATCATACAGCATGATGGGGACAATCGGATGATCGCCCGGTTTGATCTCAAAACCGGCTTCGGTCATTCTCTCCCGGAAATATTTGGTATTAAACTCCAGACGGTCACGAAGGGTTGTGCTTTCCGCGAGCATATCCAGAATGGCTATGGAAGCTCCGACAATGGAAGGCGCGAGGGTGTTAGAAAACAAGTATGGCCGGCTTCGCTGACGAAGCAGTTCGATAATTTCCTTGCGGCCGCTGGTAAATCCGCCATTGGCGCCGCCCAGGGCCTTGCCCAGGGTTCCGGTAATTAGGTCTATCCGGCCCATGACATGGCGGTATTCGTGGGTGCCACGCCCCGTCTTTCCCAGAAATCCGGAGGAATGGGATTCATCACTCATCACAATGGCCCCGTATTGATCGGCCAGATCGCAGATCTTGTCTAACTGGGCAATGGTTCCATCCATGCTGAAAGAACCGTCGGTTACGATAACCCGGCTCCGGGAAGATTGGGCCTGTTGCAATTGCAGCTCCAGGTCTTCCATATCATTGTGTTTATACCGGAGTCTTTTTGCTTTGCACAGCCTGACTCCGTCAATAATGGAAGCATGGTTCAGCTCATCTGATATAATGGCGTCTTCTTCAGCAAATAAAGGTTCGAAAACGCCTCCGTTGGCATCAAAAGCGGCTACATATATTATAGCGTCCTCCATACCGAGGAAGGCCGATATTTTTTTTTCCAGCTCTTTGTGGATGTCCTGGGTGCCACAGATGAAGCGGACGCTGCTCAGTCCGTATCCGCGTTCGTCCAGGGCTTTATGGGCCGCCGCGATTACGCGGGGATCGGAAGAAAGCCCCAGGTAGTTATTGGCGCAAAAATTCAACACGGTTTCCCCGTTTACGGTAATCTCAACCCCCTGGCTGCTGCCAATCACCCTTTCTGTTTTAAACAAACCCGAAGAACGGATTTCTTCCAGCTGGCCGGCGATCCGGGATACAAAAGACTCATTCATGTGCAATATTTTTGTAGATGGTTGTTGGTGTATGGTAGATGGGCTTTTGTCACAAATTCCCACATGGGAGCCATTAACCATCCACTATCTACCATCCACCAATAGATAAAGGTACGCCATGTAACTTTTTTAAAAGTCATCCGTAATACATCAGGAGACAACAACCGGAAACGGCTTATGACGGCTGAGGACTACAATGATTGTGTAAAGCAATATGCAGACGGGCTCTACCGGTTCATGCTGAAATCCACCAGGCATGTGGAAGATGCGCGCGACCTGGTACAATCCGCTTTTGAGAAACTATGGGAGCACCGGGGGGATGTGAATGCCCTGAAAGGCAAGAGCTACCTCTTTACCATTGCTTATCATAAGATGATAGATCAGAACCGGAAAAGCCGGAGGATGGAATTCAGGGAAATACTCCCCGAATCAGCAGCGGAGTCCAGACCGGCGCCTCATTTAAGAAAGGTACTGGAAGAAGCGCTGGACAGATTAAATGAAAGGCAGCGATCCCTGGTTCTGCTAAAGGATTACGAAGGATATTCTTATGAGGAGATCGGCGGCATAACCGGCCTCAATGAAAGCCAGGTAAAAGTAACCCTGCACCGGGCCCGGGTCCAATTAAAACAATATCTGGTAAGTGTGGAAAATGTGCTTTAACAGAAAGAAACATCATGACCATTAACCGAAACAATTACGAAGAATATTTCCTCCTGTACATCGACAGGGAATTGGGCGATGCGGAGCGGCAAATGGTCGAGGATTTTGTTCGTCGTCATCCGGATCTTGAAAAGGAACTCGCCGCACTGAGGCAAACCGTTGTCCTTCCGCCGGATCTGGTATTTGAACATAAAGAGGCGCTGCTCCGGGATGAAAAAGAACGGCGGTTGTTTCCTCTGTATCTATGGCGTATTGCAGCAGCACTCCTCATCGTGCTGGCCGGTGGCTGGTTTCTGATGATGGCCGGGAAAACCGGGAAACAGGATCAGCCACCAGCAGATTCCCTGAAAATAGCCGTTAAAAAGGATGCAAAACATGTAAAGCCGTCAACAGAACTGAAAACGGAAAACAGGGAGAGTTCCGCGTCCGCTAAAAAGACTTATGCAGACTTCCCGCGGTCTGGCACTTTAAGGAAAACCGGAGTTCCTGTGATCCGGCAGCAACCCGGATCGGATTTGCTTTCCCCGGATTCAAATCCGGTACAACAGAAATTAATTGCGGCGAAACAAAACCACCGCAATCCCGCCGAAACAACCAATCCGCATCCTGCAGGTGATTTTCCGCAAACGGCAGCAACTGCGAATCAGGATAATCGGCAACCTTCGATGGATCTTCCTGAAATAGCGCGGAATGAAATGTTATCTGGAACTACCATTCCACAGTCAGATCAAACGGGCAAATCGGAAATTTTAAATCCATCAACTATAAACCCGCCTTCGCCTGACTCCGATGAGCGAAGTGCCTTTTCAAAGGGCTCCGGCGGGAAAGGCCAACCACCATCAACCATCAACGATCAACCATCAACCGCTCAAAGCATCCTGGTATTTGACAGTAAAAACAAAACCGTTTCCGGGTTTTTTAAAAAACTATTGTCGGGTCCGCCGGAAGATGCCGTAGCAGATAATCATAGGAAAAGGGTAAGTGTAAGCGTATTTCAATTCAATCTTAAAAAATAATGAGCCATATATTATGAAGACGATGAAACAGGGATATATTATCCTGGGCATGCTGTGCTTTTCAATCACCGGATTTGCCCAACAGGATTCAACAGTAAAAGCAACCGTAAAGAATGCAGCGGATACCACATTAAAACCGATGGATGAAGGACAGGACCAGGGCAGGCATAACTGGCACGACTGGCACCGGATGCATTCCAATCACATCAAACCTTCCAACCTCAGCACCAATTGGCTGGTGGTGGATCTTGGGTTTTCCAATTTTAATGACCGCACCAATTATTCCGGCGCCGGCGCCCAGGCATTTGCACCCGGTTCTGCCGACAACTGGTTTCATCTGAAGACCAATAAGTCAGTGAACGTGGACATCCTGATTTTTATGCAACGCCTCAATATGATTAAACATGTGGTGAATCTGAAATATGGATTTGGCATCGAGCTCAATAATTACCGGTACCGGGATAATATAAAATATCTCACCAATCCGACGGAGGTGATCATGGATACCAAAGACTACAGTAAGAACAAACTCGCTGCAGATTATTTTACCATTCCCCTGATGCTGAATTTCAATTTCACACCGAATCTGCGGGATGGATTCGGACTGAGTATCGGAGCAAGTGCGGGATACCTGTATTCGGCACGGCAGAAACTGATCAGCGACGAATCGGGGAAACAAAAAGAGCACGATGATTTTGATCTCCGGCCATGGAAAATCTCCTGGATCGCCGAACTCCAGCTCGGTCCCGTAAAACTATACGGATCTTATGCCACGCAGAGTATGTTTAGAAAAGGACTGGATCAGATTCCTTATACGGTAGGCGTCCGGTTGAGCAATTGGTAAATTTTCCTTAAAATGGAAAAGATGTCTTTTATAGAATGAATCCCAGATCCAGCCCCGTCCCTGTTCCGCAGGGACTTTTTTTGTTAAACCATCGAATAATTATCAACATGAAAAATATATAAGGATCAAATTGCGTTCAAAAAATCTAAAGCCCCGTTGATATGAACGTTAAAAAGATGATCCTGGTCGGAATGGCAGCAACGAGTCTACTGGCATTCCGGGACGCAGGCAAAGGCAACAGATCTTCCCATAAACGTTTTTTTCATCGTCAGCTCGCCGGCGATGTTTCTGTGGTTATCCTGAAAGAAACCTATGAGCTCAAAGTATATGATCAGGATGGCTGGTACGCCACTTACCCGGTGGTTTTCGGCAGTAAGTCTTTAGATGATAAAATGATGGAAGGTGATCGTAAAACGCCGGAAGGCGTTTATCATATTGCTTCCAAACGACCCCATGAAAAATGGGACAAGATGATGCTGATTGATTTCCCAACCCAGGCGGATCTGGATAAATTCAAAGCGAGAAAAGCCAAAGGGCTGATCCCCAAAAATGCGAAGATTGGAGGCGGAATTGCCATCCATGGCACCTGGCCGCATGATGATATGGCAGTTGATCTGTATCAGAACTGGACGAACGGATGCATTGCGCTAAAGAATGAAGATGTAGATGAACTCTACGATCTTCTCCCGATCGGTACGCAGGTGGTCATACAGAAAGAAGGAAAGCCCGGCGACGAGTAAATTATATTTTCCCCATTTTAATTTCTTCCACTACTGCGGGATCCGTTAAGGTGCTGATATCACCCAGCTTATCCATTTCGCCTTCGGCAATTTTGCGCAGGATGCGCCGCATGATTTTTCCACTGCGTGTTTTTGGCAACCCGGTTACAAACTGAATTTTATCCGGCTTGGCAATGGAACCGATAATTTTGGTCACCGTCGCGGCCACACTGCTTTTATCGAGGTTATTTTCTTTGCTTTCACTACCGAGGATCACAAATGCATAGATGCCCTGCCCCTTGATATCATGTGGATAACCCACCACGGCACTTTCCACTACATCCGGATGCATGTTGATGGCATTTTCCACTTCTGCCGTACCAATGCGGTGACCACTTACATTCAACACATCATCCACCCTGCCGGTGATGCGGTAATTGCCCTCGGCATCCCGGAACGCACCATCTCCCGTAAAATACATATCCGGATAAGTGGCAAAATAATTCAGCCGGCATCTCTCATGATCCCCATAGGTGGTACGGATGATGGAGGGCCAGGGAAAACGGATACAAAGGTTTCCGGTAACGGTTGCACCGGTAGCGCCTTTATGAAATACGCCATCTTTCGCCGCATCCGATCCCGGTACGGCATGACCATTTTCATCTACAAGCACCGGGCGCACCCCCGGCAAAGGCAGCGTGGCAAAAGCAGGTTTTCCCTGGCTGATTCCGGCGAGATTGGAGATCATGATGCCCGCAGTCTCCGTTTGCCACCAGGTATCTACAATGGGACATTTATGTTTTCCAACATGTTCATCATACCAGTGCCACGCTTCTTCATTAATGGGTTCTCCCACCGTTCCGAGCACTTTTAGAGAACTCAGGTCTTTATTTTTTAACGGCTCGAGACCATAGCCCATCAGACTGCGAATGGCCGTGGGCGCGGTATAGAGAATGTTCACTTTATATTTATCCACGATATCCCAGAATCTTCCCGCATCGGGCCAGGAAGGAATTCCTTCGAACATAACCGTCGTGGCGCCGGCACATAATGGTCCGTATACCGTGTAGCTGTGACCGGTGATCCAGCCGATATCTGCCGTACAGAAATAAACCTGCCCGGGCTGATACTGGAAAACGTTCACGAAACTATAGGTAGTAAAAATCATGTATCCTGCATTGGTATGCACCACGCCTTTGGGCTTGCCGGTGGAGCCGGAAGTATAGAGAATAAACAGGATATCTTCTGCGTCCATGCTTTCGGCCGTCCTGTCTTTTATACCCTGTGCATCTACTTTTTTGATCTCATCGTGCCACCAGATATCCCTTCCTTCCTTCATACTGATCTCGTTGCCCAGGCGTTTCAGCACGATCACTTTTTTCACATGCCCTGTATTTTGTAAAGCCTCATCAATCGTATCTTTCAACAGAATATCCTTGCTGCCGCGGTGTCCGCCATCCGCAGTGATCACCAGGCTGCATTGGGCATCGTTAATCCGGTCGGCAATGCTCTGGGCTGAATAGCCGCCAAAAACCACGGAATGGATGGCGCCCATCCGTGCGCAGGCCAGCACGGCAATGGCGGCTTCGGGAACCATCGGCATATAAATGCAAATGCGATCGCCTTTTTTTACCGAATTATTTTTCAGTACCTGCACGAAACGGCAAACCTCTTCATGCAGTTCTTTAAAACTCAGGATGCGGTTCTTCTCCTTCGGATCATTCGATTCCCAAATAATGGCCGGGTGGTCGCCCTTATCTGCCAGGTGGCGGTCCAGGCAATTCTCCGTGATGTTCATTTTTGCACCCTGAAACCATCTCACCCTGGGCTCTTTAAAATTCCATTCCAACACCTTGTCCCATTTTTTCTTCCAGGTAAAATGTTCTGCAATCCCGCTCCAGAAATTCTCGGGCTGATCGATGCTTTTTTTATACTCGGAAAGATACTCTTCGAAAGAATGGATCTGATAGGGAAAGCTCATATCGTTAGGTTGACAGTTGACAGTTGACAGTTGACAGTTGACAGTTGACAGTTGACAGTTGACAGTTGACAGTTGACAGTTGACAGTTGACAGTTGACAATGGGGGATAAAATTAGGGATTAAATTTTTTATATGTAATAGAAATTTGAATTGCTTCTCATCTCCACATTTTCACATTTTCAAATTCTTCATTGTCCATTTTTCCCTATCTTATATCCTCAAATATTAACTGCTGAAATGAAAATAAATATATTTCTGTTTCGCTGTACGATGATCGCGGCGCTGGGCGGTTTTTTATTCGGATTTGAAACCGCTGTAATTTCCGGCGCGGAGAAAACCATTCAGCACTTGTGGTCCCTGACCGCCTTCTGGCAGGGATTTACCGTTGCGGCAAGTCTTATCGGCACGGTAATCGGCGCGGCCATCGCTGGCTTACCGGCGCAAAAATGGGGAAGAAAAAAAGTATTGATGGCGATCGCCCTGATGTACCTCCTCTCTGCCATCGGCTGTGCGCTCACCTCCACCTGGTTATTATTTATCACGTCCCGGATGATCGGGGGTATCGCTGTTGGCGCATCCTCTGTGGTCGGTCCGATGTATATTTCAGAACTGGCGCCGGCTTCGGTGCGCGGCCGCCTGGCCGGAATGTTTCAGCTGAATATTGTGGCCGGTATTTTCATTGCTTATCTCACCAATTTTTTATTTGTGGGTCTGGGAGACGAGGCCTGGCGCTGGATGCTGGGCATCATGGCCATACCTGCCGGACTGTTCGCCCTCCTGCTCCGGGGCATCCCGGAAAGTCCGCGCTGGCTGATCTTAAATAATCGCGATGCCGAAGCCGCAGCTATTTTTGCCCGCACCGGAGAGCCGGATGCCTTTAGCCTGATCCGCGAAGAGCACGCGCTCTCGAAGCTCGGTACAAAAGAAAGTCTGTTCAACGGAAAATTCCGGAAACCCATTTTATTCGCCATGTTGCTGGCCATGTTCAACCAGCTCTCCGGAATCAATGCGATCCTGTACTATGCGCCGCGCATTTTTGAAATGGCCGGTTTTGATAAGAACCATGCTTATCTGCTGCCAGTATATATTGGTGCGGCGAATCTGTTGTTCACGTTCCTGGCCATGACCATCATTGATAAAGTGGGCAGAAAAACCTTGTTGATTACCGGGGCCATCGGCATGATCATCTTTCTTGCATTAACCGCCGGCGCATTCAGCAATACAGGACATGCAAACAGCATGGTGCTCGTTTATCTGCTGGGCTTCATCGCTTTCTTTGCCTTTTCCCAGGGCGCGGTCATCTGGGTATTCATTTCAGAGGTCTTTCCAAATTCTGTCCGATCCCAGGGGGGATCGCTGGGCAGCTTCACACACTGGATCATGGCAGCAATTATTTCCTGGACCTTCCCGATCATCGTGGAAGGAAGCGCCAACGGCGGGTTTTATTCCTTTATATTTTATAGTCTCATGATGCTGGCCTCCCTGATCTTTATCTGGCGCGTGATGCCGGAAACGAAGGGGCGGACGCTGGAGGAGATTCAGAAGGATTTGGGGATTGCTTAGCGCTGTGCATGGTATTTAGTGGATGGTATATGGTATATGGTGGATGGCAGATGGAGTTTTATTGTAAATTCGCATCTGAATATCCATATACCATCCACCATATACCATCCACGGCCCCACAACAATGTCCATTGAAGTAAGAGATCTCACCAAACAATATGGCGGGCAGAAAGCCATTGATGGCATTTCCTTTTCCCTGGAAAAAGGAGAGATTGTCGGGTTCCTGGGGCCTAACGGGGCCGGGAAATCCACTACCATGAAGATCTTGACCGGTTGCCTGAAACCCAGTTCCGGCAAGGCCTTTATCCATGGAGTCGAAGTGAGTGAGCATCCGGTTCAGACTAAAAAAATCACCGGTTATCTTCCGGAATCCAATCCGCTCTACGGGGACATGTATATCCGGGAATACCTTTCCTTTATCGGGGATATACACCGACTACCCAATAAAAAGAAATCCATAGAGGAGATCATAGATACCGTAAAACTCCGGCCGGAGGCAAATAAAAAAATCAGCCAGCTTTCCAAAGGCTATAAACAGCGTGTCGGTCTCGCTGCCGCGCTCATCCACCAGCCGGACGTGCTGATCCTGGATGAACCGACAACCGGCCTCGATCCCAACCAGATCGTCGAGATCCGCGAAGTGATCAGGGAATATGGAAAGAACCGGAGCGTGCTCTTCTCCACCCATATTCTGCAGGAGGTGGAGGCCATCTGCGATCGCGTGATCATCATCCATCAGGGAAAAATCATTACGGATAGCTCCCTGAGCCATCTGCAAAGCCAGCAGAACAACAACCTCATCAAATTGGTTCTGAGGGAACGTTTGGAGGAAGTTGTCTGGCAGAACCTGCCGTCGTTGAAATCTTTCCGCAGAATCGGCGATTTTGAATGGGAGCTGGAAGGCGATGATCCGGAGGCATTAAAAAAACAATTGCTCTCCCTGTCTTTGCAAAATAATTGGAACCTCGTTTCTTTGCAGTCTGAAAACAGGAGCCTGGAAGATATTTTCAGAGGACTTACCAAATCACCCAATCATGAGTAACATTAAAGAAATTTTTGCGAGACAGATTTTAGACAGCCGTGGAAATCCAACAGTGGAGGTGGACCTGATCACAGACAGAGGGCTGCTTGGCCGGGCCGCCGTTCCCAGTGGCGCCAGCACCGGTATTCATGAGGCCGTGGAACTCCGGGACGGAGATAAAAAGATCTATCAGGGCAAGGGCGTTCTGAAAGCCGTGGCCAATGTCAATACCACTATAGCCGCTAAGTTGAAAGGCTTTGAAGTTTCCAACCAGGTCGCACTGGATGATGTTTTAATTGCCCTGGACGGCACACCCAATAAATCGAAGCTGGGCGCCAATGCCATGTTGGCCGTTAGCCTGGCCGCAGCCAAAGCCGCAGCCAAGGAAGCCGGGCTTCCCCTTTTCCGGTATATCGGGGGAACCAACGCGGTGACCCTGCCCATACCCATGATGAATATTCTCAATGGCGGTGCGCATGCGGATAATAAAATTGACTTCCAGGAATTCATGGTCATGCCCATTGGGGCTTCTTCTTTCAGCGAAGGACTTCGCTGGGGCGTGGATATTTTCCATACGTTGAAATCTGTGCTCAGGAAAAAAGGATTCAGCACCAATGTAGGAGATGAAGGCGGATTCGCGCCAAACATCCAGAGTAATGAAGAAGCCATAGAAACTGTGCTGGAAGCCATTTCTGCAGCAGGCTACAAAACCGGAACCCAGGTGGCCATCGCTATGGATGCAGCCAACAGTGAGCTCTGGGATGGTAAAAAGAAAAAATATGTCTTCCATAAAAGCAGCGGAAAAGAACTCAGCAGCGACCAACTGGTGAAATTCTGGGAGGGCTGGGTGAAGAAATATCCGATCATCTCCATAGAAGACGGCATGGCGGAAGATGACTGGGATGGCTGGAAAAAAATCACCGATGTGCTGGGTGCAAAAGTGCAGTTGGTGGGCGACGACCTGTTTGTGACTAATGTGGACAGGCTGCAGAAAGGCATAGACAGCAAAACCGCCAATGCCCTGTTGGTAAAAGTGAACCAGATTGGAACCCTCACCGAAACCATCAATGCGGTTACCCTGGCGCAACGTCATAATTACAATACCATCATGAGTCACCGGAGCGGGGAAACGGAAGATACGACCATCGCCGATCTGGCCGTAGCCCTGAATTGCGGACAGATCAAGACCGGATCTGCCAGCCGCACCGACCGCATTGCCAAATACAATCAGCTCCTGCGCATCGAAGAAAAACTGGGTAAAAACGCATTTTATCCGAAGGGAAAAATTACATTTGGTAAATGAGACGGCTGATCGATAAAATCCCATCCTGGCTTAAAAACAAGTATGTGCTTACGGCCATCGGTTTTGGCATCTGGATATTGTTTATCGATGACCGTGATTTTATCACCACGCATTTCCGTCACGTAAGCGAATTGCATAAGCTGGAAGCGCAGAAGAAATATTACGAGAGTCAGATTTCCACAGTGCAGGCTGAACTGGATCAGCTGAAACGAAACCCGGCCACGCTGGAAAAATATGCCCGGGAGAAGTATTTGATGAAGCGTGATAATGAGGATTTGTATGTGATTAAGGAAAGCGCTAAGTAATTGTTGATGGTATATGGTGGATGGTAGATGGGCTCAGATGCGGATTTGCCGATAAGATCCATCCACCATCCACTATATACTATCCACCCAAACCGGTCGTTCCCCCAATAAACCCTCCAATCCGCCCATCATCATTAAATTGGTTTGTCACGCAATAACGCAAACTGAATGACGTTTTTACTATCGGACGGGTTTATTTTTACTGCTTTCTGATTATTGGACATTAAATGGTTTCGCCTATGACACTCTTTACCCCGGAGGATCTTTTGCGGTATTTGTATAAAGAGTCTTCCCACGAATTAACTATAGCCATAGAAAGGGCTCTAAAGGAAGACTTTACACTCCGTGAACGTCTGAATGAGCTAAAAGTATCTGTTAATCAAATAGATGCAGATAAGAAGCTGGTGGCTCCCCGTATGGAGGTTGTTTTTAAAGTACTTCAGTATGCCCGTGAAACGGCTACGGAAGCGGCCTCTCACAGCTGACTTGTTCACCCCTGCTTTTCCCTTAATTTCGGGTTTTATAAATGACCCGGAAACAGCGTTACGATTTTGTTATTGCCTGGTTCAGCGAACACGCGCCTGAGGCAGAAACAGAACTCATTTACGACAGTCCCTTTCAATTGCTGGTATCGGTTATCCTGTCTGCGCAATGCACAGATAAGCGTGTAAACCTGACGACACCCGCCATTTTCTCCCGTTTCCCAAATCCGGAATCCCTCGCCAAAGCGGAATTCGACGAGCTCTTCCCCTACATTAAAAGCATCTCTTACCCCAACAACAAAACCAAACACCTGATCGGCATGGCAAAAATGCTGGTAAAGGATTTTCATGGCCAGGTACCGCTTACAGTTGCTGAGCTTATCCGGCTACCCGGTGTAGGCAGAAAAACCGCTAACGTGATCACGTCGGTGGTAGACGGGCAGCCGAATATGGCCGTGGATACCCACGTGTTCCGGGTGTCCGCACGTATCGGTCTTACCATCGGAGCCAAAAGCCCCCTGGCCGCCGAAAAACAACTTATTCAATTTATTCCGACAGAACTGATTCACAAGGCGCACCACTGGCTGATCCTGCACGGGCGCTATGTTTGTGTGGCGAGAAATCCGAAATGCGGGATCTGCGGATTAAAACCGGCTTGTAAGTACTATCAGAAGAATTTTAATGGTGGATAGTATATAGTGGATGGTATATGGACCTAATGTACCGTCCCACCAAGAATTTCCATCCACCATCCACCATATACCATCCACCCATTCTCCTGATTAAACACCCATGGACTACCGAACTACCTTCCGCTCCTTCATCAACAGTCACTATCTGAGTGAGGGGATCCGCATTACCATAGGGCTTACCCTGCCTGCGCTGATCGGAGCCTGGCTGCATCAGGAAGCCATAGGCATTACCATGTCGCTGGGTGCGAGCTGCGTCATCATGGTTGACAATGCCGGCCCGGTTCATCACCGCCGCAATGCCATGCTCATTTGCACGCTCGTCATTTTTATTGTGGCCCTCCTGACCGGGTTTATCGCTGTTTCCACAGCCGGCACCGGTATGCTGATCGCGGTATTTTGTTTCCTGTTTCCGATGATCGGCGTATACGGGGCACGCGCCGGGTCCATTGGCCTGGCGGCTTTATTCATCATGGTGTTGAATCTGGAAGAGCGTATCCAGGGCTGGAATGTGCTGCTCAATGCAGCCTATGTTGCCTTCGGCGCAATCTGGTACACACTGCTCAGCCTCTCGCTTTACAGTTTTCGTCCTTTTAAAGTCACGCAACAGGCGCTGGGGGATTGTATCCAGTCCACCGCAGAATATCTGCTCGCACGATCCGCTTTCTATAATAAAAATCCGGACTTCGATCAAATCTATTCACACCTGATTGATAAGCAGGCGGAAATTCATGAAAAGCAGAACCTGGTGAGGGAACTGCTTTTCAAGAGTCGCGATATCGTAAAAGAAACCACCAATACGGGCCGCGTTTTACTGCTCATCTTTCTGGACATCATCGATCTCTTCGAACGCGTAATGAGTACGCAGCCTGACTATAGACTCCTTCATCAATACTTTGATGAATCCGGAATACTCGGAAAATTCAAGTCCCTTCTCCTGGTTGTTTCGGAAGAACTGAATGAAACAGGCATTGCGGTGAAAAGCGGGAGACCGTATTCCTTAAATGAACGGATGGAGATCATGCTGCGGGAATTGAAAGACGATTTTGACCAGCTGCGGGATGATAAAAGAAATGCATCCAATGTGGAGGGGTTTATTGCCATGCGGAACGTGCTGGATGGATTGGAAGAAATTGTTTCCCGCCTGATCACCATTCAGCAGTACAGTTCATACGATCTGAAAGTAAATAAAAGCGATCTGGGGGAAGTGGATTACGACCGCTTCGTAACCCACCAGGATATCGACTGGAAACTGCTGATTGATAATGTCAACTGGAAGTCCAACAGCTTTCGTCATGCGGTGCGCGTTTGTGTAGCCACAACCACCGGATTCATCGTTTCCCAATTTTTCCCCCTCGGGCACAGTTACTGGATATTGTTAACCATCATTGTGATCCTGAAACCCACTTACGGCCTCACCAGGAAGCGGAATTATGACCGGGTGCTGGGAACCATTGCCGGCGCCGCCATCGCCGCGCTGATACTCTACTTTATAAAAGACCGGCAGGTGATTTTTGGTTTCATGATTCTGCTCATGATCCTGGCGTATAGTTTTATGCGTTTGAAATATCTGGTTTTTGTTACACTGATGACGCCCTATATCCTGATCCTGTTTTACCTGCTTAATCCGCATGATTTCAGAAACGTGGTGGGCGACCGGTTGCTGGATACGGCCATCGGATCGGGGATTGCCTTTCTGAGCAATGCTTTTATCGCCCCCGCATGGGCGAGAGAGGAGTTTACATCCTACCTCATGCAGATGATACAGGCAAACAAGAATTATTTCCGTGACGTGGCAGTTTCTTTTGTTGGCAGGGACGTGGGGATTGTCCAATATAAATATTCACGTAAAATGGCTTATGTGGCGCTCGCCAATGTAACGGATGCCCTGAACAGAATGCTGTCTGAGCCAAAAAGGAAACAAAAGAATGCGACGGACTTTCACCAGTTCGTCGTGCTTAATTATATGCTGGCTTCGCATACCGCGACGCTCGCTTCTTATGCCAGGCGGGGAGATCCGATACCCCGGGATAAGGACTATCAGTCCGTGATAGATGCCGTGCTCGGCATTTTGTCGAAGGCCTGCCATCTGCTCGTTCGGGATTCCACCCGCCTGGAAATAAAACCGGAAGGGATTAATAGATCGTCCGGAACGGAACAGGTTCCGGATGATCTGACACTGCCGGGGAAATCTTCAGGGCAGGAGCCTGTTCCGAAAGAAGCTGCCGCCAAAGATGGATTACGGAAAATGAATGACCGGGTAACCGCTATGATACAGAAACGCAAGGCGGAACTGGAACAGGGCATCCTGGAAAGCCCCACCCGCAGACAGCTGACCCTGGTAAAATCCGTGAACGACCAGTTTAATTTCATCACAAAAATCTCTGAAGATCTGCTTAAGGTGGCGGGCAAGTGGAAATAAGCCCATTATTTTCGTAATTTGTAACCCCGTTTGAATTGTTGATGGTTGGTAGTTGATGGTTGATGGGCTTTACGTGTAAATTAGCACGTAGAAAAAGCCGCTCTCCCATTGGAGAATTTCGCCTGAAGTCCATCAACCATCAACCATCAACTATCAACCATCAACCAAAAAAAATGAAAAGAAGAAATTTTATTAAACACAGCACACTCGCTGCAGGAGGAACACTGATTATGCATAACTTATTCGCTGCAAAAAAAGAGAAAGTATATGGTTATAATGGCATGACCTATACCCTGGATACTTCCTGGTCTAAAGCCAATGCCAAGGATCTTCCGGTGAACGATTGCCATGAAATGGTTCAGGACAGCAGGGGCCGGATCATCCTGCTGACCAATGAAACAAAAAACAATATCCTGATCTACAATACAGACGGAAAAGTATTGGACAACTGGGGCCATCTGTTCCCGGGAGCCCACGGACTGACCCTGCATAACGAAAACGGGACAGAATTTCTATATATAACCGATACGGTTAAACACCAGGTGTATAAAACCACGATGGATGGAAAGGTGTTGCTGACGATCGATCCTCCGTTGGATGCGGGCATCTACAGCAAGACCGAGGAATTTGTGCCTACGGAAACGGTGATCGATGCCGAAGGGGACATTTTTATTGCCGACGGATACGGCGCACAATATGTTTTGCGGTACGACCGAAACGGAAAATTGAAGCATTATTTTGGCGGTCGCGGAGAAGGCGATACCCACCTGGATAATGCTCATGGCATCTGCTTTGACACGCGGAACAATCTGCATTCGCTGCTGGTGACAGACAGAACCAGGAATTGCTTCAAACGGTTTGATACAGACGGCAAATTGCTGGAGGTGATCAAACTTCCTGGTGCCTGTGTGTGCCGGCCGGTGATCAAGGACGATCATCTGTATGCAGCCGTGCTTCGCTCGCCCAATCTGGATGCCGTCGGAACAGGGTTCGTTACCATCCTCGACAAACACAATAAGGTAGTCAGCAATATTGGCGGAAGCGAGCCGCAATATGTGGATGGCGTTCTGCAACCGATGAGCCAGACAGATAAGATCTTTGTACATCCTCATGACGTGTGCATTGACCGCGATGATAATATCTATGTAGCCCAGTGGGCGTCCGGGAAGGTTTATCCTTACAAATTGACCAGAGCGTAGGAAAGGTTGATGGTTTATGGTTGATAGTTGATGGATCTTATGTGTAAGTTAATACAGAGAAAGGCCGTTCTCCCGTTGGAGAGTTTCACTGAAGTCCATCAACTATCAACCATAAACCATCAACCTTTCGTGGTCTAACAATAAAACCATGACAAAATGGACGTGTTAAAAGAACTTCACGATTGGGCCGTAGGTTTTTTCAGCCTGGATGATGTGACCAGGATCGTAAAATCCGGCGATTACCGGGTGCTGCTGACCTTCAAAGGGTTCATGGCAGTGGTCGGTCCTCTTTTCCCGATCGTTTTGTTCCTGGAGATCCTGGTGGGTTTGATCAGCCGCAAATTCAAAGCGCTGAATTATAAAGTACCCTTTTTCTCCTACCTGCTGAACCTGGCCATCGGGAAATTTATTTCCATCACGGCCGTTATATTTTGTATCGGTCTTTTTGAAAAATACGCCATCATCAAAATCGGGTTCACCTGGTACTGGTTCATCTATGGCTATATTGTGTGGGAGCTGGGACATTTTTTTTATCACTATTTCGGCCACAAGGTTCGTTTATTCTGGTGTTTGCACTCTACGCATCATGCTCCGCAAACCATGAACCTCTCCGTTTCTTATGCCCACTTCTTTCTCGAAGGCGCTTATGCGGATGTGATCAGGACCACCACCTGTATTTTACTGGGCGTGCCGCCGCTCATGCTGGCCGCTATCATGTTTATTGATGGATTCTGGGGAGGGTTTATTCATATCGGCGAAGGCATGGTGAAGAATTCCCGGCTGGGTCCCCTGGAGAATATCATTCTTACTCCTTCCCATCACCGGGTTCATCATGGCAGGAATCCGCTTTATATGGACACCAACTTCTGCAACCTGCTGCCCATCTGGGACCGCGTATTCCACACTTACCAGCCGGAAAAGCAAGACGTACCTGTGGACTATGGCATCACGCGAAAAATGATTCCCAACAGTTTTATGGATGCTTATTTCGGCGAGTTTGTTTTGCTGGCCAAAGATGTTGCCAGGGCGCCAGGCATTAAAAATAAATTATTGTATATCGTTATGCCACCCGGCTGGAGCCATACCGGTGAACATAAAACAGCGTATAAGGTCAGAAAAGAATTCCTGGAGAAAATGGAACACGGCAATGGTGAAACTGCGAGGAATGAGTTGCTGGTTGAACCCCAGGCATGACGGTGAAAATAAAACCGGCGGGCAAATCTGCCGGGATGCCCTTAATTTTCCAGCATCTCCCTCATCTTCAACAGCAGCTCCGACCTGGTGAATGGGATTCCCATGATCTTATTGTATCCGGCAGCATTGATAAAATACTGATCGCGGATGATCTTAATGAGCTGACCATTATTGAGTTCGGGGATAAGCACCTGTTCATAACTTTCCAGTATATGACCCAGATTCCGGGGGAAGGGCCTGAGATAACGGAGATGCGCATGCGCTACAGCAAGGCCTTCTTTTTGTAATTCCGCAACGGCCGTTTTGATAGATCCATACGTACTTCCCCAGCCCAGCACGAGCAGTTTGCCTTTCTCCGGACCACTGTCGAGTTTCTGAAGGGGAATATGTTCAGCCACCTTATCTACTTTCTCCTGACGAAGTTTCACCATCAGCTGATGGTTCTCCGGATCGTAGCTCACATTGCCCGTGATATTTTGTTTTTCAAGTCCGCCGATGCGGTGTTCCAGTCCCGGCGTACCCGGAATGGCCCAGGGCCGCACGCCTCTTTCATCCCTTAAATAGGGCTGCAGCTTGTCCTCTCCATCGCCAAGATCCGTTTTGAAATGAACATCAATCGGATGCAGGTGCTCTTCGTCAGGAAATTTCCATGGCTCGGAGCCGTTGGCAATATATCC
>JAUZOD010000021.1 GCA_030706635.1 Bacteroidota bacterium
CGTTTAATGAATCGGTCCATATTTTTGAATTGGCGGGAAGCAGCGTAAAACAGTCAGGCACTGTCAAATTGAGTGATCAGCCCGGTTGGATTACATTCAGCCGCGATGGAAAATATGCGATGCCTTCCACGGGGGATATTATTGATGTAAAGAAAAGAAAGATTGTAGCGACGCTGATTGATGAAACCGGAATGCATGTTCAAAGTGAGAAAATGGTTGAGGTTCAGTTTGAAGGGAAAAAACCGGTAAAAGCCGGAGATCAATTCGGTATTGGAAGAGCCCTTTAATATTTCTTTCATTTATGATTCCAGCTTCGGCATGAAAATCTTTGCATGTATCGCCTTCATGTTCTGTTTATTTGTATTTCCTGTTTGGGCGCAGGAAAACAAACCATTTCAGGCGCTTCATTTTACTTCGTCCCATACTTCCTTTCCGGATACAGGCCGGTCCAGGGATTATTTATACGACAGTGTTCTATATACGAGCTCAGCCCATTATTCCGACAGTTCCGTTCTGCTGATCGTTCCCAAACATTTAAAAGCAGCCAGCCGGGTTGACCTGGTATTCTGGTTCCACGGCTGGCACAATAATATTGATACTGCCGCAGCATTCTACGGGCTGACAAAACAATTCATTGCATCCAAACGAAACGCCATCCTGGTTTTGCCGGAGACTGCCCGGAACGCCCCTGATAGTTACGGAGGCAAACTCGAACAACCGGGCGTGTTTAAAGCATTGGTTAATGACGTAATGAATGAACTGAGGAAAAGCCGTCTTGTTCCGGATCGCGCTGATCCCGGGAATATTGTACTCGCAGGGCATAGTGGTGCATTCAGAGTGATTGCCTATATGCTTCAGAACGGTCAGTTGCCTGTTCAGGAAGTGTTTTTGTTTGACGCATTGTACGGTCAGGTTGATAAATATTTAACCTGGATATATGATGATCCGAAACGCCATTTTGTTCATTGGTTCACCAACCATGGTGGCGGTACCGATATCGTGAGCGATACCGTGATGCAACGGCTGACGAATCATCATACGCATTACGCACTTATTGAAGAAGCAGACCTAAAGCCGGATGTCCTGAAGAACAACCGGATACTTTTTGTGCATAGCGCCAGGGAGCACAATGTGATCATAAACAATCCGGATGATTTCCTGGTATTGCTGGAAAGCAGCTTTATACTCAAGCCCTATTAAATATTGGTGTACAGTCATCAACGATGCAGACTGCGGAAAGAAATCTTTACTAAGAATTTTTATTAATGCCAATCGATAGGGCGGGTTGATCATTCGGAGTAACGTATTCCGGTAGACGATCGGAATGCAAATCATTGCTTTGAAATGGCTGGGGCCAAAGACGCGGATTAGGATAAAAGGATACTGACGAATCCCGCGATGGATTTGGATTTTTTAATGAAACCCGCTTTTCCTAACTTTAGTGTAAGGCAAAAAGATAGAATAGCCGTATCCCCACGCCGGACCCCAAACCGCAGAAACCCTGAAACAATATTGCCGGTCAGCCTGAAAAGAAACGCCGGTTTCGGAAGTTTTTTAAATATCTCTTATTGTTTTCACCATAACCAAAACTGACTATGAAACAAAATTTCTGCTCTGAAAAATGTTTCCTTGTTTTCAAGACTGTTTTCCTGAGTGCTTTGATTGTCTTATTCCCAGACGGAATGGCTCTTGCTCAAAACCAGCCCGCTGTTCAGATCATTAAGGGCAAAGTAGCAGATGCCCAAACCAATGAAGCGCTCGCCGGTGTTTCCGTAGGCGTGAAAGGAACGACTGTGTTGGTACAAACAGACAGGAACGGAAACTATTCTATTTCGGCGGGCCCCGGGGCTACGCTCACCTTTTCCTATGTCGGCAGTAAATACGAGGAAATACCCGTCGGCAATCAAACGGTCATCAATATTAAACTACGTGCATCAACGGATCAGCTGACCGATGTGGTTGTTACCGCATTGGGTATTAAAAGGGAAAAACGTTCCCTGGGTTATTCGGTAACCACCGTTTCAGGATCTGCGTTTACGGAAGCGCGTGAGACCAATTTTGTAAACGATCTGGAAGGAAAAGTGGCCGGTGTTAACGTAAGTAATGTGGCTACGGGACCGGGCGGCTCCGCCAACGTGATCATTCGCGGTATTTCCGATATCACCGGATCAAATCAGCCTTTATACGTCATAGACGGCATCCCCATGCAAAACAGCACGTACAGGCAAACGGACATTGGCGGCGGTTACGGTGGTGCGGACGGCGGGGATGGAACCATCAACATCAATCCCGATGATATAGAAACCATTTCCGTTTTAAAAGGCGCTGCCGCATCCGCTTTATACGGTTACCGGGGCAGCAAAGGAGTTATCCTGATCACGACAAAATCGGGTAAGTCTGCCAAAGGCACCGGGGTGGAGCTCAATTCCAATTATGTTATACAAAATGTAATTGACAATACGGACTGGCAAAAAACCTATGGACAGGGTAATGATGGTCTTAAACCGGTGGACGGGAGTGACGCTTTTGAAACGGGGCTGTCCAGTTGGGGTGCTAAGCTGGATGGATCATCTGTGTATCAGTTTGACGGCGTTCAAAGACCTTATTCCGCTGTTTCGGGCAATATAGGCCGCTTTTATAAAGATGGCGATGCGGCGACAAATACCCTGTCTTTCAGTAAAAGCCTGGGAAGTGATGGAAGTATCCGGTTTTCGGCAAGTGATCTCGATAATACCAGTCTTATACCCAATGCGGGGTTCCAGCAGCAATCCTTTTCCTTATCGGTGAATTACAAGCTTGATAAGCATATGGATCTTCAGTTAAAGGGACAATACATTAATGCATTCACGCACAATCGCCCAAGTGTGTCTGATGCTCCGGGCAGTGTGAATTTTGCTACTCTATTTCTTCCGCCCAATGTGAACATAAAAGATCTGGCCCCCGGTTACAAAGCAGATGGTTCTGAAAATCAGTTTTTAGATGATGCCTACACCACGAATCCCTATTTTGCGGCTTACAAGTTTATCAACAATACCCGGCGTAACCGCTTCATCGGTTCAGCTGATCTGAAATATACTTTTGACAATGGCCTGTATCTGCAGTTCCGTGCGGGCGAAGATTATTTTGCTGACCGGAATACTAATGTAACGCCAAACGGCACTGCTTATCAGTCTGACGGGTTTATGCAGGAAGAAAATATCAAATCTACCGAACTGAATATAGACGGCATTGTGGGCAAGGAGTTCAGAATAACACCGGATTTTAAACTCTCTGCGCTGGTCGGCGTGAACTCCCGGACAGCTGTTGTGGACCAGATTGATGCGCAGGGAAATACTTTTCAAACACCTTATCTGTACACCATTGGCAACCTGGCCAGTCCTACAGAATATACCAGTAATCCGGTCATAGAAAATAAATCCGTCTATGGCACATTTGATTTCTCTTATAAAAACTATTTGTACCTGGCGGCTACCGGCCGGAACGACTGGTATTCCACACTGGCGCCGGGTAAAACAAATTATTTTTATCCTTCCGTAAGCGCCTCGTTCGTTTTCTCTGAGCTGCTGCATATACCGAAAATGGACATGGGGAAATTGAGACTGGGTTATGCAGATGTTGGCGGTGAAGCGGATGCTCCTTACCAGACTCTATTGGGTTATAATAATATTGGCAATTTAAACGGATACCCGATTGGTAACATATCCAATGGCGGAACGGTGCCCAATGCCAATCTGCAACCTTCTTCCGCAAAAGAATTTGAAATCGGCACGGATCTGGAATTTTTTGGCAACAGGCTGCATCTGGATGCCGCCTATTACGACAAAAAAGCAAGCCGGGAAGTTATACCTGCCGTTACTTCAGGCTCCTCAGGATACAATGCTGTTTTGCTTAACTCGGGAACGATAGAGAATAAGGGTATTGAACTTTTGTTGTCTGGCGTGCTGGTGAAAGCAAAGAATTTCAGCTGGACGGAAACGATTAATCTGACGTATAACGACAATAAAGTACTGTCACTTTCAAGCGGCTCAACGAATTACCCGCTCGGATATTCACGGGCAGGGGAAGACGAAGGAATAGGCGTAGCGTACATGTCTCAGGCCCTGGGCAAATCTGCTTACCAGATATTTGTGGCAGATCCCGAGCGGGACGATAAAGGCAATATTGTCATTGACCCTTTATCCGGCGCTCCGGCTGCCGGCACTAACTATGTGGATGTGGGATCGGGCATCGATCCCTGGTCAACAGGCATCACCAGTGAATTCAGATACAAACATTTCAATTTATCTTTCCTGATAGATGGCAAATTTGGAGGAAAGATATTTTCTGGCACGAACTACTATGCCTACCAGTTCGGCCTTTCCAAGTTAACCCTTCCGGGCAGGGATCAGCGATATGGTACAAACGAGATTTATCCGCAAGACTATTACAACCTGGTCAGCAATGCCAATCCCGCCATTTTTGTTTATGATGCCAGCTTTATTAAATTCAGACAGATCATACTGGGTTATAACTTCCCGACCAGTATGTTCAGCAACAAAATACAGGGGATAACATTAAGTTTTGTTGCCCGGAACGTGTTCACCATCACAAAGCATACGCCCGGTATTGATCCCGAGTCGAACTATTCAAACGGCCCACAGGGCATTGAACAGGCGGGAGTGCCTTATACCAGAACATTCGGACTTAATCTGAATGTAAAATTCTAAGATGACTATTAAAAGACCATAATAAGTTATTAATATGAAAATACAATCTCTATACACGCTGGCAACCGCCGTCATACTCATGGCCCTTGCTTCGTGCAAAAAAGCGGATCTGCTGAAAACAAATACCGATCCCAACTCTGTATCTGTCGACGTATTTGATCCCAATAATATACTAACGGCAACCCAGCTTTACTATACGGGCAGTACGGATAATGCGATTGAAGTGGAAGAAACGGAAATACAGGGCGCCGGCTGTTTTATTCAACACTGGGCCTCCACATCCGGTTATTTCTTTGGAGATAAATATCTGTTTAGCCCCGGTGGCTGGAGTTCGTTTTTTGATCACGCGTACACCTGGGCGGTAAAGAACGCAGTGGATCTTTATACCACTACAATGGGTAAACCCCAGTACGCAAACCTGCATCAGATCTCCAGGATAATGAAAGCGCTGGTATTTGAACGCATTACGGATGTATATGGAGATGTGCCTTATTTCCAGGCCGGGCTGGCTTATCATGGATCTGTTTATTTTCCTCCGTATGACAAACAAAAGGATATTTATGCCGATTTGCTGAAAGAGGTATCCGAAGCGGTGGACAGTCTTGACGAGAATGCTGATCTGCCGGTAGGGGATATGTTTTATTCCCAGTCCGGCGATCAGATAGGGGAATGGAAAAAATTCGGAAATACGCTGCTGCTGCGTATGGCCATGCGCCTGACCAAGGTGGACCCTGCAACAGCGCAACAGTATGTAACTAAAGTGCAGGGGCTTACCATGACCAGTAATGATGACAATGCCATTGTTCCGCATGGTACCAATGATCCGCTGACCATCAACAGGATATACCGGGGAATTGGTGAAGATGGCGCTATCCAATTATCAGGACAAATCAGTAAGACGTTTATTGATTTTTTGCAAAGCAATGATGACCCCCGTCTGCCGGTGTTATCATACATTTATCCGCCCGACTTTCAACCGGGAGATGATCCGGGAGGGGGATCTGCTGATCCGGGAGATCAGGTCGGCCTGCCCAATGGTTATGATGCCGGCAATACGGCTCACGGTATCGTCAACTATCCGGGTTATCTCGGGAATACCAATTTGTATTCACGTCCGAGTCCGATCATATTTAATCCTACCGCCCCGACGTTAATATTAACGTATGCTGAATCTGAGCTTTTGCTGGCGGACGCAGCCAAACGCTGGGGTATCGGTGACGCAGCGACGCATTACAACAATGGGGTAAAAGCTGCCATTACAGAGCTGTCAGCCTATGGCGATGCGGGCGTAATCAGTGACGACGATGCGCAGGCTTATTTGGATGCCCATCCTTATAGTGATGCCAATGGACTGGAAATGATCAATACACAGTTTTGGGCCGCTACATTTTTTAATGAATATGAAGCCTGGAGCAATTATCGCCGCACGGGCTATCCCGATTTAGTGCCCGTGACTTATCCCGGCAGTCAGTCTCCCGGTGCAATACCCAGAAGGATGGCTTATTCGACAGTCGATAAGCAGGTTAATGCCTCTAATTACAATGCCGCAGTAGCGGGATTATCCGGCGGCGATAAAATAACCAGCCGTGTGTGGTGGGATGTGCCATAGGAATCCTTTCATATCCTGACGTGACGAATCTTTCGTCCGAAAAAAAGTCATGGGTGGGGCAGCGATTCTTAATGTCTGAAAATGAGATTTTTAAAGTGATTTCAGGCAGCCGGTTTCATCAGCATCTTTTCGTTGACGCATCACCGAAAGGAATGTGTGTAATATTTTTCTACCGGAAATAATCGTTTTTATTTTTTAAAAGACGCAATTTTGGTAGGTTTGGTGGTGGGTGCCCGCGTTTTTTGTGATGAATATTTTTTTGTATCTGAGTTCTATTTTTTAACTAATATCCCTGTCGGTACTTGCCATTACAGATTGCTTATACGGAAAAAGGCCTGTTGTATCAGGTTTCGGAAGGTGATGAAATTGCCTTCCGGGAATTATTCTGCAAATATAAAAACAGGATCTACAGTATTGCCTTTCGCCTGACCCGTTCTGCCTTCGTTTCAGAGGAAGTTGTGCAGGATATATTTTTACATATCTGGATCCGGCGAAGCAAACTTTCCCAGGTGGAGGATTTTGACGCCTATTTATTTGTCACCACCCGCAATGAAGTTTATCGCACACTCAAGCGGATTGCCCGGCAGCGAAATTCGGGCCGTCCTGCATCCGAAGAAACGGATCAGTTCAGCGCAGATGAGAATTTATTATATAAAGATTTTGTCATGGTCCTGCAAAAGGCAATAGAGAGGTTGCCTTACAGGCAGCGTCAGATTTACCGGCTGATCAAGGAAAAGGAACTTAAGAGGGATCAGGTGGCCGCCCGGCTGCACCTGGATCCTGAAACCGTAAAATCGCATCTTGCCCAGGCTATGCGGAATATCCGCGCGTATTGCCTGACGCATCTCGACCTTTTCTTGCTTTTCCTGCTTATTTCTTATTTCCTATTTGTCGTGGCAGGGTTGCCGGGGTGCTAAATTTTTTTTTCACGGCACTCACCCAACCCTGTGTTGAGGCGACTCTTTAGGCAAGGTCATGCCGTGCACCTGCATGAGTTGTATAAAATCGCATATATGGCAATTTCACGTCTGGAATATCTGTTTGGCAGATATGCACAGCGAATCAGTACGGAACAGGAAGAGAAGGAGCTAATGATGCTCATAGAGAAACCCGCCCACAAGGAAGAGCTGTTGAGATTGATCGCGCAGACAATAGAAACTACTCCCGCAGGCTTGGAAATGCCGGGGCAGGCGACTTCTTCTGTGCTGGAGGCTATTTTTCAGGCGGAATCTCCAAGGTTGGTCCGGGAGCAGGAGACCGTAAAGTTCAGCCGCCGGATTACCTGGCGCATTGGTGCAGCCGTCGCGGTTGCGGCCCTCTTATTTGGATGGTATTGGAATGGCAGGACGCAAAAAAACAAAGTGCCGGCGACGGCAAAAACAACAGGAGATAACAGCCTTCCGCCGGGAGGGAATAAAGCTATATTAACCCTCGGAGACGGAAGTAAAATAGTACTCGACAGTGCGGCCAACGGGCTGATCACCCACCAGGGAACAGTGAAAATAATAAAGCGGGCCAATGGGGAACTTTCTTATTCTGATCCCGAAGGGAAGCCCGCGGAAATATTCTATAATATGATGACGACGCCGCGCGGTGGAGAGTACGAACTCAGCTTACCAGACGGCAGCCGTGCATGGCTGAATGCAACGTCCTCGATCCGCTATCCGACTTCTTTTGCTGGTGAGAGAAGAGAGGTGGAAATAAGCGGAGAGGTTTATTTTGAGATAGCCAGGAACAGTGCGATGCCGTTTGTTGTGAAAGTGCATCGGGAGATGGCTGGTAAAAAGGACATGGAAATAACCGTCCTGGGTACTCATTTTAACGTGATGGCGTATCCTGATGAGCCTGAGATAACCACCACCTTGCTGGAAGGAAAAGTAAGCCTGACAAATGGTTCGGCTAATATCGTGCTGCGACCCGGACAGCAGGCTAAGCTTGAGAATACGGCAGGTTTTGCAGTGGAAGAAGCTGACGTGGATAAGGCAGTCGCCTGGACAACCGGGTTTTTTCAATTCGAAAACATGAATATATATTCCATCATGCGGCAACTGTCCAGATGGTATAATGTTGAAGTGAGTTATAGTGTAAAGGATTACGGAAGGTTGTTTGGAGGACGTATCAACCGAAACCTCAATCTGCCGGAGGTATTGTCAGTGCTGGAAGCCAACAATATTCATTTCAGGATTGAAGGAAGGAAAATAACTGTTTTGCCTTAATGAATTTTAACTGCTGCAAAAAAATAATATTTAACCAAAACCTGCATTATGACTATATAATCTTCTCCGGTAACCATTAAAAAACCGAACCCCGATGGCGTCGGGATCCGGCAAATGTTCAGGTTACCCAAAAATGAATCTGCTAGGACGTATTATCAGTTAACCCAAACTTTACAAATGTATGCATTTTAACTTTCGGGGTAAAGTTCTCTGTGGTGGAGAACGTTTACCAAACCAAACGATACTGGCTATGAAGATCACCGCCTTTTTCCTGCTACTGGGCTGTCTGCAGGTAAGTGCAAATGGCATAGCGCAAGGAATTACGCTTTCTGAAAAGAACACTCCGCTCAAAAAAGTTTTTATTAAGATCTCAAAACAAACGGGTGTTTCAATCATGTATGATGAGGCCCTGCTTAAGCAGGCTTCGCCTGTAACCATCGACGTCATCAATGCCAGCATTGACCAGGTACTGAATATCTGCCTTAAAAACCAGGCATTCACCTATTCCATCGTTAAGAATACCATCATCATCAGAAAAATAGAGAAGCAGCCTGATTTGGAGCCACCGCCGCCGGAACCTTTATACAACGAAATAACCGGCGTTGTCAGAGATGAAAACGGACAGCCCTTACAAGCTGTTTCCGTTTCGGTGGAAGGAAGCACCCGCGGAACAACAACCGACGGACTGGGCGCGTTCAGTCTGAAGGCGCGCAAAGGAGAAACTCTGCAATTCTCTATCATCGGATATGCGAAATTCTCCATAAAACTGGGAAATGACGATCATCTGATGATCACGTTGAAAAAAGAAATCGCCAACATTGAAGATGTGGTAGTTATCGGTTATGGAACACAGAAAAAGGCAACGCTGACAGGATCGGTTTCTTCAATCAGCGCAAAACAGCTGGCAGGAAGGCCGACAACGAAAACAACGGATCTGCTGCAGGGTATTGCACCGGGGGTACAGGTTCAAAGGTCTAACCAGGGACGTTTAATGGGTACCAACAGCACCATTACCATCCGGGGCGTTACATCGAGAAGTGATCCGGGCGTGCTGGTGGTTATTGATGGAGTTCCCCAGAGTGATGATGCTTCGTATTCCCTGAACAATATCAATCCGGACGATATCGAAAACATTAGTATTCTCAAAGATGCACAGGCGGCGATCTATGGTGCGCGCGCAGCAGGCGGTGTTATTCTTATAACTACCAAAAGCGGAAGAACGGAAAAGCCAACGATTAATTATTCAACTACTTACACCCTGCAGAAACCTTCCCTGGAAAAACAATCCGTGAATGTGCTTCAACTGGTGGAAATGATGAATGAAGCTTACGTGAACGACGAAAAGCTGACAAATGGGTTTACCCATATCGTTGACTATATTAATCAGAACCATCTGACCATGGATGAAATCAAGAAGAACGACGGAAAGTATGTCGTCCAATGGCCTTTTGACCAGAGTGCAAACTTTGTCTTCGGCGATTACTACTGGCCCGGGATCATGTATCATACGGCGCCATTACAGATCCATAATATTTCTGTTTCGGGCAAGAGTAAAAGATTTAATTATTTTAATTCGGTTGGCTACGAGGATCAGAACTCCATGCTGCGGTATGGCTCAAATTACAATAAGCGCTTTTTCGCCAGGCTGAAAAATGACTACGACGTCACGGATTGGTTAACCATAAAAACCAATATCGGACTGGACAGGCAAAAAGTGGTGGAACCCTATAACTTCGGCTCCATCGAGTTTTGGCAGGGACTGATTTGGCCTGTGTTCATGCCTTTTACGCCCAAGGGGAATTACTATAATTTTGGTTCCCACCAGAATCCGATTGGATATGCAGAAAAGGGCGGCGATGTAACCGAGATCAATTACCGGGTAAAAACACAAATCGGATTTGTGCTGACGCCTTTAAGGAACCTGAGCATCACCGGCGACATGGCGAACAATTACGATCTCCAGGAAGGCGATTGGGCGTCTCTCGGGTTTGATATGTATAACGAGAATGATGTCTTCTCCTACAATTCCACTAACGACAGAAATAGTGCAGGCGCTTACTATAACCGCACCAGGAATTTTGTTGGTAATTTATTCGCCAATTATAAAATTGATTTGCTGAATGCGCATCATTTTGAACTGCTGGCCGGGTATTCGCACGAGGAAGTAGACTTCCGGAATTTTGGGGTACAGAGAAACCTGGGTTTGATCAGTGAACAGCTGCCCACATTCGGGCTGGGAAGTTCAACGCAGCAATTTAACAGCGAATCCAAAACAGACCGGGCGCTGGAGTCCGTTTTCTCCAGGCTGAATTACAACTATAAAGGGAGGTATATCCTGGAAGCCAATTTCCGGTATGACGGTTCTTCCAGATTTGCACCCGGGCATAAATGGTCTCCTTTTTATGGCGTTTCCGGAGCGTGGACGGTTACCCAGGAAAATTTTATGAAGAGGTACAGGGATATACTCGATGTCGTTAAAATCCGGGCATCCTGGGGACAGCTGGGTAATGAAGCCAGCATTGGACTTTACGACTATATACCACAGGTGAATATCGGGGGAAGCTATCCGTTTGGAAGCTCCGGATCCCCTTTGCTAACGCAGGCTGCAACCCTTGCAGGACTGGGAAGTGATACCCGAACCTGGGAGCGTGTGGATTCAAAGAATATCGGAGTTGATGTGGGCGTTTTGAAAAGCAGGCTTACAGCATCCTTTGACTATTATATCAAAGACAATGCAAATATGTTCTACAGCAAGGAGTTCCCGCAGGTGTTGGGCGTCACGGCCCCCAGCATCAACGGAGCCCACGTGAGAACAAAGGGTTGGGAAGTAGCGGTTAACTGGAAGGACAAAATCGGACAGATCAGTTACAATGCCGGTTTCAACATCAGCAACAGTACGAATATCGTGATCCAGCTGGCAGACTCAAGAATTCCCTTCATAGGGGAAAATGATTTTGTGGAGGGTTATCCTGCTTACTCGTATTTTGGGTACCGGTATGATGGATTCATTCAATCGCAGGATGAACTGAATAAATATAACGCCAGCATTACTTCCGGCATTCCTCAGGGATTAAAGCAGGGGGACAGCCGCTTCAAGGACTTAAATGGCGACGGAAAATTAACTCCTCAGGTGTACCAACTCGGCAAAGACGGTAGCCCGACATCCACTTCAGGAGATATGGCTTATCTGGGGGATGCCGGGCAGCACTATCTTTTTGGATTCAATGCCGGGCTCGAGTATAAGAATTTTTACCTCAATGCATTCTTCCAGGGAGTTCTGAAATGGATGGTCTACGATGGAAACCGCGCGTTTGAAGCAGACTCCTGGCCTCAGCTTTCCTATTTCTATCACAATACCTGGGAACCCAACCATATGGACGCCAGATATCCAAGGCTGAGTACAAGGCCCGATATCAATAACAACAATTATTCAATTTCGGATGCGTCTTACATGCTGTATAATAACAAGTATATCCGGCTGAAGAATATTCAGGTGGGTTATACCATTCCATCCCGGATAACCACACGATACAAATTGAACGAACTGCGCATTTATTTCAGTGGCACGGACGTATTTGAGAAATACAATCTGCCTGGTGTGTTTGATCCCGAAAAACCATTTGCGCATTTTATTACTGCATTCCCGAGGGAATATTCTTTTGGTCTTAATCTCACATTCTAAATCAGATACGTATGAAAAGCATGCTGAACCATATTATTTTTTCAATAATCATCCCGACGCTGTTGCTGACTTCCTGCGAAAAAGGCCTGGAGCTGGCGCCGGAGGATAAATATTCGGAAGCCACTTTTTTTAAAACGGCGGATCAGTTTAAATTGTTTGCCAATCAGTTCTATAATGGTTTGCCGGATTGCAACGCAGCTTATAACCGGGAGCTGTATTCCGACGTTGTAACCAATGTAGGAGCAGCCAATACAGTGAGTAACGGCAGCTATTTTCCAACGCCCACCAGTAGTTTGTGGGAGAATTCCTATATCACGATCCGGAACACGACCTACCTGATCCAGAAGTCCGCTTCGGCGGATGCGACGCTAAAAGCGCAGATAAGTGTTTTTGAGGGAGAGGCGAGGTTTTTCAGGGCGATGGCTTATTTTAATCTGCTAAAAGATTTTGGCGGAGTGCCCATTATTGATAAGGTGCTGGATTTAAGTGATGATAACCTATTGTATGGACCCAGAAATAGCGAAGCGGAGGTATCTGATTATATTATCAAAGACCTGGACGAAGCAATCCTGGAACTACCAACTGAAAGCAGTATCTCCGGAAGTGATAAGGGCCGCGTAAGCAAAGGCGCAGCCCTGGCACTGGAAGCGAGAGTCGCTTTATTTGAAGGCACCTGGCTTAAGTTCAACAATCAGGACGGAAGCGCTTTGCTGGATAAGGCGATTGATGCGTCCAACCAGGTGATCAACAGCGGTGAATACCAGCTATTCGACAGAAGGGATGTGCTGGGCGATTCCAGTTACCGGTATTTCTTTATTCTGGATAAAGTGCAATCGAATTCGGCCAGCCTGACCAAGGCAGACCAGAAGGAATATATCTTCGTTAACCGGTTCGATAATGATATCCGGCCTGCAACCGGGGTGAGCGGAAATTATTTTGTGAGCCCTACCAGAAAATTAGCGGATATGTTCCTTTGTGCAGATGGACTGCCCATTGATGTATCGCCTTTGTTCCAGGGTAAACAGACGGTCGGCAGTGAATATCTGAACCGGGATCCCCGAATGACGAACGACCTGGAAGTGCCGTTCAAGACTTTTTGGGCATTCTATCCTCCCGAATACAACAGGACCTGGACAAATCCGGACGCCGGCGGTGTTGTTTATGATGTTAATTTCGGACGCACGACCAGCACCGGTTATTATCCGATGAAATTCCAGGCTGAAATTGCAGCTCCTCTTGGAACGGACTACCCGGTGATCCGTTATGCAGAAGTTCTTTTGACGAATGCGGAAGCTTTGTTTGAAAAAAACGGATCAATCTCTGATGCAGATTTGGATAGAACGATAAATCTGTTGAGGGCAAGGGTCGGGGTGGCCAGTCTGACTAATGAACTGGTAACCGCCCATGGACTGGATATGAGGACCGAGATCAGAAGAGAGAGAACGGTGGAACTTTTTTTGGAAGGATTCCGGTTTGATGATCTGAGAAGATGGCATACTGCTGAAACTGAAATGCCCGAGGCCTTGGAAGGGGTTAAATGGACGGGCACTCAATATGCTACCGATCCCCGCTGGAGTAGTCTTAATTTCCCTGTGGATCCCGACGGGTATCTGATCGTTGAACCTGCAAGCGACCGGAAGTTTGTGTCGAAACATTATTTATTCCCTTTGCCAACGCGTCAACTGTTGCTTAATCCTGCCCTGATCCAGAATCCGGGCTGGTAACGGACAAAAATCTGGTTGCCTGTTGCCTGCTAAAAAGAATACAATACAAAGATGAAAATTATTTTCTCCCTGGGCATCAGCCTTATCATGCTGCAGACCTGTTTTGCACAGCCTGTACATAAGGTCATTACACTGAATTCCCTGCTGGAAGAAATGTCGCTGGATGGACAACCGGCCCGATTTCCGGATCCATTCTATACCGCCTTGCAGGCTAGTAGTTACAACCGGGTATCCATGAGCCCTGACACCGAAGACTGGTTTGCCAACGGCGATGGGCATGGATACATCCGGGAAGAAATGATCAATGGCAAAAAGGTTTATGTGATCATGGAGCAGGAAGGGCCGGGCTGTATCACGCGCATGTGGACCCCATTTTTTTATCAAAGTCTGGAGAACCATACGGGTCCCTCCATCAGTATTTACATTGATGGAGCAAAAGATCCGGTCCTCTCAGAAAATTTTATAGGATTACTCACGGGCCGCTCATTTGTGAAACCACCTTTTGCCGGCGTCACTGCAAGGGCAGGCGCTTTTTACCTGCCCATTCCCTTTGCCAAAAGATGTAAGATCACGCTTGATCAACCCCCTTTCTATTATTGTGTCAATTACCGTTCTTATCCTTCCGGGACAATCGTGCAGAGCTTTTCCCCTAAAGTGTTTGAGGCTGCGCAGGTTTCACTCCGCCACGCCGCTGTTTTCCTGACTGATCAAACAGAGGACACGGGTAAACTAATCTCCTATTTCTCAGGTAAAATAAAGGCGGGTGACAGCGCCGTTTTCACACTGCCTTCGGGCGTCCGGGCCATTGACAGATTACAGTTTCGAATCCAGACTCCGGTAAGCCCGGGGATGTTACGCCATATTTTGCTTAAAATAAGTTTCGATGACCAGGAGACGGTGTGGTGCCCGCTGGGGGATTTCTTTTGTTCCGGCGATACACTCAATGATTTCCGGACAAAATATTTGAATGTAAACGGCAATATTCTCACTTCCCGATGGGTAATGCCTTACAGGGAAACTGCCAGGATTTCGCTCGTCAATGAGGGCCGTCAGGACCTGGATATTGCCAGTGGAGCAGCATTCCGCTCCTGGAATTGGGATGAGCGTTCAATGTACTTTCACGCCGGTTGGTGTGACTACGGATATTTACCGGGCGATAAATTGCGCGACCTGAATTTTATTCATATAGACGGGAAGGGAATTCTGGCCGGCGACGCACTCATGGTTCTTTCGCCCAGTATTGGCTGGTGGGGAGAAGGGGATGAGAAAATTTATATTGATAAAAAGGACATCCGGCGCAGGTTCCCTTCTCATTTTGGAACCGGCACGGAAGACTATTATGGTTGGGCAGGCGGGGAAGTGCCTACAGGTAAGGATACTTTTTCCATGCCTTTCGGCGCCAATGTGCGGAACGGAAACCCGGTTAACCCACGGGGTTATAATGTTTGCACCCGAAACCGCATATTGGATGTTATTCCGTTTACGGAAACATTGAAATTCGACATGGAAGCCTCGCCTAACTACGGGACGCATCACTATGATCTGCTCACCTACGCCATGACGACTTACTGGTATGGCGAGCCCGGGGCCGTGAGTAACCGAAAAGCGGATCTCCGGAATTTAAAGCAAGGTCTTATGTCGCTTCCGCAGATAGATATACTTGAGCGGGAGATCAAAAAGGGGAATATCATGCTGAATGCTGATCATCTGGACAGCTGCATTCGTGCATTGACTGCGGCTCCGGGGTCATAGCCGGGAGCGTCACAGTTTAAGCTCTCCCCATCCCTTCCTGTATTCCCGCTTGATGAACTGATTGGCGGGTTCATAATTGGTGACTTTCATGTTCTCCCCGTCCCATTTGAGGGCTATGTATCGTCCGCTGAACTTATAGCCTTCCATATTGCCGTACACCGGATCGTTTTTCTTTATCTTTTCACGGAAATTGAAACTGCGCAGCAGGAGGTTGCCGAGCAATACGGTTTCTGTAAGTGGTCCTGCATATCCGATAAAGGGAGAGTCCACTTCCAGTTTTCCATACCCGGCGATGCTGGCGTCAATCCATTGCCACCAATGGCCGTCCATCCCGCCGTAGATGCGCGGATATTTTTGCGGAACATTCAGGTCCTTATTTAATGATTGCGGGAATAGCCGTGGATTATTACCGCCCCAGCCGCAGGAAATTCTTCCCCTGGTGCCAATAAACATGGTGGCTCCTTCAAAGTCATCCTCGTTGGGCCAGTCGCCAAGCACGGTATTGAAATTTGCGTCAGGATCCAGGTCATCAAAGCGTTCGGGGGTTATGCCTCCGTCCATCCAGTACAGATCCAGGTCCTTGCCATTTTTTTGGATGAACTTGAATTTCAATGAACTGGAAACAGGGCCACTGTCGGGGTATATACCCTGTTCAAAAATTCCGCTGTAAACCGTGCTGGCACTCCCGGAAATTTCTGTCGGATATCCCAGGCCGAGTAATTTAAATGCCGGCCCGATGATATGACATCCCATATCGCCCAGTGCACCGGTGCCAAACTGCCACCAGCCTCTCCAGTTAAAAGGTGTGAGGTTTTCAATATAATTGGTTTCGGGTGCTGTGCCCAGAAAGAGATCCCAATGCAATCCCCTGGGAACGGGTGGTTTTTCCTTGGGCCAGGGTATGCCCTGGGGCCAGACTGGTCTGTCCGTCCAGCAATATACTTTTTGGATATCGCCAATCACGCCTGCCTCAAACCATTCCCGCATGGTCCGTATGCCATCACTGGAGGCGCCCTGGTCTCCCATCTGGGTAACCACCTTGTATTTTTTTGCAGCCTCCGTTAAGATGCGCGCTTCGTAAATATCATGGGTCAATGGTTTTTGAAGGTACAGATGCTTGTTCAGCTGCATGGCGCCAAAACCAACAACGGCGTGATTATGATCCGGTATCGCCACCGTGACGGCATCAAAATGTTTATTCTCTTTATCAAACATTTCGCGCCAGTCGTTATAATATTTTGCTTTTGGAAATTCTTTGCGGCGGTCCGCGGCTTCGCGGTCATCCACGTCGCACAGGAAGGCGATCTCGGCATTTTTTCTCGGTGTCGTCGCAAAATGCCGGATATCGTTTACGCCCTCTCCGCCACAGCCTACGGCAGCAATGTATAATTTGTCACTGGGCGCCACAAATCCTTTGCCACCCAAAACCCATCTGGGCAGAATGGAAATTCCGGATGCTACCAGGGCCGTTTTCTTTATAAAATCCGCACGGCTGATACTGCTCTGTTTGTTTTTTTTCATAAAAATCAGATGTATTTTTTCTTATGGCAGTAATGAATACGTTTAATTTTTTAATGTGGTATATGCATGCACATTCCTTATAAAAATAGAGTAATCGACTGAGAGTTTATCCATTGCGCGGTCTAATATTTTAGATGTGCGGGATTTTTTATAACGCAATGCTTTGCGCGGACGGTTCCGGACATTCAAGCGGCGGCAAAAGAGGTGGTTCGTAAAAAACCGGATGGAATAACCATTCATGCAGGAATTCTCCGAATCATTGTAGTTGTAACAACGACAGATATTGAAATATTCAAATCCGGAAATAATAAGTTTGATGTGCGGGCCGTTTCTCAAATGCCGATCTTAATCCAAAAGACCCTGAAAATGTCATTATCCCGTTATTTGCAGTTCCTCGGAATCCCTTTCAATGCCAGCCCACAGGAAATAAAGAGAGCGTATGCAAAGCTTTCCAATAAGTTCCGTTCCGGAAGGAATGGAACTGAATACTCGGCCGGCAGTTTTGACAGATACCGGAAGTTTAAAAGATATCTTCTGGTCCGGCGGGATTAAAATAAACATTTCCCGGGTTACATTTCTCCTTTCCGCGGTTACCAAGAGCAGGCTCATTCTCCAAATAAATCCTCCGTATGAAAATGACACTCATCCTGTTCAATATCGCATTTCTGCTGCTGCTGACAGCCGCCCCTGCCTTAAAAAGGATTAACCGCACCCGGCTTTTTACGATGATCATGCTGCTGATGTACAGTGCCGGAATTATAAAACTGGTCCTCCTGTATCCAGTGCCTTGCTTGTCCTCACTGGGTCTTGGCGTGCTGATCGTTCTGTCCATCGCTTTCCTGTTCAGACAGAAACCGGCCCGTCCGGAGAGAAAGGATATTGATCACAGAATTCGAATGCTGAATTGGAAGCAGCATGATATCGCGGTAAAAAGCGGGTGCCTGAGCGCCCTTATCATTTCGTTACTGCCAATATAAAAAGTTTTCTCACTCCCGGTCTTTTCAATACCTTAAATCTATGAATCCGGTATGTCTTTCAGGATTGGCCTGGGAAAGGCCGGCGGTCGCTTGTTTCCAAAAAGCAAGCGATGAATCCTTTAATCAAATTTCAAAATGAACACAGATGAAACCTGATAAAATGATTAAGGTTCGGAATGGCCTGGCGTTATTATTTGCCTGTATGCTCTGCGGCTTTCAGGCCCCGGATACACTCATTACAGGCTCCGCAGGTGTTGCAGCGAACCCGTGCCCTGTGCAGGTCCACAGGCATGCACCGGGAGGCTGGGAGATTCTATTCGATGGGACAAATACAGATAAATGGCGTGGGAAGAACAGTGACCACTTCCCGGCGGAGGGCTGGGTGGTCAGGGATCGTGTCTTGTTTTTAGCAAAGAAAGGAGCTGGGGATATCATTACGCGGGAGGTCTATGGAAATTTTGAACTCGTACTGGATTTTAACCTCACTGTCAATGCCAACAGCGGCGTAAAATATTTTGTCGGCGAAATCAAGAATGGGAAGACCGGTGAGGTAGTCATAAACGGGCCTGAATACCAGATTATTGATGACTATAACTATCCTGAGGTTAAGGATCATCGCCATGAAGTGGCTGCTACAGCGGCCTGCTATTTATTATATCCTCCTGAAAATAAGACCTTGTATCCTGCCGGCAAGTGGAATCATGTAAAGATCATTGCCAGGGGCAAACACGTGGAGCATTGGTTAAACGGGGTCAAAGTACTGAGCTATGAAAGGGGAAGCGCGGACTACCTGAAAAGAAAGGCCGCAACGAAATTTGCCGGTTTCGTCAACTATGGCGAGTTACCTGAAGGGCATATTTTACTGACCGACCATGAGGATACCGTTTATTTCAAAAATATCAGGATCCGCCGGTTGTGAATCATTTTATGGATCAAAATAACCATTATCGAATTATTCGAAATTTGGAATCCCTCCGGGAATATAAAAAAAGCCATGGTGTCGAAAATCACAAATGTCGCCACCGATTCGCCGGGAACAGTGATTCGTTAAGCATAGATACAGCTTGATGATTGTCAATTATACTTCTTACTGGCTCCAACTCTCCTGTTCATAATAAGGACCGGTACCCAATATTAGAATTAATATATTTTTCCCGACGCAACGCGTATGGAAAAGGACCCGTTCTCAATGTAGGGAGGCCCTGTCTTTAACTCTTTCGCGGCATTCATTTTTTATCCTTACCCTTTTTACCCCCAAACCGGATACCTGTTCCTGTATTCCGTTCCCTCTATTTTGCCAGGAGGAAAACCTGCGGTTTGTCTCTACTCTTTTGACGATGATCAGTGAATCCGATGATCCTTATTCAATCATTATTTTAAATCAAACAAAATGGCAACTTCATTACAAAAAAAACAACCGGTTGTAAAATCTTTTTACCTGCTGCTGCTTTTTTTTATGCTGGCGGCAGCCTGCCGGAAGAACGAAATCCCTGCTTTATTAAATGGTTACAAACAAACCAATCTCGTTGCGGATAAGGATGGTTTCCATGCGGCGATGATCGATCCTGGCCTGGTTAACGCCTGGGGTTTGGCCTTTGCACCTTCCGGGCCAATCTGGATTTCAGATAATGGTTCCGGCCTGAGTACGATATACGATAGAAACGGCGTCACCTTAAGGCCACCGGTAACCATTCCCCAACCCGGCGGGGGCGGTGGCGGAACGCCGACTGGCGTCCTGTTTAACAATACGCCGGATTTTCCGGTTTGGACCGGCAAACAAAGTCAACCGGCTAAATTTATTTTTGCTACCGAAGATGGGACGATTGTGGCCTGGGCTTCCGGAAATTCCGCCAGTATCGTAGCGGACCAGTCTGGTTTTAACGCGGTTTACAAAGGGATCGCCCTGGCACAGGATGGCGGGGAGAATTTTCTGTATGTAACCAATTTCCATGAAGCCAGGATTGACGTGTTTGATAAGGACTTTAACCTGGTGTCCGGCAGATCGTTTCATGATCAGGGGATCCCGGAAGGATTTGCTCCCTTCAATATTCGAAATATCGGCGGCTGGCTGTATGTTACTTATGCCAGACAGAAACCTGATCATCACGACGATCAGGCTGGTCCTGGTAATGGATATATAACCATCTTTAAGCCGGCTGGATCCATGGTAAAACGGTTTGCTTCCAGGGGTGCATTGAATTCTCCCTGGGGGATCGTTCAGGCCAAGGCGGAATTTTCGACGGAATCCGAAAACGCCATCCTGATCGGGAATTTCGGAGACGGCAGGATTAACTTATATGATAGGGACGGAAGATTTTTGGGGCCGTTGAAAGATGATGGGCGACCCATTCAGATTGAAGGACTATGGTCGCTTGAAAATGAAGTTCCGACAGCCGATCCGGATCAGTTATTTTTTACAGCAGGTCCGGTCATGGAATCACACGGAATCTTTGGGTATTTAAAAAAACGACATTAAACGAATCTGCGAAAATCAGAAGGCTTTGAATACTGGTTTTGGTTACGACCCCCTGTTTTCACGGGGGGTTTAGATCCTTTCATGTTCACGGCGCCCGGATAACATAAAAAGTTCCTCGGTAATGATCTTACAGTTTTCTGCGAGTTGATCGGAGGTGCAGCTGATCATCTTGAGGTTTACCGGCAAGCCGTCTCTCATCTCCATAAAGTCCAGACAAAGCGTATCCGTTTCGCCGACGTGATCATCTCCCTTCAGCTGATAAAATATCTGGCTGGCCTGCTGCTGGTTATTGCCAATACGAAACCTGGCAATGGTTTCCGGACCATTGGCTGTATTGATCTGAACTGCGATAAAAAATTGTGTCCTCATTACGTTCGTTTAGAAAACAGGATAGCCTGGACAGAAGCAAAAAACCCCCGGATGAGCCGGCGGTTTTTCAAAGAATGAATTTTTGTCTTTACAGCAGGATTTGGATCGGTTGGTTTTTCTTAGGTCTGGTTTTTCTTTCGGATTGGATATAACAAAAGTATGCAGCGGCTGGCAATCTGACCAGCGCGGGAACACTCGATTTTATCGTAACTCTACGATCGTAATTCCTCGAAAAAGAATTGCAAATCAATAACTAATAAATATTGCCCGGGTGCTAAAAGCTTTAGCTGTTCTCACACATCTCAAAAGACCGTAGAGGGTGCATAAGATTTCCTTCCGGAAGAAGGAAGATATCAGGGAATAATTTTGTGAATAAGATCCTGCTATGGTTATCCTCAAAATCTTTTCAACGCAATGCTTTGCGCCGGCGCAGATCCTGGCCGGTGTCTGTTTTTTTCTCTTAACAAGCACTATATTTAGCTGGTCAACAAATCGCTATGTTCATTTTCAATTTCAGTCAGATGAAATCAACAAAACTGATCCTGTCCGGATTTCTAATGCTTATTTCTGCTCAGCTGTCTGCACGTAATCAGCCGGCGCATCATATCGGCGAAAAGTATGGCGGCGGAATTGTGTTTTATGTATATGATAATGGAGCGCATGGACTGATTGCTGCTACTTCAGATCAGAATATGGGTATCCCCTGGTACAATGGTTTGACCCGGTATGCAGGAACGGAAACAGATGGACTGGGAGCCGGTGCAAAGAATACGGAAATCATTGTGGCTAAGCTCCTGCCTGACGATGAAAAAGGAAATTTTGCGGCAAAGGTCTGCGCTGATTATTCTGTTAAAGTAGATGGCACTACCTATAAGGGATGGTATCTACCTTCAAAATTTGAATTGAACTTACTCTTCGGGCAAAGAAAGCTGGTGGGCGGTTTTGCCAATACCAATTATTGGAGCTCCACAGAATATAAAACGAACAGTGTATGGATCCAGTACTTCGGTACCGGTCACCAGCACATCAGTAATTCGGAAGCCTATGCCAATGCAGTGCGACCCATCCGCGCCTTTTGACCAGACAGTTCGATCCGTTTAATCCGTGTTATATTTTATCTTAGGCGCCCGGATGAAGATTTCATAAACCCGTTCCGGATGCTTATGCGAAAATATATCCTGTTCCTGGCAGCCGGTTTTGGAATACTTGCGCCCGTACTGCTAACGAATATTTGTTTTGGGCAGAAATCCCCGCCGCTACGACTGGTGCAGCTTACCTGCGAAAGCATCGTTTCCCCGCAATCTGTTGATTTGCCCAGTCCCCGCATGAGCTGGCAATTGTTGTCGCCGCTCCGGAATGTTGAACAGTCCGCGTATCGCATCCTGGTATCTTCTTCACCTGAAAAGGCAGCCGGGAACATCGGTGATCTGTGGGACAGCGGCAAACAACTTTCTTCCCGTTCAATTTTAATCCCTTACGCCGGAAGCGTGCTCGGCAGCAGACAGCGCTGTTACTGGAAAGTGAAGGTGTGGACAGTCGACGGGAATGTTTCTGAATGGAGCCCGGTAACACAATGGGGTATGGGGCTTTTAAATCCAAAAGACTGGAAGGCATCGTGGATCGGATATGATGGTGTTTTCTCTTCTGCCGAAAAACCCGATGACCATTTTACCCGTTTGGCCGCCCGCTATCTGCGGAAGGAATTTGTAGCAAAAAAAGCGATAAAAAAAGCCGTGGCCTATATCTCCGGGGTTGGTTTGTATGAACTATATCTGAATGGAAATAAGACGGGCAACGAGGTATTGGCGCCCGGCCCCACGGATTATGCAAAAAGGGTTTTTTACAACCGCTTCGATGTGACCGCCCAATTGCAGCGCGGCGGAAATGCCATTGGCGTTATCCTGGGCAATGGAAGATTCGTTCCGCTGCGTCAACACCTGGAAGACACCACCAACAACTGCGTAAACTATGGTTTCCCGAAGCTGTTGCTCCAGCTGGAAATTGAATATACTGATGGAGAAAGGGAACAGGTTTGCAGTGATGCAAGCTGGATGATCAGCGGGGACGGCCCCATCACTGCCAATAACGAATACGATGGAGAGGAATACGATGCCACCAAAGAATTTAAGGGCTGGACGCGGAATGGTTTCGTCGCGGACAGCCGCTGGAGAAAAGTTCAACTCGTGAGTCCCGCCGCGCCGGTGGTTCAGGCGCAATTGAATCCTCCGATTAAAATAATGCAAACTATGAAAGCCGGTCCGCGCACCATGCCCAAAGCCGGAGTATATGTTTTTGATATGAAACAAAATATGGTGGGCTGGGTGCAGCTGAAAGTAAAAGGCGCACGGGGCACCGTGGTGCAATTGCGTTTTGCCGAACGGCTGAAACCCGATGGCATGATCTACACTGACAATCTGGGTGATGCGCGTGTTACGGATTCCTATACCCTGCGGGGCAATGGAACGGAAACCTGGGAACCGCGGTTTACTTATCATGGCTTCCGTTATGTGGAGATTACGGGGCTGCCCTACGCGCCGGCATCGGAGGACGTACTCGGGAAAGTAGTGCATGATGATCTGAAACTGATCGGACAGATCAGCACCTCCAACGAAGTGCTGAATAAAATCTATCACAATATGTATTGGGGCATCCGGGGCAATTACCGCGGTATTCCCACCGATTGCCCGCAACGGGATGAACGCATGGGCTGGTTGGGCGACCGGGCCGCCGTTGGCACCGGGGAGAGTTTTATGTTCAACACCCATTTGCTCTACGCGAAATGGATGCAGGATATTGAAGATGCACAGAATGATGCCGGCAGTATACCGGATGTAGCGCCCGCCTACTGGAGAATGTACACTGATAATACCACCTGGCCATCGGCTTATGTTTACAATATCCGGATGCTCTACCAGCAATTCGGAGACGATGCCCCGATCCGTAAACATTATGCGTCTATTAAAAAATGGCTTGCTTATCTGAAAGACCGGTTTATGAAAGACGGCATCATTACCGAAAACACGTATGGGGATTGGTGCGTGCCGCCGGAAACACTTACGCTTATCTTTTCCCAGGATCCTGCAAGAAAAACGCCAGGCGATTATCTGAGTACCGCGTTTTATTATGATATGGTCAATATCATGGCGGGATTTGCCGGGGTTGTCGGCAACGTGGAAGATTCCGTTTATTTTAATGCGGAAGCAAAAGAGCTAAAGCAAAAATTCAATAAAAAATTCTTCAACTCTTCGCAGAATTATTACGCGAACAATACCACCACGGCCAATGTGCTCGCACTTGCTTTCAACCTCGTGCCGGAAGATTTGAGAACCGCCGTATTTGCCCATGTGGTGGATAATACGATGAATAAGGCTCACGGGCACATCAGCACCGGGCTGGTCGGCATTCAGCAACTAATGCGAACGCTCACCGCAAATGGCCGGCCCGATATTGCTTACCTGCTGGCTACCACCACCAGTTATCCCGGATGGGGATATATGCTCACGCAGGGCGCTACGACCATTTGGGAATTGTGGAATGGCAATACGGCCGACCCTGCCATGAATTCGGCCAACCATGTGATGATGATCGGTGATCTGCTTACCTGGTATTATGAAAACCTGGCGGGAATAAAGGCGGCTGCGCCCGCGTTCTCCAGGATCACCATGCGGCCGCTCATGGCCGATGGATTGAAATTTGTAAAGGCATCTTATGATTCGCCCTATGGTCCGATCGTAAGTGACTGGAAAAAAGATGAACAGGGTTTTGGCTGGAAGATCGAGATTCCGGCGAACACAAAGGCTTCTGTTTATGTCCCTGTCAAAGCCGGCCAGATCGTAAAAGAAAGGGGCAGGACCCTGGGCGGGGTGAAAGCAGTTACGGTTGCAGGCAGGGATGCCGGCTATCTGATCATCGCTCTGGGCTCAGGAAAATATCATTTCCGGACCCGATAGAAGAGAATCCATCTTATAATTTGATAAAGATTTTTTTCCGGTATAGGATTAGAGCCGGAATAAAGTTGATACACACAAAGAATAAGGCATACAGCAGGCTGGCCAGCCTGGGATCAAATCCGATATGACTCATGCCCTGTACCGCGCGGTCGTTGAGTGAGATGCCGTTGAATTTGGCTTCATAAAAAAGCAGGGCCCATACATCCGCGAGAAAATAAATGCTGATGGCATTGGATCCGAAGATGATCCCCGGAAGTGTACCCCGGGTATGTCCCTTGATGTCGACCAGGAAATAAAAAGCGCCGAAAAGCAATGCCGCGAATCCGGAGGTCACCAGAACAAAGGAACTGGTCCATAAATTTTCGTTTACGGGAAAAGCAAGTCCCCAGAGATAACCGGCAAAGGCTGAGATGACACCGGCGGTCATCAGGTAGTTTACTTTTTCATTGGGACTATAGGCGCTCCGCATGAGCCGGCCGGCCAGCATGCCTGTGATGCCCGACACAATGGACGTGATCGTAGTGAGAATGCTCTCGGGGTCCCAGGTTCCGCGCCACATGCGGCCAGGCAGGAACTGGTTGTCCACCCAGGCTACGATATTCATCCCCGGTTCCAGCATTACTTTGCCAAAACCTGGGGTAGGGATGCAGGTGAGCGCCAGCCAATATGCGATCAGGAGAACTGCAGCTATCCATGCCTGTTGTTTCCAGCTGAAATTCAGAAAGAGGATGGAGCAGGCCAGGTAAACCAGCGCGATCCGTTGCAGGGTGCCCGTCCAGCGGATGGTATGGAAATCGAATGCTGGCATAAGATTCAGGAACATGCCCACGGCATAGATCTTCAGCGAGCGGAAGATGATCTTCCGGTACAGGTTTCCTTTGGGAGATCCCTCATCCAGTCTTTTGGAAAAAGCAAAAACAATAGATACGCCAACAATAAAAAGGAAAAACGGCGCCACCTGATCCGTCAGCGACAGACCATTCCAGATCGTATGCCTTAAGGTAAAAAAAACGGAATCCTCACTGCCGGGATAATTGACCACGATCATGAGTGCGATGGTAAAACCCCGGAGAGCATCCAGGGAGATCAGTCTGGGATGTTGGCTATTCATAAATTATTCAGAGTTAACAAATCAGGACTTACCGCGCGGCCGGCCTTGTGGCCTGCCTTGGCATAATACCATATACACAGATAACAGGGAACAACAATCCAGTAAGCATGCTGTGAGGAAAATTTGTCTGCGAGCCAGCCATACAGCAGGGGAATCAATGCGCCGCCGCTCACCGCCATGATCAGCAGGGAAGATCCGGTTTTGGTAAACCGCCCCAGGCTGTCTATGGCCAGCGGCCATATGGAGGGCCACATCAGTGAATTAGCCAGGCCCAGCAGCGCAACAAAGGCAACGGATGAAATGCCATGCGTGGCGAGTGACAGCAAAACAAACAGCAGACCGGTAACAGAAGACAATTTCAATACACTAACCTGCGAAATATATCTGGGAATGCAGATAATGCCGATCACATAACCCACCAGCATGCAGGTTTGCGTGCAGCTGGTAAAAAATTTAGCGGTTGACAAAGGAATGCCCTGGGATACGCCATAACTGATGATGGTGTCTGAGGCGATCACTTCCACCCCTACATAAAGAAAGAGGGTCAGTACCCCAAGCAACAGATGAGGAAACTGCAGAATGCTGGTCTTGCCGGTATTTGCCGACGCAACGGTTTCATCCTCTGCATCTGCGTCCAGCTCGGGAAGTCCGGAAAAAAATATCAGGATGGCTAAGCCAGCCAGTATGAAAGCCATCAGGCCATACGGGATGATCACTCTGTGCGCCAGTTGATCCAGCACTTTTGCTTTTTCAATGGCAGGCATGGAAATAATGCTGGCTTTAATAGCATCCGCATTGCGTAAAGTAATCGCTCCTAAAATCAGGGGAGCAGTTATGCCGGCAATGCCATTGCAAATGCCCATGATGCTGATGCGCCTGGCTGCGCTTTCTATGGGACCCAATATGGTGATATAGGGATTGGACGCCGTTTGAAGAATGGCCAGCCCGGTTCCCTGTACAAAAAGTCCGGCCAGGAACAACTGGTACGACCGCTGATAAGCGGCCGGAATGAACAATAGGGCTCCGAGAGACATGATCAGTAATCCGAGGGACATGCCTTTTTTATAACCGGTAATCCTTAACACCCTGGAAGAAGGAATGGCCATGACCAGGTAAGAAATATAAAAGGAAAAAGCAACCAGGTAAGATTCGAGGTTATTCAGCTGACAAGCGATCTTGAAATAAGGAATCAGCACCGAACCCAGCCAGGTTATAAAACCAAAAACAAAAAACAAAATGCCGATGATGACGATGGCCTTGGTATTAGATCGCTTCATGATTATTTCAGTTGATCCATCGCTTTTTTGACGCTGCCATATTGGAGTAAAATGCTTTTTGCATTCTCGTATTGACTGATTCCTGATTTCTCCATCAGCATTTTTACAGCACGGTCGGTTATTTTATCATTGATCAGCAATACATTCACCATCTGGTTGTCTTCTACCCGCTGCAATTGTATCATCACCGTGGTGCTGATCATGTCAAAGATCATTTTCTGCGCCGACCCGCATTTCATCCGCGTACTGCCGGTTAAAAATTCCGGCCCGGTAATCACTTCAACCGGGAAATCCGCGTACATGGCTATGGGAGATCCGGGGTTGCTCACGATGCAGCCGGTGCTGATGCCGGACTGTTTGCACTTTTTTAAAGCGCCCAGCACAAAGGGGGTGGTTCCGCTGGCAGATATGCCGATGACAATATCTGACGCGGAAATATTTTCATTTTGTAGCCGCTCCCAGCCCTCCATCACATGGTCTTCCATTTCCTCCCTCGCTTCTATCAGGTGATCTGCGCCCCCAGCCAGAATCGAATTCACCAGGCCCTTCTCCACGCCAAACGTAGTAGGCAATTCAATGACGTCCAGTACAGACAATCTCCCGCCACTGCCTGCTCCGAGATAGAACATCCGTCCGCCGTTTTTTAGTTTCTCCACGATGGCGCGAATAAGTTTATTAAGCTGTGGCAAAGCTTTAGCAATCGCAGGGACCACCTTGGCATCCTCCTTATTGATGGAAGCGGTAATTTCTTCTATCGTCCTGGTTTCCAAGTGTCTATAGGAGGAAGGTTGTTCGGTTATTTTGAGCATAGGTTTAAAAAATTGCAGGTTTCTTCGTTTTTTAGACACTAAAATAGGTAGTTTCATGCAAAAAAAACACTAATTTCATTTTGTGTATGCTAAGAAGAGAACGTCTGAAAATGATTTTGAGAGAGATAAACCTTCATAACAAGGTCATCTCCGCTGATTTAAGTGAAAAGCTGTCCATTTCGGAAGACAGCATCCGGAGAGACCTGAAAGAACTGGCAGAAGAAGGTGTGATTTTGAAAGTGCACGGAGGCGCCATGAGTAAAACATTTTATTACCCGTTCGACGGAAATAATAAAGTGTATGCCCTGGCGGCCAAGCAGCAGATCGCTGAAAAAACGATTGGCCTGTTTAAGAAAAATATGCTGCTGATGGTGGAGGGAGGAACTACGATTATGGAGATCGCGAAAAAAATCCCGGAAAACCTTCAGGCAACATTTTTCACGCTGAGTCCTCAAGTGGCAATCACCCTGGCGGAGCATGAGCAGCTGAGTGTAATAAGTATTGGCGGTCATCTTGGCAAGAATGCCAACTTACACACAGGAGCCGGCGTAATTAATGAACTGGCCAATATTAAAGTGGATCTGTGCGTGATCGGCGCCAACGGGCTTTCCGCAAAGGAAGGGCTAACGGACTCAGACTGGGAAGTGGTGCAGGTGATAAAAGCCATGATGCGTTCTGCAAAGAAAACAGCCGTAGTGTGTATTGCAGAAAAATTGAACAGTGTGCAGCGGATGAAAGTATGCGACATCAGTGACATTGATTATCTGATAACGGAACTGCCACCGGAAAGTCCTTTGCTATCCGCATATAGCGGCAAGCTGAAAAAAATATAACAGAGAAATCAAAAAGGAATTGGAGGTTTTAGGAAATAGATAGATATTTTGCGCTGGTTAGCGTTTGTTAGTGAACAAATAATTTCATTGTGTGATGCCCGAAATACGGAATATTGATCAAGTTTATTGGGCTCGTTTAAAAAGCGGGGATTCTGAAGCATTGGGTTATCTGTATGAGACCCATGTTGACAAGTTATTCCAGGCCGCCATGAGGTTAACTGACAACCGGGAGCTGGCGAAAGATGCCCTGCAGGAAGTATTTATTCAGCTCTGGAATTACCGGAAGAACCTGGCGGTGGTCAATCATTCGCAGGGCTACCTCCTGAAAGTGCTGCGAAATACGCTGGTAAAAAAAATAAAAACGGAAAAGCCTACGGCCCGATTGATTTTTGCCGAATCCGTGGTTTGTCCGGAAAACAACAAAGAAGACATACTTGTCCGCATGGATAATGACGAGGAGAACCGCAGGCGGCTAACCGATGCCATGTCCTGCCTCAGCAGCCGGCAGGTACTGATCCTGAAACTGCATTTTTATGAAGGACTCAGCTATGAACAAATTGCGGAAAGGTTAAGTATGAACTATCAGTCGGTTAATAACCTCGCGTTCAGGACCATTATGCGCCTTCGCAACCACATTTGCGCGATGCTGCTGATTGCCTGCACACTCGGTTTTCTGGTCCTTTGAAAAAAAAGTTTCTGCATTTTGAGTATCAAATTCATTTTCCATTCTCTTGGTATATCAGATGACTCGAAACCAAAACGATTATGCTGGCTTTGCTGAAGGGCAATTTGCTGCTGATGAATACTTTCAGCAGTGGGTGCTGGAAGCCGACAGCGACAACAGTCAGTTTTGGGAATCCTACCTTTTATTGAATCCTGCTCAAAAAGAAACCATTAAGAAAGCACGGCTGCTGGTGAAGGAATTAGCTTCCGGCGACTACAATGTGCTGCCCCTTTCTTTGGAAGAAAAAATTGCGTTAAAAGAAAATATTTACCAAACCCTGAATCTTTCGTCTGCAGCGGGGTCCCATTCTTTGTTTTCCGGTTGGAAAAAAAACTGGAAGGGATGGACCGCCGTTGCAGCATTGGCTATTCTCGCCTTTCCCGTATATTTTTTAATCAGCTCCGATATAAGGTCCGCCGGGGTAGAAAAAAATAATGACAGCAATCTGACGGTGAAAACGGGCGCCGGAGAAATCAAAAGAATTGTTCTGGAAGATAGCACCGTCGTCGTGCTGAATGCCAACTCCTCGCTGCGCTGCAGCAATCATTTTCAGACCGGGCCGGGCCGGGATGTATTTTTAGAAGGAAATGCTTTTTTCAGCGTTAAAAAAGACAGCCGGCATACTCCTTTCGTGGTGCATGCCCGTTCCCTGGTCATTACTGTGCTGGGCACGGAACTGAATGTGAATGCCCGTTCTGCGGAGGCCGAAGTAGAACTGACCCGGGGCAAAGTGAAAGTGGAGCAGGCATCAGATCAGTCAACGAGCGCCTATCTGGAACCTGGCGAAAAAATAAAACTGGATCCCGCTGCAAAGACGCTCATCAAAACGAAAATGAACGCTGGCCTCTATTCCGCCTGGACACAGGGCGAATGGAATTTCCATCAGACCAGCCTGGAAGACATCACATCGCTGCTGAATGAATATTACGGGGTGGAGACTGTTTTTAATAATGAAAAAAGCAGGCATCTGCGCATCAATGCCGTGATGGCCGTGACCAACCTGCGCAAACTGATTCCGGTAATCGAGCAGACTTTACAGATAAAGATTGACTTTGTAAACAATAGACTGATAGTGCAATAATTCCAAAACAAAACTGCCATGAACAAAAGAGTTATTTCCCCGCGATGGTTTATCCAATCGCTGACATTATGCCTGGCAATCTGCGTTTCCTCTACGTTAACGGCGCAGGATGTGGCTTCCCTCACCTCGAGGAGCAGCAGGATTTCCGGAATCAGTACCGGAGATCAGGCCGGTTCCATGACGCTGGAGAAATTTATGGAGAAATTCCAGCACCTGTACAGTGTTTATTTCAGCTATGAAACGGATGCCCTGAAACAGGTGATGGTCGCGTACCCACAATCCGAAGAAAAGCCAAGGGGTGAGCCCAGCCTGTTGCTGAAAAAAGTGCTGGCGCCCGCCGGCCTCACGTTTACGGTAGTGAACAACGTGTACGTCATCAAACGGTCGCATGAAAAAAAAATGCTATCAGAAAATCAGGTGCAGGTCCCGTTCTCGTTTATTGTGAAGGGAAAAGTTACTGATGCCGGCAACGCGGCGGTGTCGGGCGTTACGGTTACCGAAAAGGGTACTGGCAATGCCACCACTACGGACGTCAACGGAAATTTTGAACTATCGGTGGCCGACGGTGAGGCCGTACTCGTATTCAGTAATGTAGGTTATGGTACGCAGGAAGTGGCTATTCACCGGCGTCACGATATGCTTGTTGCCCTGCAGGGCGGCAAAGCAGAGGAACTGTCAGGCGTAGTGGTAACGGCCCTGGGCATAACCCGCGCAAAAAAATCGCTGGGCTATTCCATTGGTGAAATAAAAGGCGATGATCTGAACAAAGTGACTCAGAACAATGTGCTGAATGGTATGGCCGGTAAAGTTTCCGGCGTTGTCATCAGTGCAACGAGCAGCGCACCCACTGGTTCCGTCAGCATGGTGATCCGGGGTATGCGCTCCCTGAACAACGATAACCAGCCATTATTTGTTATTGACGGGGTGCCGGTGAAAAACTCTCTCAGTAATATTGCTACCAATATGGGATCGGATAATGACGTGGATTATGGAAACGCCATTTCTGATCTGAATCCCAACGATGTAGAAAGTGTAACCATCCTGAAGGGACCGAGCGCTGCGGCGCTGTATGGTTCCCGGGCGGGTAACGGTGTGGTGATCATTACTACCAAAACCGGAAAGAAATCAAAGGGTCTGGGCATCACATTCACTACGAGTGATGAATTTGACAAACCTTATAAATATGTGCCCCTCAACATGGACTATACCGTGGGGACAGATCCTTATACGACGCCAAACGAATTCAACAGCTGGAACGGACAGATCGTAGATCTGGGCGGAACAAATACCTATCGCTTCGGTACACCGCTGAACCAGGGCATCAAGGCCATTCAGTGGAACAGCACCCAGAATGCCGACGGAAGCTGGACGGAAAACGAACTCGTCAGCCACAACAACCTGAAAAATTTCATGCAGACGGGCGTCAACTCCGTCAACAGCATCTCCGTGGAAAATGCCACCGATAAAGACAACTACCGGTTGTCATATACCAATACGGTTAACCGGGGCATCATTCCGACAGAGGGCCTTAACCGCCACAACCTCTCTCTGAACATAGAGCACAAGATCAACCAGGCCTTACGGGTGAGCACTTCACTGAACTACACCCGGTCCAGCGCCCCCAATGTGATTGCCGGAAACAACGGCGGCGTGTTGCAGAATGTCGCTTATCTGTCGCCCAGTATTGATATCCGTCAGGAAAAGAATTACTGGCTGACGCCCGGTATCCAGCAGCGGAAGGCAATCCCACCGGTTGGTGTGGATGCTGACCCGACCATTCCGGATCCTTCCGGAGATGACTTCGATAACAACCCCTGGTTTACCGTCAATCAGGTAAAGAATACTTTTCTCCGCAACCGGCTTTTTGGAAATGTGAAACTGGACTATCAGTTTAATCCGCATTTCAGCGCCTTCCTGCGTTATTCACAGGATCTGCTGAATGAAGACCGGGAGACCAAAATTTCCAAAAGCTATACCAGCGAACTGAACGGATATTATGGTATTTCGAAGATCTATAATACGGAAAGCAATACCGACTTCCTGGCGACCTATACCAATGCCTTTAAGGATTTTTCGCTATCAGCTTCTGTCGGTGGCAATATCCAGTATTCCTATAGCTCTGTGGATCAGACTTTTTCCCAGTCAAAGGCAGGCATCATTGCTCCCGAGTTCTTCAGCCTGTCGAACATCGCTCCGGCTAACCTGCGTACGAATGGCGCCCCCCACTACGAAAAAGCGATTTACAGTTTATATGGAACCGCTTCGCTTGGCTATAAAAACTGGGCTTACCTGGATCTGACCGGAAGAAATGACTGGTCGAGCACATTGCCGACGGATAATTTTTCCTATTTCTACCCGTCCGCTTCGTTAAGCCTGCTGCTGAACAATATCTTTCACATGAACGAGAACATCAGCCTGCTGAAATTGCGTGGCGGCTGGGCCAGTGTGGGCAAGGATACGGATCCCTACAACCTGTTCGGCACCGTGGGTATCGGCAGCTATGGCGGTATTATTACAGAGGCTACTTCCTCTGTTCAGAAGAATGCGGAACTCAAACCGGAGCAAGCCATTTCAACGGAATTAGGTATAGACCTGAACCTGTTCAGGAACCGTCTGCGTTTTGAAGGAACCGTGTATCAATCAGATAACAGAAACCAGATCCTGGGGATCAGCACACCGCCTTCTTCGGGATCTACGTCGCGCCAGATCAACGCCGGTCTCGTTCGCAGCCAGGGCATTGAACTGCAACTCGGCGGTACCATCATTTCCAATCGCGACTGGACCTGGAACCTGAGCGTCAACTACACGAAGAACAATTCTTACATTATATCTCTCGCCAACGGAGTGCCTTATTTCTCTTTCTGGCAGGATGGCAACAGCGGATCATGGACCTATGCCAAGGGGCAGGTGATACCCGGCAATTTCCACGCCGACGGTTCTCCTGTGATCAGCGATGGAAAACTCGGCCAGTTATGGGATAATGTCATCGCCACGGTGACCGACAAAAGCTCGCCTTACTATGGTTATCCTCTGCTGGATAACGACGGACAATATCAGAAAGCGGGTGGTGGCGATTTCCAGCACAAAGAAGCGGTGGGCAATTACAATCCGAAACTGCTGATGGGTATGCAGACGTCTATTTCTTATAAGGCGTTGACCCTGTCTATGAGTTTTGACATGCGCCTTGGCGGTACCTTCTTCTCTCAGACCTTCCGGTATATGCAGTCTGATGCGGCCATGGAACGCCAGACCAACATGGGTATCCCGATTCCGGCTGCCAACAAAGCCGATATCCCGGCTTTCCTGAAATCAAATCCCGATAAGTATATCAAATTTTCAGGTCTGCAGCAATTCCGCCTGGTCGGAGGTCCTACAACGGCAACGGGTGGATTTCCTTATACCAGCAACGGTAATATCACCATCAACGATGGTGCATTTTTTCCCGGTGTTTACGACGATGGCAACGGAGGTTATGTCGAAAATCTCGGCGACCTGAGCGTGACCAAACTCGACAGTTATGAAGATGCTGCCACCGCAGGCTGGAACTTCGCCCGCATGAGCATGTTTGATGCGTCTTACATCAAACTCAGAGAGCTTACTCTTAGTGCAGAACTTCCCAAAAGACTGGCCACTTCGTTAAAAGTACAGGGCATTTCCTTCGGCGTATATACCCGGAATATCGTGATCTGGACAAAAGCGAAAGTGGGTATTGATCCCGAAGCGGCCTTCCAGTTCCAGACCGGTGCGCAGGGAAATGGTTCCCAGTTTAGACAAGGGATCGAACGGTATAACATCAGACCCTGGAGCTTTCCGATGGGTGTAAAACTGAGTGTTCGGTTCTAAGTTTAAATAATCGAAAATAAAAAAATCAAAGAAGATGAAAAGAATCTTAAAAATATCGGTCGGTCTCCTTGCAGCAACCCTGCTGATGTTTTCCTGTAAGAAGTTTTCCGTACTGAATACCGATCCCAACAACATTACCCCGGCCAATGCGGCCCCGGATTATCTGATGACCCAGGTGCTGACTTCCTCGGCTACCTTCTATGGAAACCTCGGTTCCGGAAATATGTCAGGCGCCATGCAGCAAACCTACCAGGATGCCTTTGGTAACTCATACAGTTTCTACAACTGGGACCCATCGGACTGGACAGGCAACTACAACACCTTGCGCGACAACAAGCTCATGCTGGAAAAAGCACAGGAATTCGGCTGGAATTTCCATCAGGGTGTGGGACTGATCATGCGCGCCTTCCAATTTGGGACGATTGCTGATTTATGGGGCGATGCTCCGGACTCCATGGCCCTTAAGGGTACTTTGGGCGGAGACGCAAATCAATACCCGGTGTTCGATGATCAGCAGACAATTTATGCAGGTGTTATTGCCGACCTGAAGGCCGCGATTCCTTTTTTAACCGGATCTATGACAGATCATCCGGAAATCACCGGCGTCACGCAGAGTGCGGACGTTTTTTACGGTGGCGATCCTGAAAAATGGACCAAACTGGCCAACAGCCTGCTGTTGAGATATTATATGCGCCTCTCTGCCAAGCAAAACGTTCAGGCAGACGTGGAAGCCGTGGCGGCAAACGTTTTCCAGAGCAATGATGACGACTGGGCCATGCCGTTTCCCGGCATTGATCAGAATTCTTCCTATCAGAAATGTTCTGTATTCGGCGGCAATTCCAATTTTAACCGGAATAAAATGTGCGCCACCCTGGTCAAAAAAATGGACGCTCTGAAAGATCCGCGCATCGTGATCATGGCGGAACCGATCGTAACGCCGTCCGTACTGGATCAGAGCAAATTTGCGCCGGGGGATAATACAACCCTAACCTCCCTGGTGGGCAATGTTCGTTATATCAACCCTGCAGCTGCAGCCGCTTCCAGTCCGGTTTATAAAGAATTTGATATCAATACTTATGCTACCGACCGGCCCTATGGCGCTCCGATCGGAAACGTTAAAAGCTTTTTTGATACGTCGCCCAGATATGTTGGTATTCCCATCAGTTATTCACCCAATGATTTTTCGTACAACCTCAATGGAACGGGTACGCAGTCTACTTCCCTGAATAATTATGTTTCCTATATGCGCAGGGATATCTATGACAATCCCAGCGGAGACTTATTGAAACAGCGGATGGCTTCTTACAGCGAAATTTGTTTTGACCTGGCCGAAGCGGCGTTGAATGGCTGGAATGTGGGAGGATCTGCCGAAGATTGGTATAACAAGGGCATTCAGGCTTCTTTCGATCTCTGGCAGGTGTTCTCCACCTATCAGGGTGATGTGAACGGTTACGCCGGTTGCGTGAAAGATTACAATACCTATATCGCCCAGCCCCTGGTTGCCTTTGACGGAACACTGGCCAGGATCATGGAACAGAAATGGATCGCTTCCTGGCAGGCTTCCGTAGAATCATATATGGACTGGAGAAGAACCGGATTACCTGCATTAAGTATCGGGTACCTCTCCTGGCGCCAACAGATCCCTGTGCGGTTTGCTTACTATAACACAGAACTCCAGAATAATCCGGCGAATTCTGCCGCAGCCATTGCTAAACTGGCGCCTACGGCCTACAATGGTCCCGACGGAAACAACAGTTCCTGGTCTAAATTCTGGTTATTGCAGGGTACCAACCTGCCCTGGTAGGAAATTTATTGGTTAGAAGCTATAATTAATTTCAGAAGCTGCTTTTTGGGCAGCTTCTGAAATTCTACACCCCTGTCATCCATGAGATCCAAACTTATTCTTTGCACGGCTATTCTTCTCTCTTGTTTCGCGGCATGGATCCCTTCGTTCTCTTTTGCGCAGAACAGCCTTTCAAAACAAACAACCATCGTCACCGACGCCGGCAATTTGTCCAACGGAGAAAAAGCGGCAGCACGGATCTTAACGGAAGAGGTTGAAAAAAGAACGGATTTTAAATGGATGCTGGAGCGTCGCATTCCGGAAAGCGGTGACGTGATTGTACTGCGGAATGCCGCTGCTTCATTGCCTGCTCCTGAAAATAAAAAAACTTCGCGCCGGAAGGGTATTTCAAATACCCTTAGCAAAGACGGGGACCTGCAATTCCCGGGGCTACCCCCGCTCTCTGCAAAACCGGAATCGTTCCGCATTGGCATCACCCAACAGCAGGGCAGGACCGTCATCCTCATCGAAGGATCTGATGGCAGGGGCGTGCTGTACGGTGCAGGCAAATTATTGCGCATGATGCGGTTTGGCAGAACCGGCGGTTCTGCAGCGGAAAGTATTTCTCTGCTCGCCGGTCTTCCTCTGGCGGAAAGCCCGGATAAGCCCATTCGCGGCCATCAGCTGGGTTATCGCAACACGGCTAACTCTTACGACGGGTGGACGGTGGCGCAATTCGAGCAATATATCAGGGACCTCGTGGTATTCGGCACCAACAGCATTGAGTCCATCCCGATCTTCGACGAAAAGCCCAGCCCGCATTTTAAGATCCCTGCCGCCGACATGAACCGGCATATCAGCGAAATCTGCCAGCAGTATGATATTGATTACTGGATGTGGGTGCCGGCGCAATTCGATCTGAAAGATGCCGTAAAACGGAAAAGATATTTAGATACGATGGAAGATATCTGTAAATATTCTCCCCGTATCAACGGCGTTTTTTTCCCGGGTGGTGATCCGGGCGATAATCCGCCGGAACTGGTCTGGCCCCTTTTAAAAGATATCGCCGCAGTCCTGAAAAAATATCATCCGCAGGCCCGCACCTGGCTTTCCCTGCAGGGGTTTACCCATGCGCAGTCGCTGACGGTATATGACTATATTCAAAAAGAGAAACCCGATTGGCTGGGTGGCCTGGTAACCGGGCCAAGCAGTCCTCCGGTGCAGGAAACACGGTCGGCGCTGCCTGCCAATTATCCAATAAGATACTATCCCGATCTGACTCATAACGTGCGTTGTGATTTTCCGATATGGTGGTGGGACCCCGCGTTCAATCTTACCCTCGGCCGGGAAGCCAGTAATCCCCAGCCTTATTATTATGCCACACTCTATCGTGCGCTGCAACAGTATATTGACGGCTTTATTTCTTATTCCGATGGCGCACACGACGATGTTAACAAGATCATTTGGACCCGCATGGCGTGGGATCCCAAATCCGATGAAAGAGAGATCATGAAAGAATATGCGGGTTATTTTTTCGGTGATTCGCTTGCGGAGCGGGGAGCAGATGGAATTCTTTCACTCGAAAAAAACTGGGAAGGACCCATCGTCGCCAACGGATCCATTGCTTCTACCTGCGCATCCTGGAATGAGATGGAAAATAATCACCCGGAACTTTCCGGCAACTGGCGCTGGCAACTTTGCCTGCTCAGGGCTTATTATGATGCCTACACGCGCAGTCGTTTCATTTACGAAAGTCAGCTGGAGGCCGAGGCCAACAAAGTGTTGTTGCGTGCACCGGTAATGGGCGCAGACAAGGCCATCGTTGCGGCCGATAGTATTTTACTCCTGGCGGAAACGGCGCCTGTTCATCCGGAATGGCATCAGAAAATTATCCGCTTATGCGATGAGCTGTATCAATCCATCAGTCTGCAGACCAGCGTAAAAAAATATGGCGCTTCGGGTGAAGAGCGGGGCGCGATCCTGGATTTCCTGGACCTGCCGCTGAACAACCGCTGGTGGATTGAAGATGAATGCAAAAAAACGACAGTCCTTTCGGAATCAGAGAAAATAAAAGCCTTACAACGCATCGCCAACTGGGAAGATCCGGGGCCCGGAGGCTTCTACGATGATGTGGGTAATGTTTCCAGATCACCCCATGTATGGCGGGGAGAAGGATGGATCACGGATCCCCTCATGTTGCATGGCGATGATACGCCGGGCTACAACTGGTGGGATCAGGGATTCAGCCGGAAAAGATTATCCTGGCTCACGGACATGCGATGGCCGCTGGCTATGGAATACAACGGACTCGATTCAACCGGTAAATATCACTACACGGTAAGGATCACGGGCAAAGGGGAATCTCATGTAAAGGCCAATGGTCAAAGACTTGTTCCCACACTATACGGAAAAGAAATCGGGGACATTAAGGAGTTCCCGGTACCGGCTGACCTCATATCCCATGGAAAACTGGTCCTGACCTGGGACGACATTAACGAAGACAACCTGAACTGGAGACAACAGTCACGGGTAGCCGAAGTCTGGCTGATCCGGCAATAAAGGGGCATGAAAAGAAATGCATTCATAATACGGAATATATTGGTACTGCTCCTGTTGACAGGCTGGCAGTTCGCCAGAGCACAGATCAACAACACCTATAACCTGATGCCCGTTCCGCGGGAATTAAAAACAAACGGGGAAAGGCTGGACATCACGCAAAATTTCAGGGTCTCCGTTACCGGTCATCCCGATCCGAGGATATATGCGGAAGCGAGCCGGTTTATCCGCCGGCTTGGCGAAAAGACGGGACTCTTTCTCGACAAACAGGGTTATGTCGGGCAGCAGGACAACAATCCCTCAGCCCCGCTCCTGATCCGGGTTCAGCGTCCCGGAAAACTGGATTTGAACGAGGATGAAACTTATTCGCTGGACGTTCATGATCAGCAGGTGATTATTGATGCGCGCACCGACCTGGGCGCTATTCACGGGCTGGAGACTCTGTTGCAGCTCATAAGCACAGATGAACAGGGATATTATTTTCCGGGCGTTTCCATAAAGGATCAGCCGCGGTTTGCCTGGCGGGGGCTATTGCTCGACGTGGTGCTGCATTTCATGCCGATGGACGTGATCAAGCGGACACTCGATGGAATGGCCGCTGTAAAACTAAATGTACTCCATCTTCATTTGTCCAACGATCAGGGTTTTCGTGTTGAATCCAAAGTTTTCCCCCAGCTTCAGCGCAAGGCCTCTGACGGTTTATATTATTCGCAGGAAGAGATCAGGGAAATTATCCGGTACGCCGGGCAGCGGGGTATAAGGATAGTTCCTGAATTTGTGGTTCCCGCACACACTACGGCTATCTTAACGGCCTTCCCGGAACTCGCCAGCGTAAAACGAAAATACAGCCTGCAGCGCTATTTCGGCGTGTTTGATCCCGTGCTTGATCCGACCAATGAAAAAGTATATGTATTCCTGGATAAATTGTTTACGGAAATGGCACACCTGTTTCCGGACGCTTATTTCCATATTGGCGGCGATGAGAATACCGGGAAAGATTGGGAGAACAACCCGCACATCAGAGCGTATATGAAGGCTCATGGAATGAAGAACTACATGGATCTTCAAACCGCATTCAACAAACGCATCCTGCCGATACTTGAGAAAAACGGAAAAACGATGATGGGCTGGGATGAAATCCTGCAGCCGGGTGTGCCCAAAAATATTGTGATCCAGTCCTGGCGTGGAAATGAAGCTTATTATACTTCCATTAAAAGGGGATACAAGGCCATTCTTTCCTATGGGTATTATATTGACCTGATTCAGCCTGCTTCCTACCATTACCTCAACGATCCGGCTCCAGACAGCGTGAACTTCACCGCAGCGGAAATCAAAAATATCCTCGGGGGTGAAGCCACCATGTGGAGTGAACTGGTGACGCCGGAAACAGTGGATTCCCGGATATGGCCGCGGTCGGCTGCCATAGCAGAAAGACTATGGTCATCACGGGAAATAAAAGATGTCGACGATATGTACCGGAGGCTGGACAGGGTCAGCCTGAATCTCGAAGCCCTGGGTCTCCGGCACGAGGCCTATAAACAGCCCATGCTGCGGAGGCTGGCGAATGGTTATGATACCCGCGCTCTGGAAGTTTTGGTGAACGTGATTGAGCCACTGAAGATCTACGAGCGGAATCAGGGGGACACAATGTATTCCGCATTCTCTCCCTATACCAAAATAGCAGATGTGGCGACACCGGATCAGGCATTGCCCAGGATATTCAGCCGGGAAACCGATTTGTTTTTAAAAAACCACGAGCCCGCGCTGGAGAAAAAGATTACGGATCAATTGCTGATCTGGAAAGAGAATCATCAGCATTTTCTGGAAACTCTGCGATCTTCCCCCGAATTAGGGGAGGCTGTTTCATTATCCGAAAACCTTTCACGGCTGGCGGCGGCCGGGTTGTCTGCTATGACCTTTATTCATGCGGGCCAGCAGCCGGATGCGGACTGGCTCGAAGGACAATTAAAGATCACAGAGAAGGCCAGAGAACAGGGGGGGCGCTGTGAACTGCAGGTGGTGACTCCGGTTGAGCAACTGATAAAAGCCGCTGCCGGCAGGGATTGGCATTAAAATATTAATCATCAAAATTATTTTTCATGCCGGAGACAATGGAGGGAGTAGCCAAAAGCAAAAGCGCCAGACTGATGGCCCTGGATATTTTCAGGGGGCTCACCATAACCACCATGATTATCGTGAATGATCCGGGCCTGGAAGAACATACGTATGCGCCGCTGCAGCATGCCCGCTGGAACGGAATCACGCCAACCGATTATGTATTTCCTTCTTTCATTTTCATGGTGGGGATATCCGTCGCCTTATCTTATTCAAAACAACTGGCAAAAGGATTGCCGCGCAGGGATATGTTACGGAAAATATTCCGCCGGGCGATCATCCTTTTTGTGCTCGGTGTATTCTTAAGCACCCTTCCTTATTTTGATTTTGCAAACTACCGGATCCCCGGCGTATTGCAACGCATATCCCTGGTCTACGTGGCCTGCGCTCTGCTGTTCCTTTACACAGGATGGAAATTCCAGGCGAGGCTCTCTGCGTTCATTTTGCTGGCCTACTGCCTGGTGATGACCTTAGTACCGGTGCCCGGATACGGTTATGCCATTCTGGAGCCCGGAAAAAACCTGGCCGCCTGGCTGGACGCCATCGTGATTCCCGGCAGGATGTGGCAGGGTACATGGGATCCCGAAGGCATACTCAGCAGTTTTCCCGCGGTGGTTAGTGGTATTCTGGGAATGCTCACAGGACAATTAGTCCTGGGTAAACAAACCACGGAACGAAAAATCATCTGGCTGTTTTTCGGAGGCTTTATTTCTTTCGCAGTCGCCAATATGTGGAACTGGTGGTTTCCCATTAATAAAAATCTCTGGACCAGTTCATTTGTGCTTTATACAGCAGGATTAGATGCCATGATCCTGGCGTCATTGTATTACCTGGTAGATGTGCTCGGCTATCAGCGGGGATGGAAATTCGCCATGATCTATGGTTCCAATGCCATCGCGGCATACCTCGTTGCAGAAGTGGTTGACGATCTGCTGGTGCTGAGATGGAGCGGACGGGAACATGGGAAAAGCATGCAGGAATGGGCAATCGAAAGGTTGCTTACGACCGGGATATCACCGGAGCTGCTGTCCTTTCTCTGGGCTCTCGCTTTTTGCGCGCTTTGTTTTATTCCCATTTATTTTCTTTACCGGAAAAAGATTTTCTTAAAGATTTAAAGGGGCCCGTTCCGGGAATCAGCCATCGTATTTATTCAAACGGAGATAAATTATTCCATGAGATATACATTTGCCTTATTATTTTCTCTGTTGCTGCTGCGGCCAGTTTACAGCCAGGTGCAGGTAAAAAATGAAACGACCGTCAGCGATAAAGATTTCATGCAGGAGTATGATGAAAGTTATCCCGTTGGGAAAACGCCTGAGGAAAACAATGTCCGCAAAATTGCAGTTGATCAGAATTCAACAATATGGATTGCCACAGCCCGGGGTGTGCTGATGAAAAAAGACGGTGAGACCACATGGACTCCGGTTTCTTTTTCTGATGAAGATAAAGGTCCCGCTTATGCCGTTGCCGTAGATGATCAATCCGCTGTTTGGATGGGCACCTGGAATGCCGTTTTTTCCTATCAGCAGGGCGCTTTGAAAAAAGTTCCCGGCACATCGGGGCCCATCTCCCTGATCTGTCCTTCCCGTGAAGGCATTTATGCGATCGGCCCGGATGGCGTCTGGCTGCTGAGCGGAGGCCGGTTCGTAAAAAAGAATTATTCCATCGCGAGATCCGTGCGCAGTGCGGTATCTGATGGTGAGCAGGGCATCTGGGTAGCCAGTGATGTGGGACTCTATCATTGCAATGCAAAGGGCACTCGCTATTTTCAAAAAACCGACGTGCTGTTAAGCGCTTATCTCAAAGGTTTATCTTTTGATTCCCAGGGTCGTCTCTGGGTAGCCGGCCTCGGAGGTGTAACGATATTAAAGGATGGAAAAAAACAAAAGCTGATCCGGCCGCAGGAAGGATGCCCTTCCATCTATACCTATTGCGTCCGGCGTTCACCCGGGGGCGTTATGTGGGTCGGAACCCAGGTGGGTGTGGTGCGTTTTTCACCTGACGGAGCGCATTCCCTGCGTTTCAGCCGGCGCTGGCTGCTGGATGATCAGGTGAATGATATCGCTTTTGACCGGGAGGGTAATGCCTGGATCGCAACGGCCGGAGGAGTCAGCGCCATTAAAAAAAGAAAAATGAACCTGCTTTCCAAACAGGATTATTTCTATGATGTCCTGATGAGAAGACATATCCGGAAACCCTGGATAGCGGGACAATGTCATTTGGAGATTCCCGGAGACACCAGTTCCTGGCGCCCGGAAGATGATGATAACGATGGGGAATATGGCGGCAACTACCTCGCCATGGAATGTTTTCGTTATGCGGTGACCAAAAGCGAAGATGCGCGGCAGAAAGCGGGAAAGGCATTTGCTTTTTTAAAACAGCTCCGCGAAGTAACCGGGGGCGATGGTTATTTTGCCCGGACCATTGTTCCTGCAGATTGGAAATATCCTGTTCATGATGATAACAAACATTACAGCGACAGGGAAAAAGCAGAAGAGCTGGTAAAAGAACCCCGCAACAAACCGGTGGAGACGCGCTGGAGAAAATCAGCCGACGGGCAATGGCTCTGGAAGGGCGATGCGAGCAGTGATGAATGGTGCGGGCACATGATGGGCTATTATTTTTATTATGAACTCGTAGCCGATGAAGCAGAGAAAATTGTGGTTCGCAAACACGTGGCTACCCTGGTGGATCACCTCATGGCTCATGATTTCAATATGATGGATGTGGACGGTACCCATACGCGCTGGTCAGTATGGTCGCCCGCCTCCCTGAACCACGATCCGGAATGGGAGCCTGACCGGAGCGAGAACTCCATGGAGTTGCTCGCCTTTCTGAAACTGGCTTATTATATGACGGGCGATGAAAAATATCAGGAGCAATACCTGCGGTTCATTAAAAAAGAACATTACCTGGACAATATGGCGAAGCTCACGCAACAAAACCCCGCCTGGTTTATTTACTATGATGTGATGATGCAATCCTATCTCTATCCCATACTCATCAAATGCGAAAAAGATCCCGTGCTGAAAGCCTGGTATGAACAACATATGGACAACTGGATGAAGCTGCGAAGGAATGACCGGAATCCCCAGATCAATTTCTTTTATTGTTATTCGCGGAATAAAAAACAGGAGCTAAATGCTTCTGTGGATTTTCTCCGGGATACACCGCTCGACCTGATAAACTGGAATATCGATCACACGAAAAGGGAAGATGTGCGGATGGTGCATGTGCCCGTTTTGGATGATCTCCAGGTGAATGAACTTCCGCCGGCCAGTATCCGCACCACGGTGCGCTGGGATAAAAACCCCTGGGCGGCTGTTAATGGTGTTCCCGATATTGAACGGGAACCGGTATTCTGGCTTCTTCCTTACTGGATGGGCCGTTACTTAAAGATGATTCAATAATCACGATATTTTAAGCCACTTAATATGAGATCATTCCTTCCCCTTGCATTGTTTTTCTTTTTATGCTGCTCCGTAAACGGACAACATCCTGCTCCGGGTCAGCCCGTACATAAAGACCTGCCCTACCAGCAGAAATTCAGTATTAAATATGTATTGAATTACGGAGCTTCACCGGGTTCAGATAAAGGGGATAGTGTCCGGCTTCAAAAAGTTTATTGCGACCGGAACGGCGCAGTGCAGGTCTGTTCTTCTGCCGGACTTTTGAAACCTTCAGACGGTGCATTGCTATACCCGGGCGAGCTGGTGCCCGACCTGCTCTACAGGCCCATGCGGAACATGAAGATAAAGGACATGATCCTGTATAACGATCAGTTTGTGTATGCCGATGAAAAGGCTGTGCTGAGTAATGCCTGGGCAGGAAAACTGTATGCGAAACATCGTATGCCTGCAGTGCAGTCATTTTGCGGAGGGCCTGATTTTTCTTTCCTGCTCTCTGACGGCAACAACCTGCAGTACCTGAAAGATTCCAACGTTGTTTGGGAGGCGCATTCCGACGACCGGGTTATCGATATACTTTACGATAGAGCAGGAAATTCGTTTTGGATCCTCGGCGGGCATTCCATTTCCAATTTATCATTGAAAGATATGAAGCTGAGTGTCAAATATAAAGGAGACGGGTTAACCTGCTTCGCGCTCTCAGACAATCAAAAGGAAATCATAACGGGCACGCACAATGGTTATTTTAATATCCGTGCGGATGATGGCGTGATGACAGGGGAAATTCAAACAAAGCTTCCCTGTAATGATCTCAGCGTCATACGGGTCATCGATGGAAAAACCTGGTTTGGTTCTGAGCAGGGCGCTTTTATGTTGCGCGCAGACGGCAAGTTCGATTATTATGCGTCTGCCCGCTGGATCCCATCCGACAGGATCGTGGATATCGCCAAGGGCGGAAAGGATATGGTCCTGCTGCTTACGGATAAAGGATTGGGAGAGATTCATTTTCAATCCATGACCTTGTATGATAAAGCGGTATTTTTTGAAAAGCAGGTGCGTACAAGGCATATCCGCAATGGATTTAATGCCACGATCTCCGGCATGAAAGGCGGTAATCCCGATACGGGCGTGCTGGAGGACTCTGATAACGACGGGCTTTGGACAGCCATGTATCTGGGTGGCGAAGTATTCCGTTATGCGGTTACGCATTCCCCGGATGCCCTGCAGAACTGCCGCGAGTCGCTGGATGCGATGGAGCGTATGTACACGATGACGCACATCAAGGGATTTCCGGCAAGATCATTTGAAAGAAGAGGATATGAATCATCTGACCGGGAAGTATGGAGACCGGCTGCAGATTCCGGATGGGATTGGAAATCAACCACCAGCAGTGACGAAGCCATCGGGCACATGTTTGTATTTGGCGCCATTGCAGAACTTGTTGACGATCCCGGAGTAAAGAACAAAGCCATCCGCCTGATGGATGCGCTGATGCAGCATATTGTGGATCACCAGATGTATATGGTGGACTGGGATGGCAAACCCACGAAATGGGGAAGATGGAATCCGGAATACGTGAATGCCCGTCCCCTGATGGTGGGTGACCGGAAAATCACTTCTTCAAATATTGTGTCCATGTTGCAGACAGCCTGGCATTTCACGCATAAAGAAATCTATAAAGACAAAGCGTTCGAACTGATGCAGAAATACGGATATCTGAAAAACCTGATGCGCCCCATGAAAGACATTGGCAGGGCGCCTGAGGATGCTGACGAACTAAGCAGGGATTTATCTGATGGATGGAACCACTCCGATGATGAAATGTATTTCCTGGGTTACTGGGGACTTTACCGTTATGCATTCAATGATACGCTGAAAGCAAAATTCAAAGAGGCGATCCTTGATCACTGGCAGGCCGAAAGACCGGAAAAAGAAGCCGCCTGGGATTTATTTACGGCGATAACCGGTGTGCAATCTTTTGACCTGCAAAATGCGGTGGACTATCTGCAGCGTTATCCGCTTGATCTGGTCAACTGGCGCATAAAAAACAGCCAGCGGAAAGACCTCGATTTTATTGCTCCTAATTTCCGGAGACAGACCATTACGGAAGTATTGCCACCGGATGAACTGCCCATTGAAAGGCATAATGCAAACCTTTTCGGTCTGGATGGAGGAAATAACGGCAGGTCTGAAAACAGTGCGGGGGATATCTGGCTATTGCCCTATTGGCTGGGAAGATATTTAGGCGTGATCAGCGCTCCCGCGGAACACAAGATATCGAAATGAGGAAAGCCATTCTGTCCATATTTATCTTTAGCATAGTTTTCCCGGGGACAATGAAGATTGCCGTCGCCGGTGCTTACTCAACTCCCGCACGGGGAATAGATACGGTGTACCATGACAGGCCCTACGAGCAGGATTACAGCATCCGCTATTACCCTGAAGACAAAACCGCCCTGCTGCGCAGGATCGTTTCCGATCGCAATGGAAATATCTGCGTGTTGTCTGATAGAGGGCTGCTGAAACCGCATGCCGGAAAATTATTATATCCCGGGGAGCTGGTCCGCGACCTGAGTTATCGCCCACTAACGGACAGGAAAATATCCGGCCTCGCTCTGTATGAGGATCAATTCGTATATCTCGACAACAAGGCCGTGTTCAGCAATGCCTGGGCAGGAGCATGTTATTCCGCGCATGACTTACCGGGGGCCGTGCTGCTGGCAGCAGGCAAAGATTTCAACTTTCTGGTTTCCGACGGACAGCAGCTCGAGCTCATTCACGACGGGCAAAATCTTTGGACCGGCAGGTCCTCCGCTGCCATACTCAGCATTCAATACGCGCCGGATACCGGTCTCTTCTGGTGGATCACCACGCATGCGCTGGGTTATTTTTCTCCGCAAAAAAAAGCCATGGTCACCGTATTCAGCGGAGATGACTTCACCTGCTTCAAAATACTGGATAATACCGCATGGATAGGCACCCATAACGGATACCTTGAACTGGATCTCGCCACGCATAAACAAAGAGGCCAATATCACCGGCATCTTCCGGCGACAGATCTCACGGTGATCGAACAGATCAATAACAGGCTTTGGTTTGGTTCCGTAAAGGGGGCTTTCATGCTAAGGGCCGACGGAAAATTCAATTACTATGCATCGCAGCGATGGCTGCCCGGTGATCGCGTCACCGATATCGCAAAAGGCGAAGATGGCGCGGTGCTCGTGCTTACCGATAAGGGCCTGGGGAAAATATGCTTTGAAAAATTCAGCCTGGAGCAGAAAGCAGCCTACTATGAAGAACAGGTGAGGCAAAGGCATATCCGCTACGGATTCTATTCCGACTACTCCAATATCAGGAACGGCGATATTTCAACGGCCGAAACGGGGCCGCATGATAGTGATAACCTGTGGACCTCCATGTACCTGGCCGGCGAACTTTTCCGCTGGCTGGTGACCCACGATGAATCCGCAAAGCAGAATTGTCTCGAATCCCTTGACGCCATGGAGCGGCTCACGACGCTGAGCGGGATTCCGGGACTGTTTGGCCGCTGCGTCGAAAGGCACGGGATCGTCGAATTTAAAAATGAATACAGAAAAAATATCGAGGACTACTGGTATCCCGGTTACGCCAATACGCCGAGCAGCTGGCGGCAGTCGCCCGACAAGGAATGGGACTGGAGAGGTTCCGCCAGCAGCGACCAGGCGGTGGGTCAATACTTCGCCCTGACCCTGATCGCACAATACATGGACGATAAGGAAGTGAAAGAAAGAGCCATCCGGCTGATCGACGGGCTCACCGGTTATATCCTGGACAACGGCCTGAAACTGATAGACTATAACGGGAGGCCAACATTATGGGGTATCTGGGCTCCGGAATATGTAAATCGTTTCCCGGACATGGTCGGGGACAAGAAATTATATTCTTCCAATATCATCAGCTTTCTTCAGACCGCCTGGCATTTTACCGGCAAGGAGAAATACAAAGACAAAGCGCTGGAGCTACTATATAAAGATCATTACCTACAGAATCTTACCCGCCCTGTCAGCCAGATAGGGCCCGCGCCGGAAAGCGCGGATAAATGGAGTAAAATGCTCTCGGGCAACTGGAACAACTCCGATGATGAAATGTATTTCCTTGCCTATTGGGGCCTGTATCCCTACGCCCTGAACGATACGCTGAGAGCGGCATACGGTGAAGCCATCCGCGACCACTGGAATATAAAAAGACCGGCAAAGGACGCACTATGGAATCTCTGTTATGCGATGACGGGCGCCCGGGATTTCGATCTGGATGAAACAATCTGGGAACTAAAGGAAATGCCGCTGGATCTGATCAACTGGCCCCTGCACAACAGCGACAGAAAAGATCTGCAGTTTCCGAAGAAGATCGTCCGGCAACAATTCGTCACGGAAGTGCTGCCTCCCGATGAGCGACCCGAAAACAAACATAACCGGAATCTCTTTACCTTAAACAGCAGCTCGAATGCGTCCGCAGAGCTGGGCGGCGGTGATGTTTATTTACTGCCCTATTGGATGGGCAGGTATTTTGGGGTGATCAGTGCTCCCGAAGAGAGTGATCAGGGCCTTAGCGAAAAGCAATTGACAAAGAAAGCTTGGTGAATAGCCGATAAAAAACAAAATATCAATTATGCTGGATCAGGTAAACTGGGGAATGATCGGATGCGGAAGCGTCACTGAAAAAAAAAGCGGTCCCGCCTTTAATAAGGTCGCCCATTCCCGGTTGGTGGCGGTTATGGGAAGGAATGCTGCCAGGGCCGCCGACTATGCAGCCCGGCATGGGGTGCCGGTGTGGTACGACAACGTGGATGACCTGATCAATGATCCCAATGTAAACGCCGTATACATCGCCACGCCTCCGGATGTTCACCTGGAATATGCGCGGAAAGTGATGCAGGCCGGTAAGCCGGTTTATGTGGAAAAACCCATGGCGCGAAATGCGGCGGAATGCGAGGAGATGAACCGGATCAGCCGGGAAACGGGTTCGCCGCTTTTCGTGGCTTACTACCGGCGTGCGCTTCCTTATTTTCTGAAACTCAAAGAACTGATTGACCAGGCGGCGATCGGAGAGATCCGCTGCATCAATATCCGCCTGCATAACCCGCCTTATGATGAAGAAGTGGGAGAAAATGCCAAACCCCGCTGGCGTGTTTTTCCTGAAATTTCCGGAGGTGGTCATTTCCACGACCTGGCTTCACACCAGTTTGATTTTCTCGAATTCGCTTTTGGTCCGATAAAACTTGCTGAGGGAATATCCAGGAACCAGGCCGGCTTATATCCGGCAGACGACTGCGTTATGGCGAATTTTGAATTTGAATCCGGTGTGATGGGAAATGGAAGCTGGTGTTTTACCGTGAATAAGGAACAGAAGATCGATGAGACGCAGATCTTCGGTTCCGGGGGACGCATCATCTTTTCGTTTTTTGACAGCTACAGGATCACGGTGGAAAAAGGGGCTGATCAGCAGGTTTTCGAACTGCCCTATCCCCAAAACGTTCAGCAGCCATTCATCGAATTAATGGTAAAGGAGCTGATGGGAACGGGTAAGGCCCCCTCCACGGGAATTTCCGGAGGAAGGACCAGTCTGATCCTGGATATGATAACCCGCCGGTAGTGCCGGCGGCGCGAACCTCATTGTACAGGATAGTTAATTTACCTGATACAGCTATATTTCCGATCTTTTAATAATAATCTCTTGCCATGAACCGAAATTTGTGCAACGTAAAGTTATTCTGTGCCCTCAGCGTTTTTGTGCTGCTTATGTGCTCCTGCAACAACGGCAAAGAAAAGGACGCCGCGGGTGCTGTGTCCTCAGACCCTAAAATTGCTGCGCTTAAATTACCCGCGGGTTTTCACGCCGACCACCTGTACAGCCCCGGAATCCACGACCAGGGTTCCTGGGTAGCCATGACTTTTGATGACGAAGGAAGGATGATTACCTCCGATCAGTACGGAAATCTGTACCGTCTCAGTATTCCGCCCATCGGTTCGGACACGAGCCAGTCAAAAATAAAAATAGACAGCATAGTACTGAATATCCCCGGGGATACTTCCAAAGCGGGCCGGAGAATCGGGTACGCGCATGGTATATTGTATGCGTTTCACAGTCTGTATGTTGTGGTGAATGATGAAGGTGACGACGCCAGTCCAAGACCCAGCGGACTTTACCGCCTGCAGGACACCGACAACGATGGCCAGTTTGATAAGATTACCATGCTGAAAAGGCTTGAAGGAGGCGGAGAGCATGGGCCGCACAGTATTATCATGGGGCCCGATGGGAAGTCACTATATCTTATTGCCGGGAATTTTACGCATATCCCGAAAATGGATAGCTATACCAACGCCTCAAGCTGGCAGCTCGACAATCTCCTGCCATTGATCAGGGACCCCAACGGACATGATAACGGAGTTGAAACCCATGGCGGATGGATTGCCCGTCTGGATTCAGCCGGAAATAATTTTACATTAATCAGTAACGGTTTCCGTAATCCGTTTGACCTGGCTTTTAACGACCAGGGAGATATGTTTACTTTTGACTCTGACATGGAATGGGATTTCGGACTTCCCTGGTATCGCCCCATCCGCATCTGTTTTGTTCCCCATGGCGGAGAATTTGGCTGGCGCGCGGGCACCGACAAATGGTCACCCAACTACCCCGATAATTTACCTCCGCTGATCAATATAGGACAGGGTTCGCCAACTGCGGTGTTTACCGGACAGCATGCCCGGTTCCCGGAAAATTACCGCAGGTCGCTTTTTGCATTCGACTGGAGTTTTGGCATCATTTATTCCTTCCGGCCGGAACCGGACGGAGCCGCCTACAAAGCCAAAGCGGAAGAATTTATATCCGGCTCTCCATTGCCTTTAACCGATGGAATGATCGGCCCCGATGGCGCCATGTATTTTCTCACCGGTGGCCGCAGGCTGGAATCTGATCTTTACCGTGTTTATTATGGCGATAATACACAGAATACGGAAGTTCTGCCTGTAGCTGAACTCAGCGAGGCCCAGAAGCTCCGCCGTAAACTGGAAACTTATCAGGGCGCGCCGAAAGCAGATGCCATTGATTTTGCCTGGCCTTATCTGAAAAATGAAGACAGGTTTATCCGTTACGCAGCAAGGGTGGTCATCGAACACCAGCCTTTAGCTGCTTGGCAGGAAAAAGCGCTGAATGAAAAAGATCCGGTGACGCTTATCCAGGCGGGTATTGCCATGGCGCGGCAGGGTAGTCCTGCTCTGAGAGATAAATTGCTTACGGCGCTTACAGGAATTAATTATACACAACTATCCGAATCCCAGCAGGTGGACCTTTTGCGTGCATTCGAACTGACCCTGTTCAGGATGGGATTGCCTTCTGCAGGAGTTAAGTCGCATGTAATCGCTTATCTCGACCAGCAATATCCGGCAAAAACCAATGAATTAAACAGGTCCCTGAGCAAGGTGCTTGTTTATCTTGATGCCCCGGATGCCGTCGGAAAAACCGTAGCCCTGCTGGCTACGGCAAAAGACGATACCTCATATCAGAAAACATTCACCCGGTCTTCCGATCTCATCTTCCGGAATCCTCAATATGGTTTGGACATCGCCGGTACGCTGGCCGATGCGCCTCCTGCGCAACAAACCTACTATGCCACTGTGCTGAGCGAGGCCAAAACAGGCTGGACGCCGGAATTACAGGATGCTTATTTTCGCTGGTTTTACAAAGCCTTTGGATACAGGGGAGGGCATAGCTTTATCGGATTTATTGATTTGGCGCGAAAGAACGCTTTGAAACACGTTCCTAAAAATCGCGTGGACTATTTTAATACTATCTCAGGGGACTCTTTGGTTGCCCAGGCGTTGGAGGGTCAGGATGTAAAAGTTCAGCAGCCTAAAGGACCCGGAAAGGATTGGCAGGTGGATACCGCCCTGGTTGCCCTGAAGGACGGACTAAGCAACCGCGATTTTGCCGATGGAAAAGCCATGTTTACAGCTTCCATGTGCAGCAGATGCCATCAGATGCGTGGCGAAGGCGGCGTGGTTGGTCCGGACCTGACCCAGTTGGGAAGCCGGTTCTCTTACAAGGACATGCTGCAATCTATCATTGACCCCAGCAAAACCATTTCGGATCAATATGCTGCCACCGTATTCTACCTGAAAGACGGCACCTCGGTAGTGGGCAGGGTGATGGATCAGGGTGCGGATAAATATTCCGTCGCCATGAATCCGTTTGCATTGCAAACCCTCCGCGAGATTCCTAAAAAAGATGTGATCAGAACCAGGCTTTCTGAGATATCCGTCATGCCCCCGGGCCTGATCAACCGGCTGAATCCTGAAGAGCTGAAAGATTTGCTGGCTTATTTAAAATCCGGAGGCAATCCAAAGGACACGATTTTTGTATCTAAAAAGCCATAGAGGAAATGCCTTTGAATGAACTTCCGTCCTGGTCCGGCAAATTATCCAACCCCGCGCAGCTGGGGGGTATTGAAACTTCCGTACTGGATAATGGATTGGGGCGTGGAACAAGGATCGCATGGATAAATACGGGAACGGGTCTTCGCTATAAAGTAGTGATAGACCGCGCGATGGACATTGCCGATGCATTTTACAACCAGTACAGTCTTACCTGGCTGAATCATTCCGGCATAACATTTCCGCAGCCATTTTCGGGCAAAGGAATTGACTGGCTGAGAACCTTTGGTGGCGGATTACTCACTACCTGTGGTCTTACCCATACGGGCGGTCCGGAGAAAGATGAATATGGTGAGCGTGGCCTTCATGGGGAAGTAAGTAATATACCCGCCGAAATAGAATCGGTGGTTCAGCCTGACCCGGCAACGGGGAAATTAGACATGAGCATCACCGGTATCGTTAAACAAACACCCCTATTTGGTCCGAGCCTGGAACTCAGAAGAACGATTTCCGGGAAGATCGGGCAGGCATCTGTTTTTATTCATGATGAAGTGATCAACCGCGGTAACAGACCCGCACCGCACATGATACTTTATCATTGTAATTTTGGCTGGCCCCTGGCAGATGAGGGCGCGGACATTCTCTGGCAGGGGAAGTGGAAGCCGCGTTTTGAAAACAGCAAATACGAGATCTTCCGGGATGGAAATAATTTCAAAAAATGTCCGGCTCCTATGGAGACGCATTCGGGAACGGGAGAAGAAGTAGCTATTATAGACAGTACCCCGGATGCAGAGGGAAAATGCGTTTGCGGATTGTATAATGAACGGATCGGCATAGCGGTAGCGCTGAAATTCCGGAAAGAACAATTGCCCTGGCTCAGCAACTGGCAGCATTGGGGGAAAGGGGAATATGTTACCGGTCTGGAGCCCGGAACAAATCCTCCGATCGGCCAGGCAAAAGCCCGGGAGGAAAAAACGCTCCTGCATATTGCGCCGGGAGGGAAAAGAAGCTACGACCTGGAAATTGAACTGTTGTATAAAGAAGAACGTATTCGTGAATTTTTAAACAAACTTTCCGATCGGTAAAGACTTCGGCGATTGCATATTAAAAATCAATTTTTAATCAGAACCAATGGAAAAACTGAATTTGGCAGAACAGGCCATTGAACAGGGAAAAGGAATTTTACGACTGGCGCCGAACTGGGTGCCGAGATCTTTTTGCGTGCCCGGGCGAAGGATCAAACTTCATCCGGATGATTATTATGTATTGGGCGGACAGCGTGGCGGCATTGATGAACGCTGGTTCTCGTCCACCACAGATGCGAAGAATGGCCCCCTTACCGGGAAAAATGAAGGCTTAAGCGCTGTGGTATTTAAAGAAGGTTCAACAGAGAAACAAATCCTGCTCAGGGATGCAGTCAGTCAGCTGAAAGGGGAACTCATCGGAGACCGGTTATGGAAGCAATATGGAGCCTGGCCGATGTATTCCAAATTCTTCGATAATATGGGACCGCTGCCGCATCATATTCATCACAATGACGAGAAGGCGGCTTTAATCGGTCAGGCCGGTAAACCCGAAGCTTATTATTTTCCTCCCCAGGTCAACAATCACGGAGGGGATTTCCCTTATACGTTCATGGGAATCTCACCGGGAACAACCCGTGCCGAAATAAGAGAATGTCTGCAGAATTTCACCAAAGGCGATAACAAGATCACCAATTATTCCCAGGCATTCCGGCTGGAACCCGGTACCGGTTGGGATGTGCCGCCCGGCCTGCTGCATGCTCCGGGCAGTCTCTGCACTTATGAACCGCAAAAAGCATCGGATGTTTTCGCCATGTATCAATCGCTGGTCAACGAAGCCATCATCCCGGAAGAATTATTATGGAATGGCACGCCAAAAGAAAGTATCGGTGATTTTGAGCAACTGCTGGATGTGATTGACTGGGAACTCAACCTGGATACCCATTTGCATCAAAATCGTTTCATGCGTCCCAAACCCGTAAGTCCTGTAGCGGAAATGAAGGCAGCGGGATACAGTGAAAACTGGATCTGCTACAAATCGGCTGCATTCAGCGCAAAGGAACTGACTGTTTTCCCGGGCGCCACGGTGACCATACGGGATGGCGGCGCTTACGGCATGATCCTGATGCAGGGACATGGCAGGATGGGTGTTTGGGAAATAGACACACCGGCCCTGATCCGTTACGGGCAAACGACCTGTGATGAATTCTTCGTCAGCGAAAAAGCAGCGCTGGAGGGCGTCCGGATCACGAACGCCTCCGCCACTGATCCGCTGGTGATGCTCAAACATTTTGGTCCGGAAAATCCGGATTTGGTATTATCTTAATCCACACTATAATCTACGCGATATGCAAGTAAATAATTATCCCAGGCTGCACAATGCCACCTGGCCCGGCGTTGTTGGAAAAGGACCCGGCTCAGAACCCTGCATTTCCCTTGACACCCTGCTGACCCTCACCGCTGCCGCCGAGGTGGACGGAATCAAATTTGACGGCATTGACATCGGTCTATTCGAGCCGCATTTTGACATTGACAGCACGGATGACGGCATTAAAAAACTGGCTGACAGAGTATCGGCCCTTCATCTGAATATCGGCAGCATTGTGGCGCCGATCTGGCCGCCAGCCGGTGGATCCGCCATGGGTTCAAAAGAAGCGCGCGCCCAATTCGTAAGCCAGGTTAAAAAAAGTTGCCGGTTTGCGCTGAAGCTTCGTGAACTGGGCGTTCGTCCGGATGGCGTCGTGCGTATTGATTCAGCAACTGATCCGGCAACCTGGGCTGCTGATCAGGCAAATAACACAAAACTGATCGCTTCCACTTTTCGCGAAGCCTGTGATGTGGCTGCAGACTACGGCGAGAAGCTGGCGGCGGAAGGCGAGATCTGCTGGGGCGGAATGCACAGCTGGAAAACCATGATCGATACGCTGGAAGCAGTCGATCGGAAAAACATCGGCTTTCAGGCAGACATGGCCCATACCCTACTATACCTGCTCGGTTATAACCGTCCGGAAGACCGGATTCTCCCTTTGGATTTCGACTGGAGCGACAGCAAAGCTTTATCCGAAGGACTGAAGTTCCTGACGGCTGCCCTCAGGCCCTGGACGATTGATTTCCATGTGGCGCAGAATGATGGCACCGTTCACGGAACCGGATCGCACGACAAAACCGGCCGTCATTGCCTGGCCACCGATCCGAAGGGTAAACTCGATATCGCCCGCGATGCCGGCTACTGGCTGCGGGATGAGGATGGAAAACTCACCAAAGCGTTCAGGCATATCTGTTGGGACGGGTGCATGTTCCCGAATGAAGTGATGGAGAAACAAAAAACATGGAATGATATATTGTCGGCTATGATCAAGGTCCGGAACTTACACGGATGGTATGAAGCGGAATGAATCAAATAGTTAAACAATCAGAAAATGAAAAACAGGAAAGAACTCAGGATAGGGCTGGTCGGGTGTGGTTTTATGGGCAGAACGCATACCAACGGGTATAAGCGCGTGAGCGATTTTTTCCCGGCATTAACCCATACACCCGTATTAAAAGCAGTTTGCGCCCGCAACGCGGAGAAAGTAAAAGCCTTTGCAGATCAATGGGGTTATGAATCCACAGAAACGGATTGGAAGCACTTGGTAGCCCGTAAAGATATTGATGCGATAGATATCTGCACGCCGAATGATTTTCATGCTGAAATTGCCATTGCCGCCGCTGCCGCGGGTAAAATGATCCTGTGTGAAAAACCGCTTGCCCGCGACCTGGCCGAATCTCAGCGCATGGTGGATGCCATTGAAAAAGCAGGCGTTAAAAATACCGTATGGTATAACTATCGCCGCTTGCCGGCGGTCACCCTGGCCAAACAGATCGTGGATTCCGGAAAACTGGGGAGGATATTTCATTACCGGGCTAATTTTTTACAGGACTGGACCATCAATGCCAACCTTCCGCAGGGTGGCGAAGGACTGTGGCGCATGGATGCAGCGGTAGCTGGATCGGGTGTGCTCGGCGACCTGCTTTCGCATTGCATTGACACGGCCATGTGGATGAATGGAGGTATAAAAGACGTGACGGCCATGACGGAGACTTTTGTTAAAGAACGTATGCACCAGCTTACGGGCAAAGTGGAGAAAGTGAGCATTGATGATGCGTGCGCCATTCTTTGTCATTTTAATAACGGCTCACTGGGTGTTTTTGAATCTACGCGGTATGCGCGTGGACATAAAGCATTGTACACATTTGAAATCAACGGCGCGAATGCGTCCATTCGCTGGGACCTGCATGACCTGAACCGGCTGGAGTATTTCGACAATGCGGATGAATCAAAGGTCAAGGGCTGGCGTTCTATCCATGTTACGGACGGAGATCATCCTTACATGGATAAATGGTGGGTGCCCGGGCTGGGCATTGGTTACGAACATTCTTTCGTTCACCAGGTGGCTGATTTTCTGAAAAGTCTTGAAACCGGAGAACCCTGTTCACCCACGTTCACAGAAGCGCATGAAACGCAGAAGGTCTGTCAGGCCGTACTGGACTCGGCAGTTTCGGGAACCTGGAAAAATACGGGCATTAAAAATTAAAACAAGCAATCGCGCCCGTTCATAAATCATAAATAAATAAAAATGACAAATAAAAACAACCTTAAAAGCTTTCCGCAGGTGCTTATACTCGTGGCCTCCATATTCCTGGTGACCAGCTGCAACAATTCCACCAGCGATCATCCCGCCGCAGGCAGCGACAGTACGGCCACAGGCAATGATGGCTTTAAACAAATATTTGACGGTAAAACATTTTCCGGCTGGGCCGGGGATACCAGTGTCTGGAAAATTGACAGCGGCAGTTTTATCGGAGAGATTACTGACGCCAATCGCCCGAAGGCAAATACTTTCCTGATATGGCGGGGAGAAAAACCGGCAGATTTTGAATTCAAAGCCGAGTACCGGATCAGTCCCGATGGCAACAGTGGAATAAATTACCGCAGTGAGGAATTAAAAGATATTCCGTATGCATTAAAAGGCTATCAGCTGGATATTGACGGAGCCAATCAATACACCGGTCAGAATTATGAAGAACGCGGACGCGGATTTCTTGCGTATCGCGGGCAGAAGGTGACGCTGGAACCCAATTCAAAACCCATCATCACCGACTCGGTCGGAAATATAGA
>JAUZOD010000022.1 GCA_030706635.1 Bacteroidota bacterium
ATTCTCAAATTCTCAAATTCTCAAATTCTCAAATTCTCAAATTCCCACATCAGCACATCAGCACATTATCACATTAAACCGTAATATTCTCAACTTTAAATTTCAGCTTCCCGGCAGGAACATCCACTTCTGTTACTTCTCCGATCTGTTTACCGAGCAATCCTCTTCCAATTGGAGAAGAAACGGATATTTTGCCCAGTTTGAGATCGGCTTCCTTTTCAGATACGAGGTGATAGGTGGCCTGTTTTTTATTGTTTAGATTCGTAACAGTTACTTTAGTTAGAATGGATACTTTGCTGGTATCTATATTCCCCTCGTCAAGAATACGCACATTCGCCAGATCTGATTCCAGTCGCTGGATTTTTGCCTCCAGCAATCCCTGGGATTCCTTGGCTGCATCATATTCGGCATTCTCCCGCAGATCGCCTTTCTCCCTGGCTTCCGCAATGGCGCGGGAAGCTGCAGGACGATCCACTGATTTCATTTTCTGAAGTTCAGCCTTCAGATTCTGTAATGCCTCTTTGGTCAGATAAGTGATTTCGCTCATAAATCCTCCTTATTGTTTATATAAAAGAAAAAAAATACAACGCCTTTTGGGAGGCGTTGCATTTCTGCAAAGATAAGGAATCCATTTGCAAAAGATATTCCCTGGAAGCCGTTTTGCCGTAGGCTGTTCCCTGAAAAAAGTAAAATATTTCTTTTTTAAACTTCACGGGTAAAAACTGACGCAGGTTCGGAACCTATTGATTATCAATCCGTCAAATACCTCTCTAGAATCCCAGTTTATCGAGTACCACTTTGGCCATCTTGTAAAAGGCTTCCTGACTGTATCCAGCTACGTGTGGGGTAATCAACACGTTATCAAAGGCCAGCAAACGGTTAAACTGTTCTTTTTCGGTCGGGCCGTATTGATCCAGCTTTTCATTTTCAAGTACATCGAGAGCAGCCCCGGAAATCTGACCTTTTCCCAGAGCCCGGATGATCGCCTCATTTTCCTGGACCTTACCCCTGCAGCTATTGATAAACCAGGGGGCTCTTTTCAAGGAAGAAAAAAAGGAATCGTTCGCCAGGTGAAAGGTTTCCTCGGTCAACGGTACGTGGAGGCTAATCACGTCAGCATAACGGCCAAGTTGATCCATATTTGCTTCCTTGATATTTCCTTTGGCAAATCCGAATTTGTATTTGTCATAAGCAAGCACAGTAACGTCAAACGAAGAGAGCAGTTTGGCAAATGAAGATCCGGTATTGCCAAAACCAATAATGCCCACGGTCTTACCGCTCAGTTCTGTACCACGGTTGGCATCACGGATCCATTTCCCCTCCTGCACTTCCCGGAAAGCCTTTGGCATTTTATTCATTAAGCTGAGTAACATGCCGAGAACATGCTCCGCTACGGCGTTTCGGTTGCCTTCGGGACTGCTTACGCATTGGATGCCCCTGGTTTCCGCAAAAGCAGTGTCAATCAGTTCCATCCCGCTGCCCAGCCTGCCGATCCATTTCAAACCCATCGCCCGCTCCAGAATTTTGCGGTCGACTTTTAACCGGGTAGTGACAATCAGTCCCACCACATCCACGATGGCCGTTTCCAGTTCGCCGTACGTTAGTTGCGGAAGATAAACAATCTCAAATCCCTTTCCGGATAACCTTTCGATCAGGTAAGGATGAACCTTTGCTGTGATCAATACTTTTTTAGTCATTTTATTTTTTATAACTCATTTCATTTTCCAGGTCAGATCTGCAAACTCCCCGATCGTGAGCTGTTCTGCGCGGCGGCTGAATATCGCTTCCTGCAATACCTCTTCTGTAAACAATCCTTTTACTGCATTGCGCAGCATCTTCCTTCTCTGATTGAATGCCGTCTTCACCAGCAAAAAAAACATCTTCTCAGTTCTCGCCGGTAACGGATCTCTCAATGGCGTTAAGCGGATGACACCGCTCTTCACTTTAGGTTGCGGGGTGAAAGCCTGCTCGCTGACTTCAAACAAAAACTCCACCTTATAAAATGCCTGGATCAGCACACTGATCACTCCGTACGTCTTACTCCCTTCATGAGCGGCAATACGCTGGGCAACTTCTTTCTGGAACATGCCGATTACCCGTTCCACACTTTCCCTCCAGTCCAGAATTTTAAAGAGAATCTGTGTGGAAATATTATAAGGAAAATTACCGATCACCGTAAAACGGCCTTCAAAAGGACTATTCATTCTTAAAAAATCGGCTTCAATAAGTTCAGGGATCAGTGCTGGATAAGTGCTTCTAAGGTATGCTGCCTTTTGCGCGTCTATTTCCACAGCTTTGAAATCGATGTCTTTTATTTCTATCAGGTATTTGGTAAGCGCACCGGCGCCGGGACCTATTTCCAGTAATTGCGTGAAGGGATTAACCAGCAGGGCATCCACAATCTGCCGGCAAATGGCCTCATCTTTTAAAAAATGTTGCCCAAGGGATTTCTTTAAATTCAGAGAAGACGGCAAATGGATCATGGATGCAAAAATAAACGATCCGGTCAGGGTAATAATCGTATTTTTAATGCTCGAAAAAATTGAGACATGAGTATTCCGCTACAAAGACCCGTGATCGGCATTTCCATAGGTGATATCAATGGCATCGGAACCGAGCTGGCCATAAAAACATTTTCCGACAACCGTTTGCTTGAACTCTGCACCCCGGTACTGTTTGCCTCCAATAAGCTCATCAATTTTTACCGTAAATCCATCCCGGATTCCAGCTTTAATTATCAAAACATAAAAGATCTTTCCCGGGCCTATCCCAAACAGGTAAATATTTTCAATTGCTGGGAGGAGGAAGTGAGCATTACCCCCGGCACACTTAACGAAACAGGCGGCAAATATGCTGTAAAATCATTGGTGGCTGCGGTTGCCGCATTGAAAGATAAAAAAATACAGGGCCTCATTACAGCCCCTATTCACAAAAAGAATATTCAGTCCGACGATTTTGCCTACACCGGACATACCCCATATCTTCTTCAGGCTTTTGGAATGAAAGATGTACTGATGCTGATGAGTTCAGAAAATTTCAGGGTTGGCCTGGTAACGGAACATATTCCCATAAGTGAGATTGCGAAAAAAATCACCCGGGAGGCCATCCTGTCCAAATTAAACATCATGAAAGATTCCCTGATCCGGGATTTTGGTATTGATAAGCCACGCATCGCGGTGCTGGGACTCAATCCGCACGCAGGAGACGAGGGCTTGATCGGACGCGAAGAAGAGGATATCATCAAACCCGCCATTAAAGACGCCAAACACAATATGCTTGTTTTTGGGCCCTATAGTGCAGATGCCTTTTTTGCGCGGAACCAACAGCAGAAATTCGATGCCGTACTGGCTATGTATCATGATCAGGGTCTTATTCCATTTAAGTCCCTGGCCTTTGGTGAAGGCATAAACTATACGGCCGGCCTGCCGGCTGTTCGTACATCCCCAGATCACGGAACGGCATTTGATATCGCAGGCAAAGACAAAGCGGATCCCGGCTCCTTCATGTCAGCAGTATTCGGGTGCCTTGACATACTGGAAAAACGACGCGATTTTAATGAAAACCATAAGAATCCATTAAAGAAAATGGGATCAGTGGTATTGGCAGGAGCTGAGGACGAGAAAATTGACGAGGGGTAAGAAAATTTGGGAATTTGAAAATGAAAAACTTTGATTATTAAAAATATATAACATTAATAATCAGCTATTTATATTAATAGGCTGATTTTCAACTCTAATTATCACATTCGACTTTGGAATTCCATTTTCAAATTTCCAAATCATCAAATTTTCAAATTCCTCTCCTGCCCTATTGCAAATGCCAAAACCGCTATATATCTTTGAAACACGCCTATCTCCCGATCGTCACCCGTCTGAACTAATCTCTTAGGATTTTCTCCAATAGCTATGTGAACAATTTCGCAGATTGTCCGATCCCTTTCTATTGAATGACCTCTGTTCCCCTTTACAGCTACGCGTCATTACATTGTTCACTATCTGAAATTTACAAAATGAAAAGGATCATCGGGTTCGCTTTACTCTTATTATTGGCAATTCCGGCCGGATTATTTGCCAACAGCATTCCATCCAGCGCAACGGATACCAGCAGCAGCACGAAAAGCATTACCCTTCGCGGAAGCCTTGCTGTTTTCAATGCCGCCTACGGCAGAAATTATTTTGAACTGAACTGGAACACGATTGCGGGCAATTTTGAACACTTCGAAATTGAAAGAAGCCTGGACGGGCAGACTTTTGAAAAACTGGGAGACGTTAAAGTAAACGATTTAACGGAAGCAGGCCAGTATCTTTTCCGGGATCATTTTAAATCCGTTACGGCCCGGAAAAATGATTTCTATTACCGGCTAAAACAATTTGAGGCCAACGGAAATTTCAGTTATTCCAAGGTGCTGATCGCGAGAATGTACAATACAAAATCACTGGCTTCTTTGAGTGTTACACCAGACCCGATCGCCAACGATATCCTGGTGAATGTGCAACTGAATGAAAATTCATTTGTGGTGATGAAGGTCATTGATCCGGATGGACACATAATACTGAAAGAAAGCGGGAACGCAACAACCGGCTCAAGCACTTACACACTGAATGACTCCCGCAATCTGCAAAAAGGACTTTATACGCTGGAAGTAACTGTAAATAGCAGGGAAAAACTCGTTATGAAACTCATGAAAGGATAATTTCCGGTAACCGCTTTTACCGGATAATGCAAGGCCCTCCCGTTTTGAACGCGGAGGGCTTTTTAATGGGCAGTTGACATGGACAATTCTGCATTTCAAATTTCCTTCATTCTAAACGCTCAACCCTCTATTGTCCATTGTCAACTGTCCATTGTCCATTTTCCTTCCCCTTCACCGGCAAATAAGACTGCAAACTCTTTATATAAAGATTAAACGCAATAGCTCCTTCCGGTGTTATTTTGCACAATGTATGCGGGTAATTATCTTTAAATTCCTTGATCACTTCAATGTATCCGGCTTCCCGTAATTTATTGATCTGCACGCTCAGGTTACCCGATGTGGCATTCGTTTGCTCTTTGATGGCAGTGAATTCTGCTTCCTGATTGCTCATAAGTAATGAAATAATGGCCAGTCGCAGCTGCGAATGAAGTACAGGGTCGAGATCTTTGAACATTCTGAATAAACGTTTTTTGTTTTACATCCGCTTTCATAAAGCATTCCACAATTTCATCACTGACATTTCGCAAGCTCTTCTTCCGCCCTTTCCTGACCCCAGTTAGGATAAAGTGGCTTGGGCTGTTGTTTTTTAAACAGCTCAATTGCTTTTTCAAAAATGGGCTTTGCTTTTGCTTTTCCCCCACCAAAAGCTTCCGGCGTATTCATGATACCCTCCGCCTGGAGATAATACAGACGGGGATTTTCAGGATCCATCTTAAGACCGCTGGCGAGTGCCGCTGAAGCCTGTTGTCCATAAGTCTGCCAGCGCGTTTGCGGATCTACCATCATTTGCTGGGTGGCAGACATATTCCGGAGCCCGCATATTTCGGAGTTTTTTTCAATGATCTCTGCCTTGTCACAAAGTGCATTGATACGGGCTGAATTTGCGTCTCTGTCGAGTTTCGGATCGTTCCAGCCTGCCGTGCAAAGGGAAAGTCCGGCATAATAATAGGGCAGCCACTGTGTTTTTTCAGCGTCACCGATGCGTTCGAATGAATTGGCCAGCGATTGATAATCTGCTGTTGTTTTTGCGGTACCAAACAGTGCCAGATTTTTCTTCATTGCCTCCGTATAACGATCGCTTTGCGCCATGCAGGCAAACCCGGCAAACAGTAAAAGAGAAAAAAGAATTGATTTCATATTAGGATAATTAAGAGTGACAGGTTAAAGATTGTTGTTGATGGCATCCTGCGTCCGGTCAACACCCCAGCTTAAGAAACAACCAATGAAATAAAATCGTTGGGCTGGAGGTTCTATGGCTTGTTTCTCCTGACCGTTGAACGAATAATTATATCCGTAAACGGCATTATATCCCAGCACGTTGCTCATGCTCGCAAACAGCACCACAAAGGTTTTGGGGTTTTTCTTGCCAATGCTGGGCACATATTCCATACTAAAATTAAGGCTGTTGTAATCCTTGGTATATCCCTGGTCTGCAGTATAATATTTTCCCGAGCTGTTGATCATAAAATCATAATAAGGTCTTCCGCTTGCGTAGGTATAGGTGAGATTAAATCCCGTTTTCCAATCCGTGATAAACCGTTTCATCACCAGGGAAACTGTATTTTTTGAAGCAAAATTGGGTACAATCGTTCCAGGATAATTCAGATAATCCCGCTTGGTATCCAGGTAAGAATAGCTGATCCAATAGTCAAAATTTTTAAATGTTTTCTTATCTCTCCAGAAAAATTCAATCCCCCTGGCATCTGCACTGCCATTATTATTATAATTAAAATAATAATAATTAATGGGAATGGTTTTGATGAGGTCTTTGTATTTCTTATAATAAGCTTCTACCCGGAAGATTTGATCCTTAGTCATCTTCTGATAGTTGATGATATAATGCGTTGCCTGGGTGAATCCGAGGTTTGATGTATAAAACAATTGCTGGTTATCTGCTTTCTGATAAAAGATGCCATAAGCCGCCGAGATCTGAGCGTCTTTGCCGGTTTTGTAGGCAAGCGAAATTCGGGGCGCGAGATCGGGTTTTTTAATCAGAGACGAATATTCATACCGAAGCCCTATTTTAGCAGCAAGTTCATTGGTTAAATAAATATCCGTTTCGGCGAAGGCCGCATACATATTATCCTTCAGCGAACGGGAGGTATCCTGGTAAATGAAGTGGTTGTTGTCATACCAGTATTCACCGCCGAACCGGAGAGCACTGAGGCCGCCCAGCTTTTTTTCAAATACGGCTTTGGTCTGGGCCAGATCTTCCCGATTCTTCAAAACAAAATTTTTATTATACATCCAGAAGAGGCTGGCCGGATAAATGCGGGGCTTGTTGTCAGGTCCCTGTAGCTGCTGATGGATATCATCCAGGTTGGTGCTGTAACTGCTGCTAAGATTCATTTTCCAGCCATTGTTTAAAATTTCACGCCAGCTCAGGTTATTGTACCAGTTATGATTGCCCAGATCAAAGGCATTTTTCAGATAAGCACTATCCACGTCAGGCCTTCGCAGACCCAGTTGATTGTAATTAAACGTTGTGTAGTATTTGATCATGCCGCCATTTTTCGTTTTGATGCGGAAATTGGCATCGCCGGAATGAAACTGGGGAAGCCGGAAATAATCCGGCGTCTGTTTCACGAGTCCGAAATAAAGGCCAACGTTTACATAGTTGTAGGAAACTCCCCAGGAAGATTTTTTGTCCCTGGCCAGTTGTTGCGTTCCTACACCCGCCACGATGGGTGAAATGGAAGCGTCGACTTCCGATTTTTCCGGAAGATCAATGGATTCCAGTAATACGACAGACGAAAGTGCCTGTCCGTAGAGTGCCGAATAACCACCCGTGCTGAAAACGGTTCCTTTGAAAAGAAAAGGAGAGAAACGCCCCCGGGTGGAAATGTCAGGAACGCTGGTGTAATAGGGATTGGCCACCAGGCTTCCATCGATGAATTGCTTAGTCTCCTGACTGGTCCCGCCCCGAACAAAAAGACCTTCCTGTTCCCCTACCTGTTGTGCACCGGGTAAGGTTTTCAATGCTGCCGTGATGTCCGCATTCGACCCAGCCGTGGTAGCAACATCCAGAGAACTGAGCACGGCTCCCCGCTTGGAATCACCAGCGGAAAATGAACCTGCCGTAATGGTGACCGCTTTCATCTCATTCGGCTCTTCTTTCAAATTCAGATACAGCTGAATAGATTTACCCTGCAGCAGGATCGGTTGCTCCAGGGCGCGGTATCCGATAGAACTAAATCTGATTACCTGATGGCCTGTATCCGAAGCGGAAAACCTGAAGTTGCCGGAAGAATCGGATGTGGCACCGTCAAAACTATTTTTGATCGTTATGCTGACCCCGGGTACCGGGTGCCCTTTTCCATCCTTAATCTTCCCGGAGACAATAGTCTGTGCCTTGGCAATCTGAAATATTAAGATGAGGGCGATAAGGCTTAAAGTCTTTATAATATATTGATTATAATATATTTGTACTATATAAAATAATCTCATACTCAATCGAATTGGGATTAGAATGAGCCATCCGACATAATGTCCACGAAAATAAAGTAGTTCATATTATAAACCAAATAATTCAATGGCAGGCTTTTGGTAATAATAAGTTAACAAGTAACGCTGGTTATGCTGCCCGGGAGCAGTTAATTTTGGGCTGTGTAACAGTCGTACCACTTAAAAGATTGCCATGAACTGGAGTACCACGAACAATCAGGAACACACCATAGAGCGCTTCGAGCTTTTTGATGGTAATATACCCGAAATGGTGCTTCGTTATAACCCGGTCCAGCGCTCGGGGAGGCTGGAGCGTCACAATAATCACCTGCTTTTTTTTATTGAACAGACCGGCATTTGGGGAAACAAATTCTTATTTGAAAATGAATACGGGGTGGAGATCGGTAAGATCTCTTTTGATAATCAGCAAAACCTTGATGGTCATATTCAAATAGATAAAAAGAAGATTTATTTTAAGATCCCGCTGAATCCCAAAGGCGATGTTTTTTTTGTTCCCAATAAATTCCTTAAACACAATTTTCACTGTACTATCGAGGCAGAAAACTTTTTAACCACCCCGGATAAAAAAGTAAGCGCATCACAGTCGGAAAAATATGCGTGCATGATCCTTGGCTTGTTCTGGTACCTCTTTCCGGAATCCATTCCCGAAGCGAATAAATCGGGTGTTTCCCTTGCGCTGCACTAACAATCAGCATCGGTCAGACGTCATCCTTCAACCCTGATGCGTCACTTTCGGCCAAAGCGATCTCTACAATAACCTCCTTTATCTTTTTCTCATGACCAGCAGGTAACCCTTTCCTGCCGGAACATGGAGGCGCCCGGGTGAAACGCCGGTTTGTGCTTCCTGATAATTTTCAATGAGGGGTATATCAAAGGAAACCGATGAAGCGGACAGTCCCAATTTCGAATAATCTATTCCAATTGTACAATCCTGATCCTGTTCGGAAAAATTGCCCACAGCCAGCACGCTGACATCGTCGCCTTTAAAAACCGTTACCCGGATTGCTTTATTATCAACAGTAACCGGATTGTCGTTTTCCCAGTAACCCATCATCGTCATTTTCGGAAGTCCGTAATCGTCCCAGAATTTCCAGATGGCATTGGGATCTGTCTTTCCCCAGCCTGCCCGGTTGGTAATACCGTAAACCATACCTCGCCAGGGATTTCCATCATTCTGGAGCATTTGACCGGGAACACCGAATGGAATGCCGGCGATTTCAGTCAGCCAGTAATCGGGCGGCGTATTGTAATTCCTGCTTTCCCCAATCCATACCAGATCGATATAAGGAAGCAGGTCCATATACAGATTCAGGCAGCTGGCATAGCCGGCTTCCTGATTGAAATGGTTCCAGCTGTGCATGTCAATCCTTGGCGCCGGCCGGTTATTGTCGAGGATTTTCCTTGCCCTGTTCAGCGTGGTACGATCCAAAGAGCAATCATCAATATAGATTCCGTCAATATGCATGTGCTTAACCATCCAGTCAAGTCCGGCAATATAAAAATTATTTAACCGGCTATTGGGTGTAGTGATCAGCGAGAGATCGCGGATACCCGCATACTTGCCGCTGGACAGCGGGCTGACCCAGGCTGGTATATATTTTCTTCCCCTCAGTTGTTCCCTGAGCCAGGGATCCGGACCGTCTGGATGAATCAATGTTTTTGCCGTTGCACCCGGTCCGGGAAAAATAACTTCCCCCTGCAGGCTGACGAAGGGGAGCAGCTCCGGAAGATTCACCGTGAGTTCGCGTGTGGTATAATAAACTTTTACTCTTTTGTTGTCCTGCTGTGCCGTTTGAATAAACCGGGTAAGTTCCTGGTTGTTGAGGTCTGAATACGGATAATTGATAAAAGGATATATGTCGTTGCCCTGATGAACATTGATGATGTTGGCGCCTAGAGAATCTGCCTGTTTTAAGAACTGGGCACTTTCCTCTTTTCCGGAATGAAAATACCGGTCGTTGAACTGAACATTCTTATCCATGATTTTAAATGGCGTTATCAGCAATTCAAAATCATAATGAAGCCGATCATTCACTTTCATTTCCCTGGAGCCGGAATAAGCATTTACCATCACCTCTTTCCCTCTCTCATAAATGTTTACCCCGCCCTTACCTGCATTTCCCCAGGAAGGCGGAAGATTCAGCGGACCGAACGCATAATAAATATTCACCAGGGGCAGACGATAATTTTCTGCCTTCCATTTTATGCGTAGTCCTCCATTCACTGCACCCAGCCAGAGTGCATCCTGATTTTTAGTTGTATCCCATTTCCATTGCCAATGTTCCGGCCGGGTTCCCCCCTCCTTATTCAGCCCCATCATATAGGTCGCCTTATTCCTGTTCAAAGGCACTTCAAGACGTATGTCGCGGATATTCAGTTTTCTTTTTGCCCGCACAGTCAGGTGATAATTGACAAACCCGTCGAATTGCAGCTCGGCTTCACAAATAAGATCACAGTCATCCGATTCACTTGTCACTTTCCACGAAATCGCAGAAGGCGACTGCCGAAGAAAGCTGAGCTTACCGGGCTTCAGGTGAATAAGCTCGCCATTCTCCTTTTCAATAACAAAACGGAATCGATCGTCCAATACGGGATCGCCATGTGCTGATACAGATTGGTTCGAAGGCGTAAAATAACTGGTTATTTTTTCAGGCAATCCGTCATCCGCAATTTGCAATGACCGCCCCGAAACGGCCAGCACACGTTCATTCCTGCTTACAGGCTGAAATTCTTTGGGCACCTGGGCATCCATTCCATTTGTTGAATTTAACCAGGCCATCCGGGAGAGACGGCTGCCCTCGTCAAAACCATGATCAGGAAGGGAATCGCCACTCACAGTTATCTGAATAGTTATTTTTTTTGAAACCGTTTGAAACGAACCTGCTTTGCCCATAACAGTTGCTTCAACAATGATCTGTCCGGCATAATCACCTTTCGCGGCATCCGGTATGCCGATACCCATCCATAGAGCCTGCACGTCATTGGCCGGTACATTTACATTTTGTGTGAATGGATGCCCCTGGTAATCAATGCCACCCGTATTAAAACAAGTGGCTGCTCCGGCTGCGATCAGGTCTCCGCCCTTTGTTTTCAGGTCCGAAAAATATACATGTACATGATTCAGATTTTGACGGATGGCCCAGATTCCGGTTTGGAATACAAAATATTCACCCGGCTGCGCGTGCATGGAAATATGGTCAGGAGAATATCCCGCTTCCAGCCATTTTAACTTTAATGAATCAAACCATTGGATGGGTGCCTGCCGATCGTCTGGAAATACAAGGAAAACCTGCTGTTTTATCTTATTTGCATATTGATGAACCGCATCTCTGGTTGAAATGTATTTCACGGCCGCATCCTGCGCAAAAGCGGCAGATCCTATCGCAGCAAAGCATGTCAAAAAAATTATTCTTTTCATTTGAAAGCCTGTGTTTAATGGAGCATTCCCCCGAAGATCTGACGCAATTCTGAGAAAAACAAAAAGGCCAGGCTTAGAAAAGCCCGGCCGTTGTTGATCGTACCCTTTAAAACTAAAACTTAAAATTCTTTTTTATGCATTTTCGCATTGATCGAACAAATGGAATACATCATTTTATTTTGCATCGAAACCGGAATTGCAAATTCCGATTCTTTGACTACCGGATTCACGGAAACCATCATCTGCCGGTCCCGGTGAGTCTTCACCGCAATCACATCGGAATAGCTGTATTTCGATTCCCGGTCAACCATTTTTAACCGGTAGTACACCAGGTTCCCCGCAACGCCCGTCAGATGATCAGTAAACTGATAGTCCTTTCTGACCGCCCGGTTTTCATCTGTAAAAATCACGGCATGATCGTCATATTCATTTCCATCCAGACTTCGTTCCAGGATAAAATGACTGGTGTGCTGCTCCATGGCCGTTGACCAGTTCAACTTTACGTTCCTGTCATTCTCCAATTGTGCATTGAAAGCAACCAGGGTGAGTGGCTGGGGTGCATTCACAGGAACATCATAAATTAATGACTTGAACCAAAGCGCATACATCCTGTCTGCTGCGTGACTGCCCCTGTTGCCCGTTTCTGCACCTACCCTTACGATCAGGCGGCTGGTATTGCGGTAAAAATTATCGACCGTTGTTTCATCAGCGTTCGTTGTAACGCCAGCATAATCTTCTGTTGTACCATCGAACCGCCTGCCTTCTTCCGCGGGATCAGCCAGGCAACCTTTCACCGGCAGGAACGTCATCGCCGTATTTCGCATCATGGAGAAATCATGTACCTGGTAATAGGACTGATACTCATGTAAATTCTGCCCGTCACCGTCAATATCCAACCCCGAAACAAAGAACTGGTTTACGGATACTGCCTGATCCGGATGATCATGGCTTATAAATGAAATCTTAAATTCCATCCACCAACTGCTATGGGCGGGAGCATCTCCATTTCCGTAGCACACCCTGGGTTGCCAGGCATTGTCATATCCCGTGCCTCTCACCGAATCCTGGTCGGGCCCCTTCAAATCGATTTCGGATAAAGTGACCTGCGAACTGCTTCTGCCCTGTATCTTCACGAGGGCATCAATACCCATTCCCACATTGGAAAACAGATAAACCGCTCCGTCTTTTCCGGCATCGCTGCAACCCGTGCCTGTTATCAATTTGGGGTTCATGAATACGAGTTCAGGAACCAGTGATTGTGCATGGAGTGCGCATCCCGTCATCATTGAAATGAGAACTGCGAATATATTTTTTAAAATCCGTCTGTTTACCAAATTCTTGAGGTGCCCTCCGGATTGTTTCATGACTTTTTTGAACATAGGGATGATATCATGATCCCATAGCTATTGGAAACAAAAGCCCATTCTTCTTAAGAATTGGAAAACGTATAGTAAGTAACGAACAGTAAAAATGGATTCAGGAAAATTGGAAGGGGAAGTTAATCAGGAGATTGGTACGGATTACTTGCAGGACAAAGATTGCAAGCGTTTTTCAAAAATGCAAGTGTTTGGGGAAATATTCTGTTAAATAGTTTGACTCCGGGTTAAAAGTTGACGGTTGACGGTTGACCGACTTCAGTTGCGGATTCGCACATAAAGTCGGTCAACCGTCAACCGTCAACAAGAAATTCCAAGTAATTCCTACTTATACTGCGGAATCAGTTCATTAGCCAAAGCCACCGTTTTGCGCACGGCATCATCCGGCAGGTTGCCTTTTTTGAATTCAGCCAGTATTTCGGGTAATTTATTTTCCATTTCCATCAGGAAATGCTCTTCAAATGCCTTTATACTTTTCACCGGAACTTCGCGAAGCAGACCCTGTGTACCCAGGTAGATGATGGCTACCTGTTTTTCCACGGCAACTGGCGAATATTGTGGCTGCTTCAGGATCTCCACATTACGGGCGCCTTTATCCAGTACGAGTTTAGTTGACGCATCCAGATCACCTCCGAATTTCGAGAAGGCTTCCATTTCCCGGTAAAGGGCCTGGTCGAGCTTCAGCGTACCGGAAACCTTCTTCATGGATTTGATCTGCGCATTGCCACCCACACGGCTAACCGATATACCCACGTTGATGGCCGGACGAATACCGGAGTTGAACAGGTTACCTTCCAGGAAAATCTGACCGTCAGTAATGGAGATCACGTTCGTCGGAATATAAGCAGAAACGTCACCGGCCTGGGTTTCAATAATGGGCAATGCGGTAAGCGATCCACCTCCCTTCACCAGACTTTTCAGGGATTCGGGCAGGTCATTCATATTTTTAGCAACGGAATCGTCACTGATTATCTTCGCGGCCCTTTCGAGCAGACGGCTATGCAGATAAAATACGTCTCCGGGATAAGCTTCACGTCCGGGTGGCCGGCGAAGCAGCAGGGAAACTTCACGGTAAGCAACAGCCTGTTTGGAAAGATCATCGTAGATGATCAGGGCCGGACGACCGGTATCACGAAAGAACTCACCAATCGCTGCACCCGCAAATGGAGCGTAGAACTGCAAAGGAGCGGGTTCCGATGCCGAAGCGGCAACAATCACCGTATATTCCATCGCACCATGATCCGTCAGTGTTTTCATGATGCCTGCAATCGTGGACGCTTTTTGCCCGATGGCGACATATATACAAAATACAGGCTTGCCTGCTTTGTGAAATTCTTTTTGATTGATGATGGTGTCAACGGCAATGGCTGTTTTTCCCGTCTGCCGGTCACCGATGATCAGTTCCCGCTGTCCGCGTCCGATTGGAATCATGGCATCAATCGCTTTGATACCAGTCTGGAGCGGTTCTTTTACCGGCTCGCGGAAAATAACTCCCGGCGCTTTGCGCTCAAGCGGCATTTCATGCCTACTGCCAGTGATCGGTCCCTTTCCGTCTATCGGTATCCCCAGCGTATTCACCACCCTTCCCAGCATACCCTCACCGACCTGGATGGAGGCAATTTTCCCGGTGCGGCGCACTTTGGCGCCTTCCTTAATATCGCCGCTTTCTCCCATCAGTACCACGCCCACGTTATCTTCTTCCAGGTTGAGCGCAATGGCCCTGACCCCATTTTCAAATTCCACAAGCTCCCCGCTGCTTACATTATTGAGACCGTATACTCTGGCGATACCATCCCCCACCTGGAGCACAGTTCCTACTTCCTCCATGTCGGCCGACACATTGAAGTTGCTCAGCTGCTGGCGGAGTATCGCTGATATTTCATCTGGTTTTATTTCTGGCATAAAATCTTTTTAAAATGATGGCTGTTTTATCTAACGTATTTTATAAATAAAGTCGTTGTTTTCAAATTGCTTTCTGATCACGTTCAGATCGTACAATATACTGGCGTCAATCAGGCGGCCATCCACCTCAATAATAAATCCGCCGATGATATCCGGGTTGACAATGGTTTTCAGTTCCGTATTTTCCCAATGCGCTGTTTCACCGAGTTTCCTTACGATGGCCGATTTTACTTCTTCGCCGGGCATAACCGCGGTGGTCAATGTTACAATGTGTATTCCCTTATAGTCCTTGTACTGCTTAATAAAAGCCGCAACGATTTCGGGGAGATGGATTTCCCTTCCTTTCCGTACCAACAGCCGGTTAAACGAACTGCTGATAATACCTAACCTGTCTTTCGTAAGTGCGTTCAGGATCTTTTCCTTTTTATCTCCTTTGATTACCGGACTCCTAAGCACCCGCACCAATTCCGGACTGGCCTGCGTCAGCTCCTGCATATACAGCATATCCTGATAAACGGGTTCGAGCTGATCTCTTTCTATGGCCAGGTCCAACAACGACTTTGCATAACGGACAGCCAGACGGGGATTGGGCATTTGTTTAATTTCAAAATGTGGAAATATGTAAATGTGGAAACGAAGGAACTTGAAAATAGTTTAGATACTGAATTAAAAGAATTTTCACATCAGCACATTTACACATTGGTTAATTCAGCTTCACCTCAGCAGCAAGCTTCCTTATATAACTTTCCTGTTCCGGCTTGTTCTCCAGCTGACGACGCAGTATTTTTTCTGATACGTCTATCACCAGGCTGCCGATTTGATTCTTAACTTCCGTGAGCGCAGCCATTTTTTGCTGCTCAATGGCAGCCTGTGCATCCGTAATGATTTTACCGGCTTCTATTTTCGCCTGGTCCCGGGCTTCATTGATGATCTTGTCTTTCGTATCCCGCGCTTCTTTCAGCATCTGCGCCCTTTCTTCCCGGGCCTTAGCCAGGAGCGCTTCATTTTCACTTTTCATCTGTGCCATTTCCGCCTTTACCCTCTCGGCTGTTGCCAGAGAGTCAGAAATGGTTTTTTCCCGGTCATTGAGGGATTGGAGAATGGGTTTCCAGGCAAATTTCTTTAATACCAGAACCACAATCACAAACGCCAGCAGCGTCCAGAAAATGAGACCGAAGGAAGGAATTAAAAGATCCATGAAAATAGTTTTATATAAAGTGTTTTCTTTTCAAAATATACTGCATCCTCCGTCCTGTACTTCGGATGCAGTATGCATTCGTTCTAAACGAACATCGCCAGGATACCGGCAATAACGCCGAACAGTGCCACCCCTTCCACCAGCGCAGCTGCGAGGATCATGTTGGCACGAATGTCGTTGGATGCTTCCGGCTGACGGGCGATGGCTTCCACCGCGCCTTTACCGATCTGACCGATACCGATACCGGCGCCTATGGCAGCCAGACCAGCACCGATAGCACCTCCCGCGTTCGCCCAGGGAGTCGCACTTAATAACATGGTTGCTAAATCCATACTTGTAAATTTATATTGGTTTAAAAAGCCCGTTGTTGTTAAACAATCACAGCGTCATCGTGACCATTACCACTATGGGTCTGGTTATTCTCAATCGCCTGTCCTATAAAAACAGCTGTAAGGTTTGTAAATATAAATGCCTGGATAAAAGCCACCAGAATTTCAATCAGATAAATAAATACGGCAAACCCAATGGACACCGGGGAGAATCCCCAACCTATTCCTTTGTTCAATTCTCCGAAAATAAAAATCAGTGAAACCAGACAGATGATAATGATATGCCCGGCCACCATGTTCGCAAACAGACGAATGATCAATGCAAAGGGTTTGGTAAATATGCCCAGTATTTCCACCGGGATCATGATGAATTTAATTCCAAAAGGCACCGGTGGATTGATAATATGGCCCCAGTAGTGCTTGTTGCCGCTGACTGTGATCACAATAAAAGAAATGACCCCCAGCACGAGGGTAAAAGCAATATTGCCCGTTACATTGGCGGATCCGGGCACCAGGCCGAACATGGTATTGATCAGGATAAAGAAAAATACCGTTAGCAGGTAAGGCAGGTATTTCCGGTATTTTGTACCCAGGTTGGGAACAGCCACCTCATCTCTTACAAAGGTGATCATTGGCTCCATTAAGTTCTGGAAACCGGTTGGCGCCTTCGTGGTGCCGATGCCACTTTTATATTTTCCGGCAATCCGGATCAGTAGAAAAACAAGCAGGGCCAGCGCAATGATCATTTGCACCACATTGCGACTCAGGGAGATATCGTATACTTTAACGGAGGGGTCTGCAACGCCATCCGCGGTCACGGCTATGATGTTCTTTCCAACCAGCTTATATCCGAGATAAGTTTCCTCTCCATGATGAAATCTGGAGGACAAAAATGCAGAAAACCCGCGCCGGGGAGAGTATAGAATAACCGGAAGGGGGATCGTAACATGGTGCTCCAGACCATCAGCACTTTTGTAGGTCAGAAAATGGTATTCATGCGCGTCAAGAACGTGACCGAAAATGACCTCGTTGGCGTCAAAAGTGTTGTGCTTTTCAGCCGGGTTTTCCTGCGCCTTTGATATCCCCGAAAAAAGTAGCAAAAAAACGCTGAAACCCGCTACCAATAAAGATTTGAACCTTCCCTGCATCATGCGGTATCCAAATTTGCCGCAAAGATAAGGGAGGAGGGGGAATTTGCAAGAAGGATTTGAGGTTTTATTGCAGAAAGTGAAGGGTTTTTTTGTTGACGGTTGACCGTTGATGGTTGACGGTGTTTAGTTGCAAATCGGCACCTGATCTTGGTCAACCATCAACGGTCAACCGCCAACGTTTTAAGCGAATTGCATCTGATGCAGCTTAAAATAAAATCCCTGTTTTTCCATCAGTTCATCATGGTTGCCTATTTCTTTGATCTCTCCCTTGTCCAGCACCAGAATTTTGCTGGCCTTTCGGATGGTGGACAGGCGATGGGCGATAACGATGGAAGTCCGGTCCGAAATGAGTTTTCCGATAGCATCCTGTATCAACCGTTCGGAGCCCGTGTCAACAGAAGAAGTCGCCTCATCCAGGATGAGAATCGACGGATCGAATAGCAGGGCCCGGATAAACGACAATAACTGCCGTTGCCCGAGGGATAGCGTACTTCCCCTTTCCATTACATTAAAATCATATCCGCCGGGAAGTTCCATGATAAAATCATGCATCCCGATGAGTTTCGCAGCCTGCACCACCCGCTCAAAGGGAATTTCCTGATTGCGAAGGGTGATATTCTCCAGGATCGATCCGGAAAAAAGAAATACATCCTGTAAAACGACGCCTATGGAAGATCGCAGCGTGTCCAGTTTATAGCTTTCGATGGGGCGGTCATCCACGAGGATCTGACCCTTCTGAATGGCGTACAGCCGGTTGAGTATGCTGATGATTGAGGTCTTTCCGCTGCCGGTGTGACCTACAATGGCCAGGGTTTCACCGGACTGCACCTGAAATGAGATGTTCTTCAGCACATAACGATCATCGGTATAGGCAAAATAAACGTGGTCGAATTCAATCTTCCCCCGAAGTCTGGCCGGTGCATTGGTCCCTTCCGACACGATCCGGTCTTCATTATCCAATACCTTAAATACCCGTTCACTGGCGACCATGCCCATCTGCAGGGTGTTGAACTTATCCGCAATCACCCGCAATGGCCGGAACAATAAATTCAGGTATAAAAAGAAAACAATAATTTCCCCTGAAAGGTCTTTTGCCTTCTCCGGCGGAAGGTCCAAAACCAATCCGGCCCCCCACCATACCAATAACCCGGTGGACACAGCCAGCACAATTTCCACGATGGGGAAAAACACGGAATAGGCGAAAATGGCTTTGATATTGGCATTCCGGTGTTCCGAGTTAATCTTCCGGAACCGTTTGTATTCCTGGTCCTCGGCAGCAAATGCCTGCACCACCTGCATCCCGGTAATGTGTTCCTGTACAAAGGCATTCAAAGCGGCTACGGCATTACGTACCCGAATAAAGGATTTATTCACCGCTTCCTTAAAAACATAGGTGGCCAGGATCAAAAACGGAAAAGGGATCAGACAGATTAGCGTCAACTGCCAGTTGCCCCAGAACATAAACAGCAGCACCGAAATAATGGTCAGCAGATCCGATACAATAGGAATCAATCCTTCGGAGAATATGTCGTTGATGGCTTCAATATCATTAATCGTGCGGGTGGTCAGCGTACCGATCGGTGTTTTGTCGAATTGCGAAAGGTTCAATCCCAGTATCTTTTTATACACGGATACCCGCAGGTCTTTCACAACCGTCTGACCCAGCCAGGAAGTAAGAAAAGAAAAGAAAAAACGGAACGCTGTTTCTATAAGCAGTAGTCCGATCTGCAGGATAGTGATGTAGGTGATCATCTCAATCATCCTCTCTCTAACCGAAAGATCGCCCGTAATCCCCGCGCGGATATAATGATTAACCGTGTACTGGATCAGGTAGGGTCGTAATGGGGAAAGGATCGCCAGCAGAATGGATAAAACGACCGACCCGTACAACCATTTTTTATATGGAGTAGCATAGTGCAAAATCCTGCGCAGCAGGCTGAAATCGAAAATTTTCCTTTTTGGAATCGCGTCGGGCATCGCGCAAAGTTGCGAAGTTTTACTCAATCTTCTTCGCCCATCGCTTTCCGGTACGCCTTAATGAAGATGGCACCAAGATTTTTGTACGGAGGAATGTAATCATCAAAGCGTTCACGGGCCACAGGATCCTTCCGGAATTTTTCGGTCAATTCCTTCCACATCGGAAGCCAGTCAATATTATTTCCCCCCAGCAAATCATCGTTGATGGCTTGCAATATGGGTTCGTTCACTGACTTTGTTCCCACCTGCTTTGATGAAATGATGTGCGCATCGCTGCTGATGTTCAGCACCTCGCTCAGGTTATTATATCCGCCACAGGAACCCAGCACCACAATTTTCGCCGAAGGCTGAATTTGTTGTAGGGTGTACCGGACATGATAACTGTGACCGCGGTGTATGTAGATAGTGGGCTTTAATTTATTATCATACAGATAATCGTCCAGATGATGTTGTGCCTTATCATCCGGATCGTCCTCACCGAAAAGCGGCCGGTTAGCAAAGATCCAGATTGGTTTGCCCTTTACAGATTGAATGGTTACCCACTCCTTCGTGGGGTTCATCGTAATTTTCCATTCCGGCTTGTGCAGGAATAGCCTGAGGAAATCATCGTAGGAATGTTGACCGTCCTTATCCTCATCCCCATAAAAGAATACCTGCTGAATAACACGCCCGCTGTCATCTTTTAAAGAATCATAACTGATGCTGTAAACAGGGGCTATACCCAGTTTGGCAGAGAGGTCTTCCTGGTTGGTCGTATCCGCGGATTCAAACAGGGCTTCCATCAGGTGATAGATCACTATCCCCCGCTTGTCGTTATTGAGCAAGTTCCGTTTGTAATTCCATTTTACCTCATTCAGCACAAAGGCAGCCAGCGGTGGGTTTTTATCGAAAATACTGCTATAGGAATCTGCGACATCCACGGCATCTTCCTCATTGGCCCTTTCCAGTCCGATGATGAATGCTTTCATGATGGTAGCGGCATTGTCCTTATCCATGGTAGCGAGAAAATGATCCAGTTTATTATACGCCGCTGCCATCTTGATGAACTTCCTGAAATAATCCCCGTGCATCTGTAAAATCAGGCTGTCACCCCGCGGAACCTGCATACGCTGGAAAATGCGGTCATACACACCCAGGTAACTGGACGTGTAAATTTCATCTTCACTGAGTACCACCAGATAATACAATTCTGCCGGGCTGAGCTGGTCCAGGATTTTAAACCGCACAGAAGCCGGTTTATCATGCAGTGCATTAATTTCCCTGACAAACACATCTTTCCCCTTGTTTTCCAGCATCGTCGTCAGCGCTTCCATTTCCAATGCGGTATCATATAACGGAGGCAACATACGATCCACATAATTCAGCCTGGTCTTCACCAGGAGGCGATAATAGTTCAGGTTATCGTCTTTAACATTATTGATCTCGGTGATGGTAATGCGGTGATGAATCAGATCATCCAGAAAAGGCAGATAAAGTTGCCCGCTGCGGCTGGCGGCAATCTTTGCCACCATGATGGTCAGGGAGTCGGTGCTGTTGCGGATACGCGAGGATAATGCGGTATTGCCTGAAGCATAGTCATATAGCTTTCGGATATTGTGCCTGCCTCCGATAATGATAAGGCTGTCGGCGTTCGGAAGGCTGGGATTGCTGCTGAGAATCGTAAAAATCTGATCGGGATGCAATTCGCAATATTTGCTGATCAGCACGTTACGGGAATTTTTCACGCCCACATTTTCTGTCGGCAGCAGAAAACAGTCCACCAGGATTTTACCTATCCCATAGATGTTAGCTGCAATAACGGGTTCGATGCTTTTATTGGCCCGGTCCAGTTCCATAGCCCGGGTGAAAGCTTCAAAGAGAGCAGGCGCCATGGATGACGGGAAATCCCGCTGCCGGTAATGGTTATTAAAACCCTTCAGCATGGTTTCGAGCGAACGCAGGTTTTTAATTTTCATCTGCCCGTTCAGGGTGGAATCCAGCTCGATCTTCTCCTGAAGTTCGTCCACCTGCCGGATCATCGCATCCGCCACCTGCAGGTTAACATTTTCGTCTTTCGATACCTGAATAATGCTGTCGGCCTTGCCATCGAGTGCCAGCAACCGCTTCTGCTCCCGGTCGATATTGTCGTGCCACAGTTTTCGCTCTTGCTGAATCTTAAAGGGAGGACGGGCCATCTGGGCCTGAACCATCAGGGCGGGAAGGAGAAAAAATGAGAAAATGGAGAACCGGATGATCTTTTTCATAATTAAGGCCACTGAACAGGGACAAACAAAAATACAGCCATTTCCGGTAAGCGCAAGTCCTAAGGCAACCCAAATGAAATAAGGCCTTCCGGCTGTTTAATATTAAAAAATTGTAAACTTGGCTGCTTTCCCGGATCTAACGCTATATTTCTATTAGGTTTGCGTAAATTATATGTTAATGGATGCCAAAGGGAAGAAAATTCTGATCGCGGATGATGAGCCCGATATCCTGGAAGTACTCCAATATAATCTGGTCCGGGAAGGATATGAAGTAACCACGGCAAAAGACGGTGATGATGCGCTGAACAAAGCAAAGAGCACACAACCGGATCTGATCATCCTGGATATCATGATGCCGAAGAAAAGCGGCATGGAGGTCTGCGAGATCCTGCGCACCCAGCCCATGTTTCACGATACCCTGATCCTGATGCTGACGGCCCTCAACGACGAAAGCTTTCACATCAAGGGATTGGAAAATGGCGCAGATGATTATGTGAACAAGCCCGTAAGTCCAAAAGTACTGATCAGCCGGGTGGGTGCCTTGCTCCGCCGGTCAAATAAAGAATCTTCGGAAAAGGTGCTGAAACGGGGAAACCTGACTATAGATCCTTCCAAGTTTGAGGTGACGGTAGACGATCGCCAGGTAGTGCTGGCAAAAAAGGAATTTGAGCTGCTGCACCTGCTCACCTCCCGCCCGGGAAAGGTATTTTTACGAAACGAAATCCTTAACCAGGTCTGGGGTAACGATGTGATTGTGGGGGATCGTACCATTGATGTGCATATCCGCAAGATCCGCCAGAAGCTGGGGCTTGATTGTATCAATACGGTAAAGGGTGTTGGTTATAAGTTTGTCAATTAAAGAAATGTTCAGCGCGCAGAATCTCTCTCCCAAACAACTATCTGCCTTCACAGCAATGGTGCTTTCCGTGCTCGTAGCGATCGGGGTGTTTATACTCACTTCCAACTGGAAATACGGCCTGGGGGCCCTCGTACTGGTATTCATCGGAAGTTATGCCCTCATTCAGTTCACCCTGGAAAAATTCATCTATCGCAAGATCAAGCTGATTTATAAATTCATTTATCAAACCAAAGCCACCCGCAAAGAGGAAGTCTATTTTAAATATATCCTCCCTCAGAAAAGCATTGATGAAGTGCGGGAAGACGTCGAAAGATGGGGAAACCGGCAAACGGAAGAAATTGAATTGCTTCGAAAGAACGAGGCCTTCCGGAAGGAATTCCTTCAGAACCTTTCCCATGAATTCAAAACACCCATTTTTGCCATTCAGGGTTACGTGGATACCCTGCTGAACGGCGCCATGGACGACCTGAGCGTACGCAAGCGTTTTCTGGAAAACACGGAGAAGAATGTTTCCCGCCTTGTGAACCTGGTGAACGACCTGGATGAGATCTCTAAACTGGAGCGCGGCGAACAACTGTTGTTTAAGGAAAATTTTATAATACAGGACCTGATCCGCGAGGTATTCGAATCCCTTTCTATTACCATGCAGGAAAAGACCCTGCGCACCGGCATCAAAAAAGGATGTGAACACCCCATGATGGTGTTTGCTGACAAAGAAAAAATCAGAATGGTGTTGCTCAACCTGGTGGAGAATGCTTCCAAATACGGCAAACGCAATGGCAGCATTACCGCCAGTGTTTACAATACCGACGGGAAACATGTACTGGTGGAAATTACCGATGACGGCATCGGCATCGAAGAGGAACACCTCACCCGCATCTTTGAAAGATTTTATCGTACGGATTCTGCCAGAAGCCGGGATAAAGGAGGAACCGGCCTGGGACTGGCCATCTGCAAACACATTATCGAAGCCCACGGCCAAGCCATCCATGCCCGAAGTACTCCGGATGTAGGCACTTCCATCGGGTTCACGTTGGAATCAAGAAGGGACTGAGTTCCCCAACTTTTCATTGATCGTGCGCATGGGTAAGGCCGGCAGAGCATTCCTGCCCGTGAACACCAGCTTTTTATATTTGGATCTGAAATAAGTCAGGGAAATTATGGCGCCTGCAATACCCAATACAGAAAGTGCCGGCACCCCGTGAGAATAAAAGCTTGTCCATTGCAGTTTTACCCGAAGCACTTCTTTACTGATGAGCACCTCTACGCTTCCCAAATAACCAAAGGAATCCGCTACATAAATCAGAAATCCAACATTTCCCGGAAATCTAAAAGCTGGCAATAAGTCTCTCGAAGAATATGCAGTTGAAGGGAATATAGGTTGTATATAAACCCAGACCGACCAGCGTGAGCCACCAGAACGCAGACAGATACCCCTGCAGAAAGGCTAAGCTGGCGCACCCGGTAATCAGGAACCCGATAATAATGATATAATGGGTACAAACCAATGCTTTGAGGTTGTTGCGGATCAGGATCATACTACTCATCAGTAGCAATCTGGTCGGGTTTTTCCACTGATCTTAATCTTTAGAAGATGGCAATTCCTTAACCGGCAGATAATCATCGCTTCATACCGAATGAAGAACTTTGAAAAACCTCCGGAATGCAAAAACGCCCGATCGATGTTGTGGTTCTGTCAGATATTCACTTAGGCACATTCGGGTGCAAGGCTAAAGAACTGCTCAACTATCTCAGAAGTATTCAACCGCGTATTCTCATATTGAATGGTGACATTATTGACGGCTGGCAATTCAGCAAAAGGTTTTTCCCTTCCGCCCACATGCAGGTGATCAAAGAATTCTTTCAATTCATTTCCAGCGGCACCCGCGTGTTTTACATAACCGGAAATCACGACGAGATGTTGCGACGGTTTGCTGATCTGCATGTGGGCAATTTTACATTAACGGATAAACTCGTGCTGGAGATTGACCATCAACTGGTCTGGATTTTCCACGGAGATGTATTTGACAATACCACCAGGGGAAGCGCCCGGATGATCGCCAGGCTGGGCAGCAGTGGTTACGGGTTGCTCATTCTCTTCAACCGTTTTCTAAATGGCATACTAAAGGCTTGCAAACAGGAACGGGTATCCATTTCCAAAAGAATTATGCACGGGGTGAACAAAGCCGTGGCCAAAATCAATGATCTCAGCCAGATCGCCACCACGCTCGCCATAAAAAAGAAATATGACTACGTGATCTGCGGACATGTTCATCAACCGATGAAAAAAACCGTTGAATCGTCTGAGGGGAAGGTAGTGTATCTGAATTCAGGAGATTGGGTGGAAAACATGACGGCCCTGGAATACACTCCGGGTGAGTGGAAAATCTTCCGATACAACGAGAAAGATTTTCCGGTAGCGGGTGCCCCGGAAAAAAGACCCAAGCTCAACGTGACAACCGGCGGCATCACCGTGAGGCTGAATCCGCTAAATTTTTAAAAAGGAACAATGAAAATATTTTACGCTGTACAGACCACCGGAAACGGGCACATCAGCCGCGCTATGGAAATACTTCCGTCAAAAGTATGATCAACAGCAGATCCGTCATTGCGGGAGCCGGGTTCGAAACACCCGCCGAGGCCATGTACCTGGGTAAAACGCTGATGGTGGTACCGGCGAAGGGGCATTATAAACAAAAATGTAAGGCGGCTGCTTTGCAAAAATGGGTGTAACGGTGGTTCCTTTGCTCAATGAGGACTCTTTTAAAGAAGTATCTGACCTGTGGACGCAGGAGGCTCCAGTCATAACACTGCATCCGGATCATTCCACGCGCGCCATTCTAAGCTATCTGATACACTGCTGTCGTAACCATCCCAAATACGATCTGGATCTGCTATATCCGGAATGGATGGTAGGATAATGTTGCGTTCCCGCGCTGCAAAAAAATCCCTAATCTCCAATGTTAAGAAATTATTACCAAACGGCTTTCCCGTGAATCGGTCATTAATACCATTATTTTTGTCCAAATTCCGATCATGGCGCTTAACTCCATCATGAAGATATTCATGCCCAAAGACAGAATCTTCTATTCTCTCTTTGAGGAAGTGGCGGATGGCGTGGCCAAAATGGGCAAGCTGCTCAAGACTGTGGTCAACGAGCCGAATATCGAGAAAAGGGCCGCCCTGGCTTCGCTGGTCGAGGACCAGGAGCACGTGAATGACGATCTCACCCACAAGGTATTCACTGAATTAGGACGCAACTTCATCACCCCTTTTGACCGGGAAGACATCCATTATCTGGCGAGCGCCCTGGATGATATCTGTGACTATATCTATTCCACTTCCAAAAAGATCAATTTCTATAAAGTGAATCCCAGCGATATCGGCATTCAGAAACTGGCCGATCTCATCGAGGAGGGAACCATCCAGATCCGCGAAGCCGTTGGTGAACTCCGGAATATGCGGGACATGCGTAAGATTACGGACGCCCTGGTAAAAATCAACAGCATCGAAAATCAGGCAGACGATGTTTTCGATATGAGCATCGACCGGCTTTTTGAAACGGAACCGGATGCAAAAGAAGTCATTAAAAAAAGAGAAATCTACCAGGTCATGGAAGTGGTAACCGACAAATGCGAGGACGCTGCGAATGTGATTGAGTCTATTATTATAAAGTATTCCTGAGCAAATGGGGAATAATGTGGAAATGTGCTGATGTGGAAATGTGAAAATTACTTATTGTGGAACTACAGTTAACCTATCAATATAATTTACCCATTTTGACCTGCCCGCATGGCAGCATTTACACATCAGCACATTTACACATCAGCACATTTACATATTACTCCCATTAGCTAACGTAACGCATGACATTCCTGGTAATCATCATCATCCTTGCGCTCATTTTCGATTTTATCAATGGCTTTCATGATGCCGCAAACTCCATAGCCACCATTGTTTCCACCAAAGTGCTGACGCCTTTTCAGGCAGTGCTGTGGGCTGCCATGTTCAATTTTATCGCTTTCTTTATTTCGAAATACGTGATCGGGGAATTTAAGATAGGGAATACGATTGCCACTTCGGTGCATAAGGAATTCATTACCCTGGAAGTAATCTTCTCCGGACTGATCGGCGCCATTGCGTGGAACCTGCTTACCTGGTGGTTTGGCATTCCTTCCAGCTCCTCACATACCCTGATTGGCGGTTTTATCGGCGCCGCACTGGCGCATGCCGGAGCCATAAGCAAACATGGACTCGACGTGATCAACTACGCAAAAGTAGTCCCGACCTTTCTTTTCATTTTTCTGGCGCCCATCATCGGGATGATCATTGCCCTTATCATCACCATTCTCATCGTCAATATCTGCCGCCGCGCAAATCCTTACCGTGCAGACAAATGGTTCCGGCGACTTCAGCTGGTATCTTCAGCCTTACTCAGCCTGGCCCATGGCGGTAATGACGCGCAAAAAGTAATGGGTATCATCGGGGCTGCCATGATCTTCTACCAGCACGGAAAGGGCATAGACATCAGTTTCGGGCAATTTGTAGATCATAATATGTGGGTCCCGCTGGCCAGTTTTAGTGCCATCGCCCTGGGAACACTCAGTGGTGGCTGGAAAATTGTGAAAACCATGGGAACCCGCATCACCAAGGTGACTCCGCTGGAAGGAGTAAGTGCCGAAACTGCCGGAGCAATCACCCTTTTCATCACGGAAAAACTCGGAATCCCGGTCAGCACCACCCATACCATCGCAGGATCCATCATCGGGGTGGGCGCCACCAAGAGGCTTTCCGCCGTGCGCTGGGGAGTAACAATCAACCTGCTCTGGGCCTGGATCCTGACCATTCCCGTCAGTGCAGCCTTCTCCGCCATCGTTTACTATGTTCTCATTTTAGTTCTAAAATAAGTTGCCCATGGAAAAGTTGACGGGTGACCGCTGGCCGATCTTAAGTGCGAATTCGCACCTGATTACCGTCAACGGTCAACCGTCAACCGTCAACCCTTCTTCAGCATATATGCCGTTTTTTAGCTACTTTGCGCCGGTTTAAAACAGGGGATTCTATGAAGGGAATTATTCTGGCAGGAGGTTCCGGAACGCGTTTACATCCGATCACGTTTGCCATCAGCAAACAAATCATGCCCGTGTATGATAAACCCATGATTTATTACCCCCTGTCTACCTTAATGATGGCCGGGATCAGGGAAATCCTGATCATCTCAACCCCACATGACCTGCCCCTCTTTATTAAATTATTCGGGGATGGGTCCCAATTAGGCTTGAAGATCAGCTATGCCGAGCAACCCCGGCCCAACGGGCTCGCCCAGGCTTTTGTGATCGGAGCCGGTTTTATCGGAACAGACAGCGTGGCCCTGGTGCTGGGAGACAATATCTTTTACGGCTCCGGACTGGGGGATCAGCTTATCGCAAACACCCATCCTGATGGCGGGATTGTATATGCTTACCATGTCAGCGATCCCGAGCGGTACGGTGTGGTGGAATTCGATGCACAGATGAAAGCGGTTTCCATTGAAGAAAAACCCGCAAAACCAAAAAGCAGCTACGCCGTGCCCGGCTTATATTTTTACGACAATGCCGTAGTGGATATTGCGAAAAACCTAACTCCAAGCGCACGCGGCGAATACGAGATCACCGATGTGAATAAAGAATATTTAAAAAGAGGAAAACTGAAAGTGTCCATCATGGATCGTGGCACCGCCTGGCTGGATACGGGAACGTTTGACTCCCTGATGCAGGCAACCCAGTTTGTACAGGTTATAGAACAAAGACAGGGCATCAAGATAGCTTGTATCGAAGAAATTGCGTACCGGAAAAAATTTATTACGAAAGAACAGGTTAAAGCCATAGCACAACCCCTGCTGAAAAGTGGGTATGGACAATACCTGCTGGATTTGATCAACACCTAATTTACGCGCTGAACTATGAAAAAAATTCTTGTCACCGGTGGCTGTGGATATATCGGATCCCATACCATCATCGATCTTCAGGAGAATGGCTTTGACGTGATTTCTGTCGATAATAACTCCCGGTCCAACCCGCGCATCCTGGAAGGGGTGCAGAAAATATCGGGTAAAAAAGTCAAAAACTACAAGGTGGACCTTTGCAATTTCGACGACAGCTATGCCATCTTTCATGAAAATCCGGATATCACGGGCATCATCCATTTTGCGGCCTTCAAGTCAGTCGGAGAATCCGTTTCCAATCCCCTGATGTATTTCGAGAATAATCTCCAGTCGCTGATCAATCTGCTCAAATGCGTTCAGGAATTTAAAATCCCTCATTTTGTATTTTCTTCTTCCTGTACGGTCTATGGAAATCCTGCGGAAATCCCCGTGTCGGAAACGACTCCGCCAAAGCCCGCAGAATCGCCTTATGGATATACCAAACAGATGGGAGAACAGATCATCAACGAATTTTATAAATCCGTGGATCTGAATGCCATCCTGCTGCGATATTTCAATCCGGTCGGCGCCCACCCCTCCGGCATCATCGGAGAACTGCCCATCGGCAGACCCGCGAACCTGGTACCGGCCATCACCCAAACTGCCGTTGGCAAATTGCCACAGATGCAGGTTTACGGAGATGACTATCCAACCCGCGATGGATCCTGCATCCGGGATTTTATTCATGTTTGCGATATCGCCCACGCCCACACGCTTTCCCTGCAATACCTCATTGCCGGTAAATCCACCCAAAAATGCGGGGTTTTTAATCTCGGCAGCGGAAATGGTGTTACCGTGCTGGAAGCCATTCACGCATTTGAAAAGGTCAGTGGTTTGAAACTGAACTACTCCATTGGCCCGCGGCGCCCGGGTGACGTGGTGGCCATCTACGCCAACAACGAGCTGGCCCGGAAAGAACTCGGATGGAACCCGAAATATTCACTGGAAGATATGCTGTCTACTGCCTGGCGATGGGAACAGAAAATTAAAATAGACGAAACATTTTACAACAGTAAGTTTTCAGAACTCAATTAACCCCATTCTTTTTTATATAACCAGCAACAGAAAATGATAACGGTAACAGGACAAAAAGACACCAGGAGCGGATTTGGAGACGGTATAGTCGAAATAGCGAGAAAGAATCAGAACGTAGTAGCGCTTACGGCCGATCTGGCTGGGTCTCTTAAGCTCAATCAATTCATCAAAGAATTTCCGGAACGTTTTATTCAGTGTGGAATAGCTGAAGCCAATATGATCAGTATTGCAGCAGGCATGACCATCGGGGGTAAAATTCCCTATACCACTACTTTCGCCAATTTTTCCACGGGACGTGTGTACGATCAGATCCGTCAATCCGTGGCTTATTCCGGCAAGAACGTGAAAATCTGTGCTTCCCACGCGGGGCTGACCCTGGGCGAGGACGGCGCCACGCACCAGATCCTGGAAGACATCGGTATGATGAAAATGGTTCCGGGAATGACCGTGATCGTGCCCTGCGACTATGCCCAGACCAAAGCAGCCACCATGGCCATTGCCGACTACCAGGGCCCTGTCTATCTGCGTTTCGGAAGACCGGTTTGGCCGATCTTCACCACAGAAATGGAATTCAAAATAGGAAAAGCCCAACAGCTGACGGAAGGCACAGACGTTTCTATTTTTGCCTGCGGACACCTGGTGTGGATCGCGCTGGAAGCAGAAAAAATACTCAGGGAGAAAGGCATTTCCGCTGAGGTGATTAATATCCATACAGTCAAACCGCTGGATGCAGAGGCCGTTCTGAAATCCATACAAAAAACAGGATGTGCCGTTTCCGCGGAAGAACACAATATCATTGGCGGATTGGGCGACAGCGTGGCCCAGGTGGCCGCCAAAAACGCGCCTGTTCCCCAGGAATATATTGGTACAAAAGATACTTTCGGAGAAAGCGGAACGCCCGCCCAGTTGCTGGAAAAATACGGGCTGGATGCGGCTCATATCGTGCAGGCAGCTGAAAAAGCCATCTCCCGGAAAAATAAATAGTGCAATTTCCCGTATAGAGTGACTAACCTGATTTTATCTGATGACGGAGCAAACAACGGATACTGAATTACTGGCCTTGTTCCGCGAGCCGGCAACAAAGGAAAAAGCGTTCAATATCCTTGTTAAAAAATACCAGGAACGGCTGTATTGGCATATACGCCGCATGCTGGTGGATCATGATGATTCTAATGATGTGATGCAGAATGTGTTTATCCGGGTTTGGAATGCCCTGGCCAATTTCCGCGAAGATGCCCAGCTTTATACCTGGCTCTACAGGATCGCCACCAACGAATGCCTCACTTTTCTGGAGAAGCAAAAAAAGCGGGCCTCCGTGTCCATCAATGACATCGAAAGCGGATTAAGCAATAAGATCCGGGCGGATAAGGATTTCGATGCCAGTAAGCTGGAGTGGAAATTGCAGTTGGCCATCCAGCAATTGCCTGATAAACAACGTATTGTATTTAACTTACGATATTATGACGAAATGCCCTACGAAGAAATGAGCAGGGTATTGGAAACTTCGGCAGGAGCCCTGAAAGCCTCCTACCATCACGCGGCTAAAAAAATAGAGGATTTTATACTGAATCATTAAACTTTGAGGTCCATAACGAGTCTTATTGAAACCCATGAAAAGGTTAAATGAAATAGAGAGTGAGTTATCCGGGATCGCACCGGTACTGGGTAAAAACGGAACTACGGCTCAACCGTACAGTGTTCCGGATGGCTATTTTGCGCATTTTTCAGAAATCCTGCTTAACAGGATCCACAGTGAATCAGGCCTTTTTTTGAAAGAAACTGATATTTCCAACACTGTAAATGCGTTGAGCCGGACTGAATTCGGGGATGAAAATCCCCTTTCCGAACTTGCTTCCCTTTCTCCCTTTCTGGCCAAACTGGAAAGGAAAACACCCTACCAGGTTCCCGTCGATTATTTCCGCGAATTCCAGGCGAAGAAGGAGAATCCGGTTCCCTCAGAGCGGACTTCCGTCTACGCTGAACAACCCGCTGTGTCAAAAGCAAAGCTGATTCTTTTCCATTCAGGCACGCGCTTCATGAAATATGCCGTGGCTGCAGTGGCGGCTGGTATAATTGCAACAACCACCTTCTTTGCCTTGCGCAATACTTCTGCCGATCCTTTAAGTTCGCTAACCAATGTGAGTGATCAGGAGATGGCAAATTATCTGGAAAACCACGATGTCCATTGGGGTCCCGGAGCTTCCGCCCCGACCGTCTCTGTGGATTTCAGCGACAACGACATCAGCGATTTGCTAAGCAACATCTCGGATACGGAACTGGAACAATACCTGCCAGATCAAAAACAGAATACAAACTAATACGGAATGAAGAAACTTTTACTTTATATCCTTTTCATCATCGCGGGTTTCACAGTTCAGGCACAGAATGGTACCCGGCTGGAAGCGCTTAAGATCGCCTACATCACAAAAAAAATGGATCTCAGTCCGGAAGACGCTCAAAAATTTTGGCCCATTTACAACCAATACGCTGCCGAACTCCGGCAGGCCAGGCAATATGCACAGCGGAATAACCAAAGCGAAATAGAACTGGATGAAGTCACTTTGGGCATCCGGAAAAAATACAACAGCCAGTTTACCCAGGTTCTCCCGCCTGAGAAAGTGAATGCCTTTTTCAAATCAGAAAAGGAATTCGGTGTTTTTGTTCAAAAAGAAATGGAGCGTCGCGAACTCAAAACGCAAAGACGCAACGAAAACAGACAATAGACCCTGAGATTTCCCTAGTTTACCGATTACTTTAAGTTAAAAAAACTTCAATGCCGATATTTGAAGCTGGTGTTTTTCATAGGTTAGCAACGGCCGGCTCTTTCAAGAGCGGGCCTTTTTTATAGGTCTTCCCCTCTTCTTTCCACACCAACAATACATCACCCGGCATGAAATGAATTTCCGGTTTTTCTGTTTTCAGCTAATTTCGCAGTTCAAAGACCGGTAATGGAAAGGCAATCTTATCTTTTCCGGATTATACCGGAGGACCAAATACCTTACGACGATGATGAAAATCTCCGCTTTCATTCTATTGTTTTTTTCCGGGGTGGGTTTTCTGCATGCTCAGGACAGCACACAGCAAATTGTTCCGGGCAGGGTAAACCGGCCCAATCAGATGGGAAAACCTTACGTGATCCTGATATCGGCCGACGGGTTCCGTTATGATCTAGCAGATAAATACCATGCAAAGAATCTGCTGCAACTCCGAAAACAAGGCGTTAATGCAGATTATATGCAATCCTCATTCCCTTCCCTCACATTTCCGAATCACTATACCATTGTAACAGGGCTTTATCCGGCTCACCACGGATTGGTAGATAATTCATTTTATGATCCGGCAAAACAAGCCTCCTATTCAATCGGAAATAAATCGGCGGTGCAGGATAGTTCCTGGTACGGCGGAACACCCCTCTGGGTACTGGCTGAAAAACATGGGATGCTGTCGGCTTGTTTCTATTGGGTCGGCTCGGAAGCGGCCATCCAGGGCGTAAGACCAACCTATTATTATAATTTTAATGAACGGATCCCCATGAATTCCCGCATCCGGATCGTGCGGGACTGGCTCAGCTTACCGGAAGAAAAGAGACCGCATCTTATTACCTTCTACATACCGGATGTGGACCATCAGGAACATCTGCATGGTGTCGATTCCAGGGAAACGGAAATGGCCGTTCAATATGTGGATGAGAGCATCGGCAAACTGGTTCGTACCGTGGATTCATTGCAGCTGCCCGTGGATTTTATTTTTTTATCAGACCATGGCATGCTGAACATTGATACCCTGAATTATATCGGGATACCGCCGGTGCTGGATACGAATCAGTTCAGGATCGTCAACTCGCTCTCACTCGTTCATTTATACGCATATAACCAGGAAGACATTCTGTCAACCGAAATCGCCCTGAAATCCCAGGCCTCAGATTATGATGTTTACCTGGCCGACGAATTACCGGCCATCTGGCATTACAGCAAGGCAGATGATGTTTATAACCGCATCGGCGACATACTACTGGTGAGCCGTCCACCAAAAGTGTTTAATTTCAAAAAGCATCATCTAAACCTGGGAGAACATGGCTTCGACCCCTCCCTCACTGAAATGCACGCGTGTTTTTATGCCTGGGGACCGGATTTCAAAAAACACTACCAAATCCCGGGATTTGAAAACATTCATGTTTTCCCCCTCATCGCCAGGATCCTGAAACTCCCGTACAGCGACCCGATAGATGGACGGCTCAGGGTGCTGAAGGGAACACTGCGGTGAACGCTTTGCCAATGTGCTAATATGGAAATGTGCTGATGTGAAAATAAAAGAACCTTGCCCGGGTATCTCTTGTTTCATCAACACATTAGTTCTCCAATTTTCACATCAGCACTTTTTCACATTTCCACATTAAACACCGGAACCTTAATATCATGATAAAACAAAAACGTCCACCCCTCTCCCCCGCCCTGTTCCCACCATTGCTGGCGTAACTGCATGCATTTTTTCCCGTCATAATCATACTTCGCCACAAAACGGTTTTTCATTTGGCTCAATTGCGGCGCCACATCACCGCCAAAGAAAAAATGCTGACCATCTTCTTCCAGATGGAAAACCTGGTGAAATGGACAATGACCTCCCGTAAGTTCATAACGGATATAGTCGTCTATTTTGCCGTTGCCTTCAAGCTTCACGAGATTGCTGAATGAATTCAAAAACTGAAACGATTCCGGCTCATAGCTGGGTGATCCTTTTTCGAGCGCATACTCCAGCTCCCTTCGTTGTATATAATATTTTGCCTGTGGAAAAGCCGCGACACGACGCCCATCCGGAAGGTTTTTACCCATTCCGCCCACATGATCTTTGTGTAAATGACTCATCAGGACTTTGCTGACAGACCGGGGATCAACGCCCGCAACTTTCATCAGCTGATGCAATTGCAACTCACCGTCTTTTTCAAAGCCAAGTCCCGAGTCCAGCAACAATACATCATTGCGGGTAACTACCACAAAAGGCTGGATCTCCACCAGAAGACTCCCCGTGGACCGCTGCTGCAGATCATCATGGGCAATATCAAAAGGAATAAATTCTTTGGACTTTCCAACGGTGAATGCGCCTTCGGAAAGCGGGATGATTTTCATGCCGTAAAAGTAGGAAGGCAGATGGATAATTTGAGAATTTGATGATTTGAAAATTTGAAGATGAAAAGCAATGAAAAATGATCCTCAAATCAATAATGCTGACAGACGCAAAGCATTCTCAAATTTTCAAATCATCAAATTCTCAAATTATCCCCTACCTCAACACCATCTGCCGGTCCGAATCCAATTTTACCAGAATAAACAGCATAACGCTGAACGTGAGCAGAGAAGTTCCTCCATAACTCACAAAGGGAAGTGGTATACCGATAACGGGGGCCAGACCGATGGTCATGCAAATGTTAATAGCAATATGAAAAAAGAATACCGAGGCCACGCCATAGGCATAAGCGCGACTGAATACGCTTCGCTGTCGCTCCGCAATGGTCACGATTCGCATCAGCAGGATCCCGTAGATGCTGAGAAATAGAACACTGCCGGTAAATCCGAAACTCTCTCCGATGGTGCAGAAAATAAAATCTGTTCTTTGCTCGGGCACAAAATCATAACGGGTCTGGGTGCCGCTCAATAAACCTTTACCCAAAAGACCGCCATTGCTGATCGCGATCTTACTCTGCTTCACATTATAATTACTGCTCGTTTTCTTCTTGGAACCCGCTTTCTGTTCAATCTCCAGGGCTGCTTCGGCATCCTTCGGCACATAGTCTTTACCGATGGCATCGTAAATGCGTTTCACCTGATAGGGCTGAAAGATATGATCGAAGGCAAAGGGCACCACAAAACGCTGGATGCCCACACAAACAAACCACACGCTGGCAATCGCAAATAAAATACTGCGGTGCCGCTTAACCTGTTTTCTCAGAATAAATATAGCCAGTGCAGCAATACCCGTGAGGATCAGCGCCAGCAGATTGGGATCCAGCAATAGCGTCGCCACCACAAGCACTGCGAAGGAAAAGCCGATGATCAGCACGTAGGGCGGCAGGCCTTCCCGGAACATCACCAGAAAAAACGAAAAATAAACCAACGCCAGTCCGGTTTCTTTTTGCATGATGCTCAACCCCGCAGGAACCAGTGCAATAATCGCTGCAATGATCTGTGAACGGGGTCTTGCAAAATCGGTCTCCACGCGCGACAGGTATTTGGCCAGCGCCAGGTTTACAAATATTTTACAGATGTCTGCCGGCTGGATCTGCACGGAACTGCCCAGCCTGATGATGGACTCCGTTCCCTTTATATTGGAGTGAAACGGAAACACGATTAACATGAGCAGGATACCGAACGCATACCAGAGATTGGCCGTTGCAGTGAAAAACTTACTATCTGTGAGTAAAATGAAAATTCCCGCTACACCGCTCAGTAAAAAGAACAGGGCCTGCCGGCTGTAATCAGTTTTCAGGGAGATGAATCCCTGGAGAACATTTTCTCCATCCCGGTAGGTTGCCGCGAAGATACTGATGACGCCGATGGCGCTTAAGATGAACCAGAGCAGGACCAACCACCGGTCAGCCCCTTTTACCAGGGATGCATTTCGTTGGGTCATGCGGTTTTATTTTTACTGTCGTCTTGCTGTACGGCTGGTTGCTCTTCAGGCTTTATCGCCAGGCCCTGAACTGATTTACCCGATGTTTCCGGGCTTGAATGTCCTGCCGTAATTCCCATGTTCCGCTTTCGCGGGAAATCACTTGTTTTCGTCCGCGTTTCAGCTCCGGGGATCTTATTTGAATCCGGTTTGTGTAAAGGGTTGGGTTCAGTTTCACGGATCGTGCCGGAATCAGTTTTATGATTACGCAAAGAATCCGGTTTGTGCAATTTCAGGGAATCGGGTTTTCGTATTCTGGCAGGCTGTGTTTTTTTGATCAATGCCGAATCGGTTATTTTCCGCTTTGTTGTATCTGTGACTGCTGTAGCTATTTTTGGTCGCGGTCCGAAAGGTATGGTTACGCGAACGGATTGCCTGATCAGCGTATCCAGCATTTCCTTGCGCAGTGACCGGTCCAGGAAACGTTTCAAACGGCTGCTGTCGCCGGTTTGTTTTGCCCAGGTCTCACCTCTGAGGGAATCGGTGATAAACTGAAGACGAACAAAGTAACCGGGTACCAGGTTGGTATTGGCAATAACCGTTGCCTGTTTCACCCGTTCAGCCGTGAGTGTGTCCCGCAAGTATTTTTCAACCAGGAAACTGCCGATCGGCGCCGCCCACCTGGCTCCGAAACCCGCATTCTGTATAACCACCGCGATGGCGATCTGCGGATTTTCGCGGGGCGCAAAACAAACAAAAATGGAGTTATTATTCAGTTTGGTGCGCCGTCCCTCCAGTGACAAATAGGTTTCCGCAGTACCCGTTTTTGCACACATGTTGATGCCCGGTATCCGCGCAATGCGCGCAGTGCCTATTTCCGTAACATCCTGCATCCCGCTGATCACCGTTTCATAGTCAGCATCAGAAATATGGCTGAGTACCGAATGTTTTTGCCTGTATTTATTCAGAATGGTATCATCGGGAGACTCCCCGTCCACTTTTTCCACAAAATGCGGAATATAAAAAGATCCTTTATTGGCCACAATACACATCGCATTGGCAATCTGGAGAGGGGTCACCTGCATCTTATCCTGCCCGATACCCATGGTGACCATAGTACAGGAATTCCAGGAGCCGTGATATTCCCTGTCATAAGCGAGCGTGTCCGGAATATTTCCTGCATCTTCACTCGGCAGGTCCACGCCAACCCGTTCACCCAGACCAAATTTGTTTACGTACTCTTTCCATTTCATGAGGCCGTTTCTCGGTCCGTGCAACTGGGGATTGTCCAGCTCCAGTCTGAAGGTGTTATAAAAAAAGGAGTTGCAGGAGTTGGCTATGGCCAGCCGGAGATTGGCGGCATGCCCCGGGGCCTTCTCGGTACATTTATACACTTTGTTACAGCCATAGTAAAATCCTGTACAGGCAATGCCACTGGCCGGCGTAATCACACCCTCATCCAAACCGATCAGGGCCGCCAGCGGCTTGTAGGTTGAACCCGGCTGGTAAAGTCCCTTGATGGCGCGGTTCAATAAAGGAGCCCGCACGTCGAGCACCAGCTTGCCATAGTTCTTCTGCTTATCCGGACCCGTTAGGGAATTGGGATCATAATCCGGACTCGAAGCCATAGCCAGGATACCCCCGGTCTTGGGTTCGATGGCCACGATCGCGCCCACTTTATTGGCGAGTAATTTCTCGGCCAGTTGCTGTAGCTCAATATCAAGATAAGTGTGCAGATTCCTTCCGGCGATGGCCGGCGTATCCAGGTCGCGGTTGGCATAATGGCCCACCAGCCGGTTTTTATTGTCTTTGATCCAATATTCGATCCCCCGCTGGCCCATCAGCTGCTTTTCGTAAAACTGTTCCAGTCCGCTCCTGCCCACATAATCCCCCAGCTGATAATAATAATTGGAACGCCTTAAAATATTGGAATCCACTTCCCCTACATAACCCATGATGTGTGCGCCGGCATCGTAAGGATAGGTGCGCACAGGCCTTTCCTGGAGGTTGAATCCGGGAAACCGCCAGATATTCTCTTCCAGTTTGGCATACAGATCGGGCGGCAGCAGATCTTCGAATATAGTAGGACGAAATGGGCCGTTCTTGTAACGTGCATCGATCACACGGGCGCGGAATTCCGCGGTGTCTATTTCCATCAGCTGACAGAAATAGCCCGTGTCAATATTTTTAACCTGTGATGGCGTAACCATCAGGTCGTACATAATGGTATTGTTGAGAATAGCGCGGTTCCGGTGATCATAGATGATGCCACGGGTAGGATAAATGCGCTTGGGAAAAAGAGCGTTTTCCTGCGCCATCTTTTTATACTTATCGGAGACCACCTGCAGGTTGAACAGCTGCGCAAAAATAATCAGGAACATCCCACCGAAGATGAGGCGTATGATATTACTGCGCGATTGATTAAAAACAGGCATCTCAGGATATGGAATTATGAATTAAACAGTGTTCGTCCTGAATTTCTCTTTCCGGAAGAATAAAAGCTCCGTGAGCAATATCAACAACAGACTGATACCCGTTGTTGCGGTTACTTTCCCTATAAAATACAAAAAAGATCCGAAACTCAGCCATTCCAGGAAAACAAGATACCCATGATGAAACAGCGTAAGTATAAACACGTAGGTTCCATACGGCGCCCAGCCCATGCTTGTGATGGAAGGTGACAGATAATTTTTATCGGCGCCTTCCTGCGAAATGAGCATATTAACGATGAATGGCCGCAGGTAGGCTATCAGTACACAGGCCGCAGCGTGCAATCCAGGGGTATGCATGAAATAATCCAGGCTCAGCCCAAAAAAGAAGGCTACGCTCATCAATCCCGCGCGGGACATACTGAAGGGCAGCCATAAGATGTAGAGGTAATATAAATAGGGTGTGATAAACCGGTGCAATGGAGGCATCTTGAACAGGATGAAGACCTGCACAAAGATGAAAAGCACAAAGCGGATAATATTTTTCAGCAGTTCGCTCATTAGAATTTCTTGTGCGTAGAATCTTCCATCCGTTTTTGCTCTTCAGCCTGCGAATTGGAAATCACATACACGTATTCGATATTAAAAAAATCGGTTGCCGGTTTTAGCCTCAGCGTGTAAAAATTACTGCTTCTGTCGTCCAAAACTTCTTCCACCGTGCCGACCATGATATTACCCGGGAATAAAGAAGACGTCGGGCTGGTTACCACTGAATCCCCTTTCTGCACCCTGGCGCTTTTAGGGATATCTTTCAACGTGACATAGTAAGGACTCATTCCATCCCATTCCACGGTACCGCGATCTCCCCCGTTTTTTAATTTCACCACCACTTTGTACTGCGTGTGAAGCATCGTCATCACACTGGAATAATTTTCGCTCACATTCACAACGGTGCCCACAATGCCCTGCGGGCTCACCACACCCATGTTCGGACGCACACCCTGGTTGGAACCTCTGTGGATGGTGATGAAATTAGTCCTGGTGCTCACGGTACTTCCCACCACGCGGGCATCAAGCCAGGTAAATTTCTGGATTTGCCGGAGAGAATCCAGTTGCACGGTATCCAGCACCAGTTTCCCGCTGGCATTGGGTTTTTCGTAATTTTCTTTAATCATCTGGTTCAACCGCGCATTCTCGGCAGCCAGCTGATCATTGATCTTTTTTAGCTTGAAATAGTATTCCACCGTGCTGTAGCGCTGGTCCAGGTTGCCCGTGATCTCCCCGGCAACATTCATGAAAGCAGCTTCGTGGTATTTGTTGTAGCGGAAAAGAAAGGAAAGCGCGACGATCTGCAACACCAGGAAAAAAAGGAAGTTGGCGTACTTTCTGATGAAGAGAAAAACATTGCGCACAGGTGCTATGATTTATAATAATATAACAGCATGATCAGAACTACCGCATAACAAAAGGGTACCTGTCGTAGTTTTTCAAAGAGATCCCTGTTCCCCTGACAACGCTTTTTAAAGGATCATCGGCAATATGCACAGGAAGTTTGATTTTCTGGCTGAGCCGTTTATCCAGTCCCCTGAGCAGGGCACCTCCGCCGGTCAGGTACAGGCCGCGCCGGTAGATGTCTCCGGCAAGTTCAGGAGGTGTGGTTTCCAGGGCTTTCAGGATGGCTTCTTCTATCTTGAAAATGCTTTTGTCCAATGCTTCGGCAATTTCCTGGTAACTCACCAGGATCTGCTTGGGAATACCGGTCACCAGGTCACGGCCGTTTACGGGAATATCATCCGGTGGGTTGTCCAGATCTTTTAATGCGGCGCCAATCTGGATCTTGATCTGCTCGGCCGTTCTCTCCCCGATCAGTAAGCTGTGATAGCGCCGCAGTGCTTCCATGATGTCTGCCGTAAATTCGTCTCCGGCAATCCGGATGGACTGGTCACAAACGATGCCGGCCAGGGCGATCACCGTAATGCCGGTGGTTCCCCCTCCGATATCAATGATCATATTACCCACGGGCTCTTCCACGTCTATGCCAATCCCCAGGGCAGCCGCCATGGGTTCATGAATAAGGTATACTTCTTTGGCTCCGGCCTGTTCGGCGCTGTCCCGCACCGCTCTTTTTTCCACTTCGGTAATGCTGGAAGGAATACAGATCATCATGCGCCAGCTGGGCGGAAATAAGGGTTTCTTGGGATAGATCATCTTGATCATTTCCCTGATCATCAACTCAGCGGCATTGAAATCGGCAATAACCCCGTCTTTCAGGGGCCGGACCGTCCGGATGCTTTCATGCGTCTTTTCATGCATCATCAGGGCCCTCTTTCCGACAGCAAGCACAGTTTTCGGATTATTGCGGTCCAGGGCAACTATACTTGGTTCGTTTACGACGATCTCGTCATTGTGAATGATCAGGGTGTTGGCGGTCCCCAGATCCATGGCAATCTCTTGCGTCAGGAAATTGAATAATCCCATTTTAAAAGGTCAGATTTAGATTCTGTTACGATGCATGCAAAATTGATGGAAATAATCCGAATTAACAAAGTGAACATCCCTGATTTATAATATCGTGGATATCCTGCACTGAACGCAATTTTCACACGGATATTTCCTTAAAACTGATCTTTATTCTGAAGAAAAACCCAATCGTCTTTCCATTTTTCTGTCCAGCTTTGGTAATTTTTTTCTTTCAATCAGAAAACTGGTGAGCTGCGCAATCTCATGAAAAATAAAATGCTTCTCCAGCGTTCCCTGAAGATAGCTGCGACCTGTGCTGCCACCCGTTCCTATGCGCGTACCGATGGTCCGGTGAACCATATGCATGTGCCGGTAACGCCAGGTACTCAGTTGTTCGTCAATTTCCAGAAGTTGGTTGAGCAATTGGAAAGGTAACTGCAATATGGGATATCCCTGATAAATCATGATAAAGAGACCCGCCCGGCATGCCGCGGCAGAAAGTGAGCGTCCCGGAGCCCCGTTTTCTTCGGAAAATACGGTATCGAACAAAACAGCATGCCCTTTTTCCACTTCAGAAAGACTTTCCCGGTAAAGCTTCCGGTATCCAGGCCAAAAATCATTGTCTTTCAAAAAGGGCATCCGCTCCAGCCATCCGTTGAGCAGCTCCAGCAGGGTCTTTTCCGATTCTGCAGTTTTGATCAGGCTCACTTCGGTTTCGCGTAACTGAGAGATATAATGCGCCTGCCCGTGTCTTTGCTCAAATTTCAAACCCAGCTTGGCTTCCAGCAGTTTGAACTGCCAGCTTTGAAAACCCGACGCCGGACGAAGCGTATCCCGGAAATCCAGGAAATCCATAGGCGACATGGTTTCCATCACTTCTATTTGCTGCACCAGCAATTTCAAAATCGTATGGATCCGATGCAGCCGGTGCACAATAATCTGAAGTTCGGGAGAATCATCGTTGAGAGAAGGCTTTTGAAGGATTGCTTTCACAGAGTCCACCTCATACAGGAGTTGTTTGAACCACAATTCATAGGTCTGGTGAATAACGATAAAAAGCATTTCATCATGCGCGTGCGCCTGTAGTTGGTCGCTGCGGAGTTCCTGAGCCTTCAGGATCAGATCCAGTTTAAGATAATCGGCATAATGAAGCGCAGGTTCCATCGGTATAAAGTTAAGCGGTATCCGGGCTAATCCGGCCGCTACAAAAATTCATATCCGATATCCCGCCGGTAATACATGCCTTCAAAATCGATGTGATGAAGCACCCCGATGGATTTGCGGATGGCCTCCGGAAGCGTCTCCGCATAAGAGGTCACACACAATACGCGGCCACCCTGGGTAAGCACTTTCCCCTGTTCTATCCGCGTTCCGGAATGAAAGATCAAACTGTCTTTTGTTTTATAATCCAGGCCGGAAATGGTATGCCCTTTTTCGTAGCTCCCCGGATAACCTCCACTCACAACCACCATAGTGGCCACTGCACGGGGATCTATATCCATCTGTATGGTATCCAGCTTCCTTTCGGCAACCGCCCTGAACAATGCCAGCAGGTCATTCTTTAAACGCGGAAGCACCACTTCCGTTTCCGGATCGCCCATACGACAATTATATTCAATCACCTCCGGTTCCCCGTTCACCTTAATGAGTCCGATAAAAATAAAACCGCGGTAATCAATCCCCTCTTCTCTTAACCCGCGAATGCTGGGCTCGATGATCCTGTCTGTGACTTTCTTCATGAAAGCTTTGTCAGCAAAGGGCACCGGACTCACCGCCCCCATGCCGCCCGTATTCGGCCCCTTGTCGCCCTCCCCGATCTTCTTATAGTCCTTGGCCTCGGGTAAAAGCACATAGTGATCACCGTCAGTGAGCAAAAAAATGGAGACTTCGATGCCGTCCAGGAACTCCTCCACCACAATCCTTTTACCGGCTTCCCCGAACTTGTTCTGCTGCAACATCAGTTCAAATTCAGCCATGGCTTCCACATGACTATTGCAAATGATCACACCCTTGCCCGCTGCCAGCCCGTCGGCTTTCAATACAATGGGCAGACTGTGCGCTTTCAGATAGTCGGATCCTTCCGTATAATTCTCTGCGTCAAACTCCCGGTAACCCGCGGTGGGAATTTGGTATTTTTGCATGAACCGCTTGGAAAAGGCCTTACTGCCTTCGAGTTGGGCACCCTGCGCAGTAGGCCCGATCACCATGATTTCCGAGAGTTCAGGATCGGCGGTAAAGAAATCAACGATTCCCAATACCAGCGGCTCTTCCGGGCCAACCACCAGCATGTCGATCTGATTTTCGACGCAGGCCTTTTTAACTGCCGGAAAATCGGTCGGGATCAGTTCAATATTGGTTCCGAAAGCAGCGGTGCCCGCATTACCCGGAGCAATGAACAACCCGGAACAATCCGGGCTCTGGGAAATTTTCCAGGCAAATGCATGCTCCCGTCCGCCGCCGCCTAATATTAAAATATTCATTTTCAGAGTGGATTAGGCCCGAAATTCCCGATTCATTACCACATCTGAAAAAATAATTTTTAAGCATGCCCCGAATGCATCCCGCTGTGGGTTGTATAAATAAATCTTACTTTAGGTTCAGCATTGTAAATTCATCCCAAACTCGAAACACATCAGTTTTATGAATACAGCGTTACCGCAAAAAGGACATCCCCGGGGTTTGTACGTATTGTTTTTTACCGAAATGTGGGAACGGTTCGGCTATTACCTGATGGTCGGCATCCTGTTTTTATTTTTGCATGATACGGTAAACAACGGCGGAAGGGGCCTGGACACCGGGCTGGCTGCGGATATCGTTGGAACCTACATTGCCCTGGTGTATCTGACGCCTTTTATCGGGGGACTGATCGCGGACCGCTATATCGGATACCGGGTTTCCGTTTTTCTGGGCGGCTCCCTGATGGCCCTGGGTTATTTCCTGATGTCCGTGCCACACAGCGGTGTCCTGTTGTATGCCGCCCTGGGCAGCGTGATTATCGGAAACGGATTTTTCAAACCCAACATCAGCACCCTGCTGGGGAATATTTATAATAAAGAAGAATTAAAACCCAAGAAAGACATCGCCTATAATATTTTTTACATGGGCATTAATATTGGCGCCCTGGTCTGCAATTTCGTGGCGGCCTTCCTGCGCATCAATTATTCCTGGGGTTACGCCTTTGCCGCCGCAGGTTTTGGCATGGTCATCTCCCTGATCTTTTTTGCCTCCGGCCAGAAATATGTAAAACATGCCGATGTAATTAAGCCCGTGCAGAAAGAAGATATGCCTTTGTCAAAAATTGTTTCTTATGTGTTCCTGCCGGCCATTGCAGCGGGCATCATCGGCTGGTTTATTCCCGGAAATCTTATGGGTTCCGATTCCAATGACGCGTTTATTTTTGCCTGCATCCCCATCATCATATTTTACTTCAATATCTGGCGGCGCTGCGACAAACCCGACCGCCGTCGCATCGGTGCCTTATTCACACTCTTCGGCGTCTCCATTATTTTCTGGAACATCTATAATCAAAATGCCACTTCCCTCACCATCTGGGCAGACAACTATACCAAACGCGAAGCACCAGCAGCGATTGAAAAAATCATCAAGCCTTTTGGTTTTCTCCAGACCGTGAACACGAAAGAGAAAGAGGTACCGGTGCTGGATGAACACTTCCATGCAAAAACAGGAGCCAAAGGAAATGTGGTCACCCACATCGGCACGGATCCATACCTGCAGAATATTCCGAAAGGCGAGTGGCCTGCACCCGGTGAAGATCTCAAACTCATTTCAACGGAAATCTATCAATCCATAAATCCATTCTGGATCATCGTGCTCACCCCGATCATCGTCGGCTTGTTCGGATTCCTGAAAGCCAGGAACAGGGAACTCAGCACACCCGGAAAATTTGCCTGGGGAACCATCATCGCCGGATTGTCTTCAGTGGTTATGGTTATTGCGGCCTTGTCCACCAACATCTATGAGCACAAAGTGTCCTCAGCCTGGATCATCGGCAGCTATGGCGTCTTCACCATCAGCGAACTTTTTGTTAGCCCGGTGGGCCTCTCCCTGGTGTCCAAGGTCTCCCCCCGTCGTTTCACCGCGCTGATGATGGGTGGATGGTTCATCACCACCTCCCTCGGAGCAAAAATTGCGGGCATCATGGCAGGCTTCTGGGATAATTTCGACAGCAAGGCCCTGTTCTTCGGCATCAGCGCCACCGCAGCGATCGTTGCCGGCCTGCTGCTCTTTCCACTGACAAAAAAATTGAACAAAATAGTTTTGGAAGCGACGGCGGCGGATGAGTGAGGAGAAGTAATTTGAAAATGCAAAGATCGGAGAGTCTGATATTTACATAATAAAATCAGGTTGGCCTGCCCTTCATTTTCAAATCTTCAAATTCTCAAATTTTCAAATTATTATCAATTCATCTTAAACGGAACAATCATCTCAAACATCGGAATATTCACCTCGAAGATCTTTTTGGAATTCAGGTTTTCCATATTGTAGCTGCCATACATCTTCCCCATTTCGGTACGCAGGTTGCAACCGCTGACATATTGGTATTTCTCTCCCGGCTGAAGGATCGGCTGAACACCCACCACGCCTTCTCCCTCCACCTCCCGGTGGGTTCCGTTGCTGTCAAAAATATGCCACTGCCGGCGGTTCAGTTTTACCGGAAAATCATTGTGATTCCAGATGGTAATGCGGTAGGCAAACATATGTTCACCCGCAACAGGATTGCTGTAGTCGGGCTGATAAAAAGTCTCGACATCAATCTCAACCCCTTCTGAAATTTTGTTCGCCATGGAGTTAATTTACGTAAAATTAAGGAAATGCTTTGAGAAAGGGTTGACGGTTGACGGTTGATGGTTGACGGCCTTTAGTTGCGAATCCGCCCCTGATATCGGTCAACCGTCAACTGTCAACCGTCAACCTTTTCTCGTACATTCGCGCCCAACAGCACTAATCTTTTATCATGAAAATCGCAGTCGCCAGGGGAGACGGTATCGGGCCCGAAATCATGGACGCCGTTCTTTCCATATTCAATGCCAATCAGGTACCGATCGAATACGAAGTGGTGGATATGGGTAAATGGGTATTCGACAAGGGATTCTCCAACGGAATGACCCCCGAAGCCCAGCATACCATTGAAGAACTGGGCATACTTTTCAAAGGACCCATGGAAACCCCGAAAGGAAAAGGAGTAAAAAGCGTGAATGTCACCGCCCGGAAAACCTGGAATACCTATGCAAACAAAAGGGTCTTTCTTTCCCTCCATGGCGTGGATACCGTTTTTTCCAAAGCGGGTATTCCCATCGACATTACCATCGTCCGGGAAAATATTGAGGATACTTACGGCGGCATCGAACACATGCCCACCCATGATGTGGCCCTCAGCAGGCGTTTCATCACGCGCCCGGGCAGTCTGCAGGTGATTAAATATGCTTTTGAAATGGCGAAAAAGAACGGTGCCCGCCGGATTACCTGCGGACATAAAGCCAATATCATGAAGCTCACCGACGGACTTTTTCTGGAATGTTTCCAGGAAGTGGCCAAACAATATCCGGAGTTAAAATCGGATGATATCATTGTGGATGACCTGGCTATGAAACTCGTGGTGCGCCCGCAGGAATTTGATGTGGTTGTACTCACCAATCTGCAGGGCGATATCATCTCGGACCTTTGTGCGGGACTGGTGGGCGGACTGGGTTTTGCGCCATCGGCAAATATCGGAGATCATATTGCCATCTTTGAAGCTGTGCACGGAACAGCCCCGGATATTGCCGGAAAAAACATTGCCAATCCCACCGCCTTGTTACTGAGCGGCATCGCGATGCTGCGTCATCTGGGTTATATGCAGAATGCGGCCGTGATAGAGAATGCTTTGCTCTATACTCTGGAACAGGGCATACACACCGGAGATTTTGGAGATAAAGCCATTCCCGGAAAAAATACCACCGAATTCGCCCAGGCCATCATCAACCATTTCGGTAAAACCCCGGAGCACGGCGCCAAACCGGTGATGCCCAATATGCACGTTACCCCGACTGTTTTTAAACTGGACCATAACCAAATGATGGTTTCAGAAGAAACCCTGAAAGAATATATAGTGGGCGTGGACATGTTTATCGTGAGCTCCGAACAACCGGAATACATCGCCAAAAAATGTCAGCGCCATGGCGGTGTCAAGTTCAATCTCGTCAGCATCAGCAACCGCGGTACCCAGGTATGGCCCACCGGCTCAAAATATACCAACCTGGTCAATTTATACAATGTCCGTTTTGAAAGCCTGGATGGTTCTCCATTGAATCAACAGGATGTGCTCGGACTCTATGTTAGCCTCAGCGGCGATTTCAAGATCAGCTCAAGTGAACTGCTGAATATGCGCGGAGGCAAGAAGGCGTATAGTTTGGCGCAGGGGCAGTGAAGAATGTGCTGATGTGGAAATGTGCTGATGTGTTGATGCACACAAAGAATTTTCACATCAGCACATTTCCACATCAGCACATTCCTCATCAACCCCACCTCCCCGCATCACGCACATTCTTCTTTTCAAGATTTTTCCGGAGCGCGGCGGTCAGATCAACACCGGTCTGATTCGCGATACACATCAGCACCCACAATACATCCGCCAGTTCATCCGGAAGATTTTTCTGCAGATCGGAATCTTTAAAGGACTGGTCCCCATAGAGACGGCTCATGAGCCTGGCCACTTCTCCCACTTCCTCCGTGAGGATCGCCATATTGGTGAGCTCGCTGAAATAACGGACTCCCGTGGTTTGTATCCAGGCATCAATCAGCTCCTGCGCCTTGCGTATGGATAATTCCTCCGTTGACATGCGTATAAAAGATTTCGGGATTAAATATCAATTTCACCGACAAGATAGGTAAATGCATGGCCGCTCATGAGCACCCGGTCTTTTTTTAATTCGCAGTCCAGGTATCCTCTTCGTTTAGATAACTGAATGGCGGATAGCTTTGATTTCCCCAGTTTCTCCGCCCAGTAAGGAACCATCGCCGTATGCGCCGATCCGGTAACGGGATCCTCATTAATGCCCGACTGCGGAAAAAAACAGCGGGAAACAAAATCAGCTTCATGACCCCTGGACGTGACAATGAGTCCGCGCGAGGGCAGTTTCGTCAGCAGGCCGAAATCCGGAGAAAGTTTCTCTATATCGTCCTGATCGTTGAGCACCGCCATATAATCAAAAGCCGATTTATAAAGCTCCGCAGGTTTTATCTTTAACCCCTTTTCGACCAGATCCGTGTCATTAGCCGGAACAAGCTGATCAGCCGGAAAATCCAGCATGATCTTATCTTCTGCATTTCTGGACACCTGCAACGGTCCGCCTTTAGAATGAAACCGGATCTGATCTTTAGGATATCCGAGGTGGTTGAAGAAGATATGGGCGGAAGCCAGCGTGGCATGCCCGCAAAGCGCCACTTCCACTGTCGGTGTAAACCACCGGATAGCATAATCCCCATCCTGGGGAACAATGAAAGCGGTCTCCGCTAAATTGTTCTGAGCCGCAATCTGCTGCATCAGGGTTTCACTCAGCCATTTATCCAAAGGAACCACCGCAGCCGGATTGCCGCCGAATTTATTATCGGCAAATGCGTTGGCAATATAAATTTTAAGATTCATCATAATAAAGAACGTAAAACCCCATCAAACCTCCCCGTACGCGAAATTACCCCTGATAAGTACAATTACTTATGCACGAAATACTGGGAATTTAGGGTGTTTTAACCTGGATAATTGCAATCGTTTTTATTTAATTTGCCTGAGTTCCGCGTTCGGATTAATGGAATCGTTTTCAACTTTCCTGGTTTGTCCCTTCCGGGAAGGACCAGAAATCAAATAAATGATAACCATTAAATTATAAATTTAGGCAACCCTTTTCGTAAACATATTTCTCATTCAGAATTTATTGAAAAAAAATAGATTCATTTTTATGGTACAAGAGCAAATCAAAAGCACGACCTCAAAGCCCGAAATTCCAGCTAACTGGGCCAAAAATACCGGGGTATTTAGTGGCGATGAATTGATAGATGCTTATTTTTTGGGTAAAGAGGCTGGAATTCAGGCTGGTTGGGATGAAAAATTTCGAACCCTCGCGACGCAGTTTTCCAGGAACGTCGATTTGGCAATCAAGCTATCAGAACAACTCTATCAGGAAGCTCTGCACATGAATATTTGCCTCAAAGGCATTCATCTTAAGGCAGATAGTCCGGGCAAATTTAAATCTGTTTTTGTGACGGATATTAACGACCATTTGTCTGAAAAATTCTTAAAAGTTCTCAGTATAGCCCGTAAATACAAAGCAATAAATGAAAAAGGAGATCTGTATATTAGCTTTCTATTCATGCCATACTCCAAAAAAATCAGCAAAGAGGCCCTGACTGCTGATGGATATTTTTTAGAATATGACGAAGACAAGTGACCGGCTCAGTCCCCTCATTCCTTATTCTTCGTGTCGATCAGAATGGTAACCGGACCGTCATTCAGCAGTTCCACTTTCATGTCCGCCCCAAAAACGCCAGTCTGGATTTTTCTGCCCAGATCCCGCTCCATCTGCGCAATCAGGGATTCATAAAGCGGGATGGCTATACCTGGTTTCGAAGCCCGGATATAAGAAGGCCGGTTCCCTTTTTTTGTGGAAGCAAACAACGTGAACTGGCTCACCAGCAATATCTCCCCGCCGGTATCCAGCAGAGAACGGTTCATCACCCCCTCTCCATCATCAAAGATCCGCAGCTGAATAATTTTATGACTAATCCATTGAATGTCTTCCACCCCATCGGCATCTTCAATACCAACCAACACCAAAAGCCCACGACCGATAGATGATCTCAGCAAACCGTCAATGCTAATGCCGGCATGGGTGACTCGTTGGATTATTGCGCGCAAAGCTAATGTGCTGATGTGGAAATGTGCTAATGTGTAAATTAAGGCTTGTAAGCTAATTATTTTACTAATGGTGCAGAAATTCATTTACACATTAACACATCAGCACATTATCACATTACTCCCACATTTTCCTCCTACATTCGCCCCATGAACCTCTCCTTCTCCAAAGAAATCAGTTTCCGCACGGCCCGCAGCGGTGGAAAAGGAGGGCAAAACGTGAATAAGGTGGAGACCATGGTGCTGGGTTATTTCCATATCGGGAATTCGGAACTTCTCAGCGAAGAACAGAAAACCATCCTGCAGCAAAAACTGGCTTCCAAAATAAATGCAGAAGGTTTTCTGCTGGTCAAAAGTCAGGAGCACCGCTCGCAGCTTGAGAATAAGGAAGAAGTGGTGAAAAAGATCGAACACCTTATTGAGCGTGCCCTCATCAAACCCAAGCCGCGCCGGCCGACAAAACCCAGCTTCGCTTCAAAAGAAAAAAAGAAAGAATCCAAACAGAAAAAATCGCAGATCAAAAATTTCAGGAAAAAGATCAACCGCTTTGAATGAGGCGCCTTTTCTTCATATCAGCAGCCCGGGACATTTATCCCGCTGTTTCTAAACCAGATGCTTTATCCAAAACACTCCGGCTGGCATGCGGCATGATCCTGATGATCATCGCAACTTCCTTCCGGACCACAATACCACCCGCACCAAACCTGATCCTCCGTTTTAAAATTACGCTGCACGGCCAGCCCCTGGAGCTTCATAAAGATTATCCCGATCCGTTTGGAGAAAGTTTTAAGCTGGATATATTTCGCTTCTATACCGGCAAAATATCAGCCGGTCTTAACGGCGCACCTGCGGAAAAAGGAATTTCCGCAAGCGCTTATCAACTTATTGATTTTGCCGATTCAAACAGCACTTCCGTGGCGCTTCATATTAAGAACGGCGACTACAACGAAATCCATCTCCGGCTGGGAATAGATTCCGCAGATCAGACCAGCGGCGCACAAACGGGACTGCTCGATCCTCTGAAGGGCATGTTCTGGACCTGGAACAGCGGATATATCTGTTTCAAAATAGAAGGCGTTTCCCCGGAATCGAATGAGCCGGCACACGGCTTTGCCTACCATATCGGTGGATACAGAAGCCCGTACCAAACCATCCGCACGATAAAATTGGCAACTCCACCCGGACGAACATTCCATGTAAACAAAGCGGAAACCACGATCCTGGTTATCCCCATCGATCTGGACCGGTTTTTTCAGGGTATAACACCCATCCATATCCGCAATACGCCGGCATGCACCACGCCGGGAGAGCTCGCCCATAAACTCTTTGAAAATTTCGCCGGCAGCTTTACCGGAATTGAAATTCCGGACAAACGATGAAAGCCATGCTGATCATAGCGCTGCTGGCCTCGTGCTGCGTGATGTTGACCCATACGCCCTTTCCTTTTGTTATTCCCAGGGGGTTTCCGCCACCGGTTTACCCTTTTGAAAAGAATCCGGTAACCCGCGCCGGCTTTGAGCTGGGCCGCAAATTATTTTATGACGGGAAACTTTCCATTGACGGCAATTTCCCCTGCGCTTCCTGCCATCAGCAATTTGCCGCTTTTGCCACTTATGAACACCGGCTAAGCCATGGCTATAATAATCAATTCAGCTACCGGAATGCACCGGCTTTGTTTAATCTGGCCTGGCAAAAGGAATTCCACTGGGATGGCGGCATCAGCAACCTCGAAGTACAACCGCTGGCACCCATGCTGGATCCGCACGAAATGGCCGAGAGTCTTGGTCATGTGATCAGCAAGTTGAAGCAGGACAAACAATATCCGGCGCTTTTCAATAAGGCATTCGGAAGCCCTGGCATTAATTCACAAAGGATTTTGCGTGCGCTGACCCAGTTCACCGTTTCTCTTGTATCTGCAAATTCAAAATATGACAAAGTGCAAAGAGGCGAAGCGGTTTTTACCCAATATGAAAAACCGGGATATGAAATCTTTCAGCAGAAATGCGCCGCCTGTCATAAAGAACCGTTGTTCACTGATCTCAGCTACCGGAACACGGGTCTCGCGGCAGACAGTACCCTGAAAGATTACGGGCGTATGCGCATTACCGGTAGAAAAGAAGATTCGCTGAAGTTCAGGGTGCCCAGCCTGCGCAATGTGTACCTGACTTTTCCCTACGGCCATGATGGCCGGTTCGCAACCCTCAGTGATGTGCTGGATCATTACAGCAGGGGCGTGACTCAAAGTGCCACCCTCGATACTTCCCTGAGGAAGGGAATCCCGCTGAGCGATAACGACAAATTTTATCTGATCCAGTTTCTGGGAACACTCACCGATACCTCTTTTGTAAACAACCCCCTGTTCAAAGACCCGGGGATGGCAAACAGTAACCCGTAAAGATCATCACAAACAATACCCGTCAAAATGGTTTTATATTTGTTTGTCATCACCGCTTATTTACCCCTTCTGAGACATAATTTTAAATCATGAAAAAAACCCGTTTCGTTTCAGTTCTGACCCTGCTGCTAGCCTCGCCTTCTTTTATGTATGCACAGCCGGTCAGTCGCAATATTAAAACGCCCGAATACAGAGAACTCCAGCGCAAGCTTTGCAGCGGCTGGAATACCTGGTATAATGGCAGTTTTACCTCCCATGTGCATCTTCCCCAGGGTTTTTCGATCAACTTATGTTTAACACAGCCTGGCAATCCGGATTATCTGAAAGAAACGTTCAAAGAGCCTGCCATCAGTAACCGTCCCGAAAAGGTTTTACCCGGTCTGCGTGCAGACGATGGAAGTTATACCAGCATGAAGCTGACCTATAAAGAGGAAGAGCTATCCATCCAGAGCGCCACCGACGGAGCAGATGAACTGATTTTAGTTTCTCCGGGGAAAAAATCAAAGAATTATTTAGTTGTTGAAGCCGGTTTGCTCTGGAACCTGCAGGGTTCGATCGGAATGCACAACAATGGTCTTTTCGGGATGTTCCCGGAAGATACTATTGAAGTGCATACCACTGCATCACCGGTCGAAGACGCTTATGCAGTGACGACGGCGCCACACCTTACGTTTACCCTGGACAATGAAATCGGCATTTATACCGGAAAAACCAGAACATTACCGGAAATAAAAGCCATCATTCAGAAGCATCGTGACGAAGAGCAAAAACGAATGGATAGCCACGGTGACCTGGCCTCCTCGTTTACCGCAATGCAAACCATTCTGGCCTGGAATACCATTTACGACGCTCCGAATCACCGGGTGATCACACCCGTAAGCAGGAGCTGGAGCAATGGCTGGGGAGGATTCGTGCTGTTCGACTGGGATACTTACTTCGCGAGCTATATGCTCTCTTCGTTCAACAAGGATCTTGCTTACGCCAACGCCGTGGAGATCACCAAGTCCATCACACCCGATGGCTTTATTCCCAACTACCAGTCGCCCTTCGGGAATACATCCTGGGACCGCTCCGAACCGCCTGTCGGCAGCGCCATCATCCTCTGGATTTATAATAAGTATAAGGAGAAATGGTTTTTAAATGAAGTTTACGACGAACTCCTGACCTGGAACAGATGGTGGGCCAGCAAAAGAGACGTAAAGGGATATCTGTGCTGGGGATCAACACCGGTTCCCGATTCCCTGAAATCAATAGAAAAAAATAATCTGCAGGCGGCAAAATTCGAGTCAGGACTCGATAATTCCCCGATGTATGATTCCATCCCCTTTAGTCAGACCACGCACACCATGGAACTGGCCGACGTGGGGTTGATGAGCATGTACATCGCAGACTGTAATTCGCTGGCGGAAATATCCACCATACTGGGCAAAAAAGCAGAAGCAGCAGAATTAAATAAAAGAGCATCCTTTTATACCAGACAACTGGCTGGTATGTGGGATGAAAAAACAGGCATTTTCTTAAACAAGCGATTGGATAATGGAGAAAAGAGTTATCGCCTGTCTCCGACCAATTTCTATCCCATGCTGGCCAAAGCCTGCACGGAAAAGCAGGCGGAGCGAATGATAAAGGAACATTATTATAATCCGGATGAATTTTATGGTAAATATGTAATCCCCTCCATTTCCAGGAATAATCCTGCGTTCAAAGACAATGATTACTGGCGCGGAAGGATCTGGGGACCCATGAATTTCCTGGTCTATATGGGCATGCGGAACTATCATTTACCCGAAGCCCGCCTGGATCTCATCAGCAAATCCAAAGCGTTGCTGATGCAAAACTGGAAAGCAGACGGCGGAGTTTATGAAAACTATAATTCGGTAACCGGAACAGGCGGCGATGTGCACAGCGCCGATGGATTTTATCATTGGGGAGCGCTGTTGACGTTTATTGAGTTTGTAGAGCGGGGACTTTGAGGGGTATGGTTGATAGTTGATGGTTAATGGACTTCATGTGTAGCCTGGCACATGAGTAATGGCAGTTTTCAGTCGGAGAGTTTCACAGAAAGTCCATTAACCATCAACCATCAACAATTTACCCCAAGCAGCCCACACCTCAATCACTTATAATACGGCATCAAATCATCCTTAAAAATTCTCTCTGATTCTTCCCAATGCTGGCTCACTTCCTGGCGCCTTTTGTTCAGGTCCTGGTTGAGCTCGTTAAAGCTGCTCACGCTGGCATTCATTTCCTTTACGGCCTTGTTGTATTCTTCTACGTCTGCCTTGGTACGCCTGCTGCCCTTCGCGTTCATGCTCTTTTTGATCTTGTCAAAATTTTCCTGTTTCAGATAGAAATCGGTGAGTTTCGGAATATCATTTTTGGCCATGCGGCTGTAGAATTCCAGGGCCTCGCGACAACCATTGGCAAGCCCGGAATGGCCTTTGTAGTCCTTCAGACTGTCTGCTTTCAAAGCCGCTAATCCCTCGTCGGCAAAACTGATCAGGGCATTGCGCGCCTGTTCCGCATCGTTGATCTTGTGGCTGTTCAGGGCATTGAACAACTGACCGTCTTCCCAGTTACATTTAAAAAACAGGATATAGATCCGGTCAGCATACTGCGTTACTTGCCCGGCCGAAGCCATTTTATCATTAAGATCATTTTTTGTATCCACCAGGATCACGCTGTTTTTTGCGGCAAATTCCTTTTCCGCTACAGCGAGGTTGGCAGATGCTTCTTCCAGTTTCTGCGAGGTTTTTTCTTCGAGTAAAAGATAGGCCTGCATCTGATCTACCGACTGCTCGGCGATCTCCTCCATATTCACGATCTTGGAATAGTCTTCGTTGAAGATCCGGTAGCAAAACTGGATATAGTCTATGCTGGCCTGGCGCAAAGAATTATCTCCTTTGTATTTGGGCAGACCGATGGTTTTATATTTCGCATTGTTAATGCTTTCCAGTGCCTGCGCTCTTAATTTTTCTACTTTCCGGGCACGACGGCTGTGCGCCGCAGCACTCACATAGGCCATGTATTTTTCGTTCATCTCCATTTGCGCGCCGGAGACCTGGGTCATGTAGTCCCCTGCATTTTCAATGGTCTGTGCATGAGATTTCGTCAGTGAACATACCGTCAGCATCAGCATGAAAAAAAAGCACCTGTACATCAGATTGGTTTTGATATGATAATGAATTTATTGCGGCAGCATCCGGGTCGCCAGCTGGTAGCCCAGCAACAGTCCCGGATCCCTGGATAAAACGCTGGTAAGCTGCAAATTCGTATTCCGCAGGTCTTCATCTGCCTGCATTCTTATTTTTTCAAACTCGTTCCACTGGATCTCGTAGGGAAGGGAAACGGATGACTGCGATCTGTCCCGGTCTTCCAGGAATTTTTTCATCTTCACATGATCCGCACGCACTTTCTGCAGCGACAAAGATTCGTCCTTCGGCGACTGTAAAGCCATCAACCCGTCCAGGAATTGATTAAAGGATTTAATATAGGCGCAGGTATCGGTAAATGAGCTGGCAAAAGTTTTGAGACGCTCCACGGGAAGCGCCGGATAAGCATGATAATACTTGTTGGAATCAATCGTCTTGTTGTCCAGGGCAAAAGGCAGTGTCTTTTCCCGTTCGGACCTCGTGGCGGTAAAATCCCTCAGCAGGATATCCGGAATCACACCGGTCTCCTGGGCACTGGATCCATTCACCCGGTAAAGCCGCTCTACCGTGACCTTGATAAAATTTTCCGCCGACTTCATTCTCTCCAGATGATCCTCATCAAAAACTGTGTCCAGCGGCAGCACCACCTGCGCTGTGGCTTTCCCAAAAGTGGGTGACCCCACGATCAGGGCGCGATGATAATCCTGTAAAGTACCTGCCAGCACCTCGGATGCGGAAGCGCTGAACCCATTCACGAGCAGCAACAGGGGACCATCATAAACGGAACCCCGGTTCACGTCTTTCATGGTGAAGACCTTGCCTTCTTTATTTTTCGTCATGCCGACGGGCCCCACGTCGATAAAAATGCCCGCCAGGGCAATGGCTTCGGTCATGGATCCGCCGCCGTTGTAGCGGAGGTCCAGTATAAGGCCTTCTATACTGTCTTTCTTGAGCTTGAGGATTTCCTTGGCCACGTCATCGGCGCAGCCCTTATCGGAACCGGAAGCATCGCTTTCCCAATCGGTGTAAAAGGCAGGCAAAGAAATGAACCCGATGCGGTGAGCCCCTTTAATCACAAAACTCCGCACTTTGCTGTTGTCGTCATCCACTTCCGCTTTCTCGCGCTGCAGGGTGACCTTGCGGATGCTGCCATCTCCTTTCTTCAGGGTAAGCGTCAGGCTTTTGGGATGATCCCCCGAGATGAGTGCACTCACTTCGGCGGGCGAACCATCGGAGACGTCCACCTCTTCATTCCCCTCCCACTGCAGGGCCAGCACGGCGTCGCCTTCATGGATCTGTCCGCATTTATACGCGGGACTTCCCGGTTTGAGCCGCGAGATCTCGGTACCTTCTTTGCCATCAGCGAGGCCAAATCCAAATTGCAATTGTTTATCTCCGAGCTCTGCCTGGAACTCTTCTTTTTTTGCCATGGAGAAAAATTCCGTATGCGGGTCGAAGCAGGAAGCCACCGATTCGCACCAGGCGTTGCAAACAAAACCCGGCAGACCGTCATTGAACTGCAGGACGCGCTGGATATCCCTTTTGAATGCGTGCCACACTTTTTTCCGCGCAGCGGATTCGAGGCTATCGGCTTTCAGTTCATGCCGCGGGGAATCGTTTTCATCATATTCATCGGCCATGGTTTCGAGCACATTCCGCCGGAATAGTTTATTGAGCCTGATCCTGCGCAGACCATCATTGTAAGCAAAAACGGTATCTTCAGCAACGGTATAGCTGTCGCCCGTATTCAGGGGAAAAGAAGTTTTTGAAAAAATGTCCAGGAGGGAATCCGTTTGACGGATCCTTTTTCCAAAAAGACTGATGAGTGCATCCAGGAAAACCGCCTTTCTGTTCAGCAGCTCCTGATCGAGGGTGTATTGCCAGGATTTCAGCTGGTTCAGATCCTCACCGGAGAAATAGATTTTATCCGCATCCAGCGCTGCAATCATTTGAGAGAACAGATCAGCTGAGAACTCCTTATCCACGGCTCTTGGCTGAACGTGATAGATCTCGGCCATCCGCGTGATCAGGAACGCATTATCAGCTGTTTTGGCTGTCAGCTGCGCCCGGGCATGTTTAGCCGGCAGGAACCAGAGACCGGTCAGCAGCAAAAGGGCAGACTTCATACTACAAGTAAAGA